>CABUIY010000012.1 GCA_902491765.1 uncultured Collinsella sp. | reverse complement strand
GACTTTGGCTTTCCGTGGGATTTCTCTGCCGAGGAATGCGCCGATATCGCTTGGCTGGAGTCGCGCCCCTATACGTTGCTGTTCGTCGACGGCAACCACGAACGTTTCGATCACTGGGCGGATCGTCCCATGGAACTGTGGCACGGCGGCCTGACGCAGCGCCTGTCGGACACCTCGCCCATCCGACGCCTGACGCGCGGCGAGGTTTTTGAGCTCGACGGCTCAACGATCTTTACCATGGGCGGCGCCACGAGCGTGGATAAGGAATACCGCATTCCGTATTCCAGCTGGTGGCCGCAGGAGCTGCCGGACGAGCGCAACTTTGAGGAGGCGCGGGCAAAGCTTGAGAGCATGGGCTGGAAGGTCGACTACGTGATCACCCACACCTGCTCTACGCGCATGCTTTCGCCCACGCTTTATCCGGCATCCAGCTGGAATTGCCCCACGGTTGATCGACTTACGGCATTTTTCGATGAGCTGGAAGATCGCATGGACTACAAACGCTGGTATTACGGGCATTTTCATCGGGATGCCAACCCGGCCGAGCGCCATACCGTGCTCTGCGACTGCATCGTTCGCTTGGGTGACGAACTCCAGCCCTGGGATGTTGCGTAGAGGCGGGGTGGCTGGCTACTCGACCGTTACAGTGATGTTCTCGCGGTGCGCACGGATGACGTCCCATCTAAAGTGCTCGACCAGCTGTTCGGCAGAGCGCGGCGTGGTGTCCGGCGCGATGCCTGTTTGCCCGGCGAGCCATCCCAACAGTGCCTCGGGTGTGCCAAAGCGGGTGCGGAGCTCGCCCAGGTCCAGATCGCGATCGCGCTTGGAAAGGCGGCGGCCGTCCGGCGACATGAGCAGCGGAATGTGCGCGTAGCGCGGTGTGGGCAGTCCCAGCAGATGTTGCAGATAGATCTGGCGCGGCGTGGAACCAAGCAGGTCGCATCCGCGTACGATCTCGGTGACGCCCATGGCAGCGTCGTCGACCACCACGGCTAGCTGGTAGGCAAAAACGCCGTCGCTGCGGCGCACCAAAAAGTCGCCGCACTCGGTGGCGAGTGCCTCGCATTGGGCTCCGTACGTGCGGTCAACGAATTCGATCACGTCGTCTGCGAGGTCGTCGACGGTGGGCACGCGCAGGCGTGTGGCCGGGGCGCGCAGGGCGCTGCGGCGGGCAACCTCCTCGGCAGAAAGGCTTCGGCAGGCGCCGCGGTAGATGGGCGTGCCGTCGCTGGCGTGCGGCGCGCTCGCGGCGTGGAGCTCGGCGCGCGTGCAAAAGCAGGGATAGGTGAGGCTGGCGTCTTGTAGCTGGCGCAGGGCGCTTTCGTACAGGTCTAGGCGATCGTGCTGGTAGTAGGGGCCTTCATCCCATTCGAGCCCCAGCCAGGCCAGGTCGTCAATCAGTTGAGCGGCAAGTTCCGGGCGCTTGCAGCGATCGTCTAGGTCCTCGATGCGCAACACGACGCTGCCGCCTTGGCTGCGGGCCGAAAGCCATGCGCACAGGCAGCTGAACACGTTACCCAGGTGCATGCGGCCCGAGGGCGACGGGGCGAAGCGGCCCACGACGGGCGCGAGGGCGGGGGCGAGCTTGCTGTTGGACGCCGTCGACGTGGCCACGGCGTGTGTTGCTATGTTGCATGCGTTGATATCCATGCGGACGAGTATAGCGCGGGGTGAGGTGGGGGGCGTCGTCGATGCTCGCGAGTTGCCGAGGCTGCGTGTTGTGCGCGGCGGGCACCGACTCAACACCTCGATTACCGCCCCAAGCTCAGCCCCTTCAACCCCCTCAAACGACAGAAACCCCGGCAGCTCTTCGCAACTGCCGGGGTTTCCGCGGAAAAGGGGGACATGATCCTCAAGCGAACGGCAAAGGGGCAAACCGTTTTCGCTCAACTGCTTTATGCCCCTCGCTCGCCGGCTTAATCGGCTTACGCCGCGGCAACACAAAGCCGCTACACCTGTGACGGAGCTATGAAGTGGTATCTATTGCCGGAGCGGGCTATGCCAAGGAGTGTTCCAGATTGCCGGCAGATAAGGAATGTCCCCAGGTGCCGGCCGCGGGCGTGACTTTCATCCCGTTTGGCGCTCCGGTCGCCTAGATGTTCGCCATGCGTACCCACAAACGTGGGACAATGGCGCTGTTGGTTTTACAGACAAAGGATGTGCCTATGAACACCCTCGCCGCCAAAGTCAGCCGGCAGCGCCACCTGTTTGCGCGATTTGCTTCCGTCTGCGCACTCATCGCGCTTGCGTTGCTGCTACTGCCCGCCGCCGCACACGCCGACGGCTACTCCATGACCCAAACCTATATCGGTGCCACGGTCGAGGCCGACGGCTCGCTGACCGTTGTCGAGGGGCGCCAGTTTGATTTCGATGACGACATCAACGGCGTGTTTTGGGAGATCAATACGGGCTCCAACCAGCAGGGCGGCTCGGCGGGCGTCGATGTGCTGAGTGTCGAGGAAGAGGACACTGCGTTTAACAAAGTCGATAGCGCGAACAAGGGCGACTCTGGCGTCTACACGGTCGAGCAGACCGGTGACGGCGTAAGGATTAAGGTGTTCAGCCCTCACGAGAGCGGCGACAGCGCGATCTATTACGTGAGCTACACCATGACCGGTGCGGTCATGAACTGGGCCGATACCGCCGAGCTCTACTGGAAGTTTGTGGGCGACGGCTGGTCCGCGGACTCCGATGACGTTGAGATGGAAGTGCGCTTCGCGAATGCCGCTGCCGGGACGGCGGCCGTCAAGGGCGATAACTTCCGCGCATGGGGCCATGGTCCGCTGACGGGCGACGTGTCGCTCGATGAGGACGAGCCCATGGTCACCTATACCATTCCCTGCGTGCACCAGGGCGAATTCGCCGAGGCACGCATCGCCTTCCCTAGCGACTGGGTGCCGCAGCTTGCCGCTTCGGGCGAAGAGCGCATGTCAACGATCCTGAGCGAAGAGAAGGAATGGGCCGACGAAGCTAACGCCCGCCGCGCTCACGCTCGCATGATTGCCAATGCACTTGCCGTGCTAAGTGTTGTTGCGGCGGTGGCCTTTACCGGCACAATCGTTATGCTCAAGCTGCGCCGCCGCAAGCCCAAGCCGCTTTTCCAGGACGAATATTTCCGCGATGTGCCTTCGGCCGACCATCCCGCCGTGCTTTCGGCCCTCATGAGCTGGAACGAGGTGCCCGACCAGGCATATATCGCCACGCTCATGAAGCTCACTGACGACCGTGTGATCAAGCTGGAGCAGGCGACCGTGACCAAGGCCAAGAAGGGTCTGTTGGGGCGTGAAAAAGAAGAGCAGACGTATCGCGTGACGGTGAGTGATGCGGGCTGGAAGTCGGCCAAGGGCATTGACCACATGGTGCTCAAGGTCTTCTTTGCCGGTGCTAAGCCTGACGAGAACGGTGACCGTTCGCGCACGTTCGACGAGCTGCAGCACTACGTCAAGCAGCACGCTACACCCGTGGGTGATAAGCTCGAGGACTATCAGAACACCGTTAAGGGCAAGCTGGCCGATAGCGAGTACGTTGCCTCGGACGGCATTGTTGCAATGGTGTTTTGCCTGGTTCTTGGTATCCTGATTGCCTTTGTTCCCGTGGGATCCATTTTCTTTACCGATGGCGCACAGGCGAACATCACCGCCGCGGTTATCTCGGTGCCGATTGTGCTGGTGGGTATCGGCGTGGGCCTTACGTTTCGCCGCTTTACGCCGGAGGGCGCCGAGGTGGCGGCTCGCTGCAAGGCACTTAAGCATTGGCTCGAGGACTTCACTCGTCTAAAGGAAGCCGTCCCGGGCGATCTGGTGCTGTGGAACAAGCTGCTGGTGATGGGCGTGGCGCTGGGTGTTTCCAAGGAAGTGCTGCGTCAGCTTGCCGAGGCCGTGCCGCCCGAGGTGCGCGAGGCCGACGGCTTCTATGACAATTATCCCTGCTACTGGTGGTACTACCATCATTACGGTATCGAGTCTCCGCTCGATTCGTTCGATGACGTGTATCACGAGAGCATCCGTGAGCTGGCGTCGAGCTCCGACAGCTCGGGCGGCGGCGGAGGCGGCGGCTTCTCTGGCGGCGGAGGCGGCGGCGTCGGCGGAGGCGGCGGCGGAACGTTCTAGCGCGCTCTGATTTTTGGGATGGATCTTCTCCGGCGACTGTTGGCGGAAAATCTATCCCATTTTTATGCTTTGAAATGGGTCTATCTTTCCGTTACGGATCCCCACACAGGGGGCAGTGGGCAAAAAATGCCAAATATGAATACTGTTGCCATTATAGTGACATATATTTGCACTAAATAATGGGCCCCTAATGAGATTATCTCTCGTTAGGGGCCCATTTTATTGAACATTTGTGGAAATACGTCAGCTCGCCTGACTGGCTGCTATGTCTAAAAGCCTCTAAAATGCCCCAAATCGCTGCTACTAAAAAGGTAACAGTACTCATATTTGATGTTTTTTGCCCACAGCTATTTGCAGACCCCTCTATAGGGCGACGCCAACGAGGGTTTCGTCGACTGTGCTACCCAAGAATGTCCCCAACGACTAGGTGCGGTTGCTGCCAAGGAGTGTCCCGGGGTGCCGGCACAAAAGGAACGTCCCTAACTGCCGGGTTTAGGCTGTTAGATCGAGTTCGTAGAGGAAGCTTTCGCGCGGCATGTCGTGACGGCGCTCTTCGCGGTTGGCGCGGTGCGTGGCCGTGCGCTTAAAGCCGTGCAGCTCGTAGAACTTCCACGAGCAGTTGGAGTCGGTGTACAGGTGCGCCCTCGTCGCTCCAAGCGAGGACAGGTGCGAGACGGCGGCATCGAGCAGAACCGTGCCAACGCCCAGGCCATGGACATCGCGATCCACGGCAAGCAGCGTGACCTCGTTGTCGTGCGGCAACGGGCTGCTCTCGAGCAGGCGGTTGTTGGTTCGGATGGTTGCGCGCACAAACGAGAGATACTCGGCGCACGCATCGGGCTCTAGCTCACGCATCTGCGATAGCAGCGCGCGTTCGGTATCCATCCAATGCTCGTTGATAGTGGCGCCGGAGCTCTGTCCCGCACGCGCGAGCGAAATGCCACGCGCCTGACCGTCGATTACGGCAACCTGTGAAAACGTCGACGACGAAAGGCAATAGGCGAGGTCGCACGCGGCCTCAAGGCGGTTGTACTCATCGTTATCCGAATTGTTATGCCAAAGCTGCTGCAGAATCAGCGCGATGGCGTCGAAGTCTTCGGTATCAAACGGTCGGTAGAGAACCCGCGAGACCATGGTGCCTCTTTCTTTTGCGGATGCATATCGAGCACAGTTCTACCACGCCATTGGCATCAAATTATGGTGCCCCTGTGTTCCATGAACTCACCGTGCCCGGTGCCATCCCCTCCGCTCGCAAACTTTTTCTGCACATGCGCCCGTTGCGGGGTGCATCGATGCGCTCGATGCGCTACATTAAATCAGTATTTTCAATGCCGCTGCGCGAGCGCTGCAGATCGACGTATCACCGACTCACAGAGCACGGCGGCGTACCAGACAGGAGGACTGCATGGGATCTGATGTGAAGATCGCACGCGCGTTGATCTCGGTTACCGATAAGACGGGCGTCGTCGATTTCGCACGGACGCTGGTTGACGACTTTGGCGTCGAGATCATCTCTACGGGCGGCACGGCTCGTGCCATCGAGGACGCGGGCGTTCCCGTAACCCCCATCGAGGAGTTCACGGGCTATCCCGAGATGATGGACGGCCGCGTTAAGACCCTGCACCCCAAGGTTCATGGCGCGCTGCTGGCCCGCCGCGATTCCGAGCAACACATGCAGGAGGCGGCTCAGCACGGCATTAAGCTGATCGATCTGGTCGTCGTCAACCTGTACGAGTTCGAGAAGACCGTCGCCAACCCTGAGGTCACCTTCGCGGACGCCATCGAGCACATCGACATCGGTGGCCCCTCCATGCTGCGCTCTGCCGCCAAGAACGCCACGAGCGTTACCGTCATTTCCGACCCGGCCGACTATGATGCCGTCCTGGCCGAGATGCACGAGACCGGTGGCTGCACCACGCTTTCCACCCGTCGTCGCCTGCAGGTGAAGGTCTACCAGACCACCGCCGCCTACGACACGGCCATCTCCCGCTGGCTCGCCGCCCAGGCAAGCGACGTGGCGGACACCTCTGCCAAGCTCGAGATTTCGCTGGAGAAGGTCGACGACCTGCGCTATGGCGAGAACCCGCAGCAGAAAGCCACAGTCTATCGCTTTGCCGAGGGCTGCGAGAACACCGCGAGCTCGCAGTTCCCGCTCGTGGGCTCCAAGCAGATCCAGGGCAAGCCGCTCAGCTACAACAACTATCTGGAT
Source organism: uncultured Collinsella sp. (assembly GCA_902491765.1). Lineage (GTDB taxonomy): Bacteria > Actinomycetota > Coriobacteriia > Coriobacteriales > Coriobacteriaceae > Collinsella. Next base: position 53,647 of record CABUIY010000012.1, on the reverse strand, counting down.
GCCGACGCCGCTTGGAACCTGGTCCGCGAGTTCGACGAGCCGGCCTGCGTAATCCTCAAGCACCAGAACCCCTGCGGTTCCGCCGTTGCCGAGGACATCACGGCTGCCTACGACCGCGCTTTTGCCTGCGATCCCAAGAGCGCCTTCGGCGGCATCATCGCCTGCAACCGCGAGGTTCCCTTTGATCTGGTTGAGCACTTTGCCGATCAGAACAAGCAGTTCGTCGAGGTCATCATCGCCCCGAGCTACGCCGCCGAGGCGCTCGAGCGCATGGCCAAGCGCCCCAACCTGCGCGTGTTGGCGACCGGCGGCGTGGACCACGGCGCTCAGGTGGAGCTGCGCTCCGTCGACGGCGGCATGCTGGTGCAGGAGGTCGACCACGTGACCGAGGATCCCGCGACCTTTACGTTCCCCACCGACCGCAAGCCCACCGACGCCGAGATGGCCGAGCTCGAGTTTGCCTGGAAGGTCTGCAAGGGCGTTAAGTCCAACGCCATCCTGGTCTCCAAGGGTAAGGCCGGCATTGGCATGGGCCCGGGTCAGCCTAACCGCGTTGACTCTGCGCTACTTGCCTGCGAGCGCGCCGAGGACTTCTGCGAGCGCGAGGGCGTGGAGAAGGGCGGCTTTGCCTGTGCAAGCGACGCGTTCTTCCCGTTCCGCGACAACGTCGACGTGCTTGCCGCACACGGCGTGACCTGCATCATCCAGCCCGGCGGCTCCAAGCGCGATGACGAGAGCATTCAGGCCTGCAACGAGCACAATATTGCTATGGTCTTTACCGGCGCCCGCCACTTTAGGCACTAAGTTTCGCCCCGGAACAAAATAATCTCTGCAAAAGACGGTCGCTCCGTTTGGAGGGCCGTCTTTTTGGTATAAGAGGACGGAATGACTAACACGAAAGGTATGACCATGCCCCAGATTGATGATGCCGAGCTGTTTGGCAATGCCGAGGATCAGCGTGCGTACGAGGAATTTTGCGCCAATCAGGAGGCGGTCGAGAAGTTCACGCTCGACAAGCCCGCGCTTGTCTGTCGTTGGCGCATGTCCAACAAAAAGGTGCCCATGCTCAACCGCCACATTCGTGCGCTGTCCGAGCGCCTGGTGCAGGGCGAGCCGCTTACTCATAACATGCTCAGCTGGGCCAAACAGCACGTTGAGTGGTCGCTTGCCGAGGGCGATTACGCCGCACGCGACGGCGTGCTCATGCTGGTGATCGACGTCAACGGCAACGCCGCCATGACGGTGGGGGAGTACGAGCCGCTAACCGATACGTCGGCCAAGGCGCTGCGTGCCCGCTCCGCCGAGGCCCGCTCCGAGGCCGACGAGACCGGCGTGGCGCCCGAGCTGCTTGCTGCCGTCAACAACGGCGAGCTTGCCTTTGTGGCGCCAGCGGACGAGTGCCTGTGCGGCACGGCGACGCTCATCGAGCAACTGGCCCAGACCAAGGGCATCCCGGTCACGCGCGTAGACATTCCCGCGCAGCTCAAGGGTGCGCTGTTTCTGGTGAGCGACGAGCACGGTGTGGTTGCCGCCGCCGACTCCGACGCCGCCGACTCCGACGCCGCCACGGTCGCCTTCTTCGCCGAAGGCTACGAAAAGCTCCGTGCCCGCCGCTAAATGATGTTTCTGGGACGGGGATTAAAAACTCATTTAATTCCCGTGCTCGTCGCGAGCGAGAGGCAAGCCTCTGCCACTCGCGAACAGTTCTGTCACTTTGGTGCCGCGTGAGGCGCGTATCTGCGGATCCGCGGTCATAATGGGGCAAGACAACCAAGAGGGGGGCGGAATCCATGGCGCTAATCTATATCGTTGAGGACGACGAGCCCATTCGTCGCGAGCTTGCCGACATCCTTGCCCGTGCCGGTTTTGCGGTCGAGACCTGCGAGTTGTTCGAGCATGTCTCGCGCGATATTCTCGCCGCCGCGCCCGACCTGGTACTGCTCGACCTGACGCTTCCCGTCAAGGACGGCCAGCATATCTGCCATGAGGTTCGCCGCGAATCCGAGGTTCCCATCATCGTCCTCACTTCGCGCGCGACCGAGATTGACGAGGTCATGGCCATGACGCTCGGCGCGGATGACTTTGTTCCCAAGCCCTACAGCGCGCGCGTACTCGTGGCGCGCATCAACGCACTGCTGCGTCGCACCGCGGCGGCGGGCGAGCGCAGCACACTTGTCCACAAGGGGCTGGAGCTCGATCTCGCACGCTCCATGGTCACCAACATGCAAACCGGCACCAGTACCGAGCTCACCAAAAACGAGCTGCGTATCCTCTCGCTGCTTCTGAGCCGCGCGGGCAAGATTGTTTCGCGCTCGGCCATCATGCAGGACCTGTGGGACTCCGATGCCTTCGTGGACGACAACACGCTCACCGTCAACATCAACCGCCTGCGCACCACGCTCGAAAAAATCGGCATCAAGGGGTATTTGACCACGCATCGCGGCCAAGGCTATTCGGTCTAGGGGTCGGCTATGTCGTTTGGCAAATTCTTTAAAGATGCGTTGCTTCCCGTCGCCGTGTGGACGTGCGGCGTGCTGCTGAGCTGCTTTGTGCTGACGGTCGCCGGTGCACCCGTCTCTATCGTGGTCGTGGCGGTCGGCGTGTCCTTTATCTTTGGCATGCTCGGCATCGTGATCGAATACGCGCGCCGTCGTCGTTTCCTGCGCCAGCTGGAGCGTGCGGCAGAGGAGCTCGAGAGTCCCGCATGGGTGCAGGAGATGGTGCAATGCCCGACCTATGCCGAGGGCGAGCTCGAGTACGAGGTCTTGCGCCGGGTGGGCAAAGCCGCCTGCGACGAGGTTGCCGAAGGCCGGCGTCAGACCGATGACTATCGCGACTATATCGAGAGCTGGGTCCACGAGGCCAAGCTGCCCCTGGCGGCGGCCCATCTAATTTTGGAAAACCTGGACGGCAGCGAAGACGACCTGTCGCGCGTGGATGACCTGGGCCGTGAGTTGACTCGCGTGGAGCGCTATATCGACCAGGCGCTGTACTACGCGCGCTCGGAAGTCGTGGAGCGCGACTACCTGATTCGCCGCTGGGATCTCAAGACCTTGGTGACGGGCGCGATTAAAGCCAACGCGCGCGAGCTCATCGCGGCACATGTGGCGCCGGTGTGCGAGAACCTCGACTTCGAGGTCTTTACCGACGAGAAGTGGCTCGAGTTTATTCTGGGCCAGCTTATTCAGAACAGTATTAAATATGCGCGCGAGAACGGCGCGAAGATCGTGTTTTCGGGCGCGTTGCTGGACGAGGGCCTGGCGAGCGAACGCATCGAGCTCACCGTCGCGGACAACGGCTGCGGCGTGAGCGCGGCCGACCTGCCGCGCGTGTTCGAGAAGGGCTTTACCGGCGACAACGGCCGCACCACCAAACGTGCAACAGGTATTGGCCTCCACCTGGTGGCGCGCCTGTGCTCCAAGATGGGCATCGATGTTACCGCGGCATCCGACTCCGGCGAAGGCTTCGTCGTCACGTTTGCCTTCTCAACCAACAAGTTTCAATACTTCGAGTAACGCACACGGCAGATGTCCGCCTCAAACAAAGCGTGCCGCCCCAAACGGGGCGGCACGCTATTTTTCAATCAGCCAACTCGCTGAAGTACGGTGACGAAGGCGCAAGGCCGGGAGGGGTTATCAAAGCCGACATCCCGCAGCTGCGAAGCGGCGAGGACGTCGGCGTGATAACCCCGCAGGCCTTGCGCCGACGGGAAGGAACCTACTTCACGACCAAGATGTCGCAGTCCGTGTTGCGCAGCAGGAACGTCGAAATCGAACCCAGCAGCGCATACTTGATCGAGGACAGGCCGCGGGCGCCGCAGAGCACCAGGTCGGGCTTAACCACGTCGAGCATCTCGTCCTTGAGCGTCTCGCGAATACGGCCGGCGCGAATCATGACCTCGACCTCGGGAATATCGGGATTGGCCTTGGCCTCTTCGAGCTGCTTGGCGATGGAGTTCTTAAATGCCTCCTCTAGGCCGTTGACCAGATCGACCGGATAGGAACCGGCGCTCTCGAGCGCCGTGGAATCGATAACGTGGCCGATGATTAGCTTGGCGCCGTTGTTCGCGGCGACCTTGATGGCGCGTGCGAGCACAAAATCCTGCTGCTCAGTACCGTCGAGTGAAACAAATACCTTGGTGTAGCCCTCGTTCATGGTTTCCTCCTTGGTCTATCGCACGGGCGCGGGGCTCGTGCATCGGGCGGGCGCGGGCGCGTTGGCCGCCGGACACTTTATCTTGTTGCAGTTATACCCAAGGATTTGGGTTTGACCGCTCGCAATTCTGTGAACGGGCGAGTTTTTTGGTAAGGGTAGGCGTAGACGCGCCCGAACGGTTGATAATGGGACATCGCCCGCACCGTCCGCAGAACAATATCGGCGGGTGTCTAACGAGGGGGGTCCCTTTGGATATCATCGAGCTTCTAAAATCTGCCTTCATGGGCCTGGTCGAGGGCATCACCGAATGGCTGCCTGTTTCGTCGACCGGTCACATGATCTTGGTGGACGAGTTCGTCAAGATGAACGTGAGCGAGACGTTCTGGAATATGTTCCTGGTCGTGATTCAGCTCGGCGCCATTCTGGCCGTCTGCGTGCTGTTCTTCCATGAGCTCAATCCGTTCTCGCCCAGCAAGGGCAAGGAGGGCCGTCGCGACACCTGGGTGCTGTGGGGCAAGATTGTGCTCGGCTGCATTCCTGCGGCGGCGATCGGTCTGCCGCTCAACGACTGGATGGAGGAGCATTTCTACAATGCTCCCGTCGTGGCGCTGGCGCTCATTGTGTACGGCGTGTTGTTTATCGTGATCGAGAACTGGCGCGCGAGCAAGCGCGAGGAAATGGCCGTTGCCGGTTCGTTTGGTTCGCGTGCTGTGGTGTCGGGTGGACGTCCCGCCGGTGCGCACTTTGCGGCGCCCGCCGCGGCTACCGCTGAGGATGAGGACGATGACGAGAATCTGGACTTTGGCTCCATCGCCACGCTCGAGGACCTGAGCTGGAAGACTGCACTGGGCATTGGCTGCTTCCAGATCCTCTCGCTGGTGCCGGGCACGTCGCGCTCCGGTTCCACCATCATCGGCGGCCTGCTTTTGGGCTGCACGCGTTCGGTGGCGTCCAAGTTTACGTTCTTCCTGGCCATTCCTGTCATGTTTGGCGCGAGTGCGCTCAAGCTCGTCAAGTATTTCATCAAGGGCGGTACGTTCGGTGCCAACGAGGTCGCCATCCTGGGCGTGGGCTGCGTTGTGGCCTTTGTGGTTTCGCTCATCGCTATCAAGTGGCTTATGGGCTTCGTCCGCCGTCACGACTTCAAGTGCTTCGGCGTCTACCGCATCATTCTGGGCATCGTGGTGCTTGCGTACTTCTTCGTCTTGGAGCCGATGCTCGGCCTCTAACTTAGTCGACGCTGCGCGGCGGCCAGGGCGACAACTTGTCATTCAAAGGGGGTGGCATGACCAAAAGGTCTATGCCGCCTCCTTTTCATGCCAATTTGTTCGCCCTGACCGTCGCTCGCTGCTGCTGCCGTGACATCGCTGGCTCTGTGATTGGCGCAATGGGGTGGGCCTGACGGTGACGCACGGAGTCGTGGTGTGATTTGCGTCGGTGTCCGCGCGGCTCGGTATACTGGTACGGCTCAAACTATGGCGCCGCCCGCAGGCGCGCCGTCCGTCAGATGAGGAGTCTCCCATGACCCAGCCCTTGCCCTGGGAAAAGAACGCCGCGGTATCCGTGCCGCCCGCGCCGGAACCCGTGCCGCTCGATGCATACACCGCCCCTGCTGCGCCGGAGCCCGAGCTCGTTCCGCTCGACATCTACGACGCTCCCGCGCCGGCACCCAAGCCTGCCAAGCCGATCGTCGACATCGACAGCCTGAATCCCGCCCAGCGCGAGGCGGTCCTGACCACTGAGGGCCCGCTGCTGGTGCTCGCCGGCGCCGGCTCGGGCAAGACCCGCGTCTTGACCTTCCGAATCGCACATATGCTCGGCGACCTGGGCGTTAAGCCCTGGCAGATCCTTGCCATCACGTTTACCAACAAGGCTGCGGCCGAGATGCGTGAGCGTCTGGCGGCACTCATTCCCAGCGGCACCCGTGGCATGTGGGTGTGCACGTTCCATGCCATGTGCGTGCGCATGCTGCGTGAGGACGCCGACCTGCTGGGCTACACCGGTCAGTTCACCATCTACGATGACGATGACTCAAAGCGCATGGTGCGCGACATTATGCAGACGCTCGGCATCGAGCAAAAGCAGTTCCCCATCAACATGATCCGCAGCAAGATCAGCTCGGCTAAAAACGCCATGATCGGCCCCGAGGACATGCTCAAATCCGCCGACAGCCCCAACGACAAAAAGGCCGCGCAGGTCTATCTGGAGCTGGAACGCCGTCTGCGCGCCGCCAACGCGATGGACTTCGACGATCTGCTCGTGCGCACGCTCGAGTTGCTGCGCACCCGCCCCGAGGTGCTCGACAAGTACCAGGAGCGCTTCCGCTACATTAGCGTCGACGAGTATCAGGACACCAACCACGTCCAGTACGAGATCGCCAACCTGCTGGCCGCCAAGTACCAAAACCTCATGGTCGTGGGCGACGACGATCAGTCCATTTATAGCTGGCGTGGCGCCGACATCACCAACATCCTGGACTTTGAGAAGGACTTTAAAAACTGCAAGACCGTCAAGCTGGAGCAGAACTATCGCTCCACGGGTCACATCCTGAGCGCCGCTAATGCCGTTGTTCGCCACAACTCGCAGCGCAAGGACAAGCGTCTGTTTACGGCCGAGGGCGATGGCGAGAAGATTCAGGCCTTCCAGGCAAGCGACGAGCGCGACGAGGGCCGCTGGATTGCCGGCGAGATCGAAAAACTGCATGCCAAAGGCACGAGCTACGACGATATCGCCGTGTTCTACCGCACCAACGCCCAGTCGCGTATTCTCGAAGATATGTTCCTGCGCGCGGGCGTGCCCTACAAGATCGTGGGCGGCACGCGATTCTTCGACCGTGCCGAGATCCGCGACGTCATGGCCTACCTTAAGATGATCGTGAACCCGGCCGACGAGATGAGCGTCAAGCGCGTCATCAACACGCCGCGCCGCGGTATCGGCTCCACCTCGATCCAAAAGATCGAGCAGCTGGCGCGCGACAACCGTTGTTCGTTCTTCCAGGCCTGCGAGATCGCGTGCGCCGAGACGGGCATGTTTAGCGCCAAGGTGCGCAACGGTCTGTCGAGTTTTGTGGCGCTGGTGCGCGAGGGTCGTCGCATGGACGGCGAGCTCAAGGACGTTGTCGAGATGATCGTCGATAAGACGGGCCTGCTGCAGGCGTTTCGCGCCGAGGGCACCATGGAGTCCGAGAGCCGTGCCGAGAACATCCAGGAATTCCTGGGTGTCGCTGCCGAATTTGAGGAGACGCACGAGGATATCGAGGGTACGCTCGAGAGCTTGGAAGAGCTGCGCGCAGCCGGTGTTGCTGACGTGCCTGCCGGCGCCGAGCCCGAGCCCGTCGTGGTGAGCGCACCTGCGCCCGAGCCCGGCCCGTCTGCGCCCGCGTCTTCGTTTGAGGCGCTCGTTGGCGCGCGTGATGCCGCGGGCTCCGATCCGCTCGATAGCCTAGCCGCCCCGGCGCTCTCGCCGCAGGATGCCCTGGCCGCCGCCATCGCGGGCAACGCGTATGCCGCGCCGACGGAGATGTCGGCGGGTGCCGTGCATGCCGACGAGATTGAGCGCACCTACGGTCCGCTCACCTGTAAGGCGCTGCCGGCACTCATGGAGTGGCTGGCCCTGCGCTCCGACTTGGATTCCCTGGCCGGCGAGACGCATGCCATTACCATGATGACCATCCACTCCGCCAAGGGCCTGGAGTTCCCGGCGGTGTTCGTGGCCGGCATGGAGGAGGGCATCTTCCCGCACGTGCACGACTTTGGCGGCAGCGATGACCCGGGTAAGCTCGAGGAGGAGCGTCGCCTGGCCTACGTCGCCATCACGCGTGCCCGTAAGCGCCTGTTCTTGACCTATGCGGCCACGCGTCGCACCTACGGCTCGACTTCTGCCAACCCGCGCTCGCGCTTCCTCAACGAGATTCCGTTTGAGGATATCGAGTTTAGCGGTATCGGCTCTGCCGGTTTTGAGGGCACGGGCTGGGAGAAGCGCGGCGACCGCCACGGTACCTTTGGCTCGGGCATGGGCTCGGATATGTATGGCGGCAAGGTGTTTGGCTCGCATACGCGCTCGACCGGCGGTTCCGGTTCGCGCGGCGGATCGAGCTTTGACGACTTCTTTGGCGGCAGCAGCTATGGGACCGAGCGCCATCGCGGGGTCTCGCCCGACGCCGGCCGTGGTGCCTCGACCTTTGGCTCGGGCGCGCCGCGAGCCAAAAAGCCGTCATCTAAGGTGTCGCCGACGGTGGAGCGCAAGGTCGATCGCGCCAGCGCATCGCAGGACTTTGCTGCGGGCGATACCGTGAGCCATAAGACCTTTGGCACGGGTACCGTGATCTCGGTCGCCGGAGACATGATCGAGGTTCAATTCGAAAAGACCGGCCAGACCAAAAAACTGATGAAGGGCTTCGCGCCGATCGTTAAGCTGAATGCCTAACTGCGAGGTTGACCGGGCGCGCCGGGGGCTTTGGTCGCCTGCTCGGACAGTCCTGCTCGCGCGGAGAGCACATTAAGTGCTCTCCGGCTCGTGCGGAACTCGCGATCGACCAAAGCCCCCAGCGCGCCCTCTTCCTTGTGACGTTACGACACTCAGCCTACGAACATCGCTTTGCTCGTTCGCTTTTTGATCTGGAGAGCCGGGTGGGCTGATGGATAGATACAACAAGGGGCTCCTCCGTTGATGAACGGGGGAGCCCCTTGTTGCGTTTGGGTTGTTGTTGCGATCTAGAGGTGGCTGATAATCAGTTCCATATTGCCCTCGAGCTCAATCTTGTCCACGGTGCTCGGAGCCAGCAGGTGGCTTCCCTTGTGGACGGGGTCGCCGCAGATGGTGCCTTCGCCGTCGATGACCGACAGGCACATGAAGGGCCAGCGCTGGTCGAGGGTCTTGCTGCCGTTGACGCGCACGCGATCGACGGTGTAACAGGGGTTGGACTCGAGCTCGGTTACGCCATCCACCTCGGGCGCGGTTACGGTGCCGTCGGTTGGTGCCTGCGCGTTAAAGTTGATGCAATCCAGGCTCTGCTCAATGTGCAGCGGACGCAGTTTGCCATCGGTGCCGGGGCGGTCGTAGTCGTACAGGCGATACGTCACGTCGCTCGACTGCTGCGTCTCCAAAATGAGCGTGCCGGTCTTGATGGCGTGCACGGTACCGGAATCAATCTGGAAAAAGTCGCCCTTGTGGATCGGCAGCACGTTGAGCATGTCGTCCCAACGGCCTTCCTCGATCATCTGTGCGGCCTCGACGCGGTCCTTGGCGCGCTGGCCGACGATGATCGTGGCACCGGGCTCGCAGTCCAGTACATACCAGCACTCGGTTTTGCCCAGGCTGCCGTTCTCGTGCTCGGCGGCGTACTCGTCGTTGGGATGAATCTGGATCGAAAGGTCGTCCTTGGCATCCAGAATCTTAATGAGCAGCGGGAACTCCTTGCCCTCGCAATTGCCAAAGAGCTCGCGGCGCTCGGCCCACAGCCATGAAAGCGTGTGGCCGGCATACGGGCCCTCCGCAATCTGGCAGTCACCGTTGGGATGGGCCGAGATGGCCCAGCACTCACCGATGGGACCTTCGGGAATGTCGTAACCAAATACGGTTTCGAGCTGGCGGCCACCCCAGATCTTCTCGTGGAAGATCGGCGTCAGTTTAATCAAATCGGACATATTCATACCCCCATTATGTTGCGCGGGCGTTGCACAAAACAGCTCAAAACGAGCGCCCGCGTGACTACAAAAACCTATGCCAACGTTACGTTGTGCAACTCAAAGCGGTCGCCAACGTTGCGCGAGACCGAATACTCAAAGGCGGCGCCGCTGTCCAAAAAGCCAATCTGGGTGAGTTCGAGCAGGGGAGAGCCAGGTTTGGTGTCCAGACGCTCGGCTTCTTCCTCGGTTGCTGCCACGGCGCGAATGGTACGGTGGAAGCTCGAAATCTTCAGCCCACATTGCTCGCGGATGAAGCGGTAGACCGATCCGTACAGGTCCTTCTTTTTAAGGCCTGGAATCAGCTCGAGGGGCATGTAGGTGTACTCGATAACGATGGGCTTCTCATCGGCCTGACGCACGCGCACGACGTGATAGGCAAAGTCATCCTCGGCAATTCCCAGCTGGGCTGCGATGTCCGCTGGTGGATTAACGATCGAGAAATCGTAGACCACCGAGGTCACCTTCTCCCCGCGGTGCTCATATGAAAAGCCTTGGGCACGGTCGTTTTTGCCCTGGAAAAACGCCTGGCCGGGAAGCCCCGCCGTGTCCTTAACGTAGGTACCCGATCCGCGTCGGCTGGTAATAAGACCTTCCTCGGTGATTTGTTCAATAGCTCGTTTGACGGTGATTTTTGAAACGCTATAGAGCTCGCAGAACTCAACGACGGTGGGAAGCTTGTCGCCCGGTTTAAGAGCGCCATCCTCAATACTTCGACGAATATCTGCAGCTATCGCCTCGTATTTGGGAATCATGGAACCTCCTTTCCGACTTATATGAATACAAAAGTAAGTATAACCCTCAACAGGGCACCCATATTACTTTTATCTAAGAAGTTCGAGAAAGAAAAAAGAAAAAGACGCTTTACTTTTAAAATTAGAGCGCTATAGTTTAAGCAACAAACGGAATCCTACCGCAGAACAGGATTGACTGTTTGGGGACGGTTTTGTTTTGGCAGGTTGGATATCGGTATGACCGGTGCGCGCCCGCGCCGGATAACCTGTCAAAGCAAACCCGTCTCCAACCGGAAGCTCTAGAACACGAAAGCGAGGACTTTGATGGCACAGTATCAGCTGCCCAACGACTTCTTCTTTGGCGCTGCTATGTCCGGCCCGCAGACTGAGGGTCAGTGGAACCAAGGCGGCAAGCTCGAGAACCTGTGGGACACCTGGTCCATCCAGGATCTGGGTTCGTTCTACAACTGCGTTGGCTCTTATGCCGGCAATGACTTTATGGCCAAGTACCAGGAAGACTTTCGCATTTTGAAGGACTTGGGCCTGGATACCTATCGCACTTCCATTCAGTGGAGCCGTCTGCTCGATGCCGACGGCAACCTTAATGAGGAGGGCGCTGCGTGGTATCACGAGCTGTTCCGCGCCTCTCGCGAGGCTGGTCTGGAGCCGTTCGTCAACCTGTACCACTTTGACATGCCCACCTATCTCTTTAACCGTGGCGGCTGGGAGAGCCGTGAGGTCGTCGAGGCTTACGCGCATTACGCCGACGTCGCCTTCCACGAGTTTGGCCAGGAGATTAAGTACTGGTTCACCTTTAACGAGCCCATCGTCGAGCCCGAGCAGCGCTATCAAGAGGGCGTGTGGTTCCCGCAACTCCACGACTTCAACCGCGCTCGCACCGTGCAGTATCACATCTCGCTGGCACACGCGCTGGCCGTGGCCAACTATCGTCGCGCCTATGACGAGGGCGCTATTCGCGCCGATGCCAAGATCGGCATGATCAACTGCTTTACCCCGGTCTACACCAAACAGAACCCCAGCGAGGCAGACCTCGAGGCCGTGCGTATGACCAGCGGCATCAACAATCGCTGGTGGCTCGACCTTATTACCAAGGGCGAGCTTCCCGCCGACGTGCTCGACAGCCTGGCCGAGGGCGGCGTTAAGCTCCCGTTCCGTGCCGGCGACCAAGAGATTCTCAAGCAGGGTGTTGTCGACTGGCTCGGCTGCAACTACTACCACCCCACGCGTGTTCAGGCGCCGGCGAGCAAGGTCGACCAGTACGGCCTGCCGCACTTTGCCGACGAGTACGTGTGGCCCGACGCCGTTATGAACGAGAGCCGCGGCTGGGAGATCTACCCGCAGGGCCTCTACGACTTTGGCATGGACTGCGCCAAGAACTACCCCGATCTTGAGTGGTTCGTTTCCGAGAACGGCATTGGCATCATGGACGAATACAAGAACCGTGACGCCGAAGGAACCATCCAGGACGACTACCGCGTCGACTTTGTACGCCAGCACCTGGAGTGGGTTGCCAAGGCAATCGCCGAGGGCGCCAAGTGTCGCGGATACCATTATTGGGCCGTCATCGATAACTGGTCTTGGGCCAATGCCTTTAAGAATCGCTATGGCTTTGTCGAGGTCGATCTGATGGATGGCTACAAGCGCCGTCTTAAGAAGTCGGCGGCCTGGCTCAAACAGGTCGCCACGACCCACGTGGTTGATTAGCGACCGGGCGAACGCCCAGACCGCGCGCCGCCGCGCGCAACACATGGCACATCTGGTGGCAGAGGGCGACAGACCACCGTGCGCATAGGAAAAGGCCGGATTTGAAAGTTAGGAGCAATCATGGCCAGTGACAACGGAAAGAGCTTCCTCGACAAGTTTGCCGAGGTCTCTGCGAAGGTGGGAAACCAGGTTCACCTGCGTTCCCTGCGAGACGCCTTCGCGACCATCACGCCGCTCTATATCCTTGCGGGTATCGCGGTTCTTATTAACAACGTCGTGTTCCCTCTGTTCCCGCTCGATGCGGCGGGCCTTGCCAACCTTCAGACGTGGGGCTCGGCAATTACGCTGGGCACCCTCAACGTCTCTGCCATTATCTTGGCCGGATTGATTGGCTACAGCCTCGCCAAGAACAAGCGTTTCGATAACCCGCTCGCTTGCGTGGTCGTCGCCATCTCTGCCTTCGTCATCATGATGCCGCAGCAGATTACCGCCTCGCTTGCCGCCACGAGCCCGCTGCTCACCGACAAGATCACCTCCGCCGAGGTTACGGGCGCCCTTTCGACTGCCAACACCGGCACTAACGGTCTGTTCTCGGCCATTATCATCGCTCTGCTCTCCGTCTCGCTCTTCATCAAGATCTCTGGCGTCGAGAAGCTCAAGGTTAAGCTGGGCGAGGGCGTGCCTCCCGCGGTCTCCAACTCCTTCAACGTCATGATCCCGATGCTGCTCAACCTCGCGATCTTCGCTCTTGCCGCAGCCCTGCTCGCCGTGTGCGCCGGCACCGATCTGTGCGCCATCATCTCCACGTGCATCTCCAACCCGCTCAAGAACATCATGAACGCCGGTCCGTGGGCTGTTATCCTCATCTACACCCTTGCCAACCTGCTGTTCTGCGTCGGTATTCACCAGTCCACCATCTCTGGCGCTACCGTCGAGCCGATCCTGACCATGCTCATCGTCGACAACATGGCTACCTTTGCCGCCGGTGGCACCATCCAGCCCGATCACTACATGAACATGCAGATCGTTAACAGCTTCGCCCTCATCGGCGGCTCGGGCTGCACCCTCATGCTTCTGCTCGACACGCTCCTGTTCTCCAAGAACAAGGCTTCCGAGACCGTTTCCAAGATGGCTATCCTGCCTGGTCTGTTCAACATCAACGAGCCGGTTATCTACGGTTACCCCATCGTGTACAACCTGCCGCTCATGATCCCGTTTGTTCTTCTTCCCGACCTGTTCATCGGCATCACCTATGGCCTTACCTGCGCAGGCATCATCAGCCCCTGCATCGCCCAGGTGCCCTGGACCATGCCTCCCGTCATCAATGCCCTGCTCGCTACGGGCTTTGACTGGCGCGCCGGCGTGTGGCAGGCTCTCGAGATTGTCATTGGCATGGCCGTCTACCTGCCCTTTATGAAGATTTCCGAGAAGGCAATCGCCAAGCAGGAGGCTCTCGCCGAGTAGAACGCCTAACGTTCGTCCCTTTCACCTTTGCGGGCACCGGTACGTGGTGTCAGTGCCCGCATCTCTCTTCTGCGTAAGGGCGCAGAAAGAGGGCACAATAACCGCAAGGAATACAACCAGTCGTCGTCTGCGCGCCGCGCAGTTATAAGGAGGAAACCATGAAGAAGATCATGCTCTGCTGCAATGCCGGTATGTCCACGAGCCTGCTGGTCCAGAAGATGCAGGCCGAGGTTGCAAACCGTGGTCTGGATATCGAGATCGAGGCTCGTCCCATGAACGAGGCCCACGATCACCTGGACGAGTGCGACATGTTGCTGCTTGGCCCGCAGATCGGCTACACCAAGGGTGACTTTGAGAAGGAGGCCGCCGGCCGTTTTCCGGTCGAGGTCATCAACATGGTCGACTACGGCCGCATGAACGCTGCCGGCATCATTGACCACTGCGTCAGCGTGATGGGCTAGGTGCTCCGCATGGAGGATATGAACGAACTGCAGATGACCTGCTTCGAGATCATCAGCTACGTCGGTACCGCCAAGAGCATGTACATCAATGCCGTGCAAAAGGCCAAGGAGGGCGATTTTGACGCCGCCGAGGAGCTTATCAAGCAGGGCGACGAGGCCTATAACGGTGGCCACGATGTTCACATGGGGCTTCTGAAGAAAGAGGCCAACGGCGAGCGTAACGGCGAGGCCCCGTTGATTCTGCTGCATGCCGAGGACCAGATGGCCGGTACCGAGACCATGCGCGTCATGGCGACGGAGCTCATCGAGGTTCACAAGCAGCTGCAGGCACTTAAGGCCTAGTCAGCGTTATCGCCGCGAAGGACCGTGCGGTCCGACAGACAACATAGTCCCTTTGACGGGCGCCGGGAGTCTCCGCCTCCCGGCGCCTTTATTTTTGGGGATGGTCTTGCGCGGCCTATTGAGCGGCCATTTGCGTTTCCCCAGTTAAAACCTGCCAAAACAAACCTGTCCCTTTTTGGTAAGTTTTTGCCTTGGGAGCGGTACCATACAGGCAATGTTTAAACGAGAAAGGTGGGCTCCCATGGAACCTAAGCAGTACTACATCGGCATTGACGTCGGCGGCACTTCGGTTAAGGAGGGTCTGTTCGACGAGGACGGCAACCTGCTGGCCAAGGCCAGCGTTCCCACGCCTCCCATCGTTGACGCTGCGGGCTTTGCCGCGGTGACCGAGGCTATCGACCAGGTGGTCGCCAAGGCCCAGATTCCGCGCGCCTTTGTGGCGGGTATTGGCCTGGCCGTTCCGTGCCCCATCCCGGCATCGGGCGATGCCAAGGTCAAGGCCAACATTGCCATTAACCTGCCCGAGCTGAGAGTCGCCATTCAGGAGCACTGCCCCGACGCGGTCGTTAAGTACGAGAACGATGCCAACGCCGCCGCCATGGGCGAGGCCTGGCTCGGCTCTGCCAAGGGTGTACAGAACGTGGTGATGGTCACCATCGGTACCGGCGTGGGCGGCGGCGTTATCGTCAACGGCGACGTGGTGTCGGGCGTTGTGGGTGCCGGCGGCGAGATCGGCCACATGTGCCTGAATCCGGCTGAGGAGCGCACCTGCGGCTGCGGCGGCCATGGCCACCTGGAGCAGTATTCCAGCGCCACCGGTGTGGTGAGCAACTACCTTGCCGAGTGCAAGAAGGCGGGCGTCGAGCCCATCGAGCTCACCGGCCCCTCAGATTCCAAGGACGTGTTCCAGGCCTGCCGCGAGGGCGACAAGCTTGCGCTGGCCGCGGCCGATACCATGGCCGACTATCTCGGTCGCGCCCTGGCGCTTATCGCCAACGTGGTCGACCCCGAGATGTTCCTGATCGGCGGCGGCGCCTCCGCCTCGGCCGATGTCTACCTCGACAAGGCTCGCGAGTACTTCCAGCGCTACGCGCTTTCCGCCTCGCGCGAGACGCCCATTAAGGTCGCTTCGCTCGGCAACGACGCCGGCATCATCGGCGCCGCCTACGTAGCTCTGCGCGCCGCTGGCAAATAGCTGGTGCAGGGGGGCGGGTTACTTTGCACCAACATGGTGCAAAAGGGACAGCCTTGGCCCCCATACCTGCCCCAAAATATGCCGTGGCTCTTCCGTCTGCGAAGGCTCGGCATCGGCGTGCTACCATAGCTACGTCTAAGTACACATATCAAGTGGAGGATATCCATGGCAAACGTTCTTGTCTTTGGTCACCAGAACCCCGATAACGACGCCATCATGAGCGCCGTCGTTCTGTCCCAGCTGCTCAACCAGGTTGAGTATGCCGGCAACACCTATGAGGCCTGCGCCCTGGGCCAGCTTCCGGCCGAGTCCGCCAAGCTGCTCGCCGACGCCGGCATCGCCGAGCCCCGCGTGATCGAGTCCGTCGAGGCCGGTCAGCTCGTCGTCCTCACTGACCATAACGAGTCTGCCCAGTCCGTCGCCGGCCTTAAGGACGCCACGGTCTTTGGCGTTGTCGATCATCACCGCATCGGCGACTTCGAGACCGCCGGCCCGCTGCACTACATCTGCCTGCCCTGGGGCTCCAGCTGCACCATCGTCACCAAGCTCGCCGGCGTGCTCGGCGTTGAGCTTTCCGACGTCCAGGCCAAGCTGCTGCTCTCGGCCATGATGACCGACACGCTCATGCTCAAGAGCCCCACCACCACCGATGTCGACCGCGCCGTCGCCGCCAAGCTCGGCGAGCAGGTGGGCGTCGACCCGGTCAAGTTTGGCATGGAAGTCTTCCTCACCCGTCCGTCCGGCTCCTTCACCGCAGCCGAGATGGTCGGCAACGACATCAAGATGTTCGAGCCTGCCGGCAAGAAGCTGCTCATCGGCCAGTACGAGACTGTCGACAAGACTCGCGCACTCGGCATGATCGACGAGATTCGCGAGGCCATGCGCGCCTACGCCGCCGAGAAGGGTGCCGACGGCATCGTCCTGTGCATCACTGACATCATGGAGGAGGGCTCGCAGGTCCTGCTCGAGGGCGAGACCGAGGCTGCTCAGAAGGGCCTGGGCATTGCCGACGAGCACGACGGCGTCTGGATGCCAGGCGTCCTCTCCCGTAAGAAGCAGGTCGCTGCCCCCATCATGGCCGCCTGCTAGGTTTAGTTGACCAAACGCCACGACCGGATCGCGGAAGCCCCGCGCTCCGGTCGTTTTTTGTGCACGGCGCCGCGTCGTCTCTTGGATAGGCGCGCCCGTGCCGTTGAGCAAATAATGTTCAACCTGTGGTTCCGCTTTTCGGCCACGCCTGCGTGCCTGTCGTGCAGGGTAGGCTAGATGCAAGCGTAATACGTTAGAGCGCGGCACCGCCACTTGGGCGGGCCGTGCTTTTTTAAGACGGGAGCTTTCCCGTGAAAGGAGCCGCCCATGGCAGCACCCGAGCAGCTGTTTAACGTTCGTGAGCGCAAGCGTTTTGAGCGCCACGACATTTGGGAGCGCATCACCGAGAACGGCACGATTTCCGCCGCCGTCATGGTCTTCGCCGCCATCGCCGCCGTCATTTGCGCCAACACCGATGCCTACGAGGCCATCCATCACTTTTTGGAGACCCCGCTGTATGTGGGTCTGGGCAACCTTACGGCCGGTCTTACCGTTGAGCTTTTCGTCAACGACTTCCTCATGGCGATCTTCTTTTTGTTGGTGGGCATTGAGCTTAAGTACGAGATGACGGTCGGCGAGCTCAAGAACCCGCGCCAGGCTATGCTTCCCATGCTGGCGGCCGTGGGTGGCGTCGTCGTTCCCGCCTGCATCTATCTGATCTTTAACCATGCCGGCGCGCACAACGGCTGGGCCATTCCCATGGCAACCGATATTGCCTTTGCGCTGGGCGTGCTGTCGCTTTTGGGCAACCGTGTGCCCAACGGCGTGCGCGTGTTCTTCTCGACGCTCGCCATCGCCGACGACCTCATCTCCATCGCCGCCATCGCCATCTTCTACGGTCAGAGCCCCAATCCGTTTTGGTTGGGCGCCGCCGCGCTTGTGACCTGCGCGCTCGTGTGGCTCAACAAGACGCAGCATTACCGCCTTGCCCCGTATTCGGTACTGGGCCTGCTGTTGTGGTTCTGCATGTTCAAGAGCGGCGTACATGCCACGCTTGCTGGCGTCATCTTGGCCTTTACCATCCCGGCCAAGTGCGGTGTTAAGCTCGACAGCCTTACCGATTGGTTGGGGGAGTGCCTGCCGCTGCTCGATGACCGCTACGACGACGAGGCGCACATCCTGGGCCAGCATGACTTTACCGTCTCGACCACCAAGGTCGAGCGCGTCATGCACCGCGTGACCCCGCCGCTCATCCGCATGGAGCGTCTGATCTCCACGCCGGTCAACTTTGTGATTCTGCCGATCTTTGCGTTCGTGAACGCACAGGTTCGCCTAGTGGGCGTGGACATGAGCACGCTACTCACCGACCCGGTGACGCTCGGCGTGTACTTTGGCATGCTGCTGGGCAAGCCGATCGGTATCTTTGGCATGACGTTTGCCCTGGTTAAGCTCAAGATCTCCGAGCTGCCGCGCAATGTCAACTGGCACATGATTGCCGGTGTGGGCATTCTGGGCGGTATCGGCTTTACCATGTCGATCCTCATCAGCGGCCTTGCCTTCCCGACGGCCCAGTTTGAGGTTCTGGCCGCCAAGGCCGCTATTCTTGCCGGCTCTGTCACCGCGGCCGTACTTGGCATGATCTACATGAGTGTGATCTGCAAACACCCCGCGCCCAAAGACGAGTAAGAGCACATACAAGTTTGAAAACGCCGCCTGTGAACACCATCACAGGCGGCGTTTTAGTCATTGGGGACGTTCTTAATGACTAGGTTTATTCCACGGTGCCGTAGATGGCGCCCCAGCCGTGGGCGGCCAAGGCGGAGTTGAGCTGGTCGCAAAGCGATTGGCGGTCGTAGTAGCCGGGCGGCAAAAGGTTGACGATTTCCATGAGATCGGGTGCCAAGTCCAAGATCTCGGCCTGCACGATCAGATCCAGGCGGTCGATGGCGTGGCGGTCGTAAAACAGTCCGTCGACCAGGCGCTGCAGGTCGCCGAATTCTTCGGCCTGGAACGATCCGTATTCCATAGTGCCTCCTTGGGCGCCCCACGCCGGCATGCGCGGCGATTCGTAATTTATTGCGATGTACTTAATCTATCACGGCTTCATAACGTTGCGGCGGTGGCGGTCTATACTTAGACGAACTGCAACGTACCGCTTCGCGAAAGGTCGCACCCCATGCAGACGATCTACCAGAAGATGGAAACCACCGAACTCGATGTCGCCATCGAGGCGCTCAAAGCCGAGGTCGCCGAGGTCAAGGCCAAGGGCCTGGCGCTCGACATGGCGCGCGGCAAGCCGTCGCCCTCCCAGGTGGACATCTCGCGCCCCATGCTCGATATCCTCAATGCCGACGCCGATCTGCACGACGGCAACGTCGATTGTTCCAACTACGGCTGTTTTGAGGGTATTCCCTCGGCACGCAAGTTGGCAGGGGAGTTCCTGGGCTGTCCCGCCGAGCAGACGCTCGTACTGGGTTCGTCGAGCCTGCTGATTGAGCACGACATCGCCGGCATGTTCTGGCGTTGCGGCTCGTGCGGCAGCGAGCCTTGGGAGGCTTACGAGGCCGCGCACGACGGCAAGAAGGTCAAGTTCCTGTGTCCCGTTCCCGGCTACGATCGCCACTTTGGCATCACCGCCGACTTGGGCATCGAGAACGTCCCCGTCGCGATGACCGACAACGGCCCCGACATGGACGAGGTCGAGTGCCTCGTTGCCGCCGACGATTCCATCAAGGGTATCTGGTGCGTGCCCAAGTATTCCAACCCCACGGGCATCACCTTTAGCGAGGACACTGTGCGCCGTCTGGTCGAGATGCCCACGGCCGCGCCCGATTTCCGCATCTTCTGGGACAACGCCTACTGCGTGCACGACCTGTACGACGAGACCGACGAGCTCGCCAACATCTTTGACCTCGCTCGCGCGGCGGGCACCGAGGACCGCGTGGTGGCCTTTGCCTCGACGTCCAAGATCACCTTCCCGGGCGCGGGCATCGGCTTTATCGGTGCGAGCCCTGCGGTTATCGCGGAGTTCTCCAAGTGCCTGAAGGCCGGCCTCATCAGCGCCGACAAGCTCAACCAGCTGCGTCACGTGCGTTTCCTTCCCAGCATCGAGGCTGTCAAGGAGCACATGAAAAAGCATGCCGAGTTCTTGCGCCCGCGCTTTGAGGCCGTCGAACGCAAGCTCACTGAGGGCTTGGGCGACACGGGTTGCGCCACTTGGACGCATCCCCGCGGCGGCTACTTTGTGAGCTTCGATGGTCCCGATGGCTCGGCCCAAAAGGTCGCCGCGCTCTGCGCCGACCTGGGCGTCAAGCTCACGCCGGCCGGTGCCACCTGGCCCTATGGCAAGGACCCGCGCGACACCAACATTCGCATCGCACCAAGCTATCCCACGGTCGAGGACCTGGAGGCCGCGCTCGATGTGCTGGTGCTGGCCGTTAAGCTTGTCGCAGCCGAGCTTGCGCGTGCCGAGCGCGCCTAACGCGCGGCTTCCCGTACTATCCGCACTTTCGATACGTAAAGGAGCGTATACATGGATTTGGGTATTTCCACCAACCCCACGCCAGAGCTCTACACCATTAAGGTAACCGGCGAGATCGATATCTCTAACGCCGATAGCCTGCGCAATGCCATCGACCTGGCGCTCGAGCAGCCCACTGAGGCCGTTGAGCTCGATTTTGCCCAGGTGAGCTACATCGATTCGACGGGCATTGGCGTGCTCGTGGGCGCCGCGCACCACGCGGTCGACCACGGCAAGCGCTTTAGCTGCACCAATGTGCAGCCCCCGGTGATGCGCGTGGTTCAGCTGTTGGGTGTCGACCAGGAGATTTCGATCACCGCTGCATAATCTTTGCCCCCAAAAGGGCGTGCCGTTTGGCATATGTTTGTGATGCGCTCGGACGTTTTGGCGTCCGGGCGCTATACTTGACCGAATGAATAGACGAGTTCCGGCCGAATGGCGCGGTGCGGGCTCGACTCACATCGAGCCTTGGAGGTATGTGTGTTTGGTATTGGAGAGGGTGAGCTCGCGATCATCGTGGTCTTCGGCTTTTTGCTGTTTGGCCCGGATAAGCTCCCGCAGATGGGCCGCACGATCGGCCGTGCCATCCGTCAGTTCCGCGAGACGCAGGAAAAGATGACGGCTGTTGTTCAGTCCGAGATCATCGATCCGGTAAGCGAGGCCGCTTCGGCTCCGGTTAAGCCCAAGAAGGCTGCTGCGACCGACGACGATTCCGATGCGGACGAGGATGCCGCCGAGACGGCAGCGCCCGCCAAGAAGGAGACCTTTGCCGAGCGTCGCGCCCGTCTTGCTGCCGAGAAGGCCGCAAGCGAGGGCGCTGCTGAGGGCGAGGGCGCCGAGCCCGCCGAGGCCGAGCCTGCCGTTGCCGCCGAGCCTGTCGTCGAGCCCGCTTCCGCTGCAGAACCGGAGCCCGAGCCTGAGCCGGCAGAGCCCACGACGGCCGACCTCTATGCCCGTCGTCCCCGCAAGCGCAAGGCCGTCGTCGACCAGCTCGCTCGCGAGCTCGAGGCCGAGGACGAGGACGAGGCCGCTGCCGCCGACACCCCGAAGGGAGGCGATGAGTAATGCCTATCGGACCTGCGCGCATGCCGCTCTTCGATCACCTGGGAGAGCTCCGTCGCCGTCTGACTATCGTGGTCGTGTCGGTGTTTGCCGCCGCTATCGTGCTGTACTTCGCCACGCCCGTGGTGCTCGATATCCTGGAAGACCCCATCCGCTCGTTTGTGCCGGACGGTAAGTTCTACATCACCACCACGCTCGGCGGCTTTGGCCTGCGCTTCTCGCTGGCCATCAAGATGGCCGTGGTCATGTGCACGCCCATGATCATCTGGCAGATTCTGGCGTTTTTCCTGCCGGCACTGCGTCCCAACGAGCGCAAGTGGGTCGTGCCTACGGTACTCGCCTCGACGGTGCTGTTCTTCCTGGGTGCCATCTTCTGCTACTTCATCATTATCCCGGCAGGCTTTGAGTGGCTCATCGGCGAGACCTCGGCCGTCGCCACGGCGCTGCCCGACCTGGAGAACTACGTCAACATGGAGCTGCTCTTTATGATCGGCTTTGGCGTGGCGTTTGAGCTGCCGCTCATCATCTTCTACCTGTCCGTCTTCCACATCGTGTCCTACGCGGCCTTCCGCGGCGCCTGGCGCTACGTGTACGTGGGCCTGCTTGTGGGCTCGGCTGTGATTACGCCCGACGGCTCGCCCGTTACGCTGGGCCTCATGTATGGTGCCCTGCTCTCGCTCTACGAGATTTCGCTCGCCATTGCCCGCGTGGTCATTACCGCGCGCGAGGGCAAGGAGGGCCTGTTTGTGAGCCGTCTGGACCTGTTCTCGGACGATGAGGACGACGAGGAGTAAATCGGTATGCACGAGGTTGGCATTGTCAACGGCATACTCGATACAGTGATTCGCGCGGCGCGTGGGGCGGGGGCCTCGCGCGCCGTTTTGGTAACGCTGCGTATCGGGGATATGACCGAAGTTGTGCGCGAGGCGCTCGACTTTGCGTGGGAGACATTTCGCGATGAGGACCCGCTCACGCGAGGTTGCGAGCTTGCCGTGGAGGAAGTCCATCCACAAAGCGAGTGTCTGGACTGCGGGGAGGTCTTTGAGCACGATCGCTTCCATTGCCGCTGTCCCCAATGTGGCGGCGCCAACGTGCGTCTGCTGCACGGCCGCGAGCTCGACATCGCAAGTATCGAAATCGAAACCCCCGACGATTAGCCCGCTAGCCATCTGGTGATGGGGTATAAAGGGGCCAAAGTAAGGAGTGCCGAGTATGGCTGAGAAAACGATTGATATCGCGTCGCCGATTCTGTCGCGCAATGAGCGCCTGGCAGATCAGCTGCGACAGCGATTTAAAGAGACAAACACCTATGTGATCAATGTACTGTCGAGCCCCGGTTCGGGCAAGACCACCACGATCCTGGGCACCAACGAGCGCCTGCGCGACAAGGCTGGCCTGCGCTGTGCCGTCATCGAGGGCGATATTGCCTCGGATGTCGACGCCATCACCATGAAGGAAGCCGGCATGCCCGCCATCCAGATCAACACGGGTGGCCTGTGCCACCTCGAGGGCAACATGATCATGGAGGCCGTTGACGCGTTCGACCAGGCCGTCGGTCTGGAGAACATCGACGTCATCTTTATCGAAAACGTGGGCAACTTGGTCTGCCCGGTCGACTTTGACCTGGGTGAGAACCTGTCCATCATGATTCTCTCGGTGCCCGAGGGCGACGACAAGCCCATCAAGTACCCGGGCATCTTCCAGCACGCTGGCGCGCAGCTGCTCAATAAGGTCGACGTGGCCCCGGCTTTCGATTTTGACATGGATAGGTATACTAAGACACTCGATGACCTCAATCCGCAGGCGCCGCGGTTTGCCGTGAGCGCGCGCAAGGGCGAGGGCATGGATGCCTGGTGCGATTGGCTCATCGGGCAGATCGAGCAAGCAAGGGCGTAAATCGGCCGCCATACGGGCGGGCGTAGCCGCAGAGACACGAGATAGGAGCCTCTTTTGAAGCTCATCATCGCCGAGAAAAATGACGCCGCGCGTCAGATTGCCGAGCGGCTGTCCACGGGCAAACCCAAAAAGGACAAGGTGTACAACACCGCCATCTACCGTTTTGAGTGGAAGGGCGAGGAGTGCGTGACGATCGGTCTTGCCGGTCACATCCTCGCGCCCGATTTTTGCGACAGCGTGCTGTTCGATAAAAAGCTGGGCTGGTATTCGGTCACCGAGGACGGCGAGATGCTGCCGGCCGACATACCCGATGGCTTGGCACGCCCGCCCTACGACACCAAGCGCAAGCCGTTTCTTGCCGATGGCATCTCCATCAAGGGCTGGAAGCTCGAGAGCCTGCCCTATCTCACCTGGGCGCCCGTCATTAAGCTACCGGCCGAGAAGGAGCTCATTCGTTCGCTCAAGAACCTTGCCAAGAAGTCCGACAGCGTCATCATCGCCACGGACTTCGATCGCGAAGGCGAGCTGATCGGTTCGGACGCCCTCAACAAGGTGCGCGAGGCTGCGCCCGACCTGCCGGTCGCCCGCGCCCAGTATTCTTCGTTTACCAAGGCCGAGATCACGCAGGCCTTCGATAACCTTGTCTCGCTCGACCAGAACCTGGCCGACGCCGGCGAGAGCCGTCAGCACATCGACCTCATCTGGGGCGCGGTGCTCACGCGCTACCTGACGCTCGCCAAGTTTGGCGGTTTTGGCAACGTGCGTTCCGCCGGCCGCGTGCAGACGCCGACGCTTGCCCTGGTGGTCGAGCGCGAGCGCGAGCGCATGGCGTTTGTGCCCGAGGACTATTGGCAGATCCGTGGCATGGGCGCCGCGCAGAGTGCTGCCGAGGACGACCGCTTTAAGATTGCGCACAAGACGGCACGCTTTACCGACAAGGATGCTGCCGAGACAGCGTACGGCCACGTTGACGGCGCTACGACGGCGACCGTTGCCGCGGTGACCAAGCGCTCGCGCAAGCAGCAGCCACCCACGCCGTTTGCGACCACCTCGCTGCAGGCTGCCGCCGCAGCCGAGGGTATCTCGCCTGCGCGTACCATGCGCATCGCCGAGTCCCTCTACATGGCGGGCCTCATCAGCTACCCGCGTGTCGACAATACCGTATACCCCGCGACGCTTGATCTGGGCGCCGTGGTGAGCGATCTGGCAAAGATCAACCCGGCGCTGGCGCCGGTGTGCAAAAAGGTGCTCGCCGGTCCCATGAAGCCCACGCGCGGCAAGGTCGAGACCACCGACCACCCGCCTATCTATCCCACGGGCGAGGGCGATCCGTCCACGCTCGACGGCGGCCAGCGTAAGCTCTACGACCTCATCGCCCGTCGCTTCCTGGCAACGCTCATGGGACCCGCGACCATCGAGAACACTAAGCTCGAGCTCGATGTGAACGGCGAGCCGTTCGTGGCCTCGGGCGACGTGCTCGTGACCCCGGGTTTCCGCGAGGCATACCCGTACGGCCTTAAGCGCGACGAGCAGATGCCGCCGCTGGAGCAGGGCGACACGGTCGACGTGTTCGACATTAAGCTCGAGGCAAAGCAGACCGAGCCGCCCGCGCGCTACAGCCAGGGCAAGCTCGTGCAGGAGATGGAGAAGCGCGGCCTGGGTACCAAGTCCACGCGCGCGAGCATCATCGAGCGCCTGTACGCCGTGCGCTATCTCAAAAACGATCCCGTTGAGCCGAGCCAGCTGGGCATCGCCATCATTGATGCACTGACGCAGTTTGCCCCGCGCATCACGAGCCCCGATATGACCAGCGAGCTCGATGGCGACATGACCCGTGTGGAGCGCGGCGAGGATACCGAAGAGCATGTCGTGACGCACTCGCGCGCGCTGCTGGCCGGCGTGCTCGACGAGCTGCTCAAGCACACGCAGGAGCTGGGCGACGCCATCAGCGACGCCGTCACGGCCGATGCGCGCGTGGGCGCCTGCCCCAAGTGCGGCAAGGACCTGGTTATGAAGACGAGTGCCAAGACCCGCGGCAGCTTCATTGGCTGCATGGGCTGGCCCGACTGCGACGTTACCTATCCGGTGCCGAGCGGCGTCAAGGTGAGCCCGCTCGAGGGCGAGGCGGCCGTGTGTCCCGAGTGCGGCGCGCCGCGCATTAAATGCCAGCCGTTCCGCCAGAAGGCCTTCGAGATTTGCGTGAACCCCACGTGCCCCACCAACTACGAGCCCGACCTTAAGGTGGGCGAGTGCAAGGTGTGCGCCGAGGCCGGACGCCATGGCGATCTGATCGCGCACAAGAGCGAGAAGAGCGGCAAGCGCTTTATCCGCTGCACCAACTACGATGACTGCGGCGTGAGCTATCCTCTGCCGGCGCGCGGCAAGCTCGAGGCGACGGGTGAGACTTGCCCCGAGTGCGGCGCCCCCATCGTGGTGGTCAACACGGCGCGCGGCCCGTGGCGCATCTGCGTGAACATGGACTGCCCGACCAAGGAGAAGAAGCCCGCCCGCGGCCGCAAGACCACGACCAAGGCGAGCACGGCGAAGAAGACGACCGCGGCCAAGAAGACGACGGCGGCAAAGAAGACTGCTGCCAAGAAGACGACCGCCAAAAAGACGACGGCCAAGAAGTCGACTACCAAAAAGACCGCTGCCGACAAGTAGCCGCACGGTCGAAACATCACCTAAAACAAAAACGAGCGAGGACCCCGCGATCCTCGCTCGTTTTTTTATCCGGCAGTTAGGGACGTTCCTTTTCTGCCGGCAGTTTAGGAACGTCCCTAACTGCCGGCTCGGGAACGACAAAGCGCTAGTTCACCTCGACAGGCTTGGCGCCGGGATAGCGCTTCTCAAAATCTAGGCGGTACTTATTGTCATTGGTGCCCGCCACGTTGTCGCGCGACAGCGGCGCCACGATCTCATTCTTGTGGTCCGCAGGCTTGGCGTATTTCAGGCTGATCTCCCAGGCATCACAGATTGCGTCAATGCGGTGATCCAGGTCGTCGTACAGGGCGATGATGTCCTTCCAGGAGCTGTAGTTCTTGGAGCTCGCCGGGACGTCCAGGTCCTCGACGATGTCGTAATACTGCTCGATGGTGTCCTCCGTGCGCTCGGCGACGTCGGCGAGATTTTGACGGGTGGTTCGATCCTCTTCCAGATAGCTGCCGTTGAAGTTCTGCGCGCAGCCACGGACGTAGTTGTCGAGGTCTTCGAGCAAGTCGTAGTATTCGCTCAGTCGGCGGTAGAGATTCTGCTCGGAGAGCGTTGCTTCGCCGCCATCCTCGTCGTCATCGTCATCATCGTCGTACAGGCTGTTGGGATCGCCGAGAGGCTTTAGGTCATCGTCGTCGACGCCATGGTGCAGCTTAGCTACCTCGGCAGTCGTCTGCGTGGCGGCGCTGTCGAAAGGCTTGATTACAAAGAAAACGACCAGGGCGATGATGATTGCCACCAGCACAACGATAACGGCGATAAGCGGCCCGGCGCCGCTCTTTTTGGGAGCGGGGGTCTGTGGCGAAGCGGGCGCGTATGCGGGAGCCGGCTGCTGTTGGGGCGAGCCGCTCGCGACGGGTATGCGCTGCGTGGTCTCGACGGCCGCGGGGCTTGCGGCGGGGTCGGGGCGATAGGCGAGGGGGTCGTCCGCCTTGGCTTGCGGCGTATCAA
This sequence comes from uncultured Collinsella sp., assembly GCA_902491765.1. GTDB lineage: Bacteria > Actinomycetota > Coriobacteriia > Coriobacteriales > Coriobacteriaceae > Collinsella. The sequence goes on along the minus strand of CABUIY010000012.1, from coordinate 26,717 downwards.
GGGAGCCGGTCTGCTCAAAAGCGGGCTGGCTATCGCTCGCGGCTGTTTGCTCAACGGGTGCACCGCACGAGGTGCAGAACTTGGCATTATCTGCAAGAAGCTTGCCGCACGAGGCGCAATACCGAGACATTGCCACTCCTTTCGCCACATTTCAATGCAATACGACGATTATACCCAGCGCACAAAATTCCCCATCATAAGTTGCGGTGAAATAGGGACTGTTTGGCGGTCTCAGAGCTTCAATCAGTCCCTATTTCACCGCAACTTTGGAAAGGCGCCTTTGGTCATTGGGGACGTTCTTAAACGACTAGTCATTCAAGAACGTCCCCAATGACTAGGTGGGGTTTGGGACGCACCGAGCACTGGGGTATCATGGCTTGGTTGATATATCTGCATTTACGCGCCTTGTAGGAAGGGGCTGCGCCCATGGCTTTTGAGCCCGCTCAACATAGCTTTATCACGCTCGAGGGCGTCGACGGCGCCGGCAAGTCCACGCAGGCGCGCCTGCTGGCTCGCGCGCTCGAACTCGCTGGCTACCAGGTTGTGAGCCTGCGCGAGCCGGGCGGCACCGCCATTAGCGAAAAGATCCGCGCTCTGCTGCTCGACCCCGCCAATACGGCGATGGGCGACACCTGCGAGTTGCTACTCTACGAGGCAGCGCGTGCCCAGCTGGTGCACGAGGTCATCGCACCTGCCCTCGCTGCCGGCAAGGTGGTCCTGTGCGACCGTTTCTACGATTCCACGACCTGCTACCAGGCGTTTGCCGATGGCCTCGATCGCCAGATGGTGCGCGATGCCAACAACCTGGCCGTCGCGGGGACGCACCCGGCGCTCACGCTCGTCTATCACATCACGCCCGAGCAGGCGGCGCTACGCATGGCAGCTCGTGGCGCGGCCGACCGCATGGAGGCAAAAGGCATGGCATTCCAAGAGCGCGTTTACCAGGGATTCTGCAGCATTGCTGCCGAGGAACCCGCCCGCGTAAAGCTCATCGACGCTACCGCGACCATCGAGGAAGTCTTTGCGAAGACGGTCGAGCAGGTTCGCGCGTACGGTCTCGACATTCCGCAAGACGCCGTCGCCGCCGCACTTGCCAAGGAGGCCGAGTAACGTGGCCCCCGCTCAGGCAAGCCTGCTGGCCAAGCTCGACACCCAAGAGCGCGTGCGCGACTTTTTGACCAACGCCGTCGCCAGCGGCCGCGCATCGCACGCCTACCTGTTTTTGGGCGCTCCCGGCGCCGGCAAGCTCGATGCCGCGTGGGCGCTCGCCCAGGCCTTCCTGTGCGAGCAGGACGGCTGCGGCGCATGCGACAGCTGCGTGCGCGTTGCGCGGCACACGCACCCCGACGTGCACTATTACACGCCCGAGAGCGCCACGGGCTACCTCATTGCCCAGACCCGCGAGTTGCTCGATGACGTGCCGCTGGCGCCCATCCGTGCCAAGGCCAAGGTCTACATCATCGACCGTGCCGAGCAGCTGCGCGCTAACACCGCCAACGCACTGCTCAAGACACTCGAGGAGCCGCCCGAGGGCGTAATGTTTATCTTGCTGGGCACCTCCGCCGACGTGATGCTGCCCACCATCGTGAGCCGCTGCCAGTGCGTGCCGTTTCGGCTGGTGTCGCCCGCCATGGCCGCGCGTGCCGTGAGTCGCGCGACGGGCCAGGATCTCGCACGCTGTCGCATGGCGGTCGCCGTGGCGGGGAGTCCTACGCGCGGCATCGAGTTCCTTAAGAGCGCCGAGCGCCAGGATGCTCGCCGCCAGATGCTCCGCGCCATCGACTCGCTCATCGCTGCCGATGAGGCCGATGTGCTCAGCCGCGCCAAGTCGCTTATTGTCGCCGTTAAGGCTCCGCTCGCCGAGGTCAAGTCCACGCAGGAAAAGGTGCTCGAGCAAAATGCCGATTATCTGTCGCGTGGAGCATTGAAGCAGCTTGAGGACCGCAACAAGCGCGAACTCAACGCGCGCGAGCGTTCGGGTATCATGGAAGCGTTGGCGAGCGCACGGACGCTCATGCGCGACGTGCTGCTGACACTTCAGGACGAGGCGGCCGACGTAGTGAACGAAGACGTGCGCGACACAATCGGTCGGCTTGCCGCCGCGACCAATGTTGCGGGTGCCACCCGGGCGCTCGAGGCAGTCGCGACCGCCGAGCGCAACATCGCCAGAAACGTTACTCCCCAGCTGGCCATCGAGGTCATGCTGTTCGATATCAGGAAGGCACTGAAATGCCGTTAGTCGTACCCGTTAAGTTTACCTACGCCTCGCGCGACCTGTGGTTCGACCCGCAGGATCTGGATATCCTCGAGGCCGATTATGCCATTTGCTCCACCGAGCGCGGAACCGAGATCGGCCTGGTCACGGCCGATCCCTTCGAGGTGCCGCAAGACGAGATCGGTCAGCCGCTCAAGCCCGTGCTGCGCGTGGCGAGCGACATCGACCTGCAGCTTGCCGACGACCTGGCCATCCAGGGCGACGAGGCGATGGTCGATTTCCGCCGTCTGGTCAAAGAGCTCGACCTCGAGATGAAGCCGGTCGGCGTCGAGTACCTGTTTGGCGGCGAGAAGGCCGTGTTCTACTTTGCGGCCGAGGAGCGCGTCGATTTTCGTCAGCTCGTCAAGGACCTGTCCTCGACGCTGCACATTCGCGTCGACATGCGCCAGATCGGCGTGCGCGACGAGACCCGCCTGGTGGGCGGCTATGCCCAGTGCGGACAGGAGCTCTGCTGCACGCGCTTTGGCGGACAGTTTGAGCCCGTTTCGATCCGCATGGCAAAAGAGCAGGACCTGCCGCTCAACTCGTCCAAGATCAGCGGCGTTTGCGGCCGCCTGATGTGCTGCCTGCGTTATGAGTTCGAGGCGTACAAGGACTTTAAGAGCCGTGCGCCCAAAAAGAAGACGCTCATCGATACGCCGCTCGGCAAGGCACGTATCCAGGAATATGACACGCCGCGTGAGCAGCTGGTGCTGCGCCTGGAGAACGGCAAAGTCTTTAAGGTCAACTTGGCCGATATGACGTGCTCGGAGGGCTGCAAAAAGAAGGCCGCCGAGCAGGGCTGCAACTGCCGCCCCGACTGCGTGACGCGTGACGTGCTCGAGCGCATCGAATCGCCCGAGATGCGCCTGGCGCTCATGGAGCTCGATCGCGAGAACGGCGTCGACGTGGGCGATGGCCTGTCGAGCGCCGACCGTCTGGCCGGCACGTCGATGCCCAAGCGCCGTCGCCGCGATGCCGAATCCGATGCTCGCTCCGGTCAGGGTCAGGGCGAGGGTCGTGGCCGCGGAAAGGGCCGTGGCAAGGCCGAGGCGCTCGAGGCCGAGGGGGCGGCCGATGGCCGTCGCCGCCGCAAGCGCACGGCGTCCGTCGACAATGGCGAGGCCGCGGGCAAGAACGCTTCCCGCGAGCGCGAGGCTCACCAGCCCCAGCAGCAAAACCGCGGCGGTGGCATGAACCCCACGCGCCGTCGCCGCCGTCACCTGTCGAGCGAGGAGCGCGAGGACGCCTTCCGCGCCGCAGCCGCTCGCGAAGCCGGTGCCGCTCCCAAGGGCGCCTCGGCTTCCGACGCGCCTGCCGACAAGGGCGGCAAGCCGCGTGGCGAGGAGGAGCGCGTGCCGCGTCCGCGCCGTCGCCATTCCTCAGGCACGCAGCAGAAGCCCTCGGTTCCTTCCGTGGCCGATCAGGTTTCGGACGGTGAAGTCAAGGTCACGCGCCGTCGCCCTGGAGACGGCGGAGGAGCTGCCGCCAAGGCTTCGCGCGGCGGTACTCGCGACGAGCGCGAACCGCGTGAGGATCGCGGTGGCGAGGGCTCGACCGACCAGGGTCAAAAGCGTCGCCGTCGCCGTCGCTCCCGCAAGCCGCGCCAGGACGGTGGTGAAGGCTCGACCCACACCTCGTCCGCACCGCAACCGCCTGCCGGCGAATAACGTCCGTAAGCGGATGTGACTCGCCTGACCCTAGCACCTCTGGGTATCATGGCTCTACACCGACAACCCTCCCTTCGCCTTCGCGTAGGGAGGGTTGTGTCATGAAGAGGCATTTGAATGTGTTGAGTCGCTTGCAGGGTGCAGGCACCCTACCGTTTGCGGACGAATTGCTACCGCTTGCCGAGTGCGCGACGTACGAGGCGCTCGAGGCGTTGTCGCCCACGCGATGCGCCGGCTGTGAGCGTTCCGGTGCGTTGATCTGCCAGGATTGTCTGGCATCGCTCGTGCTCATCGATCCGTGCCATAGCTGCATCCGATGTGGCGCCCCGTTTGGGGGTTTACTGTGCACCGAGTGTTCGGTCGAGGGCACGTCTTCGGCAATGGCCGAGGCGCTCGATCGCTGCCTGGCGTGTGCCGTCTACGCACATCCGCTGCCGCGCATCATCAAGGCGTACAAGGATGCGGGCGAGCGCCGCCTGGCACCGTATCTGGCGGAGCTACTCTACGACACCGTCTTACATGCCCAGGTGGCAGCCCCCGATCGCTACGGCGGCGTGCTGTCCGGTGTCGACGCGGTGGTATTTGTGCCCGCGACTGCGGCGGCGTTTCGGCGGCGTGGATTCGATCACATGGAAGCAATCGCGCGCTCGTTTTGCGATCTTTCGGGTGTGCCGTTGCTGGACGCCCTGGTCAAATACGGCCACGGTGACCAGCGCGAGCTCGGTCGCGATGAGCGCCGGGAACATGCCCGGGGCATGTACGAGACGGTCGAGGATGTGCGCGGCTGTCGTTTGCTGCTCATCGACGATGTCATTACCACGGGTGCGACTATGGCAGCGGCCTCGGCGGAGCTCAAGCGTGCCGGCGCCGCGGCAGTCGATGGTCTCGCTATCGCACGCGTTTGGTAGGGGTGGTTTTGTGGCAGTGAAGATTGCGCGACGCATCGAGCCGACAAGCGAGCAACTGGCGGCCTCCGTAATCCTGGCTGGCGCCTCGGCGCTGCGCATGATGCGCGCCGAGCGCCGACAAATGGGTTACATCAGTTGGAGGGACCTCGATCCCGATGAAGAGCACAGCGTGCTGTATGCATCGTCGCCCTCGGCCGAGGACATCTATCTTCCCGATTTGGTGCGGATCGGGGCCGTGAGCGGCGAGGTCCAAGAAGACCTGTGTCTACTGGTGGGGTCTGCAAAGCAGCGTCGCCGCATGCCTGGTGCAAGCTGGTCCGTTTGTTCTGTAGGTCTGCCGGTTGGTTCGATTCTGGAGGTGGAGCCGGGGGTGTACAGCTTGTCTCCCGAGGCCCTCTGCGTAGCCGTTGCGCGCGAAGTCGGCTGTATCCAGGCATTTGCCCTGGCCCAGGAGCTGTGCTCCAAGATTTCGCTGAGCGATCGCGGGCAGTATCTACCTCCCTATACCTCGCCTGTTGCGAATAGACTTGCAAAGGATAAGGACCAACCGGCAGACGTGGGCTACTTTGAAGTCGAGCCGGTGCTGACGCCCGATCGCCTGGCAGATTACCTCGCGGCGTGCAAAGGAAGCACGGCCAAACGGCTGCGGCGTCTGTGCCCCTATCTGTCGGAAAACCTGCGCTCGCCCATGGAATGCATCATGCTCGCTCTGTTTTCGCTTCCGTTTTCCTATGGCGGATTTGCCTGCGGTCCCTTTAAGACCGACTGCAAGATCGAGTTCGATGACCGCGCACAGGCAATCTCGGGGATGCCGCATGCAGTTTGCGATGCGTATCAGGAGACGGCCCGGTTTGACCTGGAATACAACGGTGAGCTGGGCCATTCCTCCCGGAGGGGACGTATCCATGACGAAAAACGCAACACGGGCTTGATTACTATGGGAATCGAGGTCGCGACGGTCAACAACGAAATGCTCCGCGACATGGAAGCGATGGAAGCGCTCGCATGGCGCATCCACCAGCGTATGGGTAAGCGATATCAGAATCGCGTAGAGGCTCGTCGAAAGAGACAAGATGCTCTGCTGAATACGCTCCGAGCGTGCTTTGGGCTCAAGCCGGCGTAAAACTATGGCTTTATAGGGGGTCTGTTTATATGCCCTGTGCAAAAAACGGCAAATATGAGTACTGTTACTAGATTAGTGACAGCAAAAACAAAGAAACTTGGGCCGAAAATCTGGATTCAGCGAAGAGATAGTAAACGAATGTGGAATATCTTGGCGCCAAGCAGGCTGTGCGGAACTCAAAAAGGGCTCGTGAGGCGGTAATACGCTGCTACTAAATTGGTGACAGTACTCATATTTGCCGTTTTTTGCACGGGGCGCCCTGAGACGGGTGCCCCGGAGCTCCCCGTGGGGGAGCTCCGGGCTTCATGGGGGCACGAATAGCCCGCTCCGACCTGCGAAATCTGTACTCGCGATGCGAATGACGCCCCTAACCTTAAACTTTAGCTTGAACTTAGCTATAATGCGCTTCGTTCCTACCAGGCTGTGGTTGCGGACGGACGAAATGCCCGTCCTAGTCCAAGACAGACGCGGTCAAAGGGATCCACGTAAGCGACCGCGTGCGCGCGGCGCGATCATGGCGCGTCCTAGATGTAAGCCGCACCGTCCGTTCTACTTTCTTTGGGGCAATACCGCCTCGCGGGCGAGCGGGTCAGTCGTGAAGGTGGCTGCGGCCTCCCGAGCAAACACCCCGGTGCGCAAGTGTGGGGTCAAATACCAGGTCAGCTGGTGGGAACAATCTGATATTCCGCGCAACGCACGGATTGTATACGACACAGAAGGCAGGGTAGTGGACATGGTGAGGGGCAGCTTGATGCACGCGGCTCGGTTAGGTGCTGGGACCGCAGCGGTCATTGCCGTTTTGGGCCTGAGCGGATGCGCGTTCAACCCGCTGTCTACGTTCACGACTCCCACGATCGACCAGATCGAGTACGAGACCGTCACGCCGGCGGTGTCGGACGATGCCCTGGTCACTCCCGGAACCCTGACGGTCGCCCTCGATACTTCCGATGCGCCGCAGGCCATGCAAGGCGCCGACGGCGAGCTCACGGGATATGCGGTTGACGCCGCCCGCGCCCTCGCAAGCCGCATGGGCCTTAAGGTCGCCTTTGTCGATGCGTCCTCGGCAGGTTCCGCGCTCGGCGACAAAAAGGCTGATATCTTTATCGGCGAGATCAACTCCACAGACGGGGACGTTAGCACGCTCGGCACCTGCCTGTACGATGCCGCTTCTGTGTTCGGTAAAACCAGCGATGGTGGGTCGCTAAGCGTTTCCACCGATACCCTTAACACGTCTACCCTGGGTGTCCAGATGTCCTCGGCCTCGCAGGAGGCGCTTGCTAAGCAGAGCATTACCGCCAACCAAAAGACCTACTCCAACATCAACGAGTGCTTTGAGGCGCTCGAGTCCGGCGAGGTCGACTATGTGATCTGCGACTCCACGGCCGGCGGCTATCTTGCACGCCTGATGAGCGAGGTCTCCTATGTCGGTGCGCTCGAGGCGCCCTCGACGCTTGGTGTTGCGGGCCTCTCGTCCAATGACGAACTGTGCCGTGCCGTGAGTGATGCCCTCGACGACATCACGGTCGACGGTACGCTCGAGGCGGTTCACTGCGTCTGGTACGGTCAGATTCCCTACGACCTCACCACTAAGACGGTTTCGGGCGCTAACGTGCAGCCGGGCGACTCTGAGTCCAGTGAGACCACGTCCTCCGGCAGCGAGTCTTTCGATTCCAACAATGAGACCGCATCCTCCGAGGACAAATCGTCCAGCCAGGAAGGCACCATCACTGACGATGACATTAACAAACTCAATAGCTAGTTATTGCCAGGGGTGGTGTCTCCTATACGTTGGAAAGGACACCTCTTCACGGTTTCAACATGCACTGCCGGGCTTCCCCAATAGGGGAGCCCGGCTTTTTCATCCCTATAAAACCAGCAGGTCAAAGCCAATTTTCGGGACCAAATACAAATCTGTCGGCTCCCTCCTATAGCGCACTTTGCCATGGAAAAGTACGAGACTTCGGTATGCGGTATCAAGCAATCGTTATTCGGGTCTTTAGGAATCCGCGTGATTAAATGCACGGCAATGGGTACATAGCCAGTACAGTAAGTCCCCGAGGCAGATTGGAGCCACGTATGGATATCAAGGTTTCTGGACGCAAGACGACGGTAACCGATGCTCTGCGTGCGCATGTGGATGAGAAGATCGGCGAGGCGCTCAAGGTTTTCGATATCGAGCCCATGACGGTCGACGTTGTACTTCGCTATGAGAAGAACCCCTCGAACCCCAACCCGGCAATCGTCGAGGTTACGGTTCGTGCCCGCGGTTCGGTGATTCGCGTTGCCGAGCACGGTGCAGATATGTACGCCGCCATCGACCTCTCCGCCGATAAGGTCACCCGCCAGCTGCGTAAGTTCAAGACCAAGGTCGTGGACAACCGCCAGGGCGGTGCCAGCGCCGCGGATGTCGCGCCGGTCGAGCGCGTCGAGGATCTGGCCGACCTGCTGCTGCCCGAGGAGGAGGACGACCTGCTCGTCCGCGAGAAGGTCATCGATGTCACCCCGATGACTGAGGAGCAGGCGCTGGTGCAGACCGATCTGCTGGGCCACGACTTCTACGTGTTTGAGAACGCGACGACTGGTCTCATCAATGTGGTGTATCACCGTAAGAATGGTGGATATGGCATCATCAAGCCCCGCATCGAAACACTTGACGAGTAAAATACGTTAACTTGCATGAGTTAACGGTTGGCGGCCATCCCATGCGGGTGGCCGCCTTTTTACGTAAGGAGTCGCTTTGATGGACAAGGCCGCATCTACCGGTCATTCGGACCGTTGCCGCATCGTCGTCGATACCTGCTGCGACTTTAGCCCCGAGGTCGCCGCGAACCTCGATGTCGATATCCTGGGTTTCCCCTTCATTATCGATGGCGAGGAGCGCACGGATGACATCTGGTCGAGCATCACGCCCAAGGAGTTTTACGACCGCATGCGCGCTGGTGCCCGCGTGTCCACCTCGGCTGTGTCGCTCGGTCGCTATATCGAGTTCTTTACCGAGTGCGCCAAAGAGGGCACGCCCACGGTCTACCTGTGCTTTACCTCGGCGCTGTCGTCGAGCTACAACTCCGCGTGCCAGGCGGCAGATGCCGTGCGCGCCGAGTATCCCGATTTTGAGCTTTACGTGGTCGACAACGCTCTGCCCTGTGCGACCGGCGCGCTCTTGGCGCTCGAGGCCGTGCGCCAGCGTTCGGCGGGACTGACCGCCAAGCAGCTGGTCGATTGGGCAAACGAGGCAAAGACCTACGTCCACGGCTACTTTACGCTCGAGAGCTTCGACGCACTGGCTGCCGGCGGCCGCATTCCGCCCGCGGCAGCGCAGCTCACGGCAAAGCTCGATGTCAAGCCTGAGCTCTCCTACGACCTGGCCGGCTCGCTGTCGCTGATCGGCGTCAACCGCGGCCGCAAGAAGGCACTCAAGTCCATCCTCAAGTCGTTCCGCGAGAACTACGTGCCCGACCGCACCATGCCCATCGCCATCATGACGGCCGATGCCGAAAAGGACGGCGACTGGCTCGAAGCCGCCATCCGCAAGGAGGAGGGCTGCGCCGACGTTACGATCATTCGCAGCTCCGTGGGTCCCACCATTGGCTCGCACGTGGGCCCCGGCATGGTGGCCTGCGCGTTTTGGGGTAAGAACCGCGCCGACAAGGCGTCGCTTTCCGACCGCATCGCCCGTCGCGTGCGCGGTCAGTAGGCAAGTAACGCGGCCGTAATCGATCCCAGCTCACTGCCCAAACGCTGGCATCGAGTATTCAACCTGGTAACAACACCCAACCCAAAAGGAAAGGTTTCATGGCAAACAAGCTCTCCGTCGCATTTATCGGCACCGGAATCATGGGTGCCCCCATCGCCGGTCACATCCTGGATGCCGGCTATCCCGTCACGGTCAACAACCGCACCAAGTCCAAGGCTGCCGCGCTTATCGAGCGCGGTGCCGCCTGGGCCGATACGCCGGCCGATGCCGTGGCTAACGCCGATGTCGTCTTTACCATGGTGGGCTATCCCTCCGAGGTTGAGGAGCTCTACCTGGCGGGCGACGGCCTGCTCGCGTGCACTAAGCCCGGCGCGGTCCTGATCGACCTCACCACGAGCTCGCCCGAGCTGGCGCGCGACATTGCCGAGGCCGCCCAGGTCTCCGGCCGCATGGCGTTTGACTGCCCCGTCACCGGCGGCGAGTCGGGAGCTATCGCCGGCACGCTCACAGCTATCGTGGGCGCTACCGAGAACGACATCGCGTCGGTCCGCGACATCCTTGCCACCTTTGCGGCCAACATCTGCTGCTTCGACGGCGCCGGCAAGGGCCAGGCTGCCAAGCTCGCCAACCAGGTGTCGCTGGGCGCCTGCATGGTCGGCATGGCAGACGCCATGGCATTTGCCGAGCTGAGCGGCCTTGACCTGGAGAAGACCCGCCAGATGATCCTGGGCGGCACCGGCAAGTCCGGCGCCATGGAGAGCCTGGCTCCCAAGGCGCTCGACGGCGACTACAAGCCCGGCTTTATGGTTGAGCACTTCATTAAGGACCTGCGCTTGGCGCTCGCCTATGCCGACGATCGTGAGCTTGCGCTGCCCGGCGCCGACGTGGCCTTTACGCTCTACGACATGCTCGACGCCATCGGTGGCGCCAAGCTGGGCACCCAGGCCATCACGGTCCTCTACAAGGAGGAGGCCGACGCCATCGCCGCCGGTCTGGACTGGTCGCAGTATCGTCCCGAGGAGCACGGTGCTCACGAGGACGGCTGCGGTTGCGGCGAGCATGGCGACGACCACGAGTGCGGTTGCGGCCACCATCACGGCGAGGACCACGAGTGCTGCGGCGGTCACGGCCATGACGACGGCCACGAGTGCTGCTGCGGCCACCATCACGGGGAGTAGCACCCATGAGCTGGACGTTCGTGGTGTTAGCGCTGGTGCTCTTTCTCTTTGCGATTTACATTGGCTTTTTGTGCGGCCAGTGGGCCTGCGAAAAGCGCGTGATCACCAAGCGCGACTACTGGATCGCCAATTTTGCAGGCGCGGCGGCAGTCGTCCTGCTGACCTGGGTGTTCTCGCTGTTCCCGCTGGTGCAGTTTGCGCCGATTGGCTGGCTCGGCGGCTTTATCGCCGGTCTTAAGATGAGCTTTGGCGAGTCCGTCGGTCCGTGGCGCAAGCACGACGAGATCTTTAACATCAACAAGGCTCATCGCGCCGCCGCCGACGCGGGCGACGCCGAGGAACGCCGCCGTGCGCGTCGCAATGGCGCGGCCGACCGACAGCTCATCTCGGTCACCGATGACAGCAAGGGTGCTGGCAAGCACGCTAAGAAATAGTAAGAAGAGGTAACTATGGCAGAAAACAAAGACGAACAGCTCACCGACGAGGAGCTGGCACAGCTTCAGCTGGCAGAGGAGAACGAGAACGCCGTCGACCGTCTGGTCAAGGAGCTCGGCTGCCCCACGCGCCGCATCCGCCAGTTTGCCGCCCGCGTGCTGCACCTGCTTGCCGAGCGCGATCCGCAGCGCGTCGTGCCCTGCGTGCCCGCGCTGATCGAGGCGCTCGACCGCCCCGAGGCGCAGACCCGCTGGGAGGCCCTCGATGCCCTGACGGCGCTCGCTACCACCTGCCCCGAGCAGCTGGGCGATGCCTTTGAGGGCGCCGAGACTGCGCTGTTCGACGAGATCTCCTCCACGCTGCGCTATGCCGCCTTCCGCCTGCTGTGCGTGTGGGGTGCCACGAGCGTCGAGCGTTCGCGCGAGGCTTGGCCCATCCTGGACGAGGCCATCCAGTGCTACCACGGCGACCTTGAGTATCGCGACATGCTCGGTTGCCTGTACGAGTTTTGCCAGGGCGAGATCGACGCCGAGGTTGCCGAGAAGCTTGCGCTGCGCCTTAAATTCGATGCCGAGAACGGCAAGGGCAGCTATCTCAAGGCCCGTTCGAGCGAGATTTGCGAAATGCTTGTTAAACGTTTTGGCCTGGATCTCTCCAAAAAGAAGAAGCGTGCTAGCGTTAAAAAATCTGACGACGCCGAAGACGAGGAGTAACAGATTATGGCGCACGATGTAGTCCTGATTCCCGGTGACGGTATCGGTCCCGAGATTACGCAGGCCATGCGCCGCGTGGTCGAGGCCACCGGTGTCCAGATCAACTGGAATGTCCAGGAGGCCGGCGCCGGCGTCATGGACGAGTTTGGCACGCCGCTGCCCCAGCACGTGCTCGATGCGATCGCCGAGACCAAGGTTGCTATCAAGGGCCCCATCACCACGCCGGTCGGCACGGGTTTCCGCAGCGTCAACGTGGCTCTGCGCAAGCATTTTGACCTGTACGCCTGCGTGCGCCCCTGCCTGTCGCAGCCGGGCGACGGCTCTCGTTTCCGCGGTGTCGACCTGGTTATCGTGCGCGAGAACACCGAGGACCTCTACGCCGGCATCGAGTTCGATGAGGGCGCTGCCGAGGTCGAGGAGCTCTCGCAGCTCGTCGAGCGTTCGGGTCAGAAGGTCTTCGCCGCCGATTCCGCCATCTCAATCAAGCCGATCTCTATCGCCAAGAGCCGCCGCATTGTGGAGTATGCCTTTGAGTATGCCCGCCGCTGCGGCCGCAAAAAGGTGACGGCCGTGCACAAGGCCAACATCATGAAGGCGACCGACGGCCTGTTCCTGCGCGTGGCGCGCGAGGTGGCCGCCAACTATCCCGATATCGAGTTCAACGACAAGATCGTCGACGCCACCTGCATGGGCCTGGTCCAGAACCCCAACGACTTCGATGTCCTGGTGCTGCCCAACCTGTACGGCGACATCGTGAGTGACCTGTGCGCCGGCCTGGTGGGCGGCTTGGGTATGGCCCCCGGCTCCAACATCGGTGCCGATTGCGCCATCTTTGAGGCTACGCACGGCTCCGCGCCCGATATCGCGGGCAAGGATATCGCCAACCCCACGGCCGAGATCCTCTCTGCTGCGATGATGCTCGATCACCTGGGCGAGAACGATGCCGCCAATCGTATTCGCGCCGCCGTATCTGCCACGCTCGACGAGGGCAAGCAGGTTACCGGCGACGTGCGTCGTGCCCAGACCGGTTCCGTCGAGGGCGCGGTGGGCACGCAGGCCTTCGCCGATGCCGTTATCGCGCACCTGGCCTAAGGTATGCACGCTGCAAACGCCTAAATAGTACTTAAGTGTTTGCGTATAACCTAAGAATCAATACGCCCGGCGCTCTGCCGGGCGTATTCTATTGGGGACTATGTTTCCTAACAAGGAGTAACCGATATGGGTCTGATTCAAAAGAAGGACGAGAAGGACGAGATCGACGGTATCCAGATCATCGAGCGCGGCGAAGGCCCCGACGGTGACGAGGACGAGAAGATCGACCTGGTCGCCGGTACGTCTGCCGAGCACATTGCTGCCGGTACGACGGCCGAGGAGGAGGACGCCCGTCTGGAGGCTCAGATTGCCGCGGATGCCGCTGACGAGAATCTGATGCCCGAGGCCCAGGATGAGGACGACGATATCCTGGGTTCCGATGAAGACGATCGCGTATCCAAGCACAAGAAGACGATGATTGCCGCCTTTGTGGTTGCAGTCGTGATCGCTGCGGTGGTCGGCTTCTTTATCGGCAATGGCGGCTTTGGCGGCAAGGGTGTCGGCTCGGCGACCCTGACCGAGGACCAGCTCGATTCGACCGTGGCAAGCTATAGCTACAACGGCAAGAAGAGCGACATCACCGCGCGCGAGGCCATCGAGAGCCAGTACAGCCTCGACACCGTCAAGGATAGCGATGGCAACTACACCGCTCCTTCTGCCGACGTCATCCTGTCCTACGTGCGCAACAAGATCCTGCTCGACGCTGCCGAGGACGAGGGCATTACCGTCTCCTCTAAGGAGATGAAGCAGTACGCCGAGGATTCCATCGGCACTTCTGACTACAAGACCATGGCCACGCAGTATGGCGTGTCCAAGGACCAGGCCAAGCAGATCGTCCGCCAGTCCGCGACGCTGCAGAAGCTCTACAAGAAGAAGGTGGGCGATAGCTCCGCAAGCATGCCGACCGCTCCGACCGAGCCTTCTGACGGCAATGAGGACACCGCGAGCAAGGATTACGCCGACTACATCATCAACCTTGCCGGCGACGAGTGGGATAGCTCGAAGGGTACCTGGAAGGACGAGAACGGCACCTACGCTAAGGCCTTTGCCGACGATGCCTTTACGGCCGATAGCGCCACCTATAAGCAGGCCATGACCGCCTACTACACTGCTTACCAGCAGTACTCTTCGCAGGCTTCGAGCGCCAGCTCCAAGTGGACCGAGTATGCTAACGGCCTCTACGCCAAGGCCAACATCAGCATTTACGGCCTGTTTGCGTAAGGTTTGCCTGCACTACTGCGCGTTAACCGATCACCTGATTAAGCCCGCTAGAACGGACAACGTTCTAGCGGGCTTTTTGTTGCCGAAATCAATAGGATAGGCCTCGCGCCCGCGCAAGCGCTCCATCGGGTTCCCCTAATTCATATGGGAAAATAGCTGCAAACGATTGCAAGTAACCGGTGAACGGTCGAAAGCTACCGTTCACCGATAATCTCAAAACTGGTTCTAACTGGTATTAAGTCAAAAAGACCAATTCACATATCTTCACAATGACCTGCAATTTTTCTACACGCTATTTTTAGCCGCCCTGCGTTGTTTAGACACAGGAAAAGATCCGATTTTTTGCCAAAGCATTTCGAAACGGTTTCAAAACCGCAGGTAGAAGTGTTAACGACCGGTAAACGGTCGATTTATCACCGTGAGCGGTGCAAAAACGTTTTACCGTATGAATCAACGAAAGCGACCTCTTCTGGGGTGATATAGTGACAACAACACGTCACGTGGTTACTACCAGTTTAGAAACCACTGGTCTTCAAAGAACGCTTTCTAAGAAGCTTTAAGGGCGAGTGCCCGCTGGCTTCCGAAAATCATCGGACTCAGATTGTACACACCTTCGGAAGGGAAATTTGAATGGTTGGCTTTATTCTTACCGGTCATGGACAGTTCGCACCCGGCCTTGCAAGCGCTATCGCTATGGTTGCCGGCGACCAGCCTGCTTTTACCGTCGTTCCTTTTGAGGGCGACCAGGCCGCATCCTACGGTGAGGATCTCCGCGCCGCTATTACCGCCATGCGCGAGGAGTGCGATGGCGTGCTTGTCTTTACCGACCTGCTTGGCGGCACCCCGTTCAACCAGTCGATGATGATTGCCCAGGATGTCGACAACGTCGAGGTTCTGACTGGCACCAACCTTCCCATGGTTATTGAGCTTCTGTTCCTCCGCGGCAATGCCACGCTCGCCGAGCTTGGCGAGCAGGCCGTGACCGTTGGCCAGACGGGCATCACCGCCCAGACGGTCGCATCCGTTGCCGGCTCCGAGGAAGAGGATATCTTCGGCGACGAGGACGGCATCTAATGGCCGATTTCGGAGCCAACGTCCTGAGCTCCTCGGTCGCCCTTTTAGGCCTGCTTGTCATCATGGGCTTGATTTACACCATCTGGTCGCAAATCAACATGAAGAAGAAGCAGAAGTACTTCAAGGAGCTGCACACCGAGCTCAAGCCGGGTCAGGAGGTTCTTTTCGCCGGCGGTATCTACGGAACCGTAAAAGGCATCGAAGGCGAAAAGGTCCAGATCAAAGTCCGATCCGGAGCCGTCGTAGACGTTTCGCGTTACGCGATTCAGGAGATCAAGTAACTGTCGTCAGCAAATAACGAAAGGAAGCTGATCAACATGGCAGAACCCAACATTCTTCTTACCCGCATCGATAACCGACTGGTTCATGGTCAGGTTGCCACCCAGTGGAACTCCACTCTGGGCTCCAACCTCATCCTCGTCGCCAACGACGACGTGGCGACCAACACCATGCGCCAGAACCTCATGAAGATGGCCGCTCCCGCCGGCGTCGCTACGCGTTTCTTCTCTCTGCAGAAGACCATCGACGTCATTGGCAAGGCGAGCCCGCGCCAGAAGATCTTCATCGTGGCCGAAACACCGGAAGACGTGCTTACGCTCGTCAAGGGCGGTGTGCCTATAAAGAAGGTAAACATCGGCAACATGCACATGTCGGAAGGAAAGCGCCAAGTCGCCACCTCCGTCGCAGTTAACGACGAGGATGTCGCTGCGTTTAAAGAGCTGCAGGAATTGGGGGTGGAGTTGGAGATCAGGCGCGTTCCGAGCACGCCTGTTGAGGACACGAGCAAGCTCTTCTCGTAATCCTCATGATCCACGTTGTCAGGAATGAAAACCTGACATTCTGTACGTGAAATCCAAAGTGCGTACATACATTTTGAAAGGAGGAGCAAGATGGAATACTCGATCATCCAGGTCGCTCTGGTCTTCATCGTCACGTTCGTCGCGGCAATCGACCAGTTCAACTTCCTCGAGTCTCTCTATCAGCCCATCGTCACCGGCGCCGTCATCGGTCTTATCCTTGGCGACCTCAACACCGGTCTTCTCGTGGGTGGTACTTATCAGCTCATGACGATCGGCAACATGCCGATCGGAGGCGCTCAGCCGCCTAACGCCGTCATCGGCGGCATCATGGCAGCCATTCTCGCTATCGCTACGGGCCTTGAGCCCAACGCGGCAGTCGGCCTTGCCATTCCGTTCGCTCTGCTTGGTCAGCTCGGCGTTACCCTGGTCTTCACGCTTATGTCGCCGCTCATGTCCTCCGCGGACAACATGGCTCACAACGCTGACACCAAGGGTATCGAGCGTCTGAACTACTTCGCCATGGCTCTGCTCGGCCTGATCTTCGCTGTCGTCGTCACCCTGTTCTTCATCGCTGGCGCTACCATCGGTCAGACCATCGCTTCCGCAATCCCGACTTGGCTGCAGACCGGTCTCTCCGCTGCAGGCGGCATGATGCGCTTCGTCGGCTTCGCCGTCCTGCTCAAGGTTATGATGAACCGCGATATGTGGGGCTTCTTCCTCATGGGCTTTGGCCTCGCGCTCATCACCGTTGCCAACGATTCGCTGGCAACCCCTGCTCTGCTCATCCTCGCTCTCATCGGCTTCGGCATCGCTTTCTGGGACTTCCAGCAGCAGACCGAGCTGAAGGGTGCAGCTGTTTCTGACGGAGGTGACTTCGAAGATGGCATCTAATGAGTATGTGATCCCGGAGCACTACGAGGATCTCACTCCTGCTCCGCAGCTCGACCAGAAGACCCTCAACAAGATGGCTTGGCGCTCCTGCTTCCTGCAGGCCTCGTTCAACTACGAGCGTATGCAGGCCGCTGGCTGGCTCTACTCCATCATCCCCGGTCTGGAGAAGATCCACACCAACAAGAACGACCTCGCGGCTTCCATGAGCCACAACCTGGAGTTCTTCAACACCCACCCGTTCCTCGTCACCTTTGTTATGGGCATCGTGCTTTCGCTCGAGCAGAACAAGGTTGACATCCCCACGATCCGCGCCGTCCGCGTCGCCGCAATGGGCCCGCTCGGTGGTATCGGTGACGCCCTGTTCTGGCTGACGCTCGTGCCTATCACGGCCGGCATTACCTCCAACATGGCCATCAACGGCAACGCCGCTGCACCGATCATCTTCCTGGTGATCTTCAACGTCGTCCAGTTCGCTCTCCGCTTCTGGCTCATGAACTGGTCCTACAAGCTTGGCACCAGCGCTATTGACGCTCTGACTGCCAACATGCAGGCCTTCACGCGTGCCGCTTCCATCATGGGCGTCTTCGTCGTCGGTTGCCTGGTCGTCACCATGGGTGGCACCCAGATCAACCTCCAGATCCCCAACGGCACCACCCGTGGCCTCTCCGCTACTACCGTGATCGTCTCCGAGAAGGAGGCCGAGAACTTCACCGGTATGGAGGGCATCGATACCGAGACCGCTGAGGCCGGTACCATCGCCATGACCGATGAGGACGGCAACGCCCTCACCGCTTCCGATGCCGACGGCAACGCTGTCGAGTGCGGCGTCACCGATCTGGGCAACGGCATGGAGTCCGTTACCTACGGCACCGTTACCGAGGATCCGGTCAACTTCTCTGTTGCCGACACCCTCAACACCATCGTCCCGAAGCTCGTCCCGCTTATGCTTACGCTGCTGCTTTACTACATGTTCGCTAAGCACAGCTGGACCCCGACCAAGGGCATTCTCCTGCTCTTCGTCCTTGGCATCCTGGGCGCTGGCCCGCTTGGTCTCTGGCCGAGCATCTGGTAAGGCTCTAGCTTGAGGGGTGTGTCCCTACGCGGCTCACACCCCGACCCCTTAAGCCATGTGTATGTTAAAAGCCGCGTGCTCGAAAGAGCGCGCGGCTTTTGTTTTCTTGATGATTCGGGTGTGGCAGACAGATAATGCTAAACACCCTAGGTAGTTAGCCGAATTCGAGCAAAAGGGAGGATAGGATGGCGATCGGAGCGCGTAAGCAACCGCTGTACGATCAGCTGGTCGATATTCTGACCGAAAAGATCGACCATGAATATCGCGCCGGTGACATGATTCCTTCCGAGCGCGAACTTTCGGAGCGCTATGGTCTCTCGCGCACTACGGTACGCCTGGCTCTGCAGGAACTAGAGCGTTTAGGACTGGTGGTTCGGCAGCACGGTCGCGGTACCTTTGTGACCGACCGTTCGGCAAAGGCAACCAATCTTATGCAGTCCTACAGCTTTACCGAGCAGATGCGCGCGATGGGTCGCGACCCCGAGACCACGATTCTCGAGTTTTGCGAGATGGAGGCCGATAAGAATCTGGCCGAGCATATGGGATTGCGTATCGGTGATCGCATTTTTAAGCTTAAGCGCCTTCGTTCTGCCGACAATATGCCCATGATGGTCGAACGCAGCTATCTACCAGTTCGTCAATTTCTGTCCCTAAAGCGACCGCTGCTGGAGCGTAAGCCGCTTTACGATGTGATTGAGCAAGACTTTCAGCAAAAGATACGCGTGGCCGAAGAGGAGTTCTATGCGAGCATAGCCCGTCCCACCGACGCCCACCTTTTGGGAATTGTCGAGGGCTCGCCTGTGCTCGATTTGGTCAGGACTACGTATAACGAGTCAAACGAGGTTGTGGAGTATACACTCTCGGTTGCTCGTGCCGATCAGTTTAAATACAAGGTTTACCACCAGCGTAGCGACTAGTGTTCGCATCGTATCCATATGATGATTCTTTGCATTTAACTGGTTACTACCAGATAACCAACTGAAGTGTATAATTGCACGTCAAAGGATTACTTCTAGAGAGAGGTATTAGAAATGTTCGAGAAGAGTGTCGAGGAGCTCACCGAGCTCGGCGCCCAGATCACCACGGCCGAGATTGCTCAGCAGCCCGAGCTTTGGCGTGATACGCTCAACATCTATCGCGAGAACAAGGAGGCCATCGAGGCCTTCCTGGCCGAGGCTCGCGCTATGGGCGAGGGCCGTCTGTCCGTTGTCTTCACCGGTGCCGGTACGTCCGACTACGTTGGCGATACCTGTGCCCCGTACCTGCGTTACGCTGGCAACACCGATCTCTATGACTTTAAGCCCATCGCCACGACCGACATCGTGAGCGCCCCGCGTGACTTCCTGCGCGCCGAGGATCCCACGCTCGTGGTTTCCTTTGCCCGCTCTGGCAACAGCCCCGAGAGCCTTGCCGCCGTTGCCGTTGCCAAGGAGCTCGTCCACAACGTCAAGTTCCTCAACATCACCTGCGCTCCCGAGGGCAAGCTCGCCGTCGAGTCTGCCGATGATCCCAACGCGCTGACGCTGCTCATTCCGCGCGCCAACGACAAGGGCTTCGCCATGACCGGTTCTTATTCCTGCATGACCCTGCTCTCCACCCTTATTTTCGACACTGCCTCTGACGAGCAGAAGGCCGAGTGGGTCGAGACAATTGCCAAGATGGGCGAGGAGGTCATCTCCCGTGAGCCCGAGATCGCCGATTACCTGGCTGGCGACTTCAACCGCGTGACCTACTTGGGTTCTGGCTCCTTCGGTGGCCTTGCCCAGGAGAGCCAGCTCAAGATCCTTGAGCTCGCTCACGGTCTGGTCGCTACTTCCTACGACACCTCCATGGGCTATCGTCACGGACCTAAGTCCTTCGTCGACGATAAGACGCTCGTCTTCGTGTTCGTCAATAACGACGCCTACACCCGTCAGTACGACATCGACATCCTCAACGAGATCGGTGGCGACGAGATCGCTCAGCACACCATCGCCGTTCAGCAGGAAGGTGCCACCGTCTATGAGGGTGAGTCCTTCACCTTTAAGGGCTACGAGGCACTTCCCGAGGGCTACCTTGCTCTGCCGTTCGTGATGTTTGCCCAGGCTATCAGCCTGCTCAACTCCGTGCGCGTGGGCAACACGCCCGATACGCCGAGCCCCACCGGCACGGTCAACCGCGTGGTTAAGGGCGTGACGATTCACCCCTTCACCGCTTAATCGCGTCCCCCCTGTAAGGGCGCCCGTCCGCTCATAACGGCGGGCGGGCGCTTTTTGTTTTTACATGGACCGGGTATAAGTATCACCACGGTCAACTGCTTCAAGAAGCAAGGAGTGCATATGAGCACATACGCAATTAAGGCTGACAAGTTCTTCTTGCCGGCAGGCCCGCAACTGGGCGGCTATCTTATGGTCGAGGATGGCGTCTTTGGCGCCTGGCAGGCCGACGAGCCCTCTTGCGAGATTAAGGACTACACGGGATCGTGGATCGCACCGGGCATGGTCGATACTCACATCCATGGTTTCTACAACCACTCAACTACCGATAACGATCCCGAGGGCATCGATATAAGCTCGACCGAGCTCGCCCGTCGCGGTACCACCAGCTGGCTGCCCACGACGTTCACCGATGGCGTCGAGCAGATCAAGGACGCCTGCGCCGCCATCGCCCAGGCGGACGAGGGCCGCGGCCCCGACTTCTGTGGTGCTCGTATCCAAGGCATCTACCTGGAGGGCCCCTTCTTTACCATGAAGCACGTGGGTGCGCAGAACCCCGCTTATCTTATCGATCCCTCCGAGGAGGTCTTCGATCAGTGGCAGGAGGCTGCCGGCGGCCGCATCGTCAAGAGCGCCATGGCGGCCGAGCGCGATGGTGCCGCTGCTTATGCGGCTGCTCTGAACGCTAAGGGTGTGGTGACCAGTATCGGTCACTCCGACGCCACCTACGATGAGTGCATCGCCGCCATCAACGCCGGTGCCAGCTGCTTTACGCATACCTATAACGGCCAGCGCGGGCTGCATCACCGTGAGCCCGGCGTCGTGGGCGCTGCCATGTCCACGCCCGAGACCTACGCCGAGATCATCTGTGACGGCAAGCACGTAAACCCTGCCGTCATCAAGGCGCTGCTGCAGGCAAAGGGCTGGCAGCACACGGTGCTCATCACCGACTGCCTGGGTTGCGGCGGCATGCCTGAGGGCAGCTACACCAGTGGTGGCATGGACGTCATCATGAAGGACAACCTGTGCTGGCTCGCCGACGGCAAGAGCATTGCCGGCTCGGTGCTCACGCTTGCCCAGGGCGTCAAGAACATCGTCGACTGGGGCATCGCCAGCGCCGATATCGCCATTCGCATGGCAACCGAGGTGCCGGCACGCTCCGCGCACATCGAGGATAAGTGCGGCAGCATCATGCCGGGTCGCGACGCCGACTTTGTCGTGTTCGACCATGAGCTCACCCTCGTCGAGACGTATGTTGGCGGCCAGAGCGTCGGCAACGCCTTTACCGAGTAACGATAGAAAAAGACGGCGGGCCCGAATCTGCTCGGACCCGCCGTATGGGTTAAACGCTCAAAAGCACCTTAACAGTTACAGCTTGTTAGCGATCTTCTTTGCCGTGCGCTTAACGCCGGCCACCAGGCCTCCTGCAGGATGCTCCTTCTCGTATGCTAGGCGCTTCTCGCGCTTGGCGTACTCTTCGACGATGATGTCGCCATACTCGTCTTCGATCTTGTCGAAAAAGTCGACGGCGCCCTTAATTTCCTCAGCGGTCGGGTGTCCCTTTTGGACACCGCCGGTGAGTTTGAACGGACCCCACGTATCAAAGCCGGGGCAGCCGTAGACACCCATAAAGATGGCCTGCCTCATGCGGCAGATGCCATCGATATCCTTGCCGTACCACTTGTTTTTGCCACCGTAGGTCATAAGGCCAAACACCTTGTCCTGCGGCTGCAGCACGTTCGTGAGCACGCGTGCCATGTCCTTGTCGATCTCGGAGTAATAGATGCCCGTGGCGACACCGATCAGATGATATTCGTGCAGGTTGGGATACTCGTTTTTACCGAGTGACTTCACGTCGAGGGTATCGATTTCGGGGTGCGCCTCGACGATGGCGTCCACGAGCTTTTTCGTATTGCCGTGATGGCGCGAGGCGTAGAGGATGATGGTTCGCATAAGAAGGCCTTTCAGCTGTAATTGCATCAATGTCTGTATGGTACCCCGTTACATGGCGGGGATACCGGACGCATCGATGAACGTGCGGGTTTGTCCTTTGGTCAGGGCCGAGACGGGTTCTTGCGAGCAAAAAGCAGTTGTTCGAAAGGATGGGCAATGGAATACGCTCTCTCCAACGATTCGATTTCTATTAAGGTGTCCACGGCTGGTGGTTCGTTTACCTCGATTGAGGCCGGAGGTCGCGAGTATCTGTGGCAGGGCGATCCCGCCGTGTGGTCCGGCCAGGCACCAATTTGCTTCCCGATTTGCGGAGGCTTGCGCGATAACAGCGCCATGACGTTTGCCGGGCATCATGTAAAGCTCGCTCGCCACGGGCTTGCGCGCAAACAGGAGTGGAGGCTGCTGAGTCAAGGCGAGAACGAGCTGGCGATGTGCCTGGCTTCGGAGGATAACGCCGCGCTGCTGAGCGATTATCCGTACCCGTTTAAGCTCGTCGCCCGCTATGCGCTTGAGGGGACTGCCGTGCGCGTCTCCTACGAGGTGACCAACGAGGGCACCGAGGACATGCCGTTCTTTATCGGTGGACACCCGGGATTTAGGTGTCCGCTCGATGAGGGCGAGGCCTATACGGACTACGAGCTGCGCTTTGAGAAAGACGAGGCTGCGGAGCTCTGCACCGCCGTTCCCTCGACTGGATTGATTGACGTGGCAAACCGCTCCAAGAACCCCATGGTGGGAAAGACGCTGCCTCTGTCGCATGAGCTCTTCGATTTTGCGGAGACCATCTTTGACGTGCTCGAGAGCCGTCAGGTCACGCTTTCCAAGAAGGGTGAGGACAAGGGCGTTCGCCTGAGCTTTGAGGGCTTCCCGTATCTCATTGTGTGGAGTAAGCCCGAGGGCGATTTTGTGGCAGTTGAACCCTGGGGCGGCCTTTCGACCTGCTCCGATGAGGACGACGTGCTTGAGCACAAGCGCGGCTGCCTTATCGCCAAGCCCAAAGAAACCATCGTGCGCTCGTTCACGATTGAGATCCTGTAATTCCGTTTTGTCGACTCGTATCGCGAGGCACAAGGAGCCTGCGAGATAAGGAGCTAAAAATGATCCTCACCGTTACGATGAACCCGTCTGTCGATACGCGCTATCAGCTCGATGAGCTCGTCATCGACGACGTCAACCGTGTGACGCCCGAAAAGACCGCCGGCGGCAAGGGCCTTAACGTAGCCCGCGTCCTTGGTCAGCTGGGCGACGACGTTGTGGCAACCGGTCTGCTCGGCGGCCACATGGGCGCCTACATGGCTGAGCTCATGGATGCCAACGGCATTAAGAATGATTTTGTACCCATCAAGGGCGAGACTCGTATTTGCCTCAACATCCTCCACGCCGGCAACCAGACCGAGCTGCTCGAGAGCGGCCCGACGATTGCTCCCGAGGAGCTCGATGCCTTTACCGCCAAGTTTACCGAGCTTGCGAGCAAGGCCGCTGTCGTTACCATCTCGGGTTCGCTACCCCGCGGTGTCGAGGCAGACTACTATGCCAAGATCACGGGCATTGCCGAGAACGCCGGTGCCAAGGTGCTGCTCGATACCTCGGGTGCTTCGCTCGAGGCCGCCCTTAAGTCCGAAATTAAGCCCGAGCTGGTCAAGCCTAACCTGACCGAGATCAACGGCCTTTTGGGTACGAGCTTTACCACCGACGATGTGGACGAGCTCCGCGCCGCGCTCGCCTCTGATGCCCGCTTCTCCGATATCCCCTGGGTCGTCGTGTCCATGGGCGCTGCCGGCTCCGTTGGCTTCCACAATGGCCGTGCGTTCCGCGCAAAGACGCCCGATATCCCTGCCGTTAACGCCACGGGCTCTGGTGACTCCACTATCGCTGGCTTCGCGCATGCCATTGCTGCTGGCGCGGACGACGAGACGGTGCTGCGTACTGCCAACACCTGCGGCAAGCTCAATGCCATGGATCCCATGACCGGCCATCTGGTCATGGACCGTTGGGACGAGGTCTACAACGGCGTTGTCGTGACCGAGCTGTAAAAGCCTGGGCGTCGGCCCCGGCATTGCTTGCTAGCTCATGTCGACGACAAGTGCGGTAGCATTATGCTGGGGCGCGACGCCGGCTTTGTCGTGTTCAGTCCCGACCTTACCCTGGTCGAGACGTGTGTGGGTGGCAACAGCGTCGGTAACGCGTTTGCCGAGTAGCCGCCAAAGAAGCGATCCGAGAGGGGATTTAGATGATTTACGGTGCATTGGGCGATATCGAGGAGTACCGCGGAATGCTCAAGGGCCTCGACGTGCTGATCGACTGGCTCGAGGAGAACGACCCGGCGGAGCTCGAGGTCGGCAGCCATCCGATTCTGGGCGACAAGGTCTTTGCGAACGTCATGGCTCCCACGACGCGTCCCGAGGCCGAGGCTCACTACGAGACGCATCAGCGCTATCACGACCTGCAGATCGACGTCGAGGGTCGCGAGGCCTTTAAGGTTGCCACGGGCAGCCTGACGCTGGTCCAGGAGTTTGACGAGAAGGACGACTACGACCTGGTCGATTCAGACGCCTCGATCGCCGGCGATCTTGCCGACGACAAGTTCGCGCTGTTCGTTGCCGGCGAGCCTCACATGCCCACGCTCGAGTTTCCGGGCGATGGCGCACAGCCGGTCAAGAAGATCTGCTTTAAGCTGCTTGCAGACGCTTACTGGGAGGAGTAACGCGCTGCTCGGCTGAGTTGTTCGCCTGATGGCGTGATTCCCCTAGGGAAATCACGCAAGGACCCCGCCAAATGCGTTTTCCCTAGGGGATCACGTTTGGCGGGGTTTTCTGTTTTTGAATAGGGAAGCTGTTTATTTGCGAAGAACATCGGCTAGCCGCAGGATTGAAATCATCGACCGATAAGTGAGTTCCACCTTTTCGCCCGCAAGCAGTCGTTTCGATTGAATCTCATCCAGCCCCACAAGCCGAGAGAACAACGAACTGCTCATCGTGCCCTCGTCAATTGATTCCCTTATGGTCTTCAAAACGTCCGTATCATGAAGCGATGCCGAGCTGTAGGGGGCAACACGAGCGGAACTCTCAATTAACGACGAGACAAAAGGATGGAGATGCTTTGGACATAGTCCATCAAACACCACATCCCCATTGTCGTTCGAGCCGACCAGGCGCCAAGTATAATGATCGACCCAGTCATCTCCGTCATATATGGCGTCCATGAGCAACTTCCCGTCTAGAGAGAGAAACCTATTTGGACATCGGGGCGCAAGACCGCAATCCATATCGGGCCTGCAGCAGCTCCAACCCAACGCACCACATAGGTTCCCTTTCGTACATGTGTATCAATCTGCCCCGAAATGCCGGTGAATGCAATTCCAGACCCGTTTGTCGGATAGCAATCGACGTATTTTTGTTTTCCGCTCACAACCTTGTATAGATATATCGTTCCAGCAAAAGAGAAGGTATCGTGGCTATTTTAAATCTATATGGTCAATTCGAGCCCTCACCATGGCAATTGTTGCAGCTGGGTTTCTTTTCATTAAAATTTCACTTTGGTAAATCCCCGCCCCCTAAGCATTAAATCCGAAGTCCACCGAGTGGGCGAATCGGCAACAAAAAAGCCGCCCGAAGGCGGCTGTCTTGTGCAATGGAGCCAGCGACCGGGCTCGAACCGGTGACCCCCGCTTTACGAGAGCGGTGCTCTACCAACTGAGCTACGCTGGCGGCCATGTGGTGACGCAACTGAGGCGTCAACGGGTGTCTATGATACGGGACATCGCACATCCGCGCAAGGGTTCTGACGGCTTTTCTCACTTTAAATGCACTAATATTGGAGACGTGATGTCTCGCTCTTACGAGTCTCAAATAGAATGGGGCAGCCATGGCTCAACCCAATATCCTTCTCACGCGTATTGATGACCGTTTCATTTACGGGCAAGATGTTGCGCTGTGGAACGAGGCCGTGGGTTCCAACCTTGTCCTAATCGTCAACGATGAGATCGCGGCGGATTCGCGCAAGTGGGCGCCTATGAGGGTCGCGGCGCCCGAGGGCGTGTGGACGCGGTTTTTCTCGGTGCAAAGGACCATCGACATCATTCATACCGCAACGCCGCGCCAATGGATTCTCATCATGGTGGCGTCGCCCGCGGATGCGCTCGCGCTGGTCAAGGGCGGTGTGCCCATTACCAAGATCAGTATCGGTCACATGCAAGCAGGGGAGGGCAAGCGTCCCGCGACGCCCGCAGTTGCCGTAGACGACACAGACGTCGCCGCCTTCAAAGAGCTGCAAGAACTCGGCATAGAGCTAGAAATCCGCTCCCTCCCCAGCTCCAATCCCGACCCCATTCAACTAGTCGTTGGGGACACCCTTGGCACTTGGGGACGTTCCTTTTAATATGAGCAGGACATTGTCAAGAGGCAAAATCGGGCCTGGCCCCAACGATATGGGGTCAGGCCCCCTC
>CABUIY010000011.1 GCA_902491765.1 uncultured Collinsella sp. | reverse complement strand
CTCGGAAGTGTCCATCCTCGCAGTATCCGGTTCTCAAGGTGCACGCCCCGCGGCTGATCCGGTTCGACCGGGCCGCGCGGCAAGGAGATATATTGCCAGACCGGAGGGCCCCCGCGGGCGGGAATCTGGCACTCCATATTTTGTTCACAAATGAATATGTCCCTCAGTCGCGTCCCTGAGGTTATAACTGAAGCATTGGCTTCTGATATTGGCGATGACCAGCTGGTTTATAGGTGTTAAGGCATCGGTCATCTCTGGAGCGCCACTTTACTCCAAAAGCATCAGCTATTTGTTTCCCGTCGGTAAAAGGCAGGTTTTGTTCGCCAAGCGTTCTTATATATAGAGAAGTTCGGGTTCGAACCCATGCACCGGCAACAAAAAAGCGATCAACCGGAGTCGATCGCTTCCTGTTCTATGGTGGAGCATCCAAAGGATGTTTCCGAACTCACTTTCTCGCTGCCATTCATGCTGTCGAAGCATCGTTCGACCTCCGCAGTCCCATGTTTTGAGGATCTGCCGTGTTTATCACTGCTATTAATGAGTGTGCGGAAGTGATCCTCATACAGATACGTGCGATCCGCCAGAGAACTGAGAAGCATCTTTCTGCAGCCCTCGTTGTCTATCCTCGCATCTCTCAGGTCTTCCGGAAATTCACAAGCAGTCTTAGGGTCAGTTTGTTTCTGCTTTCAGAGACTTGTTTGAGAGTTATTAAAGACAGTTCAAAACAATAAGTGAGACACCATAAAGCAGAGCAAGATGTGCCGGATAGAAAACGTAGAAGAAGTATTTCAGCTTCAGCCCTCGCTTGCCATTATAAAGATTGATAAGCAGCAACGAAACGACCGCGGCAGCAACATCAGGGTTAAATACATTAGCTGTAGCAAACTCAAATCCGCCGCCAACTATATGGCATGACGAAAGGAGCACTGCGCATACTGCAGCAAAGAACATCTTGGCCTTGCTGTCGTGAAATAAATAGAATGCAGCCACAAGCAGAATGCCATACACGCCGCCATCTAGTTTAGTGTATTCAGCTGCCAGTGCTGTCAAAACAATCAGTGCAATTTCTGCGATGTGCCTCTTCCATTTTGAAAGACTTTGTATCTTTTCCAGAATAATCAAAAAGACCAAGGAAAGCAGGAGCTCACACATAACATTTTGTTGCCGAAGGTCAAATAGTTGCCCGGTTTGAACGAAATCGTATATGGGCTCCGCAATGATTGCGAAGACAAGCATATTTCGCAGGTACTTCTTTATGTCACGAGTATGCAAAAATCCCTCAACTATCAAAAAGCAAAATAAGGGAAATGCAATTCTGCCAAGAACATGAAGCACATCCGAAGCCTCGCTTAGAATCGCCCACTGCTCGTCTGATATCTGATTGTACGATGCGTGAGTCATGATTCCATTGGTCAGGACGATCCTGCTTACATGATCGAGAACCATCGAAATGGCCGCTATTATCTTTAATGTGCTGCCGCTAATTCCGTATCTATCTGTTTTCATTTCGTTTCCCTTTCTTTGGGTGGGCCGTCAGGGGTTCAGCCTGCTTCGCACGCGAACGCTGCGGCGCTTTCGCGCCTTGCGCGCTGCGCTGGCAAACGCTCACGCGTTTACTCAGCTCCGCGCCCCGACGGGTTCGAACCCGTGCACCGGCAACAAAAAAGCGACCAACCGGAGTTGATCGCTTTCTATTCCATGGTGGGCCGTCAGGGGTTCGAACCCTGGACCTTGGGATTAAAAGTCCCCTGCTCTGCCAGCTGAGCTAACGGCCCGCGGGTGGCATTGTACCACGGTCTGGGACTATTCCCAACTCCATTGGCCGTTCTGGAAAATCACAACTTCACGTCCATCAGGCGTAATGCCCGTAATATCGATGTCGTCCGTGCCGATCATAAAATCGACGTGCGTGCTCGAGACGTTAACACCATGCTCCAGGAGCTCCTCCTTGGACATGTCGTACCCACCCTCGATGCATTCGGGGAAACCGACACCTAGCGCGAGATGGCAGCTAGCGTTCTCGTCATAGAGCGTATCGTAGAACAGAACACCACTTTCGCGGATCGGCGTGTTCTTGGAAATGAGCGCGACCTCTCCCAGGTGAGCAGCGCCCTCGTCAGTATCGATGATACTTGCGAGCGTTGCCTTGCCCACGCGGGCGTCGTAGTCCACCACGCGGCCGCCCTCGAACTTAATCCAAAAATCGTCGATTTTATTGCCGTGGTGGATGAGCGGCATGGCCGAGTACACGATACCGTCGGCGCGCATGCGATCGGGCGAAGTGAAGACTTCCTCGGTGGGAATGTTGGGGAAGAAGGGGTGCCCATCGGGCGTCTTGCCCTTGCCGCCGACCCACTCGTGACCCTTCGTCATGCCAATCGTCAGATCGGTTCCATTTGCCGCGGTGTAATGCAGGCAGTCGAAACGATTGTCGTTCAGGAAACGCAGGTTCTTTTCGAATGCGGCGTCATGGAGCTCCCAGTCGCTCTCTGGGTCCTGGCCATCGGCGCGAGCGGTGTGCAGAATCGCATTCCACAGCTTATAGATTGCAACCTCGTCGGCGTCTCCCGGGAACACCTCGCGCGCCCAAGCCACGACCGGAGCGCCGGCGATGCACCACGGATTGATGTTGTAATCCAGTCCACGGCGGAAAACTTTGCACTGCGTGTTCTTTGCCTTAGAAGCTGCAGCGGGCTTAGCGGGATCGATGCCCTTAAGGGCGGCGGGGTCCGCACCCTCGATAAAGACAAAGCAGGCACCATCCTGGGCCAAGGAATCCAGCTGCATGCGCTTCCACTCGGGCGTCTGCTCAAAATAGCTTTTCTCGACATGCTCGTACGTGAGCCTCGTCACGGCATCATCGGCCCAGATGACCGTCACGTGGCCGGCGCCGGCAGCATAGGCCTCCGCGACCACCACGCGCGCAAACGGCGCGCACTCAACCGGAGACTGAACGACGACTTCCTGGCCGGGCTTAACGTTTACGCCCTTGCGGACAACCAGGCGCGCATAGTTTTTAATCTTGGGCTCCAGGGACTTCATACCCTCCAGGGCCTCTTCGACCGTCAGGGCAGCTCGAATCATGTGCCACTCCATCTATCTATAGAACAGTAAAAAGGCGCGCCGCAAAAACGACGCGCCTTATATCTTAGCGATAAGTATGTATGCAAACGCTACTTCTTCTTGGAGTCCTTCTTGTCCTCCTCGGCAGCTGCGCGCTCGATAAGAGCGTTGAGCTTGTTCTCGGACATGCCCTCGGCCTGCGCGCGGTACATGTTGCGCAAGGGACGAATACGAGCGAAATCGTAGATAAAGTCACCTAGGATGATGACATAGGACAAAACGATGCCGACCATCTGGACAGGGCTGGACACCATGCCAGCGGGAGCGAAGTACAGCGAGGCCCAAATTGCCACGACGAGCACCATGCCAATGGCGAGCACAATCCACCAGATGCGACGGCGCTTGGTGTAGTCCTCGTCCTGCTTGAGGAGGATATTCGACACCGTATAGATGCGGTCCTCCTTGGCGCGCTGCTTAGCCTTGCGGGCGCGCTTCTCCTCTTTAGAGAGGCCCTCGAGGTTCTCGCCCTTCTCGAGCTCTTTGCGGCGTGCCTTAGACGAAGCCGGCACGACGCGAACGGAGCTCGCTGCTTGGCGGGCGGGCTTAGCAGATGCGGCAGACTTGCGCGCAACCCCGGTAACTTCGTGGGATTGCGTGCGCTTGTTCGTGGCGCTACGGGTACTCACTTATGCGTTCTCCTTCATGCTTGTGAACTGGGAGCCCGTGATGATCTGGAAGGCCTCGCGATAGCGCTCGGACGTGCCATCGATGACCTCGGCGGGCAGGTGCGGGGTCTCCCCCGTCATATCCCAGTTGGCCTTGAGCCAATTGCGGACGAATTGCTTGTCGTAGCTAGGCTGGATCTTGCCCTCCTCGTAGCTGGCAGCAGGCCAGAAACGGCTGGAGTCGGGCGTGAGGCACTCGTCGATCAGCGTGACCTTGCCATCGATGACACCAAACTCGAACTTGGTGTCGGCAATGATGACGCCACGGGTCGCGGCGTACTCGGCAGCAGCCTTGTAGATCTTGAGGGAAAGGTCACGAATCTGCGTGGCGATGTCCTCGCCCACGATCTCGCAGCAACGCTCAAACGAGATGTTCTCGTCGTGGTCACCGATCTCGGCCTTCGTGGACGGCGTGAACAGCGGCTCAGGAAGCTTGGAAGCCTCGGTCAGGCCCTCAGGCAGCTGGATGCCGCAGACGGTGCCGTTCTCGTCGTAGGTCTTCTTGCCCGAACCGGTCAGATAGCCGCGGACGATGCACTCGATAGGAATCGTCTGGGCCTTCTTAACCAGCATGGCGCGGCCAGCGAGGTAGTCACGATACTCAGCAAACTCCTCGGGGAAATCCGCCGGGTCGATGGAAACGAGATGGTTGGGGACGATGTCGGCAAACTTATCGAACCAGAATGCCGAGATGCGATTGAGCACCTCTCCCTTAAACGGAATCTCGTCGGGAAGAATGAAGTCGAACGCAGAAATGCGGTCGGTGGCGACCATCAGCAGGTTTTCACCGGCATCGTAAATATCACGAACCTTGCCACGGGAATCCGGACGACGCTCCATCGTTGTCACGTGAGTCACTCCTTACCTAAATACGACAGAAATGCGGGTTCTTTCCCGCATGTTTTCGCAAACTCGGAGCGGCAGGGACGCGGCCCCTCCTTCACCGAATAGCGAAAAGCTAGTGCTCCATTGTAGTAGATGCCGCGTCCGCCGTGTGCTCGCGGGGCAGACGAATTGTAAAAGTCGTACCCTTTCCAAGCTCCGACTCCACGGATATGTAGCCATGGTGACGCTCGACAATCTGCTTGGTCACGGCGAGGCCGACGCCCAGGCCGCCAGCTTCGCGGGCGCGGCTGGCATCGGCGCGCCAAAACCGCCCGAAAATGCGCGACAGATCGTCCTTGGCAATACCGATGCCGGTATCAGAAACGGCAATGCTGACGTGCCTGCGGTCACTGAGCACCGACACCACGACCCAACCGCCCTCGGGGGTGTAGCGCATGGCGTTGCTCATGAGGTTGATAACACATTGCGTGATCATGTCGGGATCGGCCTCGACGACATCGTCGTGACCCTGGGTCTCGTCCGCAAAACGCAGGCGCAGATCGCGGTCGACAAACAGGCGCTCCTGGGCATTGACGATGGAACGCACGAAAGGAACCATGTCCACCGGCTCAAGGTTGAGCGGAGCCGCGCTGTTTTCCATGCGCGACAGGTCGAGCATCTGCTGCACCAGACGAGCCAAGCGACGCGTCTCGGAAGCAACGGTCTCCAAATGCTCATCGTCGGTGGGATACACGCCATCCTGCATGGCCTCGACCGTTGCGAGCATGGCCATAAGCGGCGTGCGAAGCTCGTGTGCAACGTCTGAGGTCAGGCGCTTCTCGTGTTTCATATCCTTCTCGAGAGAAGTGGCCATCTCATCGAAGGTCTCACCCAGCTGATCGATCTCGTCATCACCGCGCAGTCCCGTGCGAGCCGACAGGTCGCCGTCACGGATTTGCTTTGCGGTACTGGTGATGCGATGAATCGGCTTGGTGAGCATGCGCGACACGAGCGATCCGATAACGACCGAAATGCAGATTGCAACAACCGCGGCGAGGGCCATGGCGTTAAAGGTCTTCTCCCTAAACGCAGAGTCCGCCTTGGTGAGCAGAGCGTCGGAGCCGATGGCCCACAGCTTTACCTGTCCGACATGCTCGCCGGAAGACGTTACAATCTCGACGTTAGCAACGCTATCGGAGTCGGTTGGAGCAGACGAGACCGGGCTATGCGATGCCCTCTTGCCGCTCGTGTCGTCGGTCGTAGCCTGGTTTTCGCGTACATCGGCGGTGGCGCTTGCCGAGGGCCAGGAATCGTCATAAACGATCACGCCCTTTTTATTGACGACCTGCATACCCAGATCGT
The DNA here is from genome assembly GCA_902491765.1 of uncultured Collinsella sp. Lineage (GTDB taxonomy): Bacteria > Actinomycetota > Coriobacteriia > Coriobacteriales > Coriobacteriaceae > Collinsella. The sequence goes on along the minus strand of CABUIY010000011.1, from coordinate 63,973 downwards.
CGGAAACCAAACTCGACGTTGCGACCGTGCGCAGTTCTCCCGCGGTCCAAGAGCCGTTTTCCTCATATGAGGTTGCCAACTTCTCGGCAGCGGAATTTGCGATTTCGACGATATTGGAGCGTGTGTAATCCGAAAAGACCGTGCCCCACACAACAGAGACAACGCCCACCAGCACCAATACCGTCATGAGCGATGTCAGAGCAAAAGCAAGTGCCATGCGCGAGGGATAGCTCATCGTTGGCCGTGAATCGGAACGAGGCGTGTTCCAACTAGCCTTGGAACCCGCCTCGCTCTCCTGCTTGTGCTTTTGTCCGATTTCAAAGCGCGCAGGTGTCATATGTGATTTCCCTATTTCTCGTCCGACTTATCGGTCTTGGCCGGAGCCTCGAAGCGATAGCCGACACCATGGACGGTGTAGAGCCACTTGGGCTTCTTGGGATCATCGCCCAGCTTGGCGCGAAGATTCTTCACGTGGCTATCGATGGTGCGCTCATAGCCCTCAAAGTCATACCCGAGCACTTTCTCGACCAGCTCCATGCGGTTATACACACGGCCGGGATGGCGGGCAAGCGTGGTGAGCAGCTTAAACTCGGAAGCCGTCAGATCAACTTCCTTGCCCTCGACCAAGATCTTGTGGCCCGAGATATCGATGACCAGATCGCCGAAGTCGAGCACCTCGACGGCGGGCTCGTCGGCCTGATGGGCACGGCGGAACAGAGCACGAACGCGGGCGACGAGCTCGCGCGGCGAGAACGGCTTAATCAGATAGTCATCGGCGCCGAGCTCAAGACCGATAATACGGTCCTCGATCTCGCCCTTAGCCGTCAGCATGATGATGGGGACATCCGAGGTATCGCGAATGGTGCGGCAAACGCGCTCGCCGGGAATCTTGGGGAGCATAAGGTCGAGCACGACCAGGTCGAACTGATGCTTCTCGAACTCCTCGATCGCGGACTGACCGTCGCCGACGCCCACAACCCAGTAGCCTTCGCGCTCGAGATAGGCAGCGACGGCGTCACGGATTGCCTTCTCATCCTCGACCAGCAGAATCTTTTTTGCATCTGAAGCCATAACACGGCCCCCCTGTCTCAATTAGCTAAGAACAAGCCCATTTTAACGCACCTGAGCCCGCCGGATGCCGCTATGACGCGGCAGCTCGGCGGGCGGTACTCACAATTACAACGCGTTTATTCCCCTGTTGGCGCCTTTTTAACCCCTCTAAGCTTAAAGAGAGAATAGGCGTGCAGTGACCGTCTCTGGTATACCCTGGCTGTTGCGCACCGTGGCGTACGTAAGGAATGAGTCCGACTTTCCCGCCGTAGCTGGATAATCGCCATACTCCAAAGCGCGGTCGGGCGACAGCAGCGAGCCATAGGTCTTGGCAGAGGTGTCGATCAGGAAATGCGACGCCTGTACCTTAACAAGGTATTTATTCTTCTTGCCAGCCGCACATGCAAGCGGCTCGCGGGACAGGAAGAGATACGGCCCTCCCTCATTACCGATATACGTGCCCATGTTGCCCAGGCTGCCCACGCCACTATAGGTCGCCTCGATAGAAAACACGAAGGTATCGCCCATATATACGGCCTCGAAAGGCGAGACTGACGAGGGAAGAACTAGCTGGGCACGTTTGGTGTTGTTGCCGTCGGTCAGATCGATTGCCGTTATGCCGTAGTAGACGCCCTCGTCGTTGCGGACACGCGGCGAGATGGTCAAAATGCCGTCGCTCGCGCGCGGGGCCGATGCAAAGCGGCCCGTCGATTTCCAAATTACCTCGGCCTTGGATTCATCAAGCGAGCGACGATAGCAAAACGAATCACTACTCGTTTTATTGCCGCCTGCCGAAGGCATTTTATACCAGATGACTGATGACCCGAACGCCGTGAACAGGGGCGGATCATAGTCCTTGCCACCTCGATCGAGCTCAACCACGTCGCCAGAGAGCGAAGCGCCCGACAGATTTTGAGCGTAGAGCTTCCACGATGAATTGGCAAAGTTCATCTCAACCCACGCGAATACGCCGTCGCCGGCACGGACATCGTAGAATGCGTATCCCGTGCCCTCGATAGGATCCTCGATTAATGTGGTAAGCGAGCCATCGCCCAGGTTGAGCACGCCGAGTGTGTTGGCGTGCAGTGCCGATGCGGGCGCCATCATCGCCGCGGCGCAATCGCCGTCGCAGTAGTACAGCAGCGTACCCAGAGGCAGCGTCCACGATGACGCCGGCTCAAGATCGATGTCGACAGCCTCATACTCATCCGTAATCGAGATGATTTTGGAATCGTCCTTGATAACCTGCGGCTCGCCGGCGACATCATCGCTGGTACCCGTTTTTTTCGAGCATCCGGCAAGCACCGTGGCAGCGCCCGCGGCAGCCCCACCGAGTACAAAGCCGCGACGCGATATTCCGTTCTTGATGTGATCGGCGATACCCATTAGGCGATCTCGGCGCGAGCGGCCTCGATAGCGCGCGTAAGCTGGTCGGCGCAGGAGGTCTTTTTCATACCGCAGGTATTACCGGCGAGAACCTCGATTACACGATCGGCGGGAGCGCCCTCGACCAGCTTGGAGATAGCCTTGAGATTGCCGTCGCAGCCGCCGGTAAACTCAACGCCCACCACCTTGTTGCCGTCATCGGAAAGGTCAAGGTGAATATTGCGAGAGCATACACCCTGAGGCTTGTAGTCAAAACTAATCATTGAGATCCCCTCTCAGAAAGAAATTTCAGACGTCTATTATCCCCGCCTGGACCGACTTATTATCGCAAGCACCGATTCAACATCCTACGATGCTTGGACTGGCGGGGGCAAGATTAGCAGTCCGCACCCTGTACGTGGACCATGCGCTTCTCCCGATACATATTGTGGTCGGCGACGCGATATACATCGGCCAGCGTATTTCCAGCCGTCTCGACGGTCGCCACGCCAATCGATGCGCTGACCGTCAGGGTCTCATCGCTTACCGCGGCAAGACCGAGACGAAGATCCTGTTCCAGCCCGAGCGCAGACTCGTTGTCAGTATGGGGGCAAACCAGCAAAAACTCGTCGCCGCCAACGCGCATCGGCAGGTAATCCGCACCAGCCACCCGCCGCAGCACGGACGCCGTCCGTCGCAGCAGTTCATCCCCCATCTCGTGACCATAAATGTCGTTGGTCCGCTTGAGATAATTACAGTCCACCATAATCACGCTCACTGGCAAGTCCTCGTTTACCAGGCTATCTCCACGCGATTCCAGATAGTTGCGGTTGCGAAGCCCCGTCAGTTTATCTTGGTATGACAGCTCCTCGGCATGCTTGACCATCGATATGTTGTGCGTCGCCACGACGACCGAATCCAGGCGGCCTTGCTCATCGCGATGCTGGGGGACAACCTGTAGCGAGTATCAAGTGCCTCGACAATCTCGCACCTCGGCAGCCAAGTACGGTACGCCCTCCATGCGTTCACGAAGCGTACTTATATCTACGAGCCCCACAACCGCTTCGCGGCTTTCGGGGCTCACGATATCCCGGCAGACCGTGTCCATAAAGTCATATGCCTCGCTATGCTCGGCAAACATCTTCGCTATCGCCGGCGACATATTGATTCCCTCGATCTCGAGGGTGTCAAGATGCAAAAGGAAGGTCGAATCGTAGATGGCGCTTATGGCATTGATAATGCCGAGCTGTTTATCCTTTTCGACCAAATTGCGGTGGTCAGCGATATTTCGAGCCAACAGTACCACGACCCAAAACGCAAGGCACACCAAGACGCCGACGGCGACAAATGAAATCCTGTCAGACATGACCTCAGATTTGGGATATAGCGCAAACAGGCGGTAGCCCTTATATGCCGCACGCACGGCATATAAGGTGGTCCCCCGATATTCGATACGTGTTACGCCCTCGTCTTTCCAGTCAATTCCGCTATCGGCGAGAAGCCGGGCAAGGGTTATATCGACGGTCGAATCGTTTGAAGAAACGATTTGCGCATCGCGCATCACAAGCACCGTTGGACTCTGATGGAACGTGTTGTTCACAAGGACGTCGGCGATCGTGTATGAATAGTCATCGGCGGGCTCAGCCGCAAGGGATCGATACCCCAACGCCACCCCATCACCGTATGGAACGGCACTCACGGCAAAGTCGACACCGCGGCGCTCGACAGCGGTCGAGTAGGAAACTTTGGACCCTCGATACATCGATGCGATCGACGAACAGGCCAGCTCCTCTCGCCACAGCATGAGTGGATCGCGGCCGTCGATATCGTAATGGGCGACCATATGACCATCGGCGTCCATGACCAACATTCCCGAAAGGCTCTCGGTATGGACATATTCCTCGACCAGATCGTCGTTGACTTCAAATCGATCAGGCGGCAAGAACGTCGCAAACGACTCGAGCGCCGCATCCAAATTGTGCGTCGCCTCGGTTTTTCTTCCCTGTTCATATCGGTCATATTTTTCGCAGGCATTTTTTAAAAACACCATGGTTTCCTGGCCGAACCCAAGCGTTTTATCAAGGCAGCGATGCGTGCCAACCATATAGAGCAGACTCAGTAGGGCAACGCTGGCCACGATGCCGATGCCCACTGCGGCTAAACTCTTTCGGCGAAAGCGGCGCTCGTCATTTGTCATGATTCCGCTCCTTGCCCGCCTGTCGTCGCTCCTGCTTTGTAATTGTCCACAATGTGCTCTATCGTGCCGTCTCGATCCATGTCGGACAGTGCGGTATCGAGGTTTTTGACGTACTCCCCCTCATAGCTATCATCAAACGCGACGCCCAGGTCAACCGTCATAACGTTGCCGGCGAACACACGATAAACGCCAGGATACTGGGCAACGAGTCGATCAAGCGACTGAACGTCCGCCATCCAACAGTCGACATACCCTTTGGCGAGGGCGGCTTTGCAGAGTTCGGCAGAACCATACGATTTGATTTGCACGTCCGGCGAGATATCCAGATCCCCTGCGAGCAATCGGCGTTCGCTCACCGAGCCCGCAATCACCGCAATGGTCTTGCTTCCATCGAGATGCGCCAAGGAATTGATGCCACTCGTTTTCTTGGCGGCGACCGAAACCGTCAGGGTCAAATACGGCTCAGTCCAGTAATACTTATCCTCGCGATAACAGGGAGAATAGTCGCACCACAGGCAATCGATATCGCCGTTTTTGAGTAGGCGGTCACGGTCATTCCAAGAAATGTCGATAAATTGCGGCTTGATCCCCGCGCGCTTGCAGGCCTCGCGGGCGATGCCGATATCGATACCGGCGTAATCGCCCGTGGTATCGACATACACATAGGGGTCGTTATCCGTAACGCCGATTTTGAGTACCGGGAGGTCTTTGTCGGCTTCATTCGGGGAGGAAGAACTGCTTCGAACGATATACGTCAGGGCGCCCACACAGACGGCAACAAGAAGTATGAGCGTAAACGAGACGATGGCGGCTCGCTTGATACGTCCGGGCACACGCCTCCCTTCATCGAAACAGCAGTCGGATTTCATTTTATACCCGGGGCTGATGCGGCGATAAAAAAGCGCCTCACCCAAGATGGGCAAGGCGCCAAAGGTTGAAATGCATCCGCAAGCGGTCGAATTAGGTTAACCCTACTCGAAGCTCAGCTGCTCCCGAATGCACCCCGACCGCTGCCTCGTTCAGGCCGTTGGCGCCGACCGCGTATCTGGCGGTTTCCGACGCGCCGCACTGCACGCGACACACGGGCTGAAGTCTTTAACGTAAAAGCCCCGTTGGTAAAACGAGTTACCAACGGGGCTTGGACTGAAAGGTCGCGCTTAAACGAGAGGGCGCCCTAACACTCGAGACGTTTGCGCATAAGCGCGAAGGCAATCAGCGAAGCGCCGACAACGGTCATAATAAAGGCGACGGCAAGGGTTTGGTCGCCCGTGTTGGCGAGCGCACCCTTAGTAGTCTTAGCGGACGTTTTGGTTACCTTGGTCGTCGTCTGCTGACCGGGTTGGGACGGCGTCACGGGCTGCGCAGGCTGAGCCGGCTCCCCCTTGGCCTCCTCGCCCGTCACCACGTACGTCGAGAAGTGGCTCGTGCGGAAGCAGAGGTAGTCACCCTCGGTCCACGTATCCATAGCCTGAGTGGAACCATCCTCGGCAACGTAGAGCACCTTGAGATTGGTGAGCGCCTTCATGGCGGCAGTCATCTTGACACGGACGATGAAGGACATGCCTTCGTAGTCCTCGATAACCTCGCCGTCCTTGAGAAGCTTGATATCGAGCTTATCGGCAACCTTGGTAGTCCCCTGCTCAAGGCCGGAAATCGTAGCATTGGCGGCATCGGTAAGATCCGTCGGTTCCTCGACCACAAGAGAGATGCTGTTGTTCTGGGCAATGCCGGCAGCGACATTGTTCTCGGCGCTTACGCTAACGTCCGTTCCGTTGCTACCCGCAACGCCTGCAATGGTCTTTGCCGCTACGATAACGGCGCAGGTCGCGGTTTTGTCGCCACAGGTGGCGGTAATCGTGGCGGTACCGGCCTTAAGCGGCGTCACGACGCCGTCTTTGACCGTGGCGATCGACGAGTCGCTGGAGGTCCAGCTCACCGTCGTATCGTCTGCATCGGCAGGACTCACCGTTGCGGAGAGCTTTGTGGAGGCATCACCGACGGTAAAGGACAGGCTCGTCTTGTTGAGCTCAACCTTTTGGGCGGGATTGGTCACGGTCACCGAAACGGTCTGGGAGAGCGACCCTGCAGTGATGACAAAAGAACCAGAACCGGTCTTGAGGGCGGTAACGGTGTAGGAGCCATCACCGTTGTCGACAACCTTAAACGCCTTCGAAGCGCCCGTGTCATCCAGAGCAAGATTGGTCTCGTCGACCTCACCCGCAAGGGTTCCAGCAAGAGAAACCTTCACGGTGCCCTCTTCGCCCTTCTTGAGGCCGAGGACGCTCTGGTCGACCGTAAGGTTCGTTGCGGGATTAGAGACGGTCACCGCGCAATCCTGAGAATAGGTGCCGTCTTCAGTCGAAACGGTGATGGTTGCGGCGCCCTTGGAGACAGCCGCCACCTTTCCGGTTTGATCGACTGTAGCGACACTTTCGTTGCTGGACTTCCAGACAATCGTCTGGTTAGCCTCCGCGGGAACGACCGCCGCCTTAAGCTGCTCGGTTGCAGCGCCCACAAGCACGACCTTCTGCTTATCGAGCGTGATGCCCGTAGCAGGCTGAATAACCGTCACCTTGCACGTGGCGCTATGCTCTCCGTCCTCAGTGGTGACGGTAATCGTAGCAACACCTGCCTTGACCGGGGTCACGACGCCGTCTGCAACCGTGGCGACCGTAGGATCGCTCGACGACCAGGACAAGTTCTTGTTCGTTGCATTATCGGGCTCAACCGCTGCGGTCAACGTCGAGGGCTCACCGCCCACAGCAAGCTTAAGGTTTGAAACGCTGAGCTTGACGCCCGACACCTTTACAACCGGAGTGGTTACCGTAATCGCATCCGTGGTTGCAGAGACCCCATCAACCGTTGCCGTGATCGTGGCATCACCGTCACCGACAGCGGTAACAAGACCGTTAGCGTCGACGGTAAGGACGCTCTCGTTGGAAGAGGACCAAACAACTTGGCTGGCCTTGTCATCAGGGGAGACCTTTGCCTTCAGCTGCTGAGTCGTGCCTTTATCCATGGAGGTTGAGTAGCTGTCCGCAATGGAAACCGCAGTCTTTGCAGGCTCCTCGCCAGGCTTGACAACATGAACGGTCATCGTGTCGCAGAGACGACCACCCAAGTACATTGAAACCGTTGCATCGCCGTAACTATGAGGCACTAAATACCCCAAGTAACTGCCACCATTAAACATCGGTCCTTTTACCTCGAGGACATCCGGATTATCTGAAGTGAAAGAATACTTTGCGCCGGCATAGGAGTCCATCAATTCCTCAGCGCTTTTACTCAGCACGCCCTTTGGATATTCAAACCCCCTGTCACATTCCAGCCAAAGCCAATCTTTGGATATACTATCTGAACTGACCTCACAGGGAAATGTATAATCGCTCGACACAAACTTAGCCTTCGAAAGGCTCACTTCCGCAGAGTCGACAACCTCTATCTCAAAGGGATGGTCATTGCCAAGGCCATCACGAGCATGAGCCTTAACGGTGCCAGGCTTTATTGCCTTAAACGAGTTTTCACCATCGATAAGCTCAACGACATCGTTGCTTTCCAGAGAATAGGTTACAGCGCCAAAGTCCGCACCCCAATGTGCGCGCTGGCATGCCTTCAGTACTTCATTTGGAGAAACGTTGAGAATGGCAGTCAGATAATAGCTGTCCCCAACCAGCATCTTTTGCTTTTTGTTCCCACGCTCATTGAATCCGGGCTCCTGATTCTCGGTTACAACATCACATAGCTTCTTCGTCTCAACTTCACCGTTGCAATAGTCGACAAGAACCTTGGCCTCTTTAGCATCTTTCGACAACGCCTCGAGTTGCAAAGAAGCGCTTAGCTCGGAAGTTCCATATGATGAATAATTCGAATTCACCCTTGCCTGGACTTTGGAATCCTTTGAGGGGTCTTCCTTAATAACAAAATATGTGGCCGCACGGCTCTCGTCCACGGGACGAACGTCAACTCTCCCCTCTAGTAATGCATAATGCGTGTTCCCGCATTTTTGCGGACAATCATCCGTGTAACCCAGCGTTGCGGTGTTTGTTGTCGCACCAGATTGGTCGTAAGAAACGAAACTGACCTTAATTGGATTGACTTTAGCCACACTTTTAATCTTAAGAGAACCGTTTAAACTCTCGTCGGTCTTGCTCTTCAGGGTTATAGTCGTTGTGCCAACTTTGGTGGGGCTAATTGTCAATACCCAACTATGTGACTCATAACTTACCTTAGCGATATCCTCGTCAGACGATGTGATATCGATATCGCTAGGGTCAATGTGCGCCCATTCGTGATTTTTATTAAAAAAGGAAAGCCTTCCTTTCACCGTCTGTCCAACAGCGACATCAAATTCTGACCACACATCGCCTGTAGACGAATCGTATGGGAGAAACGATGCACCCATGGAACCGTCCTGCGACTCCAACATGACAGCATCCGCATGCGGAGCGGCCACCGTCAGCCCAAACGTTGCCGCCGTTAAAGCAACACAGATGCCTGTGGCTATCCTCCAAAACCCTTTTCTCATTCCCCTAAGTCCAATCTCTCGTGAAAAAACGCAGCATTCTCCCACACCTTAAAATTGGCTTAAGGATACCCCCCCCCGACAGTTACCGGCAAGGTAATGTTTGTCAGATGTCTCAAATTATCGGCAAGCAGCACAGTTGACGCGCATATATCGCTGACGTCCAGCTTTCTAGGTGCGCTCATGCACAAGCCCCGCTGGCAGAGCGAGCTGCGAGCGGGGCTTGTGTTGGAAAGTCGCACTCGAACGAGGGCCGCGGAGAATTGATCGATTTGACTACCTCCCCGATCGGTCAATTAGAACTCGAGCTGCTCCAGGCGATCGAAGACCGTGTCGATGCGGGTGAGGAAGTCCCACGGGTCAAAGATCTCGTCGAGCTTCTCCTGGCTGACGGTGCAGCGCGGATCGGCCTCGAGGCGCTCCTTAAAGGTAGGACCGGAGACGCAATCCTGCACCTCGTGCCACGTGGCCATGGCGTTTTCCTGCACGATGGCATAGGCATCCTCGCGGGTGATGCCTGTATCGACGAGAGCCAGCAGCACCTTGGAGGAGAAGATGAGGCCGCGGGTCTTGTTGAGATTGGCCATCATGCGGGCAGGGTACAGCTGCAGGCCGTCGATGACGCGGATGAGGCACTGGAACATGTGGTCAAGGGCGATGAAGCTATCGGCCTGGGCGACGCGCTCGGCAGAGGAGTGCGAAATGTCGCGCTCGTGCCACAGGGCAACGTTGTCAAAGGCGACCTGAGCGTTGGACTTCACGACGCGCGACAGGCCACAGACCTTCTCCATGGTGATGGGGTTGCGCTTGTGCGGCATGGCGGAGCTGCCCTTTTGGCCCTTGCGGAAGGGCTCCTCGGCCTCGAGCGTATCGGTCTTCTGCAGGTTGCGGACCTCGGTCGCGATGCGCTCGCAGGTGGCCGCTGTAGTGGCAAGCACGCCGGCAAGGTAGGCGTGGTGATCGCGACTGATGACCTGCGTGGACAGCGGATCGTGGACCAGGCCCAGGTGCTCGCAGACGTACTCCTCGACGAACGGCTCGATGGAGCTGTAGGTGCCGACGGCACCGGAGATGGCACCGAAGGCAACGTTCCTGCGAGCATCCTCAAGACGATCGAGGTCGCGCTTGAGCTCCCATGCCCAGGAGCCAAACTTCATACCGAAGGTCATCGGCTCGGCATGGATGCCATGGGTGCGGCCGGCGCAGAGCGTATTGCGCTCCTCGAAGGCACGACGCTTGCAGATCACGCCGAGCTTCTTAACGTCCTCGATAATCAGGTCACACGCCTGAGTAAGCTGATAGCACAGAGCCGTATCACCCAGGTCAGAGCTGGTCATACCGTAGTGAACCCAGCGGCTAGGCTTGGGCTCGCCCTCGGGAACATCGGCGTCGATATATTCCTTCATGTTGGTCAGGAAGGCGATGACATCGTGGCGCGTGACCTCCTCGATCTCGTCAACCTTCGCCTTCTCAAAGTTGGCGTGGTCGCGAATCCACTGGGCCTCTTCTTTGGAAATACCGATCTTGCCGAGCTCCGCCTGAGCCTCGCAGGCCAGGACCTCAATCTCCTGCCAAATGGCATACTTGTTCTCGAGGGAGAAGATATGTCCCATCTCCGGGCGGGTATAGCGATCGATCATAGCGGCTCCTTTTTGGTTATTGGCACGTTGGTCGTAACCCAACCATTGTACCGTGCGCGGGCGCGAGTATGGGCAGCAGGCATTAACCTAACATTTTGTAGCATAGAGCGGCTTCAGGCGATCTCCTCGGATTCACGGAGACGGTGGGGAAGACTTTGCTGGATTTGCCGTCCCCATGCCTCCCGTGCTCGGTGGAGCGGGCAACGGGACGTCCGCGTATTTGCTTCGCAAATACGCACCGGCTGCGGTCGCCTATCGGCGACCTTGCCTGCTCGCTATAAACGCTTCGCGTTTATTTAACGCTCGCACCCTGGCAGGTTCGAGTCCCGGCACCTTATTGAAAAAAGCACGGCACCGGAACGGTGTCGTGCTTTTACTTTTTTTGGAGCGGGCAACGGGACTCGAACCCGCGAGTGTCAGCTTGGGAAGCTGATGCCTTACCACTTGGCGATGCCCGCTTGTGTGTTGGCTAGTATAACGCGGTTGTCTTGTTTGATACAAGGGTGTCGATGCTTGTTTTAGCTGTGGAGAATCGTTTGAAAACCGCGCCAATTGTGGAGATGAGGACCTTTGTCTTTCTTTTCTTACCATCTTCTACCTGCGCTTTTATCTGATTATTGTATTTGAGCTCGATTTGTCAGAAATCGGGCAAGCTTTTGGTCAGCTTCCGGTACTTACCCGCATGAACCATGGCAGTAGCCTCATCCCAAGCGCCGCGGCCTCCCCGTGCGGCGCACGAGGGATAAGGAGCAGCCATGTCCAACGCACCCACGCACTCTGTCCACAGCGCAATCGCAACAGGTCCGCTGCTCCTGCTCCTCTTTTTTCTGATCGGCTGCCTGGCCCCAGGGGCCGCACTCGCCGTCGACGGGAACGACGCCCTTAATTTCCGCACTATAAGCGACGGCTGCGGCCCCTTCGGCGTCGGTAAATATGAGGCACAGGACACTTCGATTTCGTACTGCATGAATCAAGACTGCCCCGGCCCCAGCAAGCCGGGAGGGCCATGGCGCACATACAACCAGGGCTGGACATGGCTCGATGACGAATTTGCCGCCATCGTCTGTCACGGATACCCCTCCAGCACATCCTTTGGGGGCCACAACCTGTCGCCCGATCTCGCCCGTGCCGCCACCCAGATTGCCGTGTGGATGCTCAAGGGAACCACGCGCCCCGACGGCACCTATTCGTATACAAATAGCAAGGGAGTTGCCAGGAGCGGTAGGTTTTACGAAAACGCCGAGGCCGTAGCGGCTGCACGTTGGCTCTACGAGAGCGCTAAGTCCGGATCTATTAAGGCAGCCCCACATCGAGCCAGGCGTTATCACGGCCCGGTCTCGGGCGAGGGTCCACACCAGGACATGCTCTATGTTCTGCCCGCCGTCTCCGTATCTTTCCAAAAACAATCGTCCCAGGCTGGCATCACCGCCGGCAACGACACCTACAGACTCGGTGGCGCAACCTTCGATATCTTTGAAAGTGCGGGCGATGCACGTGTCGGCACTATCCAGATGGACGAAAACGGGCGTGCACAAGCAACACTTTTGCCCAATACGGCATATTACCTGGTCGAAACCAAAGCCCCGGCAGGCTATATCCCTCGAAGCGACCGAATAGCCTTCACCACACAAAACAGCGGCGAACATGTCACTATTAACGAGCAGCCCGGCACCATCACCTTGCGTATTGCAAAAATCGATGCCGCCACGGATGCCGGCGCCCAGGTTGGAGCGTCGCTTGCGGGCGCTGAATTCACCTGCGTCTCGCAATCAACTCCCGGCTGGACTCGCACCCTTACGACTGACGAAAACGGACGGGCGATCCTCAATGACGTTCCTCTGGGCACCTTTACCATCTACGAATCGAAAGCGCCCGAGGGCTACCTGATTTCAAACGACAGCTGGAGCTACACCGTCGGTGCCGAGCAACTCGGAGATACGGGTATCGTTGAGCTCGAAAGCCGTATTCCCAACATCCCCATCGCCTTTGACCTTGAAATCTCGAAGTTTAAGGATCATGGCGATAACAATGAGTCCGGCCTAGAGCAGCCGGCGAAAGGCGTCGTCTTTGAAGTTGTCAGCAATAGCTCCCAACAAGTCGTCGGCACGTTGACCACAAACGTTTATGGCTTTGCCTCCACCAAAGACCAGCCCGAAGCATGGTTTGGCGCAGGCAAGCGACCCGCCGGCGCTCACGGTGCCATTCCCTACGACCGCGCGGGCTACACCGTTCGCGAGGTTGCAGAAACGGTCCCTGAAGGATTTAAGCAAGCAGGGGAATGGACCATCACAGCAGAGCAGACCGCAGACGGCGCCGAGCTTCAGTACATCGTTGACAACCATGCCCTATCGACACACCTTCAAATCGTAAAGCGTGATGCTCAGACCGGCGGCACCGTACCACTTGCCGGCTTTACGTTCCAGCTGCTCGATAGCCATCACGAGCCCGTCTCGCAAACATGTTGGTATCCGGCCCACAATGTAATGAATACCTTCACAACCGATACATCCGGCGCCGTCACGCTGCCTGAATCACTTAATCCCGGAACATACTACGTGCACGAGGCGTCGGCCAAGGAACCGTATCTGCGCGGAGAAGACCTGGAGATAACGATTCCCGCCGACAGGAATCTGACACCGGTCGCCGTCGCCTCGTTCTATGACGACGCCGCAACCGGAAGCATCGAAATCATTAAGACGGATGCCGTAGATGGGCACACCCTCGCTGGAGCCACGTTTGACATCCGCGCTGACGGCGACATCGTGCGAACCGACGGCAGCATCGTCGCCCTGGATGGCGAAACCGTCGCCACCGTTACAACCGACGAACGGGGGCATGCGCGAGTCGACCATCTTTCGCTGGGATGCGGTACCGCCACCTACGAGGTCGTCGAGACACAAGCGCCCGAAGGTTATCTGCTCAACCCGACCCCACATACTGTGAAGTTATCGTACGCCGACCAGCAAACGCCTGTGATCGAAGTGCGCCTTGACGTTTCCAACGACTACACCAAGATCGATGTCTCCAAAGTCGACGCGTGCGGAGGTCAGGAAGTGACAGGCGCCGAGCTTGTCCTCTGCGACTCCAATGGCAACGAAATCGATTCTTGGACTTCATTCGGCAAACCGCACCACATTGAGCACCTTTCGCCCGGCACCTACACCCTACGCGAAACGATGTCTCCGCGTACCTACGACCTCGCCGAAGAGATAACGTTTGAAGTAAAGGCCACGGGAGAAGTTCAAACCATGGCCATGAAGGATACCCCCATCGAGATCAGGGGAAGCGTCGATAAGCGCCAAGAGATTGCACAGCCAGTCGTAAGCAAACTCGTTGCCAACGGCGACGGAAAAAACCGAGCCAAAGCACGGGCCAATACGCAGGGCGCCTTCTCCTATACCATCGACGCCAAAAATGAGTCGAGCACCTGGGTCGACGAGTTGACCATCACCGACGACCTTGAGTGCGCCAAGGATGGCGCAGCGAAACTTGTTGCCGTTGAAACCCCTATTGCGATCGGTGATCTAAACGGGCTGTGCAACGTGTGGTATCGAACGTCTCCGGCAGGAACAAGCGATACGGGCAAGCAGGTCAATGCAACGCTTGACGACGGGCATCGCAATCCTTGGCTCGAAACGGAAGAGGTTGCAAAGCTGCTGGGCGACGATGTGCGTCTCGTCGATTACGACGGGTGGCACCTATGGAAAGCGGATATCCCGACGGACAAGTCCGTCACGCTCGATACGAAAGAGATCGATCTTACAGGCGACGCCGTCATCACGGGCATCCGTTTTGAATACGGTGCGGTAGCCGCCGACTTTACAACCAGAAGCGAGGCGGACTCTTGGACCAGGGATGACCTTAAAGACGAACACGACGATCTTGACGATGCCAAGGCGGCCCTTAACTCGGATGCCCGAGGCGCAGTCGTGCATATGCAGGCAACGTCGTCCTATACGCCCCAAGCCGCACTTGCCAACAGCGCGCGCGTCGATCTTTGCCGCAACGGCGGTGGCGATAAACTCGAGGCGCATGATGAGGACCGCGTCATCCAACGATGCGCCCTGCCTCAGAACCTGCCGGCAACGGGGTCTGTTACCGTCGCCGCATACATCACCGCACTCCTGACCTCGGGCACTGCGGCCCTATGGTTCGCTCGCCTTAAGTCAGCCACAAAGAAGCGCTAGCACGATAAAAAAGCGGGCGAGCCAGTCTCCCGGCTCGCCCGCCTTGGGCATAAACGATGAATCGGCTATTCAGCAGATGACGAACCGCCATCGATGGCTGCCTGATCGGACTCGGAAATACCGTCGGCACCCAAACTTTGCTCTTGCTCCACCTCTTCGTTCATTGTCGTCTCGGGCGTCGAGCCCTTAACGCCAACGACATACGCGGCCCCAAAACCCAATGCGATAGCGATCAGGGTCAAAATCAGATAGATGGGCCAATGGCGCTTGATGTACGAAAACACGCTGACTCCTTAGCGGGTCTGTCTACGAACGACGAATGACCTCGGTCACGACCTCGGACACCGTAGCGATATTGGTCGGATTGACGTTGTACGGCAGGTCATCCTCGGTGCGAGCGCAGGCAAGGCGCGGGCCGTCCACACCGGCGATCGTAAGGGCGCGACGGCTCGCCTCGAGCGCTGCGGATGCATCGGTTTTTGCATAGGGCATCTCGAACGTGCCGCAATCGACGTGGAACGACTTACACACCTTGCTGACAAGGTTCATGATGCGGCGATCGCCCTTAAACAGCTGCTGCTCGCCCTCGACCGTTACCACCGAAAGCCTGCCGGCACCGATAGACTCGAGGTTGATGAAGAACACACCGCGGAGCTTGTCACGATGCGAGGCCAAAAACGCCCTCATGCCGGCGCCGTCGCAATCGGACGCGCCCGTTGCGACGAACCAGATATCGTGGCCGAGCAGCTCATCGTCACCCATGGAGGCAACGGCCGAGAGCATATCCTCGGCAGAAGCACCATCGGAGGAGGTGGCACCGCCCTTCCAACCGTCGTCGTCATCCTCGAAGTTATCCCACGAGCCAATGCCGCGGCCGGACTTCTTGGCATCGTAATCGTCCTCGACGCCCAGCCAGTCGCTCATGCTGTCCTGCTCGTTCTTCTTTTTGCGACCGAACAAGCCACCTAGGCCACGCTTCTGCGGCTTGGCGCCCGTCGAAGCAGGAGCCGAGATGGTCTCGAGCGGCTGTGCGCCCGAGGAGATGGGCATGGGGGTCGCGACCGGTGCCGATGTGGGCTCGGGGCCCTGCGCCGTCGCAAAGGGATCATTTGTCTGTGCCGAAGGATCGGGAAGATCGAACAGCGACGTGCGGGACGCGACGTTGGCCTGTTGCATCGAAGGCAGCGACGGATCGGGGACCGAGGCCAGCGGCGACGAAGAGGGTGCGGGCGCGGAGGCCGGATCGGGGATATTCATTTGCTGGCGCGGAGGCACCTGAGACGAAATCTGCGCCATGAGGGAGTCCACTGTCTCGTCCTGCGTGGGAGCGACATTGGCCACCGTGGCACCGGGGTCGCTCGGCGCGGGCATGGTAAAGATCTGCGTAGAATAAGGCCTGGACTCATCCGTCTTGGGAGCCTCGTCAATCGCAGGGGGCTCCTGCTCCATAACAGGAGCCTCGACCTGCTCGGGTGCGCTGGCCTCAACGGAATCGGCCTCGTCGACAACCGAATCATCGGCGGCATCCTGGGCATCATCGGAGATGGGAAGAGGCTCGGCAATTGCGGTGCCCTGCTTCTCAAACGTCATCGTGGCATCGAATGACATGGTGCCATCGACCGGCTGCTGCGCCTCAAAAGACGTCGTAGCCTCGGCAACGTCAGCGGATGTCGGCTGCGGAGCCTCGAAGGACGTCGTGGCGTCGGCGGCATCGACAGGCTTCGGCTGCTCGTTCTCGCTCTGCTCGAACTCCTGTGCCGCACGCTCACGCTCGGCCTCGGCGGCCTGCTGCTGGGCGATGGCCTCCCGCTCGGCGGCCTCGCGGGCAGCGGCACGCTTTTCCTCAAAGTCGTCGACGAACTTCTTGCCCTTCGCAAAGGCGCCCTTAAAGAAGCTAGAAGCGCTGGCACCAATCGAGGAGAACGCAGAAGCGATATCGGCATGGGGCGTTGTCGAGGGAAGCTCGGCCGAGAAATCGGTGTCACTCTCATAGGACACGCGCTGCGGATACTCGTCGTAGTCTTCGTCGGCGGTCTCGTCTTCAACCTGTGCCGGAGCGGCAGGCGCCAGAATATCCAGACCGGCTGCAGAATCGAGCGCGGGCTTTGCGTCAGACTCCGCGGCGGCAACAGGGGCAGCGACCGGCTCGGCGGGAGCAATAGCCGTATTTGCCGCGGGTGCGGGCTCCTGTGCAACGGGAGCAGGCTCCGGCTCGAACGTCGGCTCCTCGCCCTCTTCGTAATCGAGCGCGCAGGACTCGGGAAGCATGCCGAGCGCACGGATGGCATCCGAACCAAAGCGGATATTGCCGGCGGCATTGCGATAGAGCTTGGGCTCAGGCTCGGCGGCTTCGACCGCCGCAGGCTCCTCCGCCGGCTCGGCGACAGACTGTTCCTCGGTGGACACTTCGGCCTGGGCAGTCTGGTCTTGAGCCTCGGGGGCGATAACGCCGATCAGCGTCTCGTCGGCAGAGGCACCCTCAAAACCATCGATCTGTCCATCAAAAGCCTCGTCCTGCTCGGGTGCGTCGACAGGCGCCACCGGCTGGCTAAACTCGTCCTCGTCGCAGGAAGGTTCCTCATATTCAATGGTGTTGCCGTAGTCGTTTTGCTGCTGGGCCGCGGCATACTCGGCCGCCGCGCGCGCCATTTCCTCGGCGCGACGCTTCTGCTCGCCAAAATAGGTATCGAATGGAATGTCGTCGGGGAACTCGTTTTCGCCCTGATAGGGGGCGACGTTGTCCATGACACCGAGCATAGCGGCAACAGAGGACTTGTTGCACACCGCGCCAGACGTGTAGGGAAGCACAAAACGGTTGGAGATGATATTGGCGGCGTTGGCCAGTGCCACGAGGGAGGCCAAAATCGCGACAACCCACAGCAGCACCTTGAGCACGCCGGGGAGCGGCAGGATACGCAGGATGGCGACAGCCGCGGGCGCGATCGTGGCGACAGGCAGGAGCTTGGCGATGAGCGCGCGATACGGAGCGTAGGGCTCGCGAGCAAGGAGCTCGGCACGGGGGGAATCATAGTGGGCCACCACGACGACCGGGCGGTTGCGCGGAGACGCAAGCGGGCCCGAGGCCTTGTGATAGGCGATGACATTTTGGCTCACACCGGTCTTTCCCAGGCGCGAAACCACGGGATGTCCCGTGCGCTCGAGCACGTAGAGCACGGCACCGACAATGGCCAGCAAGGTGCCGACCAAGCCGATACCGCCGCCGATGCCCATTAGCAGGGCGCCGGCAAACGCCAGAATACCGGTAACGGCAAATGCCAACCTACTGGGCGCCGGGGCATTGAACTCCTGAACCTCGGGATCAAAGCCGTGGTTGCGGAAGATCTGAGCGATATCCTCGGCAGCCAAGCGCTCTTCTTCGCTGCATGCCGGCGTAATGCCGGTGTTCTGCAGCAGGTGGTTAATATAGTTCTGGGTGTTCGCCATGTGCGCTCCACATCCATAATCCGACAAATAGGCCCAATGCATGCACATTAGAACCGTATATAGTCGAAAGTATACCCCGAGCGAGCGCAAACGACCGAATTCGGGCCATCTTAACGCCCCGAGCGGACAAGGATATAGCCTAATCTCCATATCGGACTAAAATCATGGCAGCAAACCACCTTCTCATGCGAGGACTCTATGACGGCAAGCGACGCGACCGCGACAATTAAAAAGGGAAGTTCGGAGCCCGGTTTCGATAAAACGGCTCAGCGCATCCTCAACCTTTTCTTTGTACTCAACAGTTCTCCCGAACCGTTGACGACCGAGCAGATCGTCCTGGATTCCGATTTGGGATACGGCTCGGGCAATATCGACTCGGACAAACGTAAGTTCCGCCGCGATCGCGACAAGCTGCTCGAACGCGGCATCGTTATCAGGGAGGTTCGTGCTGCCGGAGCGCAGGAAACCGAGGAGAGCGCGTGGACGATCGACCGCGAGCACACGTTTGCCGCGGGCGGTCTCATCACCGCAGACGATGCCGACATCCTGCTCAATGCCATCGACCAGACACTCGCGGCAGGCTCATCCGCCTTTGCCGCGCCGCTTGCCGACATTCGCTCCAAGATTGCCTACCTCACCGGCATGTCGACGACAGGAGAGGCACCGACCCGCCGCTCTCCCGCCGTCGATGCGGTATGGAGTGCCTTTGCCGAGCGTTGCGCGCTGCGCTTTTTGTACCAAAACGGACGCGGCGAACAACGCGAGCGGACCGTTTGCGTCTACGGCATGTTCGAGCGCGAGGGCACGGCATACTTCTGCGGCCTCGACAATGCCACCGACGACATCAGGACATTCCGCTGTGACCGCATCATTCGCGCCTGGAGACCTTCGAAACCCTACGCCATTCCTGCGGATTTCAACCTCAACGATTACTTATTCTTTGAGTTCGATTTTGCCGACCGTCCACCCGTTGCGGCTACGTTCTCGTTCGCGCGTGAGGCGCAGGCCGATATGGTCAGCGGTCTCACACGCGGACGAGGCGAACTCACGCGCACCGAAGCAGAGTGGACCTGGACCGTTGACGTGCGCGACTTTGAAGCCGCAGCCTCGTTTTGCATGGCCCATGCCATGGATGGCATGAGGCCCGTCGCCCCCAATTCTCTCAAGCAGGCGTGGAATCACCTCATCGAAAGGACGGTGCACGAGCATGCCCGTGCGTAAACTCACCAGCGAGCAAAGACTCTCGCGCGCCATCGATATCATGGAGGCCCTCTACGCCGCCAGCGAGAATGGCATGACACGAGACGAGCTTTGCAGCCGCTTTGATATCACGGGGGCATCGCTCGACGAGATTCTCGAGATCGTCTCGACGCTTGCGGACCGAGAATCGGGCGCACGTATTATCTGCGAACGCCGCGGCGAGTGCGTGGTCCTCACCGGTGATGCGGGGCGCGTGCTACCGCTGCGCCTGAGCGCCGCCGAGGGCGCTGTGCTCAACCATGAACTTGAATCATTGGGGATCGAACCCCAAGCAGCGGCTCGAATACGGCGCGCCCTTCTTCCCAAAGAGCTCGGCTACAACCAGCGCGTCGTTGACACCGTCGCCCACGGATCGCACTGGCAGCAGCTGAGCTGCGCCATTCGGGACGGCGTTCGCTGCCGCATCTCGTATCGCTCGATGGATGACACACAAGCGCGCGAGCGTTTGGTCGACCCCTTGCGCATCACAACAAACGGCGACCAAACATATCTGATTGCCTGGGATGTCACGGTCGACGAGCAGCGTACCTATCGTATGGATAAAATCGAGGGCCTGGCCTTGACCGACGACTCCGTCGTGCGCCACGCACCAGAGCCCGCGACCCTCCACGACTCTCTCGCCCAGGCGGAGCGGAGCGCGAAGCTTCTCATGCCGCGCGCCTTGGCAGAGAGCCTAGACTGGCCCGGCATTATGTCGATTGAACCCAATGGGGCGGACAGCTCAACAGTGAATGTGCGCTACGGCTCCGAGCGCTGGCTGTTAAGCCAGGTAATCGCAGCGGGCGGGGCCATCCGCATCTTGGATGACCCCGCCCTGTCAGAGCGTCTGTGCGATATGGCAAAATCCCTCGTCTGTCCGCTTTAGCGGCGCCGCTCGTGGCGCGCGCGCCACAACTGTAGATAGTGCCCGATTTGTGCCGACTCGATGCGCTGATAGGAACTCGTGGGCAGCGACGTTAAGAATTTCTTGCCGTAGCCCTTCGTCACCAGGCGCGGGTCGGCCAAGATGAGTACGCCACAATCGGTCGATGAGCGAATGAGGCGACCGGCGGCCTGCTTGACCTCGAGCACGGCCTCGGGCAGCGAATAGCGCGCCCAAGCGCGGTCTTCACGCAGATTGCGCTCGCATGAGAGCGGGTCTGTAGGGCTCGAAAACGGCAGCTTGGGGATGATGACGCAGCGCAGCGTCTCGCCGCTGGCGTCAAACCCCTCCCAAAAGGCCTTAAGCGCAAAGAGCGACGAGGTCGGTTCGTTGATAAAGCGATCGCGCAGACGGCGAGGAGACGAGTTGCGCTGCTGGCAGTTGAGTTCCAGACCCGCACGAGCCATCTTGGGCTCGACGCGGGCGTACAGGTCTTCCATGTCGCGCCGATTGGTGAACAGTGTGAGCACCGATCCGCCCATGGCAAGATGGGCGTCGACCAGCACGCGCTCGAGCGCCGTAAGATAGCTCTCGCGATCGCGCGGATCGGGGATATCGCCCGCAACGACTACAGCCATGTTCGAATCGAAGTCGTAGCTCGAATCCAAGTGCAGCGACGATGATGTCGAGGCACCGATGCGATCGAGGCCGACGGCGTGGTTAAAGTGCTCAAAGCTCTTGGAAACCGTCATGGTCGCCGATGCAAAGATAGCCGTGTGGACCTCGGGCAGCCACTCGGTTGCCAAGGCCTCACCAATATCGATGCGCTCCGCGGTCATCGACTCGCCGCCGGCGCGCAATCTGCGATTGACTTGCAGCGAGTACACGTAGTGTTCGTCGGTACCGTCAATGATGAGCTTGAGGTTCTCGACCAGCTCGTGTAGGCGGCGCGAGATATCACCCAGGTCGACAACAACCTCGGGCTTGTCGGCGGCGACGGCTTGTACCAGCGCGTCGACGCTCTTGTCAGCTTGTTCCAATGCGTCGATGGCAGTGTAGGCCGACTGTAAGAAATCATGCCAGTCGTCAGATTCGCGCAGCTCGGGGCCAATCCATAGGTTCGCATTGTCATAGCCCCCGCGCGCACGGCGGCCAAGCTCGCGAACGCCGTCAAACACATCGGCGATTGCCATGCTCGCGCGCGCGGCCGTCGACGTTGCCTTGGCGGTTAGACCCAGGTAGAGCGTAGAGCCCTCCGAAGCTGCCAAATCGCGGGAAACCTGGCTCAGTGCACCGGTGCTCGAGCCGCCCAGGCGCTCAAACAGAACGCGCGATTCATCCGCCGACACCACGCGCGCCCATTGACGGCGAGCCTCGCGCTCGATGGAGTGGGCCTCATCGATCACCCAGTGACGAATTGGAGGCAAGATTCTGCCCTCGGCCGCAACGTTGCGGAACAGCAGGGAATGGTTGGTGACCACCACATCGGCATGCGCCGCGCGACGGCGGGCGCCGTGGACCAGGCATTTATCGGGGAAAAACGGGCATAGGCGACGGGCGCACTCGCGCGACGCCGTCGTAAAGTCGGGACGGTTGACGCTGCGCCAGCGAATGCCGAGCGAGTCGAGGTCGCCATCGGCCGACTGACACACGTACGCCATGATGACCGCGACTGCCGTAAGCGTGTCGGCAGGATCACGCTTAGTCGTAATTTCGACTTGGCCACGGCTCATGCGCTCAAGCTTGCGCAAGCATGGATAGTGGTCATAGCCCTTGAGGGCGCAAAACGATAGGCCTCCTTCCAGCTGCTCGGCAAGTTTGGGCAGCTCATGATACATGAGCTGGTCGGCAAGATTATTCGATTTAGTCGCGATACCAACCGTGATGTTGTTGCGGCGCGCTGCCTCGGCAAAAGGCACCAGATAGGCCATCGATTTGCCGACGCCCGTCCCCGCCTCAATCACGCGATGCGTTCCCGTAACGAGCGCGTCACGGACCTCGAGCGCCATCGCGATTTGCTCATCGCGCGGCTCGTACGTGGGATACATGCGATTAACCAGACCGCCCGGGGCATAGTCCGCCTCGATTTCCTCGCGGCTCGGCATCTTAAGGACCGGTAGCTCGTCCGCATCAACGCGATCATCGGCCCGATCGGCCTTGAGTACGTCGGCGCGGGCGGCGCTGAGAGAGAAGATGGAACCGGGGTTCTGTCCCGCCAAGAACGAGAAGATGGGACGATAAGACCAGGGCACGTCGGGGTGCATGTCGGCCAGACGCGCCATTAAGCCCTGAGGCAAGTCGGAGAGCGCCACGAGCAACACACGCCACACGCCACACAGGGCGTCGACATCGGCGTTGGCGCGGTGCGACACCGAGTCGCAGCCAAACAGGTCGGCCATAAAAGACAGCTTGTGCGAGGCCAGGCGCGGAAGTGCGATGCGCGACAGTGCCAGCGAATCGATCCAGATGTCGCTGACGTTGACACCGCCCTTGACCGACTCGATAAACGAACGATCGAAGGTGGCGTTATGCGCAATCACCGGGCAGCCGCCGACAAAATCGGCGAGAGCGGCCACGGCCTCGACGGCCGATGGGGCATCCACCACATCGGCATTTGTAATGCTCGTGAGTTCGGTAATCTCGGCGGGAATCAGCTGCTTGGGATGCACGAAGGTATCAAACCGATCGACAACCTCGCGGCCCGAAAGGCGGGCAGCCGAGATCTCAATCAGTTCATTGTCCTGCACCGAAAGACCCGTGGTCTCGGTATCGAGGACGATAACATCTTCCTCGATGAGACCAAACGATTGGGTTTTGGCGCGCTCGGCAAGCGTGGCATAGGAATCGATGACAAACTGCGGCGTTCCCGACGAAACAGCGTCCTCGATTAGCATGCAACGCCCGCTCGACGAAGTCCCATACGAATCAGACTGTCACAGACCTGCGGGAACGTCATGTCATCGGTGTGGCGAATCTCATCCGGATACAGCGACGTATCGGTCATGCCGGGAATCGTGTTGGTCTCGAGGATGACGGGGCCATCCTCGCTCACGATAAAGTCGCTGCGCGAAATACCCAGGCAGCCGAGTGCCTTATGGGCAGCACAGGCGAGCTCCTGGGCACGAGCGTAGTTCTCGGGCGAAATCTGTGCCGGAATGCGATGGATATCCGTGGGGTCGACATACTTCACGTCCAGATCGTAGAACTCGCAGTCCTCGGGCTTGCGAATCTCGACAATCGGCAGGGCGCGCACGTCGTCCTCGCCGTACACGCCGACGGTGATCTCGGTACCCTCGATGCACTTCTCGACCAGCACTTTGTCGCCGTACTCAAACGCCTTGGCAATTGCCGCGGGCAGCTCGGAGGGCTCATGGACCAGGGAAATGCCATAGCTGGAACCGTTGACGGCCGGCTTCACAAAGCTGCGCTCGCCACAAACCTCGACGATATGATCGATATCGACTTCATCGCCCACCTCGAGCGCAAGGCCGGGGGCAATGGGAATGCCCGCCTTGGCGTACAGGAGCTTAGAGACCTCTTTGTCGGCACCGCAGGCGCTAGCAAGCACGCCCGAGGCCGTGTAGGGGATACCCAGGGTCTCCATGGCGCCCTGCATGGCACCATCCTCGCCGCCGGCACCGTGCATGGCGATAAACGCCACGTCAAAGCCGCCGGTTGCCATGGTTACCATAAAGTCATCAGCGGCCGTATCAAGCAGCTCCACCGAGGCGTAGCCGGCTTCCTTCAGTGCCACTACAACGTTCTTTCCCGAATTGAGCGAGATCTCGCGCTCAGCGGAATGACCGCCCGCCAAGACCGCTACGTGCATGTTCTCTAGGCTTTTACCCGGCATGGGCAGACTCCTCCTCTATAATTTCTGCAGCTGATACCATATTGTAGCGATACCCTCTACGTTTCCCCAAAATCGAAAGGCTTCCATGAATCCCAGGACTAAATCTCAGGACATTCGCGACTTGAGCCAAAACGATATTCGCGAGCTTGTGGCCGAACTTGGCCAGCCCGCCTTCCGCGCGAAGCAGCTCATCGAATGGGTCTTCGAGAAGAACGTTTGTTCGTTCGACGACATGACCAACCTTCCCAAGGCTTTCCGCGAGCAGCTTAAAGAGGCTTTTGCCTTTGACACGCCGACTGAACTCACCAAGCAGGTTTCCAAAGATGGCTCTCGCAAGTATCTGCTCGAGTACCACGACGGCGTTTCCGTCGAGACTGTCGGCATGCCCCGTCGTAACAAGCTTTCCGTCTGCGTTTCCACCCAAGCTGGCTGTGGCATGGGCTGCGCCTTTTGCGCTACCGGTCTCAACGGCCTCAAGCGCTCTCTGACCGCTCAAGAGATCGTCGACCAGGTACTTCATGTATCCAACGACTTTGGCGAGCGCGCCACGAGCGTTGTCTTCATGGGCCAGGGCGAGCCGTTTGCCAACTACGACGAGGTTCTCAAGGCGCTGCGAATCCTCAATGACCCCGATGGCATCGGTATCGGCGCTCGTCACCTCACCGTCTCTACCAGTGGCGTTATTCCCGGTATTCGCAAATTTGCCGACATCCCCGAGCAGTTCACGCTTGCTGTTTCACTGCATTCCGCCATCCAGTCGACGCGCAATAAGCTCATGCCCGGTGTTAAGAAGTACACGCTGCTTCGCCTTCACGAAGCGCTTCAGCTCTACACCGAGAAGACCGGCCGCCGCCCAACCTATGAGTATGCCATGATCGAAGGCGTCAACGATACGAATCCGGAAATGCAGGCGCTCTGCGACTTCTGCGAGGGAACGCTGTGCCACGTTAACCTCATTCAGCTTAACGACATCGAGGGTAGCCCGCTCAAGCCGTCGCCGATTCATAAGGTTGAGGATCTTCAGCGTCGCCTTGAGTCCCGTGGCATCGAGACCACGATTCGTAACTCCCGTGGTAACGATATTGACGCCGCTTGCGGACAGCTGAAGCAGCGCTTCAAAGTTCAGAAGAACGCATAGGGGAGTCGCACCCCAAAACGTTTCATGTGAAACATCGAACGACCCCGGTTGCAGGATATGCAACCGGGGTCGTTTCATTTATTGACCTTAATTTTGAATCAGCTGCTACTGGTTCCATTTTTACGGCCAAAATAAGGGGTCCTTGTCTCGTGAATCAGACAAGGACCCATCACAATATGCTAAGTAATTGTTAGGTACCTAATAGCCTACATTTTCCCATTGGTTGCTGACCCAACGCTGATTAATCTTGGGATTCTTCGTTACCTGAGCGGTACGCATTGCAACATCTTCTGTCATAACATCCATTTTCTTCTTGGATGTATCGACAATATCTTGCGCACTACGAAGCAAACGACCTCGAAGTTCATCGTCTGTCGCGATCTTATAGCCAGCAAAGGCACCAGCCGCGACAGTCGTCGCCAATGCAATCGCAGTTAAAAATCTATTCCTCATCTTGGCCTCCTTGATCAAACTGAATCATTTCGCCAAGAATACGAGAGAGCTCTTCCTCGTCTTTAAACTCAATCTCAATCTTATTCTTTCCACGCGAGCTCTTCACACGCACGTTGGTATTAAAAACCTGACGAAGCACGCGGGCTGCCTTTTTAAAAGACTGAGGGGTTGCAGGCCTCGGCGTCTTAGGTGTCTCTCCGGCAGAAAACAACGGAGCAAGATTTTCTGTCGCTCTTACGGAAAGGCCCTCTGCAACAACCTTCTCTGCAAGTCGAATTCGAGCATCCTCATAGGGAACTGCAAGAATCGCACGTGCATGACCAGCAGTAAGTTTACCCTCAAAAATCATCTGCTGAACTACTTCGGGGAGATCGAGAAGACGCAGCGAGTTTGTAATTGCAGAGCGTGACTTGCTTACTGCCTTCGACAATGCCTCCTGGGTCATACCGCTGGCATCGATGAGCTGTCGATAGCCCTTAGCCTCTTCGACGGGATTCAGATCTGAACGTTGAAGGTTTTCGATAAGAGCAAGAGCCAGCATCTCTTCATCATTTACCTCTTTAATGATGACTGGCAATTCTTCAAGGCCAGCAAGCTTTGACGCCTGGTAACGACGCTCACCAGCGATGATCTCATAGCCGTTTCCATGCTTGCGAACCAAAAGCGGCTGCAAAACGCCATGTTCTTGGATTGACTCGCTCAACTCGCGAAGTTCAGTTTCGTTAAAGTGAATTCGGGGCTGATTTGGGTTGGGAACGATATCCTCAATAGGTAATTTTGTTTCAGACGCAGCATTCGAAGCCGATGCAGCCGAACCACCAGTCTCATACTCGGCCTCTGAGACCAAAGCATTGAGTCCACGTCCCAATCCGCCACGTTTCTTTACACTAGGCACGCTTGATCACCTCTTTTGCAAGGTTCATATACGCTTTTGCACCCTTATTTTGAGGTGCATAGGTAATTACCGGTTCTCCAAAAGACGGTGCTTCGGAGATTTTAACCGTACGGGGGATCAGCGTCTTAAACGCCTTGTCACCAAAGTACGATTGAACCTCCTCAACAACCTGATTCGATAGAGAAGTACGCGAGTCATACATGGTCATAAGCACACCATAGGTGTCTAAGCCCTTGTTCAGACGTGATTTAACCATCTTCATTGACTCAAGCAGCTTCGTAACGCCCTCGAGTGCATAATACTCGCACTGGATCGGAATCAAAACGCTGTCTGCCGCGGTCAAGGCGTTGATAGTAAGCAGGCCGAGCGAAGGGGGACAGTCAATGAAAATAAAATCGAACTCGTCCTGAATCGGCTCAAGCAAATCTTTGAGGCGGGTTTCACGAGCGATTGCGCTTACGAGCTCAATTTCCGCGCCTGCAAGCTGAATTGTAGCCGGAATTACGAATACCTTTTTGCAATTTGTATCAAGAACAAGCGATTCTGCCGGCACATCATTCAACAATGCATCATAGATGCAGTGATCAAGGTCTTCTTTTTCAATTCCGAATCCACTGGTGCTGTTTCCCTGCGGATCAAAATCGACAATCAGTGTCTTACGACCCTGCTCGCCCAGTGCCGCCGCAAGGTTTACAGCCGTCGTTGACTTACCAACGCCGCCTTTTTGATTGATAATTGCAATGATACGCGTGTCTTTTGCGCTCTTAGAACGCTTAACGTCGCGAAATCCCACGGTCCCTCCTGGTGTGTATTGAAGCTGTCAAACGGAGGATGTTTCACGTGAAACATTCCGATTCAATATCAACCGCCATGTTTCACGTGAAACATTGCAAGTTGTTAGTATCTATTATGTTTCACGTGAAACATCTAGGCAAGCGGATTCTTCTTTGCCATGCCATTTGCACGAGGCAATGAAACAGATGCTGAATGACTCTTCTTAAGAACAATGAACTCCCTGTGACCCAAGCCTTCAGGCAAATCAATTGCGTCATTCAGAAGCAAAGTGAAGCCGCAAATCTTAGCTGCTGACATACCGGAAGCAAGCTCCTCATCCGAAGGATTGCCCTTGGTGATAACAAATAGCCCTCCATCCTTCAGGTACGGAGCCGCATACTCAACAAGAATCGGTAGAGGGGCCAGTGCGCGGGCGGTTACAACGGAGAACTGCTTCTTATGGCTTCGAGCATATTCTTCAAGACGATCATGAACCGCATGAGCATGTTTCAATCCAAGAGCATGGACAAAGGAATTAACCGCATCAACCTTCTTGCAAACAGAGTCAATATAAGTAGCTTTACGATGCGTGGTTATGGTTAATGGAATACCAGGGAAGCCCGCACCTGTTCCCATATCGAGCAAAGCTCCCTCAGGAGCCTTGTTGATATAGGGGAGCAAAACAAGTGAGTCGAGGATATGAAGTACTGCAGCATCTTCTACGTTAAGAATACGGGTGAGATTGGTTGTCTTATTTGTTTCTAGAACCAAATCCAAATGCTGAATACATTTCCTCAGCTTAACATCAGTTACGCTCAAGGAATACTCTTTGCAATAGGAAGTTAGACGACTCAACATCTCGTCAGCCTGCTGATCAGTAAGTACTAACAACGAAAGCTCCTTTCTGACAAAAATCAGTGTATCGAGAACTTTTGACAAAAAAAAGGGGACGTGGAAACCACGTCCCCTTAGCATAAGCTCGAGAAGATTATCGAGCAACAATCACCACATGGCGATCAGGGTCAGAACCCTCAGAATGAGTATCGACGGCATCATTGCCACGAAGTGCAATGTGAACCAGTCGACGCTCGTAGGCATTCATGGGCGGAAGCGAAACACTCTTATGAGTGCGAATGGCACGCTCGGCAGCAGACTGAGCCATGGAGGCAACCTTGTCCTGACGGCGACTCTTGTATCCCTCTACGTCCACCACAACCGGATACCTAAAGCCAAGTTTGCGGCTCACCAGCAAAGAGAACATAACCTGAAGGGCATCAAGGGTGCGACCATGACGGCCAATGAGAACAGCAAGGTCGGGAGCCGTTACATCCAAAATCAGCTCACCCTCGTCGCCCTCATACTCATCGATAGGAGAGTTGGCGGCATCGAAGTGCGAAAGGATGGAACGCAGGATGGAAATCGCAACATCGGCAATGGTGTCGAGCTCCTCATCGGTCAGCTCTTCACCAGCCTTGTAGCGCTGTGCAATCTCGGGATAATCGCCCGCGACCTGCGGGGCAACCTCCTCAAGCATATCCTCGATGATCTCTTCAGACATAACGTACTCCAAAAGTTAGGTACCTAAATAAGATTGATATCCCGTTACTTCTTCTTGTGCGGGCGCGGCTTCTTCTCTCGACGAGTGACCTCAACCTGCAGCGGAGCGTTCTTAAGACGCTCCTCCTCATCGGCCTTCGCCTTGTCGATGACCTTCTGCGTCACAAAAATCTGCTGGATAACCTGCCAAGCAGACGAGACGTCGTAGTACAGCAGAACACCAACGGGAAGGCTCCAGCCCATCCAAAGCATCATGACCGTCATGACAACGGCCATCATACGCATGCTCTGAGCCTGCTGGCCGGTCTGGTTGCGCGACATATAGAGCTGCGGAATCAGGGTCAGGACGGCGAACAGGATCAGGCAAACCAGCGCAGGCAGTGCAAACATAAAGCCATCGGCAAAGGAAGCGCTCGGCGTGGTGGTCAGGTCGGGCAGGATGTTGAAGAACGAGAACGTGCCGTCGTTAAAGTACTGCGGCAGGTTGCGCAGCAATGTAAACAGGGCGAACAGGATAGGCATCTGAATCAGCAGCGGCAGACAGCCAGCCATGGGGTTGAACTTGTTCTCGCTGTAGAACTTCTGCATCTCCTCGGCCTGACGCTGGGGATCGTCGGCATAGCGCTCCTGGATCTCGAGCATCTTGGGCTGCAGCACCTGCATGCGAGCCGTCGACTTGGTCGACTTGAGCATGAGCGGCGTCAGCAGCAGACGGATGATGACCACCAGGATGATGATGGACAGGCCCCAGTCGACCGCAAAGGTCTGGATGAGCTTGAGCAGCTCGAAAAGGATGTTAACGATCCAATCCCACATGTAAGTTTTCCTCCGATAGCGAGTGCCCGCTAGGGCACAGGGTCATAACCGCCGACGTGCAGGGGATTGCAGCGAGCGATGCGCCTCACGGCAAGCCAGCAGCCTCTCAAAACACCGTGCTTCTCAATCGCCTGGACGGCGTATTGCGAGCACGTTGGGTAATAAATGCAGGCGTCAGGCAATAAGGGCGAAATAACCTGTTGATATATGCGAATAGGAGCGATGGCAACACGTCGCAAAACGTGATTGCTCATCGCTCCTCCCCGGCAACGCCGGCGCGCTTCATAAGCGAACGCAACGCCTTGTCCATCTCCTGCGGCGAGGAAACCCTCGTCTTGGGAGTTGCGAACAAGATGATGTCATAACCCGCAACGGGAAATCCGCAGCTGCGGGCGGCCTCGCGCATCACACGCTTGGATCGGTTGCGCACGACGGCACAACCGAGTCGCTTAGCACCAACGAAGGCGACCCTTCCGGAGTCGCCTTCGCCAACCGATTCACATATGGTCATTCGAATCAGAGGGTGATTGAAACGACGCCCCTGACTGAACACATGCTCGAAATCTTGCCGAGACTTAATAGTCTTCATGCGAGATGTGTGTATCGCTGCTAGACAGTGAGACGCTTGCGGCCCTTGGCGCGACGACGGGCGAGCACGGCACGACCACCCTTAGTGGCCATACGGGCACGGAAGCCATGGGTCTTGGCACGCTTACGCTTATTAGGCTGATACGTACGCTTCATCTTAAGTTCCTCCTGCTGCATTTCGAGTGTCCGCGGGGACGCGGACGCAGATATAGACACGTGAGCTTGAAGATTGTAGGGAAACCAATGTTCAAATGTCAAGAAATCAAAGGTAAAAGGTTGCGCAGTTCACACGGTTCCCCCATAAGCCAAGCTCGATTTAGCGGTGCATGGCAACTTTTCACGATATTTCATCGAGTTTTCAACAGGTCATGTTGGCAATGTTGAGAACTTTTCGTCCGTTTTCCAAAGTTTTCAACAGGTTTTGAAAAGTTGTCGAAAGATGAGAAACATTGCACGGTGAGCTACTATTTGTTCGAAACCTTTTGGAAGATTGCGAGCGGCATGTCTGACGACTTTTACACCATGGTCGATTCCGGAGACCCGGCACCCGACAACGAGCACATCACCGGCGTGCGCGAAGAGCGTGACGAAGGTGAACAGACGACAACGCAGGCGCCAAAAGCCATGTACGCCGCGCGCATCGCCGTCTATGACGACATGCTGTCGACACCGCGTGTGATCGTCATTGATCCGCAAGATGTCCGCACGTATTTGGAAGAGACGACCAACACCGTCTACCAGTGCATGAAAGAACAAGGTGGCCACATCTCGCTCATGGTCATCCGCGAGATTGTCGAAAACTTTATCCACGCACACTTTGCCGAGCCCATCATCTCGATTCTGGACGGCGGAGACACCATCCGCTTTGCTG
The DNA here is from genome assembly GCA_902491765.1 of uncultured Collinsella sp. GTDB lineage: Bacteria > Actinomycetota > Coriobacteriia > Coriobacteriales > Coriobacteriaceae > Collinsella. Next base: position 32,501 of record CABUIY010000011.1, on the reverse strand, counting down.
ACCAAGGACCCGGCATCGACGACAAGCAACGTGCTTTCGACTTTGGCGTTACCAGCGCAAACAGCAAGATGAAGCGCTATATCCGTGGAACCGGAGCAGGGTTTCCCATGGTGCAGGAGTATTTGGAAAACGCCGGCGGTGCCGTATCCATCGAGGACAACATGGGCAACGGCACCGTGGTTACGGTAAGCCTGAACCCTAAACGCGTGCAGGAAATCGAGCGTGCCGGCGGACGCGGCGCTGCCGTGCGGCCCGAGACGGAGCAGCCCACATATCCCCTGCCGGGAGCTTTTGCGCAGCAGCCCGTGGCAACGCAGCAGATGCAGCCCCCCGTGGGACAGATGCAGCAGCCCGGAATGCTTCCCACACAAGAACCCCAGGCGGCATCTATGTCGATGCCGCCAAACATGCCAGAGGCCATGCCGCTGGCTGATCAGGATGCAGCAGCAATGCAGCAGGCGACGGGGGCGCCGGGTGGCCAGCAAATGGGCTATCAGCCGTACCAACAGGGATATCCATATCAGCAGATGCCGCCACTGGGGTATGGCCAGCAGTTCCCGCAGCAGTACCAGCAGGGATATCAGCAGCCGTACCAGCAGATGCCGCAGCAGCAGTACAACCCTTGGACCCAGCAGATGCCTCCACAGCCTTACCAACAGTGGCCTCAAAGTTTTCAACAGCAAATGCCGCCGATGCAGAGTTCTCAACAACCAGCAGCTCAAATGATGTATCCTAATGCAGCAAATCAGTATGCGCAGCCACAACCGGACGTGTTCGTAAGCGATCGCGGCAACGCCGCGCTGGGCTATCTGGCGCAAAATCAAGCGTGCGGTGCAACCGATCTGGCGAGGACGTTTGGAAACTCGGCCCCCACTTGGTCACGCACGCTCAATGACTTGGCGCAGGCCGGCTTGGTCATCAAGCATGGCCAGAAATACCATCTGACCGAACTCGGCGCCGCTCGCGTGCGAGCTCAGAGCTAAAGAACGGGAGAGACAGTGGACGAGGAAGCAAGCATCATCCTGGGGGATGCCATCGCCTTTTGTCAGCGCGACGGCCAAGATGCACGCCTCATCAACATGCTGGGGCAATCGCGCGCCATAAGCCTGACCGAAGATACGCTCACGATCGAGGCCCCCTCGCGCTTTGCCATCGCGCAGCTCAAAAAGCATCAGCCGACTATTGAGGCCTATCTGGAAGAAATCGCCTTTGCGCCGATTGCGCTCGACATCGTGGCACCGCAAGGCGCCGCGACGGAATCCGCTGCCGCGACGGCGCCCGCCACGGCTCCCGCTGCTTCCCCGGCGGTGCCGGCCTCCGCAGGCGACGTGCCGACAATCGAGCACCAGCACAGCGATGTTTCCCGTGAAACCATGGCGCCGTTGCCGACCGCGGTAGCGACGTCAACGAACGCACCCGTCACGCACATGCCCATCGCTCACGACGCAGCGGCGGGCGCGGATTCGGGCATTGCAATCAAGAACACGCTCTCGGCCGACGATTTTCGTCGCATGATGAACCAGATGAAGGGCGGAGCGCCGACTAAATCCACGCAAGCTGCGACCCCCGCTTCACCCATGCCAGCACCGACCGTGCCGGCCGAGCAGAATACGGATGGAGCCCCGCTCGCCGCGAACTCAAAATTTACCTTTGAGAACTTTGTCTACGGCCCCGAGAACAGCCATGCCTATCGCTCGGCACTCAAGTTTGCCGCCCTCGCGGACGAGCGCGGCACATGCACATCACTGTTTATCTACGGCAAATCGGGCCTGGGCAAGACGCACCTGCTGCTTGCCATCAAAAACGAGCTCGCCGAGAAGTCGCCCGAGATCAAGGTCAAGTATGCCAACTCCCAGGCATATCTGGACGACCTGATGACCGAGTTCGACCGCCAAAAGAAGAGCAACGCCCCCATCATGCAGGCGTACCACGGCGTGGACGTGCTCATCATCGATGACATCCAAAACATCATCGGCAAGCGCGCGAGCGTGGACTACTTTTTCCAGCTCATGGACGAGTTCATCCGCAACAACAAGAAGGTCGTCATCGCGGCAGACCGCGCCCCCAAGGACCTGAGCATGGACGAGCGCCTGACCAGCCGCTTCAACGCCGGCATGCTCTGCCTGGTCGCAGAGCCCAGCTACGAGATGAAATACAAGATCTTGCAGCGCTATTACGAGAACACCATCGTCGCCGCTCCCGAGGCAGGCGACGACTCACTGTTGGCGGCCTACGGGGGCGACGGCGGGCACCTGACCGATGAGCACTTTAAGCACATGGCAGAGGTGTCGGGCACCAACATCCGCGAACTCGAGAGCTTCTGCGAGCGCTGCGCCGGCGAGGCGGGCGACCGCGAGCGCGAGGGCGGGGAGCTCACCTTTGACGATATCGACGCCATCGCCAGCCAGTACTTCGACACATCGGCCAAAAAGATCAACGTGCAAACGGTTCAGTCCGTCATCGAAGAGCAGTACGGCGTGACGCACGAGGAGCTCATCGGCCCGCGTCGCAACGCCAATATCGCCAAAGCACGCCATATCGCTATCTACCTGGCCATCGAAATGTGCGAGATGACGACCACGGCGGTAGGCGCCGAATTTGGCAACCGCAACCACTCGACCGTCAGCACGAGTTACAAAAAGGTCCAGAAGATGATCCAGGAAGACCGCACCGTCACCGAAGACCTCAAGTCGCTGCGCGATAAAATTACACTACGCTCGTAGGGAAATAGAGACACCTGTTGAAAACTTGTCGAAACCACGGGCATAAGGTGTCTAAAACCCAATCCGCGGTGATGAAAAGTTTTGCGCAGGTTTTGAACGTGGAAAACCACCCCTGTTGCACACAGGTTGCTGTCGATTCTCTTTCTGGGTCTGACCTGCGTCTTTGTGAGTAATCAACAGTTTCGTCAGTGCTATTACTATTATTAAGATATTTATATCTATAGAAAGGTATTAAAAGATGAAGTTCACCGTCAGCCAGAGCTCGCTTACACAAGCCATCGGCGTCGTTATGAAGGGTGTCGCTTCGGCATCCACCCTTCCCATCCTGTCGGGCGTGCTCGTCAAGGCGCAAGACGGCATCTTGGAATTCCAGACCTCTAACTACACCATCTCGATCCGTCATCGCATCGCGGCGCATGTCGAAGAAGAGGGCGAGATGGTTATCCCCTGTAAGATGCTCTCCAATATCACCAAGACTCTCCCCGATGCCCCGGTCACCTTTGAGCTGTCCGAGCGCCAGGTGCTGATCAGTTGCGAGAAGAGCTCGTTCCGCCTGAACACGCTCGATGCCAATGACTTCCCTGAGTTTCCGGCCTATGCCATCGAGAGTGCCGTGGAGCTGCCGACCGATATCTTGTCCGAGATGGTCGGCCGCGTGTGGCGCGTCACCTCGACCGACAAGGCTCGCCCCATCCTGGGCGGCGTGCACATGAAGGTCGAGAACAACACCGTGCGCCTGGTGGCGACCGATTCCTTCCGCTTGGCCGTGTGCGATACGCAGGTCGAGACCTCGACCCTCGAGGGCTCCTTTGAGCTCAACGTTCCGGCTGACGCCTTTAACGACGCACTGAACATCATGGCCAGCCAGGCGACCATCATGATCGGGGCTACCGACACCCAGGTCGTCTTTGAGGCCGGCAACACCACCTACGTGTCGCGTCGTATCGAGGGCGTGTACCCCAACTACAAGCAGCTCATCCCCGATTCGTGCGTGACGAGCGTCAAGATTGACGTCGCCGCCTTTAACGCCGCCCTCAAGCGCGTGGCCGTTATCGCGAGCGCCAACCCCGCCGTCAAGTTCGAGATCGATGTCGAGAACGGGCAGATGGGCCTGTCCTCCATTTCCAATGACCAGGACCTTGCGCAGGAGACGATCGATGTCGAGGCCGAGGGCGAGTCGGGCACCATCGCCTTCAACTACCACTACATCTTCGGCTGCCTCAATGCCCTGTCCAAGGAGAAGGAGATCACGCTGGAGCTCAAGAGCTACTCGCAGGCGGGCATCTTCAAGTCCTACGACAAGATCAACTACCTGTACCTGGTCATGCCGGTCCGCATCTAGCGCTGCGCCATGACCATGTTCGCCCGCGATCTTTCCGTCGCGCACTACCGCAGCTTCGATAACTATCGTCTTGCCCTGGACGAGGGCGTGACGATACTTGCGGGACCAAACGCGGCGGGAAAGACCAATCTCATAGAGGCGCTGCAGCTGCTGACGAGCGGCGCCTCGTTTAGGCATCCGACCGCAGCCGAGCTCGTCCATGACGGCGTGGGCTCGTGCAAGGTCGAGCTGAGGCTCGAGGGCGACGGCCGCGTGCTTGATATGGGATTGAGCGCGGAGGACGGTAAGCGCTCGTTTAGCCGCAACGGCAAGAGATGCTCTGCCGCCGGTGTACGCGGGGTTCTGCCGAGCGTGCTGTTTTGCCCTGACCATCTGGACATGGTTAAGCGAGGCGCCAGTGTGCGCCGCGCCGCCCTCGATGACTTTGGCATGCAACTGAGCGCACGCTATGCCGATCTTGCGAGCACCTATGGGCGCTGCGTGACCCAGCGTAACGCCTTGCTCAAGGAGACCTGGTGCTGCCGTGAGATGCTCGGCGCGTGGAACGATTCGATTGCCCGCGCGGGCGCGGCTCTGCTCGTGCACCGGTTGGCCCTGCTCGACCGGCTGGCGGGCCATGTACACACTGCCTACGGGCAAGTGGCGTCCGGCGAGGCTGCCAACGTGACCTATACGTCCACACTGGGGGATTTGCCCCAGGCCGAGGATCGCGAAGAGCTGAAGGGCTGGGCGTACGAGCGCATGCTGGCCGCCCTTGATGAGCACGCCGACGAGGAAATTCGCCGCGGCGTGACGTTGGTGGGACCGCATCGCGACGAGATTGAATTTACCGTGGCGGGTCGCTCCGCCCGTTCATTTGCCAGCCAAGGACAGCAGCGAACGTTGGTACTGTCCTGGAAGGTGGCCGAGGTGGCCGTGGCTCGCGATGTTCTGGGTACTGCTCCGCTGTTGCTTCTGGACGACGTGATGAGCGAGCTCGACGGCGAGCGCCGCGGTGCTTTTCTGCGGCTGATCGGCGATGATATCCAAACGGTCATAACCACGACCAACCTGGGATACTTTACCGATGACCTGCTTGATCGAGCCAAGGTGGTGAGCATGGGTGAGACGTGCTAATTACGAGCGCGAGAGCGAAACGGTCGCCTTCAGTGGGTTTTTAAACGCAGAGCGCCAGCGCATCCTGGCGGCTGCAACACCTGAGCGCCGCGCGCAGATGGAGGCTGCCGAGGAGTCGCGCGCGGTCTATCGCGCGTGGAACGCGGTGTGCTCGGGCACGCGCGAGGGGCGGCATGTGACGGGCCTGCGCTACCTGCCCGAGTCCAATGAGCTGCTGGTATATCTCGATTCGCCCTCGTGGACGCAGGAAATGACGCTGTTGCGCGAGATCATCCGCGCGCGCATGGAGCGCGTCGGTGCGCATGTGGATGGCCTGGTGTTCAAAACCACCGCGCCCGGTCACACGCCGCCCGCTGCCAAAGAGCGTCTGCGTCCTGCCGTGGCCGAGCGCCCGCCGGCTCCGCATGCTGACCTAAGTGAGGCCGAGCGCACCGAGATTGAGCGCCAAGTGGCGCCCATCGAAGACCAAAAACTGCGCGAGGCCCTCGAGAACGCCATGAGAGCCAGTGCCGAGTGGGCCAAGGGCGTGCAAGGCAAAAAAGAGCCTTAAATCGCATCTGGTGGCCTTGTAGAGCCAAATACCCTCGTTCCCGAGGGTATTTTTTTACGATAAACTAGTAAGGCTGTACACATTTTCTTGACTGAAGGAGGACGTGTGGCAAACGAAAACGATTACGATGGCGGCGAGATTAAGATTCTCGAAGGTCTCGAGGCCGTTCGTAAGCGCCCAGGCATGTATATCGGCTCGACGAGCGCCAGCGGTCTGCATCACCTGGTGTGGGAGATCGTTGACAACTCCGTCGACGAGGCCATGGCCGGTTTCTGCACCGAGATCCAGGTGACGGTCCACGCCGACAACTCCATCACGGTCGTCGACAACGGGCGCGGCATCCCCGTCGACGAGCACCCTGTTAAAAAGATCCCGACGCTCGAGGTCGTCATGACGATCTTGCACGCCGGCGGTAAGTTCGATAACTCGGCCTATAAGGTCTCGGGCGGCCTGCACGGCGTGGGCATCTCCGTCGTCAACGCACTGTCCAAGCGCGTGGTCGTTCAGGTTCGTCGCGATGGCAACACCTACGAGATGGAGTTCTCGCGCGGCAAGACCGTCAAGAAGATGGAGGTCGTGGGCACCTCGGATTCGACGGGCACCACCGTCACCTTCTGGCCCGACGATGAGATCTTCGAGACCTGCATCTACGATTTCGATACGCTGCACAACCGTCTGCAGGAGACGGCGTTCCTCAATAAGAACCTCAAAATCGTGCTGACCGACGAGCGCGAAGCGACTCCCCACGTGGAGGAGTTTTGCTACGAGGGCGGCATCATCGACTTCGTCAAGTTCCTCAACGAGGGCAAGGACGTCCCCGAGGCCTTTAAGGAGCCCATCTACATCGAGGGCAAATCGGACCCGGACGCGCCTGTGGCCAAGATGGGAGAGGTCGAGGTTTCCCTGCAGTGGAATAGCGGCTACGGCGAGAACGTCATGTCGTTTGCCAACGACATCTACACCCCCGAAGGCGGCATGCACCTTGAGGGCTTCCGCACCGCGCTCACCCGCGTGATCAACGATTACGCGCGCAAGCAGAACCTGCTCAAGGAAAAAGACGCCAACCTGACCGGCGACGATGTGCGCGAGGGCCTTTCGGCCGTTATCTCGGTCAAGCTGCCCGATCCGCAGTTTGAGGGCCAGACCAAGGCAAAGCTCGGCAGCTCCTATATGCGAGCGCTCACGCTCAAGATTGTGACCGACGGCCTTGTCGATTACCTCGAGGAGCATCCCAAGCCCGCTCGCGAGATCGTCAAGAAGGCGCAACAGGCCTGCAAGGCGCGCAATGCCGCCCGCAAGGCGCGCGAGGCGACCCGCCGCAAGAGCCTGCTCGAGACGGCGTCCCTGCCCGGTAAGCTCGCTGACTGCTCGGTGCGCGATGCCGAGCTGACCGAGCTCTTCATCGTAGAGGGCGACTCGGCAGGCGGTTCGGCCAAGGACGGCCGTCGCCGAGACATCCAGGCGATTCTGCCCCTGCGCGGCAAGATTTTGAACGTCGAACGCGTTGGTGACCATCGCGCGTTCTCGAGTGACACCATTCAGTCGCTGATTACCGCGATCGGCTGCGGCGTCACGACGAGTGCCGGCGACGGCGGCGACTTCGATATCACCAAGGCGCGCTACCACAAGATCATCATCATGACCGATGCAGACGTCGACGGTGCGCATATCCGCATCCTGCTGCTGACGTTCTTCTACAAGTACATGCGTCCGCTGATCGATGCCGGCTACGTCTATGTTGCCTGCCCGCCCATCTTTGGCATTAAGGTGCGCAACAAGATCCACTACGTGTATCCCAACGGCCGCCAGCCCGAAGACGAGATCCTGCGCGACACCATCCAGAGTCTGGGCCTGAACCCCGACGATAACGACGAGGACGGCAAGGCCAAGGACGGCAAGATTACCAAGAAGCGCAAGGGCTATACCGTCCAGCGCTACAAGGGTCTGGGCGAGATGGACCCCAAGCAGCTTGCCTCGACGACGATGGACCCCAAGACCCGCATCCTGCAGCGTGTGTCGATCGAAGACGCCGTGGTGGCGGACCGCGCCGTGCGCGAGCTGATGGGTTCCGAGGTCGGCTATCGCCGCGAATACATTGAAAAACACGCACATGATGCACGATTCCTTGATGCTTAAGAGGAGGTAACGTGGCAGACGATATCAACAACAATGAGGGTATGGACGAGGCCGGCGATGCCGGTATGCCCGACGATCTGAAGCGCCTGCTTGCCCGTGCTGAGCAGGGCGAGGACGGCGACCCGGACGCCTATAACCCCGATGCCGATGATGACGAGGAAGTGGACGACGACGGCGAGCTCGAGGAGAGCTTTGGCGAAGTCGACCGTGGCGCCTCGGCCGGCGAGGATATCAACGGCGGCCAGCTCCAGATTTCGGAGTTCGGTCGCGAGATGAAGCAGTCGTTTATCGAGTATTCGATGTCGGTCATCACGGCGCGCGCCCTGCCGGACGTGCGCGACGGCTTAAAGCCGGTGCACCGCCGCATCCTGTACGCGATGAACGAGAGCGGCATCTACCCCAACCGCCCGCACAAGAAGTCGGCGTGGACGGTCGGCGAAGTTATCGGTAAGTACCACCCGCACGGTGACTTTGCGGTCTACGAGGCCATGGTCCGCTTGGCGCAGTGGTTCTCCATGCGTACGCCGCTCATCGACGGTCACGGCAACTTCGGCAATATCGACGGCGACGGCGCGGCGGCCATGCGTTACACCGAGAGCCGCCTGGCAAAGCCCGCCATGGAACTGTTGCGTGACTTGCAGAAGGATACCGTCGACTGGCAGCCCAACTACGACGAATCGCTCGCCGAGCCCGTGGCACTGCCTGCACGTTTCCCCAACCTGCTGGTCAACGGCAGCCAGGGCATCGCCGTCGGCATGGCCACCAACATCGCCCCGCATAACCTCGCCGAGGCGATCGAGGCCACCTGCTACCTGATCGACAACCCCGACGCCACCGTCGACGAGCTCATGCAGATCATGCCCGGTCCGGACTTCCCCACCGGCGCCATCATCATGGGCAGCGCCGGCATTAAGCAGAGCTACGAGACCGGCCGCGGCTCCATTACCGTGCGCGCCAAGGCACACGTTGAGTCCACCAAGACCGGTCGCAGTCGCCTGGTCTTCACCGAGATTCCCTACATGGTCAACAAGGGCACCCTGCAGGAGAAGATTGCCCAGCTCGTCAACGACAAGCGCATCGAGGGCATCTCGGATATGCGCGATGAGTCCAACCAGAAGGGCATCCGTCTGGTTATCGAGCTCAAGAAGGGCGTCATTCCGCAGGTCGTGCTCAACAACCTGTATAAGTACACCTCGCTGCAGACGACCTTTGGCGCCAACAACCTGGCGCTCGTCAACGGCGTTCCCAAATGCCTGAGCCTGCGTGAGATGCTGCAGCACTACATCGACCACCAGGTCGACGTCGTCACCCGCCGCACCCGCTTCGACCTTAAGAAGGCCCAAGCCCGCGCGCATATCCTCGAGGGTTATCTGATGGCTCTCGACCATATCGACGAGGTCATTAGCATCATCCGCTCCTCGCAGACCGACTCCGAGGCCAGCAGCCGCTTGATCGAGCGCTTTGGCTTTACGCCCGAGCAGACCACGGCCATCCTCGAGATGAAGTTGCGCCGCCTGACCGGCCTGGAGCGCGACAAGATCCAAGAAGAGTTGGACGGCCTGCGCCGCGCCATCGCCTACTACGAGGACCTGCTGGCGCATGAGGAGAAGATCCTGGGCGTCATCAAGGAAGAGATGCGCGAGATCTCCAAGAAGTTTGGCGACAAGCGCCGCACCGAGATCAGCCAGGTTGAGAAGGACCTGGATGTCGAGGACCTCATCGCCGACGAGGATATGGTCGTGACCATCACCCATACCGGCTACGTTAAGCGTATCCCGGTGGCTGCCTACCGCGCCCAGAAGCGCGGCGGCAAGGGCGTATCGGGCGTCAACCTCAAAGAGGACGACGTTATCGACGAGATGTTCATCGCGTCCACGCACGAGTACGTGCTGTTCTTCTCGAGCAAGGGCAAGGTCTATCGCCTGAAGGTGCACGAGCTGCCGGTGGGTACGCGCCAGGCGCGCGGTACCGCGATCGTCAACCTGCTGCCCTTCGAGGAAGGCGAGAAGATCGCGAGCGTCATCAGCTGCCGCGAGTTCCCGGCCGACGAGTACCTGATGTTTGCCACCAAGAGCGGCATGGTCAAGAAGACCGTGATGAGCGCATATGACCGCAGCCGTCGCGACGGCCTGATCGCTATCAACCTGCGTGACGACGACGCGCTGCTGAACGTGCGCCGCGTGCGCGAGGGCGACAAGATTATCCTGGCCACCACCGCGGGCAAGGCGATCATGTTCTCCGAGGAGCAGGTGCGCGCCACCGGCCGCGATACCAGCGGCGTTCGCGGTATCGGTCTGAAGGACGGCGTGAGCGTTCTGGGCATGGAAGTCACTAACGGCAACGGCGATCTATTCGTCATCACCGAGCGCGGCTACGGCAAGCGCACGCCGGTCGCGGACTACCCGGAGCAGAATCGCGGCGGTCAGGGCGTCTACACCATTCAAATGACCGAGCGTAAGGGTAACCTCGCGGCCATGAAGACGGTGGGCCCGCAGCACGAGCTGTTCATCGTGACGGAGGGCGCGACGGTCATTCGCGTCAAGACCGACGAGATCAGCCAGACCGGCCGCGCCACCCAGGGCGTCAAGATGATGACCGTCGACGACAACGACCGCATCTGCGCCGTAGCCCGCATGACGGCCGCCAAGGAGAAGCCCGAAGGCGAAGGCGCCGAGGCCGCAACCGACGCCGAAGAGGCCCCGGTCGACCTAGGCGACGGCAACGAAATGCCAGAGGATCTCCTAGACGAGTAAGAGGCCCTAGCTGGTAGAAAATATCAGACCCCATATATCGGCGGTCGGCGCACTGCGCGCCGACCGCTTCTTTGAAAATCTTTGAACCCCACGTCGGCCCCGGCTGCCCGGCGGCATGCGAAGTCGATCGCGAGTTCCGCACGAGCCGGAGAGCACTTAATGTGCTCTCCGTGCGAGCAGGACTGTCCGAGCAGGCGACTTCGCATGCCGCCGGGCAGCCGGGGCGAACACCCTTCAAAGATTTTCAAAAAAGTTGTTGACGCGCGCGTAACGACTCGTCTAATATATCCCTTGCGCGATGGACCTGTAGCTCAGTTGGTTAGAGCGTCCGGCTGATAACCGGGAGGTCACAAGTTCGAATCTTGTCAGGTCCACCACTTTCTTTCGCAATAAACACCCCAGCGAGAGCCGAGTCGCCGCTGGGGTGTTTATTACTGTCTCCGTGGGGGTTTAGCTCAGCTGGGAGAGCGCGGGCTTTGCAAGCCTGAGGTCAGGGGTTCGATCCCCCTAACCTCCACCATGATGGACCTGTAGCTCAGTTGGTTAGAGCGTCCGGCTGATAACCGGGAGGTCACAAGTTCGAATCTTGTCAGGTCCACCATCAAAACTGTGAAGAGCCCTGGGGCGTTGCCTCGGGGCTTTTTTCTTGTCTGCGATAAATCTCATTTTGGTTTTGTGTGCTGTGCGAAAGTTTGGGTAGTATAGCTATTCAATGCGGCGGACTGCCGCGTGTTAACCGCTACGTACCGGAGGTGTTCCATGGTTCGTGTCGACATAGAGACCATCGTCATGGCCGCCGGTCCCGTGCCATCGCTTATCGTGCTTCGCGAGCGCTGCAGCAAATCGGACTCGCCCGCGCCACTGCGTTCCCTTTCCATTCAGACTGGTTCGTTTGAAGCTGCTGCCATCAGCCGCGGCATCGATAGCGGTCGCGCCGAGCGCCCGATTACCCATGACCTGTTGCTCGATACTGTTGGTGCCCTGGGTGCCAAGCTCGAACGCATCGAAATCGTTCGCGCCGAGCCGCCCGTGTTTTACGCGACGGTTGTCGTGTTGGCCGATGGCAACGAGCATAAGATCGATGCGCGTCCGAGCGACGCCATCGCCCTCGCCGTACGCAGTAATGCCCCCATGTTCGTTGAAGACGACATCATGAATCGCCTGGGCACCGTTTCTACCCACGCCGAGGAAGTCGACGACGAGCAAGAGTTCGAGAAGTTCGACGAGTTCGTCCATACGCTCTCCCCCGATGACTTCTAAATGCGGGGCGTCCAGGCTGCGGAGCGTTCGCTGATGGCCGGCGGTATGTCGGCTGAGGCGGCGACCATTGCGCGCGAGGCCCAGATGCGCTCGGAGGCTTCTGAGGCGGCTCGCATTGCCTATGTGACGCAGGCCCGCACGCTTCGCGAACGCCGCGGCTCGTTTATCAAGATGGTTGTCATCTCCGCCCTTGTCGCGGCAATCTGTTCGCGCCTTCGTGGTACAGTTGGTGCGCTTGGGTTTTCGATCTCTACGGGCCTGGTGATCTGGGGCGTGGTCGATGCGGTCATGCTGACTAGCCAGATCAAGGTGCTCGACAAACGCGCGGCGGACATGATGCGTGCCCGCGATGCCGCTGCTAAGATCGCCGCCGAGGCGCAAGAACTGTAACGACGCCAGACTCGATGGGAAGGTCTAAAGATGGCACAGGATATGCAGGATGCCGGTAATGTCTCCGCCGAGCTCGACGCCATGGTGTGCGATCTGATCGGCGCGTTCTTGGACGACCTTGCCGCCGGTGAAAACCCTGGCGTGGTTGTGGCAATTGAGGATGCTGCTTCCAACCGTTATCTGGCGGCGCTCGACGAGGACGGCGAAGAGGCGTGCCTGGAGGCGGCCACCAACTTTATCTCCGAGCACAAGATGGGTCTTAAGGACGAGGGCCTGGGCCGTATCGCCCGCTATGCCATCGGCTACACCGGCTGCGTCGAGATCGATGGCGGCTACCATGACGCCCTGCTCGTGAGCTTTTTTGAGACGACGCTCGAGAGTGGTTTTTCGGCATATGTGCTGTATGAGGGCATGGGCGCCGGCGATGGTTTTATGTGGAGCGACCCTGAACCTGCAGGCGAGGAAACCCCTCTCATCTAAAATCGCTAAAATAAACGAGTTTTCGGTAAAAGGCTCAATATTCCCGCTGAGCGTTGTATCGCTGGGCGGGCCGCATACGCGTGCCGTTTGTATATGGATAGAAGATAGGGGAACTACATGCGCGTAGACAATCTGAGGAACATCGCCATCATCGCCCACGTCGACCACGGCAAGACGACGATGGTCGATAAGCTCCTGCGTGCCACGGACGCCTTCCGTGCCAACCAGCAGGTCGAGGACCGCGTCTTGGACTCTAACGACCAGGAGCGCGAGCGCGGCATTACGATTCTCGCCAAGAACATCTCTATCGAGTACAAGGACGTCAAGATCAACGTCATCGACACCCCGGGCCACGCCGACTTCGGCGGCGAGGTCGAGCGCGTGCTGCGTATGGCCGACGGCGCCCTGCTGCTGGTCGACGCCTTTGAGGGCCCCATGCCCCAGACCCGCTTCGTGCTGCGTCACGCTATCGACACCGGCCTCAAGATCATGATCGTCATCAACAAGATCGACCGTCCGGGCGCCAACCCCGAGAAGGCCTACAACGACTGCCTGGACCTCATGGCCGACCTGGGCGCCACCGACGACCAGCTTGAGTTCGCCATGGAGCACGTGGTCTACGCTAGCGCCATGAATGGCTTTGCCCGCCTTGACCCCAACGACGGCAACATGGACATGTATCCGCTGCTTGACATGATCATCGACGACATGCCCGCGCCCGAGGTTGACGAGAACGCCCCGCTGGCCATGCAGTGCGTGACTATCGACCACTCCAACTTCGTTGGCCGTATCGGTATCGGCCGCGTGTACTCCGGCACCATCCACCAGGGCGACCAGATCTTGGTTGTGAAGAACGATGGCTCCAGTGCCACCGCTACCGTCAAGCAGCTCTTTACCTTCGACTACCTGGGCCGTACCGAGTGCCAGGAAGTCGGCACCGGCGATATCGCTGCTGTCGTGGGTATTGACCGCACCGATATCGGCGATGTTTACACCGACCCCGAGAACCCCGTCGAGCTCGAGCCCATCGAGATCGACCCGCCGACCCTGTCCATCGTCTTTGAGGCCTCGACCTCCCCGCTCGTCGGCCGCGATGGCGACATCGTGGGCGCCCGTCAGCTTAAGGAGCGCCTGTTCAACGAGGCCGAGAACAACGTGACCATGAAGATCGAGGAGCTCGAGGACAAGAGCGGCGTCGAGGTCTCGGGCCGCGGCATCCTGCACCTGTCCGTCCTGATGGAGTCCATGCGCCGCGAGGGCTTTGAGTTCCAGGTCGGCCGTCCCCGCGTTCTGTTTAAGAAGGACGAGAACGGCAACAAGATGGAGCCTGTCGAGCAGGCCGTCGTCGAGTGCCCGGACGAGTACTCGGGCAAGGTCGTTGAGGTCTTCGGTACCTCCGGCGGCATCATGACGAGCATGGACACCTCGGGCATCGTGACGCACCTCGAGTTCAAGATCCCGACCCGCGGCATCATGGGTCTTAAGAACCGCATCATGAACGTCACCCACGGCGAGGGCGTGTTCTACCACACCTTCCTGGAGTATGGTCCTTATGCTGGCGAGATTGGCAACCGTCAGAACGGCGCCATGATCTCCATGACCACCGAGAAGGCCGTTGCCTACGCTCTGGGTACGCTGCAGGAGCGCGGCCAGCTGTTTGTTGAGCCGGGCACCGAGTGCTACGAGGGCATGATCGTGGGCGAGCGCAGCAAGGCCGGCGACATGGTCGTCAACATCGCCCGTACCAAGAACTTGGGCAACCAGCGTTCCTCGACCTCCGATATCTCCGTCCAGCTGGTGCCGCCCCGCACCTTCTCGCTGGAGGAGGCGCTGGAGTACATCGCCGATGACGAACTGGTGGAGATCACTCCCAAGAACATCCGCCTGCGCAAGCGTCTGCTCAACGCCACCGACCGCAAGAAGGCCGCCGTCCGCGCCGGTCAGGTCAACAAATAAGCGCTGGGGCTTATAACCGCCAACAAGAAAGGGCGTCGACCGCAATGGTCGGCGCCCTTTTTGGTGCAATGGGGTCAGGTTGCTTTGCACCACCACAAAGGTGCCTGGCCCTTTTGTGGTGGTTAGCGGCTAGGCGGAGGGAAGGCCCGGGGTGTTGGCGGCCTGCTGCGGCTTGAGGTGGGCGTTGCGCCAGATGATCTGGATAACGTAGCCGAGCATAAAGACAAAGGCCACGCCGCTGATGAAGCCGCCGATGAGGGGAAGTCCTGTGAGGGCGCCTGCGGCCACACCGCCGACGGCTGCCATGGCGTAGCGGTTCTGGTTATGTCCGACCATGCGAGCGATCGCGCAGCCCGCAAAAGCGGTGGAGACCAACGCGACGCCGATCACGGCGCACATGAGGGCTCCAGCAAGCGACAGGCCGGCAATCGAGATAATCAGCAACAATACGGCAGGGACAATGGCTACCGTACCCAGAAGACCGCTCATCCACAGGGGTGTGGGGCGCTGGTGGAGCATTCCGGCGGCGCTGGCGGTCGCACGCGGAAAGACGAGCTCGAGCAACAGAGCGATAAAGCAGGTCGACAGGGCTGCGGCCACGATGCCGCCGATGATATCGTTAACCGTCGTGGCGGCGCTTTCGTTTTCGGTACGGTCGATCTTGAGCGCGCCGACCTCGGCTCCTGCGGCGCGCTCGGGGTCCTCGGAAACATGGGCGTTCACCGTGCCGGTAATGCGGGCGTTTTTGCCCAGGATGAGTTTGTCGGCCCAGACCTCGACATCGCCGTCGACGATGCCGTCGATGGTTACCGTACTGCCCGCGAGTGCTGCCGACTTGGCAGAGCCGCGCAGGGCAACCGTCTCGCCCATCGCGTAAAAACAGTTGGCGGCGCTACCGGTGTTGAGCACGACATGCTGACCGGCTACCGTCACGCTGCCATCGATTGCGGTTTTGGAGATATCGATGGTACGCGCCGCCAGGCGAACGGCTCCGCCTACAGTGCAGTCGCGAATCGACAAGCTCTCGCCTGCCGCGATAATATCGCGGCCGATGGAAGCGTCGTCTAGGTTAAGGCTTTGGCCGGCCCAGTACAGGTCGCTTTCGACGCCAGACGGATTTGAGTCAACTTCGGTTGCGAGCACGTTGCCCGCGGTGTCTGTACCGGCGAACGACGTCGTGGGAAGCGCGGTCAGCGCAAGTGAAATCAGTGCGAATAGGAGGGCGATGCGGCCACGCGTTTTGCGGCATCGGGACGACGGTTTTAGGTTGCAAGGCATAGTGAATCCTTCGTTAGATACTCGACATGTATCTAACAGGGTACCCAACGCGCGGGCGCTCTAAAAGAGCCTCTCAGTTGCATTTCGTGGACGAGTCCGCGCTAGCTATTTTTTGCGATGCAAGAAGCGCGCGATGTCTTCTTCGGTGGGGCTTTTGATGTCAAAGCGCAGCGAGAGCCAGCGCAGACCCATGGTCACCGCGACACATACGACCAGTGCGGCGACATTGCTCATGATGCCGCTCATAACGAGACACACATAGCTTGCCGAGCCGGCGATGGCGGCGATGGCGTAGAAATTGGTGCGCTGGAAAATGCCCGGCACCACACCCATAAAGCTGTCGCGCAGCATGCCGCCACCCACCGCGGTGAAAAAGCCCATCATGATGCATACGGCCGGCGCAAAGCCATAAACCAGTGCTTTGTCCGCTCCGGTGGCGGCGTAGATGCCGACCGAGATGATGTCGAGCAATGGGATGAGTTTCTCGGGTTTATCGACGATTGCCGGGAAGATGTAGATGATGGCCGCCGTGGCGATGGAGAGCGGCAGCGCCATCGGCTGGTTGAGGATGTAGACGTTGCCCACCTGCAGCGTCATATCGCGCAAAAGACCGCCGCCCAGGCCGCAAACCACCGCGAGCGCAACTGCACCCACCAGGTCGAGTTTGTGCTCGCGTGCAACCAGCACACCCGAGATCGATGCAGCGACAACGGCGAACATCTCGAGCCAAAACGGAATGGCGACCATGGCATCCGATGCATGTGAGGTAATGGTCATAGCGGCGACGACGGGCAAGATGGGGTCCTTTGGGTTGTGGGTTTAGACAATGCCCGTACATAGTACATGGTTGGCGGGCGTGGCGACCCTATTGCTCGGTAAACGGTCGGGACCGGGTGCAGGCGCAGGCCCCATGTTTGGGGATCTGGGTTGGTGCTGAACGCGATGGGGGCGTGGCTGAATAGGAGGGATGTCCAAATTTTGAGCTTTGCTCAAAATTTATCCGGTCGGCTTACGCCGACCGCGCTGCGCTAAAAACCCGCCACGGGCGCGTTTTCTTTACGCTCCGCGCCCGTGGCGGGTTCGAATCCCTCCTTCTGCGCGTTATTGAAATGTGCTCAAAAAGAAAAAAAGCCCCATTGCTGGGGCTCATACCATCTAATGGCGGAGGAGGAGGGATTCGAACCCTCGTGACCTTATACAGGCCAAACGGTTTTCGAGACCGCCGCATTCAACCACTCTGCCACCCCTCCGCGTGGGGTAAAAACAAAGCAGGCTCAAAGGCCTGCTTTGGAATTAACTGGCGGAGAGTCAGGGATTTGAACCCTGGAGACGCTTTTGACGCCTACACGATTTCCAATCGTGCTCCTTCGGCCACTCGGACAACTCTCCGTTAAATGCGAAAGTCAGTATACACGAGGAATCGCAAAGTGCAAACAGAAAAGTTGGCATTTTTTGAAACGTTTGGCTTCGTGACGGGATTCAGGAGGCCAAAAACGGGCTCTGACCAGCATGGCTGCATGCGGCAAATTGTTCAAAATGGGTATTTATAAACGACGTGGCAGCAATTTTAAAAATCTTTGAACGGTGTTGTGAACCACTGGTATGCATTTCACGACCACAGCCTTGCAATTGCTGACCTGCGGTTTGATTTGGTTTGTCCCCGCAGCGCCGTATCTTGTCCACGGATTCGTCAAGCATTTGGTCAGCATTTGGTTGGAAGACGCATGAAGTGCCGTGTGAGTATGGACATATGTGGAGGTCATGAGGTTGTAGCTGCATATTCTTGCAGCCTGGGAGGTTGAAAGATATTATTACCAAGTCTTTTCCTGCTTCAGGCGCACCTTCACGACCTGAAGCCACATTTGCCCAGAGGAGGTGACAATATGAAGGCTTATGAACTGCTGTTCTTTGTTGACCCGTCGCTCGACCCCGAGACTCGTCTCGCTGTTATGAAGCGTATCGATACCACGATCGCTGAGGGCGCTGGCAAGGTCGACTCCGTTGACGAGTGGGGCAAGCGCAAGCTCGCCTACGAGATCAACGACCTCACCGATGGTGACTACACCCTCATCAACTTCCACGCAGATCCTACCCAGATCGCCGAGCTTGATCGCGTCCTGCGCATCACCGACGCTGTGGTCCGCCACATGATCGTCCGTCGCGACGACCAGGAGTAAGACTGTCGTTTTGGACTGGGCTTGTGCCCCAAGAGGAAGTAGTGAGTTATGAGCATCAATCGAGTGAACATCACCGGTAACCTCACGCGTGATCCCGAGCTGCGCGCCACCGCCGGCGGAACCCAGGTTCTGTCCTTTGGCGTCGCCGTGAACGATCGTCGCCGCAACCCGCAGACTGGCGAGTGGGAGGACTATCCCAACTTTGTCGACTGCACCATGTTCGGCACGCGTGCCGAGGCCGTGAGCCGTTTCCTGGCAAAGGGAAACAAGGTCGCGATCGAGGGCAAGCTGCGCTACAGCTCTTGGGAGCGCGACGGCCAGCGCCGGAGCAAGCTTGAGGTCATCGTCGATGAGATCGAGTTTATGAGCTCCCGTGGTGGCCAGGGTGGCTACGATCAGGGCGGTTACGCCCCCGCAGCCCCCGCGCCCGCAGCACGTCCTGCCGCACCGGTGGCTACGCCGCCCGCGGTCGACGTCTACGATGAGGACATCCCGTTTTAAGGGCTGTTCACCTATTTTTGAGTGAGAGGCGGCTTCGGTTCGCCGAAGTTGCCAAACGAAAGGTATTTTGACATGGCTAATGATTTTTCTGCACGTCAGCCGCGTCGTAAGTACTGCCAGTTCTGCAAGGAGAACACTGAGTTCATCGACTATAAGGACACTCAGCTTCTCCGTAAGTACATGACCGACCGTGGCAAGATCAAGCCCCGTCGCGTCACTGGCGCTTGCACGCAGCATCAGCATGACATCGCCAACGCCATCAAGCGCGCCCGCGAGATGGCTCTCCTGCCGTACACCGTCCCCGTGGTTTCCTCTCGTGGCAACCGCGACCGCGGCTAAGAAGGGAGACGCATCATGAAGGTTATTCTTCTCGATGAGATCAAGGGCAAGGGCGGTGAGGGTGACGTCGTAGAGGTCGCTCAGGGTTACGCTGAGAACTTCCTGTTCCCCAAGAAGCTCGCTGTTGCCGCCACCAAGGGCAACCTCAAGCAGCTTGACGAGCGTCGCAACAACATCGCCAAGCGCGAGGCCGTCCGTCTGGCTACCGCCAACGAGACCAAGGCTGCCTTCGAGGGCAAGACGGTCACCGTTGACGTCAAGGTCGGCGACGAGGGCATCCTCTTTGGCTCCGTTACCGCCGCTATGATCGCTGATGCCATCAAGGCTCAGCTCGGTATGGACATCGACCGCAAGCGCGTCGAGCTCGGTAAGCCCATCAAGGTTGCCGGTGCCCACACCGTTGCCATCTCGCTGTACCGCGAGATCAAGGCCGAGGTTGTCGTTCTCGTCGGCGTTACCGCCGAGGAGCTCGCTGCCGAGGCTGAGGTCGAGGAGGCCGCTGAGGTCGCCGAGGCCGAGACCGCCGAGGTCGAGACTGAGGCTGCTGCCGAGTAGCATTTGCTGCAACGCAACAATCTTGTTCTAAGAAGGGCGCTCTGGGAAACCGGGGCGCCCTTTTGTTTTTTGCGCTGAGTGGGTGTCATGGTGAACGTTGCGTCGACGTCCTATATGCAGGACCGTTCATCCGTTTGGTTCGGTGATGATTGGCGGCGCGCGGCGCGTTTTGGGACCGTGGCTGATACTATGGATGCTCGCAAGCGATATGAATGAGGATGCTCATGGCATATGACGATAGGGAGACCGGGCTGACGGTTGAGGACCGCGGCTCAAAGTTGGGTCTTCCCCAAAACCAAGATGCAGAGGCCAATGTACTGGCCGCTATGCTGCTATCGCCCGAGGTGGTCGAAGAGGCCCAAGTCGAGCTGCAGCCCGATGACTTCTACCGGCCCATTCATAAGACCATCTATACCGCGATGGTCGATATGTACAACAGCCGCATTCCCATCGACTCCATCTCGCTGATTGATTACCTGCGAAGCATCAACAAGCTCGATGCCGTGGGTGGCGAAGCGTACATTTTGGAGTTGATGGGTCAGACCCTGTCGCTCGTGAACTGGCAGCACCATGCCGCCATCGTCCGTCGCGACTCGATGCTGCGCGAGCTGATCGGCGCCACCAACGAGATTAACGCGCTGGCTTATAACGCCCCCACCGACACCAAAGAGGTCGTGGAGCTGGCCGAGAGCAAACTGCTCAAGGTTACGGCACGCGAGGTCAAGTCGAGCTACAAGACACTGACCGAGTTTATGGTCGAGGCCTATAACGAGGCCGAGGAAGTGTGCCAGGCCGGTGGTCAGGCGGCGGGCGTGCCCACCGGCTTCCCGTCACTCGACCGCATGCTCATGGGTTTTCGCGAGGGTCAGCTCATCATCATCGGCGCCCGCCCTGCTGTGGGTAAGACGTCGTTCGCCCTGAACCTGGCACTTAACGCTGCCGCTGCTGGTTATACCGTCGGCTTCTTCTCGCTGGAGATGTCGGGTAAGGAAATTGCCCAGCGTCTGATTTGCGCCTATGCCATGATCTCAATCAGTGACTTCCGCATGGGTCGCATTAGCCCCGAGCAGTGGGCCAATATCAACGAGGCCACGCAGACCTTGTCCAAGCTGGATATTCTGATTGACGATACGCCCGGCACCACAGTGACCGAGATTCGCGCCAAGAGCCGCCGTATGCTCCATAACAAGGAGAAGGCAATCATCATCCTGGACTACCTGCAGCTGGTGAGTCCTCCGCCGGGACGCCGCTCCGAGAGCCGTACCGTCGAGGTTTCGGAGATGTCGCGTGGTCTGAAGATCATGGCCAAGGAGCTCAAGATCCCGCTCATCGCGCTGTCGCAGCTCTCGCGTCAGGTCGAATCCCGTACCGGCAAGCGCCCGCAGCTTTCCGACCTTCGTGAATCGGGCTCTATCGAGCAGGACGCCGATATCGTTATGTTCTTGGACCGCTCCGCCGACGAGGCCGAAGCCTCACGCGACGATCGACCCGACGAGGGCGTTACGCGTATCGTCGTGGCCAAGAACCGTTCGGGCCCGATCGGCGACGTCGACCTGATGTTCCTGCCGGCATCCACCAAGTTCTATGAGCTTGATGGGGCACATGCCGAGGAGTAGGACAGGCACCCGTTGCACGGGTATACTGGGAATGTTTTGTGCTTCTGCGTGCCGGCGTGGCGCGTAGACAGTCCATGAATGTAAGGAGTAAACATGCCGTCAACCGTTTTGGTCGGTGCCCAGTGGGGCGATGAGGGCAAGGGTAAGATTTGCGACCTGGTCGCCGGCGACTTCGATGCCGTCGTGCGCTACTCGGGCGGCAACAACGCCGGTCACACCATCGTCGTCAACGGCAAGAAGTACGGCCTGCACCAGGTGCCTTCCGGCATCATGTATTCCGACCACGTGTCGGTGATCGGTAACGGCTGCGTCGTCAACCCCAAGGTTGTCCTTGAGGAGATCGACATGTTCGAGGCCGACGGCATCACCACCAAGAACCTCAAGATTAGCGGCAACGCGCATGTCATCATGCCGTACCACATTGATCTGGATGGCGCCTTTGAGCAGAAGCTCGGCAAGAAGAACATCGGTACCACCAAGCGCGGTATCGGTCCGTGCTATCAGGACAAGATGGCCCGCATTGGTCTGCGCATGCAGGACATGCTGGACGAGACGCTGTTCCGCGACAAGCTGGAGACCGCTCTCGCCCGCGTGAACCCCGAGCTCGAGCTCATCTACAATCTGCCCACCTACACCGTGGACCAGATTTGCGACGAGTACCTGCCGATGGCCGAGCGCCTGCGTCCCTACATCACCGAGACGAGTCTGCTGCTCAACAAC
This sequence comes from uncultured Collinsella sp., assembly GCA_902491765.1. Classification (GTDB taxonomy): domain Bacteria; phylum Actinomycetota; class Coriobacteriia; order Coriobacteriales; family Coriobacteriaceae; genus Collinsella. The sequence goes on along the minus strand of CABUIY010000011.1, from coordinate 10,609 downwards.
ATGATTGACGAGGGCAAGGACCTGCTGTTTGAGGGCGCCCAGGCGACGCTGCTCGACATCGACCACGGTACCTATCCGTACGTGACGTCTTCCAACTGCACCGCCGGCGGCGCCATCACCGGCTCTGGCGTGGGCATGAAGAACGTCGACCGCGTGCTGGGCGTCATGAAGGCCTATATCACCCGCGTCGGTTCGGGCCCCATGCCCACCGAGCTTTCCTATGAGTCCGAGGCTGGCCACACGCTGACCGAGGAGGGCTATGAGTACGGCGTGACCACCGGTCGCCGTCGTCGTTGCGGCTGGTTTGACGGCCCTATCGCCAACTATGCCTCGCGCGTCAACGGCCTCACCGACATCGCCGTGACCAAGCTCGACGTGCTTTCGGCCTTCGACACCATCAAGGTGTGCGTGGCCTACGACGTCGATGGCGAGCGCTATACCAGCGTGCCCGAGCATCAGGTGCGCTTTGAGCATGCCAAGCCCATCTACGAGGAGCTCCCTGGCTGGAAGTGCGACATCACCGGTTGCCGCAGCTTTGACGAGCTGCCGCAGGAGGCTCAGGACTACGTGGCGTTTATCGAGGATCTGGCACACACCCGCGTGACGTTCATTGGCGTTGGCGCTGGTCGCGAGCAGATCATCAACCGATTCTGGAAGTAATCGGGACTATTTGGTTATTGCGATATACCCCTTTGCAGCCCAAGCGGGCGGCCGAGGGGTATATTTGCTTGCAAAGGGCTCGCGCGGAGCGAGCCGTTAATCCATAGAGGAGGCACCCTTGAAGGCGGACACTCAAACCATCGACATCCTGTTGTTGGGCAGCGGCGGCCGTGAGCATGCTTTGGCAGCTAAGCTCGCGGCATCACCGCGCGCCGGCAAGCTCTACATCGCGCCGGGCAACGGCGGCACCGCGAGCTGTGGCGAGAACGTTGTTCTCGACGACTGCGATCCTGCGGCCGTGGCGGCGTTTGCTCAGAGCCACGGATGCGGACTCGTGGTAATTGGCCCCGAGGCTCCGCTCGTGGCGGGCGTGGCCGACGCCGTGCGCGCGGCGGGTATTCCCTGCTTTGGCCCGGGTGCCGAGGGCGCCCAGATGGAGGGCTCTAAGCTGTTCTCCAAGCAGCTCATGGAGCGTGCGGGCATTCCGACGGCAGCCTATGGTTCGTTTACCGACGAGGCTTCGGCTCTCGCCTACGTGCGCGAGCAGGGCGCCCCGCTGGTTGTCAAGGCCGACGGCCTTGCCGCGGGCAAGGGCGTTATCGTGGCGACCGAACTTGAGCAGGCCGAGGAAGCCGTACGCGAGTGCTTTGGCGGCACCTTTGGCGATGCCGGCAACACCGTGGTTATCGAGGAGATGCTGACCGGCCCCGAGTGCTCGCTGCTGGCCTTTACCGACGGCAAGACCGTGCGCCCCATGGCCACCTCGCAGGACCACAAGCGCGCGCTCGAGGGCGACAAGGGCCCCAACACCGGCGGCATGGGTGTCTACAGCCCGGTGCCCATCGTGACTGACGAGGAGCACGCCACCATGGTGAAGGTCATGGAGCAGACCGTGGCCGAGCTCGCTGCCGAGGGTATCGACTACCGCGGCTGCCTGTACGGCGGCTTTATGCTCACGCCTGCCGGCCCCAAGGTGCTGGAGTTCAATGCCCGCTTTGGCGACCCCGAGACGCAGGTCGTGCTGCCGCGCCTTAAGAACGACCTGGTCGAGGTCATGCTGGCTTGTGCCAACTGCGAGCTCGACCAGATTGAGCTCGACTGGCGTGACGAGTGGGCCGTGGCCGTTGTCCTGACGAGCGCGGGCTATCCCGGCAGCTACGAGAAGGGCAAGGTCATCACCGGTATCGCCGATGCCGAGGCCATGGAGAACGTGACCGTGTACCACGCGGGCACTGCCGTGGTGGACGGCCAGCTCGTGACCAATGGTGGCCGCGTGCTTGCCGTGACCGCTCTGGGCGACACGTTCGAGAACGCTCGCAACCTTGCCTACGAGGCCTGCGAGAAGATTGATTTTGAGGGCAAGACCCTGCGTCACGACATCGGCCTGCGCGCGCTGCGCGGCCGCGACGCTTGGGATGCCTAAAATCCGAGAGGAATGAGACGGATGGACGAGAAGAACGAAGAGCTCGTGGACGCGCAGATCGTCGAAGAGGACAGCCGCATGTATGGGCACGCCGAGGGCGAGCCTGGTGGCGAGGTCGCTGACGAGCCGGCGCTGGTGCTGGGCGATGACGACCCGCACGATGCCGAGCTGCACGAGAAGATTCTTTCGGAGGAGTGCGCCTGGAAGGGCAAGATCCTCGACGTCCACCGTCTTGAGGTTGAGCTGCCCAACGGTCACCGCAGCGCCCGCGATATCGTTCGCCATCCGGGTGCGGCGGCCGTTGTGGCACTGACCGAGAGCGGCAAGATCGTACTGGTGCGCCAGTACCGCACCGCCATCGACCGCGTGACGGTCGAGATTCCCGCCGGCAAGCTTGACCCGGGCGAGGACCCGCTCGATTGCGCCAAGCGCGAACTGCATGAGGAGACGGGCTTTAGGGCTGGTCGTATTCGCTTTTTGACGTCGATTGTCACGTCCTGCGGTTTTTGCGATGAGATCATCCACATCTACTTGGCTACCAAGCTCGAGTTTGATGCGCCCAACCCCGATGATGACGAGTTCGTCAACGTGGACCTGGTGCCGCTGCACGAGCTGATCGACGCCGTGCTCGACGGCAAGATCGAAGACGCCAAGACCGTCGTAGGCGCCTTGGCCTGTGACAGCATCGCACACAGGCTGGGCGGAACTGAGCTTTAAAAGCGAGGGCGACCCTGGGGCAAACGCTACTGATTATTTGCCCCAGGGTCTTACGTTATTGTTTTATCTCCGAGGACTGCATGTTTAAGAGGTTTCTTTCGTATTACGAGCCCCAGATGGGGCTTTTTGTTGCTGATACTGTTTGTGCTCTGGTGCTTGCCGCCATTGACCTGGCGTTCCCCATTATCCTGCGCAATTTGACCGGTGGGCTGTTTACTCAGGGTCAGGCTGCCATTATGCAGGCGCTCGGCATGATCGCGGTGGGCTTGGTGCTGATGTATGCCGTCCGCTGCGCCTGCCGTTATTTTGTGAGCTATTGGGGTCACGTGATGGGCGCGCGTATGGAGTCCAAAATGCGCGAGGACCTGTTCGACCAGTATGAGCGCTTTAGCTTTGCGTACTTCGACCGCAACAGCTCGGGCGACATGATGAGCCGCGTGGTCAACGACCTGTTCGATATCTGCGAGGCGGCGCACCACGTGCCCGAGTGGATCATCATCTGCGGCATCGAGATCATCGGCTCGTTTGTGATCCTCTTTACCATCGCCCCGGTGCTGGCGCTTGCCATGGCTGTGGTGACGGCAGCGTTTGCGGTCATCATGTTTTGGCAGAACATGCGCATGCGCGAGGTCTTTAGCGACAACCGCAAAAAGATCAGCGGCATCAATGCGCAGCTGCAGGATTCGCTGGCGGGCATACGCGTGGTCAAGAGTTTTGCCAATGAGGAGACCGAACGCTTCAAGTTCCGCGCCTCCAACAATCGCTATCTTTCGTCCAAGGAGAACATGTATCACGCCATGGGCGTCTATACCGCGACGTATGGCCTGCTCTCGGGTGTGCTCTATGTGATCGTAGTGCTGCTGGGCGGATGGCTGGTCGCCCAGGGACAGCTACAGGCGGTCGATATGGCGACCTTCGCACTCTATATTTCGCTGTTCTGCACGCCGCTCGAGACGCTCGTCAATTCGGCCGAAACGTATCAGAAGGCTATCGCCGGCTTTAAACGTATGGACGAGGTGCTCTCGACCGCGCCGGATATCCAGGACAAGCCGGGCGCTACGGATCTGCAGGTGACTGCCGGCGCCGTGGAGTATCACGACGTGTGCTTTAACTACGAGGATGTCGAGCTGGGCGAGGGCTATGCCGACGAGCGTCCCGTTATCGACCATATGAATCTGTCCATCAAGCCCGGGCAGACCATCGCGCTGGTTGGCCCTTCGGGCGGTGGCAAGTCCACGACCTGTTCGCTGCTGCCGCGCTTTTATGACGTGGCTGCCGGATCCATTAGCATCGACGGTCAGGACGTGCGCGATGTGACGCAGCAGAGCCTGCGCCGCGCCATCGGCCTGGTGCAGCAGGATGTCTATCTATTTGACGGTACGATTGGCGAGAACATCGCCTACGGCAAGCCGGGCGCTACGGCAGAAGAGATCGCCGAGGCCGCCCGTCGCGCCAACATCGATGCCTTTATCGAGTCGCTTCCGCAGGGCTACGACACCGTGGTGGGCGAGCGCGGCAGCCGTCTTTCGGGCGGACAGAAGCAGCGCGTTGCCATCGCGCGCGTGTTTCTCAAGAACCCCAAGATCCTGATTTTGGACGAGGCGACGAGTGCTTTGGATAACGAGAGCGAGGAGGCGGTGCAGGAGTCACTCGAAGAGCTGGCACGCGGCCGCACCACGATTATCATCGCCCACCGTCTTTCGACCATTAAGCATGCCGATGAGATTGCGACCGTTGAGCATGGTCGCGTTGTGGAGCGTGGCACGCACGAGGAGCTTCTCGCCCGTGGCGGCACCTATGCCCGTTACTATCGAATGCAGTTCGAAGGTGCGCGTGCGCACGAGCTCGACTGATTGATATGACAGGAAGTTTATGGCTGACAAGAACCCTTTGACTCCGGAAGAAGTGACGGAGTTATTCTCCGAAATCGATGCATCCGGCGTCTTGGATCCCACGCTCGCCAAAAAGCGTACCGAGCGCATGCGTGAGAAGGAGGCTGCGGCCAAGCGCGGTGACAAAGCGGCGCTAGCGCAGCTGCGCAGTGAGGACCGCGCGAGCCAGGCAAAACATATCGACCCGCTGTCCGAGGACGATCCTTCGGGCTCGCAGGTGAGCCATACCATTACGAGGACTGCCATGGCCGTGGTTATCGGCATCTTGGTGCTGATCGTGGGCATGCAGATTGGCTACGGCGTGATGCGACGCCTGAACACCGCCAATCTGTCCGAGAGCGTTTCGGTCGATACCGTTTCGACGGCGCTGAAGGGCGGCCTTGAGTGGGGCAACGGCTTTACGCAGTTCCCGCTCGACTTCACCGTCGATGAAGCCGATGAACGCACGGGCACGGTCGAGGTGACGGTGTTGGACACATCGTCTGCCAACGAGCTCGAGCTGCTGTCCAACGGGCAGATTCAGGCCGCGGCGCTTGCGACCAACGCGTTGCTCAACGATAAGATCGACCGCGTGGTGTATAACGTTCACGCCTATATCGACGAGGATAGCAACATTCAGCACGATTCCTTCTTTGGCATGTTCCCCGCGCGCGGCCACCAGAGCGCCATTTTGACGTTCGTGTGGACCAAGAGCTCATCCAACGCCACGAGCATCGACTGGAAGATGCGCATCGTGAGTATGGATGACACCATCGCCGAGCGCATTCAGAAGCAGGTGAACTCGGTGTCGTCGTTGATTGAGGACCCGGTGGTGAGTCAGACCAAGATTGACGAGGAAAAGGCCGAACGTGACCTGGAGCATCGTCTGCATGGCCGCGAGATTTTCCGCGGCGGCAAGCCCGATCGCACACCGTCCGAACTGCTGGAGCAGGGCAAGAAAAAATAAGACGCCATCATCCCGCGTGAGCCACAAGCCCCGCGGGATGATTTTTCTGGGACGGGGATTAAATAATCATTATGCATAGAAAGTCATAATTATCATTTCGTAAACATTTCGATGAAATTAACGCCATGAGGCATGCTTGCGGTTACAATACCGCGAGGCCTAACTACACACCTTTAAGCCGGTCCTGTGAGACCGGGAAGGAGAATTATGGCGAACAACCATACCGCGGGCGCTGCCGCCCGCACCTTCGCGCCCAGCGAGCTTTGCCAGCGTATGCTGGCCAAAACCAGCAAGGGCACCTGCGGTCCCTGCATCCTGTATCTTGAGGATGGGACCATTTTTTATGGACGTGCATGCGGCGCCGAGGGCACCGCGACCGGCGAAGTTTGCTTCAACACCTCGCTCGAGGGCTACTTTGAGGTCATGACCGACCCGAGTTATGCCGGCCAAATCGTAACCATGACCTATCCGCAGATCGGCAACTACGGTATCGACGAGACCGACGTCCAGTCGGCCTTCCCCGGCGATGCCGTTCGCCCCGCGAGCGCTCCCGCCATGCGCGGCATGATCGTTCGCGACATGTGCGCCACGCCTTCTAACTGGCGCTCGGCCGTCAGCGTGCCGGAGTACCTGCGTGCACACGGCATCGTCGCTATCGAGGGCGTCGACACCCGCGCCCTGGTGCGCCACCTGCGCGACAACGGCTCCAAGATGGGCATTATCTCGACCGAGATCTTCGACGTCGACGAGCTTGCCGAGCGTCTGGCCGCAGCGCCCACGCTGGTAGGCGAGAACCTGGTCAAGACCGTAAGCTGCCCCGCGCCTCACGAGTTTGTGGCCGCCGACCTGCCTGCCACGCATGACTTTGCGCTTGCGGTTGCCGCTCCTGCCCGTCACAAAGTGGTCGCCTACGACTGCGGTGTGAAGCGCGGTATTCTGGAGGGGCTGGTCCGCGACGGCTGTGATCTTACCGTCGTGCCGTGGGATACGCCAGCTCAGCAGGTGCTCGACATGAATCCCGATGGCGTCTTTTTGTCCAACGGCCCCGGCGACCCCGACGCCGTGGTGGAGACCTACGAGCAGGTGCAGCAGCTGATCGGCAAGGTGCCGGTCTTTGGTATTTGCCTTGGTCACCAGATGATCAGCCTGGCCTGCAGCGCCCAGATGGAAAAGCTTAAGTTCGGTCACCGCGGTGGCAACCAGCCGGTCATGAACCTGGTAAGCCGTCGCGTGGAGATCACCGCACAAAACCATGGCTTTGGCCTGCTGTTCCCCAGCTTGGGCAAGCTTGTCCCTGAGCTTTCCGGCGGCGAGACCGAGCATGCGGCCGATGGAGATCTGCGCGTCTGGGTGCGCCGCGGAATCGCGCCGGTCGTGATGAACGAGCGCTTTGGTCGCATTCGCCTGACACATGTGAACCTCAACGACGGCACCGCCGAGGGCATCCAGCTGCTCGACGCCCCGTGCTTCTCGGTCCAGTACCACCCCGAGGCCTCGCCTGGCCCCACCGATGCCCACTATCTCTTTACCGCCTTTACGCGACTCATGGACGGCGAGGAGAGCTACCTGGACATCGACACCGCGAAGGACCGCCTTGCCGGCTGGAACTTTGCTGAGTCCGAGACCGCTGAGACCGAGGAGAACTAATATGCCTAAACGTACTGACATCAAGCGCATCCTCGTCATTGGCTCGGGCCCCATTGTCATTGGCCAGGCCTGTGAGTTCGACTACTCCGGTGCCCAGGCCTGCAAGGTGCTCAAGGAGGATGGCTTTGAGGTCATCCTGGTCAACTCCAACCCGGCGACCATCATGACCGACCCGGGCTTGGCCGACCGCACCTATGTCGAGCCCATCACTGCCGAGTTTATCGAGCGCGTAATCAAGAAAGAGCGCCCGGACGCGCTGCTGCCCACGCTGGGCGGCCAGACCGGTCTGAATGCCGCCGTCGAGCTGGCGAAAGACGGTACGCTCGACAAGTACGGCGTCGAGATGATCGGCTGCGACCTGGCCGCTATCGAGCGCGGCGAGGACCGCAAACTCTTTAACGAGGCCATGGCCGAGATTGGCCTGGAGGTCGCGCGCTCGGGCTATGCCTACAGCGTGGCCGACGCCGAGGCCATCGCCGAGCGCGTGGGCTATCCCTGCGTACTGCGCCCGAGCTTTACCCTCGGCGGCGCCGGTGGCGGCATCGCTCATACTCACGAGGAGCTCGTCTCCATCGTGAGCCAGGGCCTGGAGCTCTCGCCTGCCCACGAGGTGCTGGTCGAGGAGTCCATCGAGGGTTGGAAAGAGTACGAGATGGAGGTCATGCGTGACCACGCCGGCAACGGCATCATCGTGTGCTCCATCGAGAACCTCGACCCCATGGGCGTGCATACCGGCGACTCCATCACCGTGGCGCCGGCGCAGACCCTCTCCGACCTGGAGTATCAGCGCATGCGCGTGGCCTCGCTCGCCATTCTGGAGAAGATCGGCGTCGAGACCGGCGGCTCCAACGTGCAGTTTGCCGTGAACCCCCAGACCGGCCGCCTGATCGTCATCGAGATGAACCCGCGCGTGAGCCGTTCGTCCGCGCTGGCCTCCAAGGCCACGGGTTTCCCCATTGCCAAGGCCGCCGCGCGCCTGGCTGTAGGCTACACGCTCGACGAGATCGTCAACGACATTACCAAGGCAACGCCTGCCTGCTTTGAGCCCACAATCGACTACTGTGTGGTCAAGGTGCCGCGCTTTGCCTTCGAGAAGTTCAAGGGTACCGACCCCACGCTTACCACGCGCATGAAGGCCGTGGGCGAGATTATGGCGATCGGCCGCACCTTTGAGGAGGCCTTCGGCAAAGCCATGCGCTCGCTGGAGGACGGTCACCAGGGTATCTGCGCCGGTGGCAAGGAGGGTGCCGATAAGCTGAGCGACGACGAGCTCGCTCAAGCCGTGGCCACGCCGACCGAGCACCGCATCTTCTTTGTGGTCGAGGCCCTGCGCCGTGGCTGGGACATCGCTCGCATCCATGCCATCTGCGGCATCGATCCGTGGTACCTCAACCGTATCAACGACATGGTGCAGGTCCAGGAGAGCATCCGCGGCCTGCGTGTGGAGGACATTGATGCCGACGCGATGCGCCTGCTCAAGCAGTACGGCACGAGCGATGCCGAGATCGCCGCGCTGACCGGCTCGGACGAGCGCTTCGTGCGCGCCTATCGCAAGGGCCTTGGCGTGGTTCCCAGCATGAAGACGGTCGATACCTGCGCTGCTGAGTTCTCGAGCGCCACGGAGTACCACTACAAGACGTACGAGAACATCTACCGCACGAGCCCGGATGCCAAGAAGTGCGTAGCTCCCGACGAGACCACGCCGGCGGACAAGCCCAAGGCGATGATTCTGGGCGCCGGCCCCAACCGCATTGGCCAGGGTATCGAGTTCGATTACTGCTGCGTGCACGCGAGCTACGCGCTGGCGGCCCGCGGCTTCGAGACCATCATGGTCAACTGCAATCCCGAGACCGTTTCGACCGACTACGACACGTCAGACCGCCTGTACTTTGAGCCGCTCACCTACGAGGACGTCATGGACGTTATCGACGTTGAGCGCCCCGATGGCGTCGTGGTGACGCTCGGCGGCCAGACCCCGCTTAAGCTGGCGCGCATGCTCGAGGAAAGCGGCGTGAACATCATGGGCACCAAGCCCGATGCCATCGACTTTGCCGAGGACCGCGAGCGCTTCGCTGCTCTGCTCGACAAGCTGGGCATCATGTACCCGCCGGCGGGCCAGGCAACCTCGTTTGAGGAGGCCGAGGCCGTGGCCGCGCATATCGGCTACCCGCTGCTGGTGCGTCCGAGCTACGTGCTGGGCGGCCGCGGCATGATGATCGCCTACGATGCCGAGCATCTGCGCGATTACATGGCCGAGGCCGCGCGCATTAGCCCCGACTACCCGGTGTATCTGGACCGCTTCCTGGAGGGTGCGATCGAGTCCGATGTCGACGCCCTGTGCGATGGCGAAGAGGTCTACATCGGCGGCATTCTGGAGCATATCGAGGAGGCCGGTATTCACTCCGGCGACTCTGCGACCTGCATCCCGCCGTTCAGCTTTAGCGAGAGCCTGCAGGCAAAGCTTCGCGAGACCACGCGCCGCATCGCGATGGCGCTGGGCGTACGCGGCCTGGTCAATGTGCAGTATGCCATCAAGGGCGAGACCGTCTACGTGATCGAGGCAAACCCGCGCGCGAGCCGCACCGTGCCGTTTATCTCCAAGGCCACCGGCGTGCCGCTGGCCAAGTGCGCGGCGCGTATCATGGCAGGCGATTCCATCGCGAGCCTGGGCCTGCCGAGCGACGAGCGCCAGCTGGACTGGTTCTGCATGAAGGAAGCCGTTATGCCCTGGGGTCGTTTCCCGGGCGCTGACGTTATCCTGGGGCCCGAGATGAAGTCGACGGGCGAGGTCATGGGTATCGCTAAGAGCTATCCCGAGGCATACGCCAAGACGCAGCTGGCGATTGACTACAAGCTGCCCGACCCGAGCGCCGGTAAGGTGTTCATTAGCGTGTGCGACCGCGACAAGCGTCATATCCTTTCGGTCGCCCGTATCCTGCGCTACCTGGGCTTTGATATCTGCTCCACCGAGGGCACGGCGCGCGTGCTGCGTGGAGGCAACGTGACGTGCGAGGTCGTGGAGAAGATTAGCGGCCCGCACGACGGCGAGCGTCCCAACATCGGCGACCTCATCGCCGATGGCAAGATCGCGGTAATCATCAACACGCCGTACGGCCCGGGTTCGCGTGGCGACGGCTATCTGTTGCGTACCGAGGCGGTGCGCCGCGGCGTGACCTGCGTGACGGCGATGTCTGCCGCCAACACGTACGTGAGTGCCATCGAGGCCGTGCGCGAGGACCAGCAGGGTCACGGCAGTGCCAACGACATGGGCATGGATGTCATCGCCCTGCAGGACCTGCCGCAGTACACGGTGTAGTTGACCTG
>CABUIY010000010.1 GCA_902491765.1 uncultured Collinsella sp. | reverse complement strand
TCCCACTCGATGGTCGCGGGCGGCTTGGACGTGATGTCGTAGCACACGCGGTTGGCACCGGGGACCTCGGCAACAATGCGGCCGGAAATGCGGGCCAGCACGTCGTAGGGCAGCTTGGCCCAGTCGGCGGTCATGGCATCGCTGGACTCGACGGCACGCAGGATGATCGGACGCTGGTAGGTGCGCTCGTCGCCCATAACGCCGACGGACTTAATGTCGGGCAGAACCGCGAAATACTGCCAGCAGCTGTGTTCGGAGTTGCGCTCGCCGGTCTGCTCAAACAGGCGCTGGTTGTAGGCATCCAGCTCCTCGCGCACGATAGCGTCGGCGTTCTTGAGGATCTCGAGCTTCTCCTTATCGACCGCGCCGATGATGCGGATGGCCAGACCAGGGCCCGGGAAAGGCTGGCGGAACACGATATGACTCGGCAGTCCGAGCGCCAGACCAAGCGCGCGGACCTCGTCCTTAAAGAAGTGGTCGAGCGGCTCAATGAGGTCGAAGTGCACGCCTTCGGGGAACGGGATCAGGTTGTGATGGCTCTTGATGGTGGCCGTCTTGCCGCCCGTCTTGCGAGCGCCGGACTCGATGATGTCGGGGTAGATGGTGCCCTGAGCCAGGTACTTCACGGGTTTACCATCGGTCTCAAGCTGCTGAGCAACCGCGAAGAACTCTTTCCAGAACTGCGTACCGATGATGCGGCGCTTCTCCTCGGGCTCGGTCACACCGGCCAGAAGCTCGGCATAGCGGTCCTCGGCGTGGACGTGGATAAAGTCGACGTCAAACTGCTTGGTGAAGACCTCCTCCACCTGCTCGGGCTCGCCCTTGCGCAGCAGGCCATGGTTGATGAACACGCAGGTCATCTGCTTGCCCACGGCGCGAGCGCCCAGCGCAGCCACGACGGAGGAGTCGACGCCACCGGACAGGGCCAGAATCACGCGGTCGTCGCCGACCTTCTCGCGGAACTCAGCCGTCATGGTCTCGACCAGGTTGTCCATGCTCCAGTTGGGCTCCAGGCCGCAGATCTCAAACAGGAAGTTGCTCAGCAGCTGCTGACCGTACTCGGAGTGCTTGACCTCGGGGTGGAACTGCGTGGTGAAAATCTTGCGCTCGACGCACTCCATGGCGGCAACCGGGCACACGTCGGTGCTAGCGGTAACGGTAAAGCCCTCGGGCACCTCGGAAACGGCGTCGCGATGGCTCATCCACACGGTCTGCTCCATGGGCGTGGAGTTAAAGAGCTTGGCGCCGGCCGTGCGCGTGATGGTGGCGCGGCCGTACTCGCCCACCTCGGAGTGGCCGACCTTGCCGCCGAGCGTCACGGCCGTGATCTGATGGCCGTAGCAGAAGCCCAGGACGGGAAGGCCCAGGTCAAAGATGGCGGGATCTATAGACGGAGCGTCCTCGGCATACACGGAAGCCGGACCGCCGGAAAGGATGAGCGCAGAGGCGTTCATCTCGCGAATCTCGTCGGCCGAGATGTCGCAGGGGACAATCTCGGAATACACGTTGAGGTCGCGGACGCGACGGGCAATGAGCTGACCGTACTGCGCACCAAAGTCGAGTACGAGGACCTTTGCGGAAGCCTTTTGATCCATGGTTCCCCCTCTTGTTGGCGGGGAGCCGGTGCCCACCCGCGTGAATGAACGAAAATAACCTCCATAGTGTACACGTTATATGGGGTTTCTCGTCCCTCGCAGCCATCAGCGCACGGCAAACGCACGACCAGGCCCCAATTTGACGGCAATTGAAGTGTTACCAAACGTTACGGATGATGTAATACGTTTGAACATTGGACGCCCTGTGCCACAATACTGCCGAACGACTCCGCCTCTGCGGCGGCAAATACGATAGGAATACCAGCATGAAGCGCATCCTTCTCATCGCCACGGGCGGCACCATCGCATCGACCGAGGACGGCAACGGCCTCTCCCCCGCCCTGACCGGTGAGGAGCTCGCCCAGAGCGTCCCAGAGATCTCGGGCCTCTGCGAGCTCGACGTCGTGCAGCCCATGAACATCGACAGCACCAATATGCGTCCCAGTGACTGGATGCGTATCCGCGACGTCATCGTCGAAGGCTATGCCGACCACGACGGCTTCGTGATTCTGCACGGCACCGACACCATGAGCTATACCGCGGCAGCACTTTCCTATCTGATTCAGGACAGCCCCAAGCCCATCGTACTCACCGGCTCGCAAAAGCCCATGGGCAACCCCTTTACCGACGCCAAGCTCAATCTGTACCAGAGCCTGCTCTATGCGCTCGACGAGCACTCGCACGATGTGTCGATTGTGTTTGGTGGCGTCGCCATTGCCGGCACGCGCGCCCGCAAGCAGCGCACCATGAGCTTTAACGCGTTCATTAGCGTCAACTATCCGCCCATTGCCTACATCCGCAACGACCGCATCGTGCGCAACGGGCTCCACGGCACTCATCAGGGCGAAAACCCGGTGCGTTTCTACGACAGTATTGACCCGCGTGTGTTTGTCCTTAAGCTCACGCCCGGCGTGAACCCGGGCATCCTGGACGCCCTGGCCGATGGCTACGATGCCGTAATCCTGGAGACCTTTGGCATTGGCGGTATCCCCGAGTTTGGTGAGTCGGGCGAGTCATTCCAAGAGGCAATTTTCCGCTGGGTCGATTCGGGCCGCACCGTCGTTATGACCACGCAGGTCCCCGAAGAGGGCCTCGATCTGGGCGTTTACGAGGTCGGCCGTGCTTACGCCGATCATCCGGGCATTCTGCGCGGCGACGACATGACCACCGAGACGCTCGTGGCCAAAACCATGTGGGCACTCGGCCAGTCACGTGATGCGGCCGAGATTCAGCGCCTGTTCTACAGCCAAGTCAACCACGACCGCATCCCGATGGCGTAATTCAGTTGTCGACGGGTATCCCCTATTCGATACCCTCGAGAAGCTCTGACACCGTCATGCCGAGTGCGGGCGCGATCTTAAATAGAACCTTGAGCGTGAAATTTGCCGTCCCATCTTCGATTCGGTCGAGGTAGGGTCGGCTGATTCCTGTCGCCACACAAAAATCAACCTTGGAGATACCAAGGTCCCTGCGTGTCTCTTCGACCCGCCTGCCAAGAATCTGTTTCGCACGTTCGTCCATGCAGCCGAGTTTGAAATGGAGCCGAACATAAACGTAAACTATAGTTTACGTTTTGCCGAATACACAGGAGTTTTCTATGTCGGGTTCTTCGGTCCGTACGTACCGAGCCACGCTTCGCACAAACAGCGCACCGCCCAAGCTCGTCGTCGTTGAAGCAGAATGCCTTTCGCCCGATGAGCGCACAGCATTTGCATTGCTATCAAGTCGCGTCGCCGCCGTTCTGGTCCCTTGCCCAGCGCAAGGTGAACTTGCTATCCAATGCCAGGCGCACAGCTGCTCGCTCAATCAGGCTGCCGTGATCGCAACCAGCCAACGCGGTCTGCCCCTTCTCCTGGAAGCCGGTATCGCACTCGCCCTTCGCGGCGCCGGATACGAAAACGAGGCCGCCGCCGATGCAGTCTTTCAACCACGATCGAGCGGCGGCCTCGCAGCAGCCATTGAATATGCGTGCAGGCTCGTTGCCTAAAAGGACAAGCTAGAAACCAAAGCCAAAGCCCGTTCCGGTAATCGCCGAGTACATAAAGTAAACGTTGATCACGTTGAGGAACACACCCGTGATGCAACCGTTGCGCAGGTAGCGTTCGCACACGATGCGCGCCATGGCGGCGGAGTCATCATTGTTTTTAGCCTGGCGTCCCGCCGTAAAGTACGTCGCCACGCTCAGCAGTAGGTTGAGCACCGGCAGTGCCAGCAGCTCGTAGCTCTTACCCCAGCGCGTCACCTCGCCGGCTGCGTTAAACTTCGTTGCCACCTCGGGACCAATGTTGGGGATAACACACGCTGCAACCACCAGCGGAATCACCGCAAGTACGAGCAGCGCAATACCCATGTAGCCAGCTTTTTTGCCGTATTTAAACATATGCGTCGCCCTTACACGTTAAAGCGGAAGTGCACGACGTCGCCATCGGCCATGACATAGTCCTTGCCCTCAATACGCAGTTTGCCGGCGGCCTTGGCGCCCTGCTCACCGCCGAGCTCGATGTAGTCGTCATAGCCAATGACCTCGGCCTTAATAAAGCCGCGCTCAAAATCGGTGTGGATGACGCCGGCGGCCTGCGGGGCGGTCGCGCCCTGACGAACCGTCCAGGCCTTGACCTCCATCTCGCCGGCCGTAAAGAACGACTGCAGACCGAGCAGCTTATAGGCCGCCTGCGCGAGCACGTCCAGACCGGGCTGTTCCAGGCCCAGGCTCTCCAGGTAGTCGGCGGCGTCCTCGGGATCGAGCTCGGAAAGCTCGGCCTCAATCTTGGCGCAGATGGGCAACGGCTTGACGCCATCGATGGGCGCCAGGTCGTCGTTGAGCATATCCTCGTCCACGTTGGCCACATACAGGATGGGCTTCATGGTGAGCAGGAACAGCCCCTTGGCGGCGGCACGCTCCTCGTCGGTCATCTCCATGGATGCGGCGCGCTTGCCCTCGTTGAGCCAGGCAAGCAGGCGCTTGGCGACCTCGAACTTGGGCATGAGCTCCTTGTCACGCTTGGCCTCCTTCTCGAGCTTAGGCAGTTGCTTCTCGAGCGTGCCCATGTCGGCCAGGATGAGCTCGGTCATGATGGTGTCGGCATCGCCGGCGGGATCGACGAACTCGCCCGTGCGGCCCACCTCGCGCATAACGTTGGGGTCCTTAAAGTAGCGCACGACCTCGCAGATGGCATCGGTCTCGCGGATGTTTGCCAAGAACTGGTTGCCCAGGCCCTCGCCCTCGTTGGCACCCTTCACCAGGCCCGCGATGTCGACAAACTCGACCGTAGCCGGCACAATGCGGCCCGGGTTGACGATGTCGGCAAGCTTTTGCAAGCGGCTATCGGGCACGTCGACGATACCCACGTTGGGGTCGATCGTGGCAAACGGGTAGTTGGCGGCAAGGCCGGTCTTTTTGGTAAGCGCGGTGAACAGCGTCGACTTGCCCACGTTGGGCAGGCCCACGATACCGATGGAAAGGGACACGACAGCTCCTTTTGGTACAGGTACTTCAAACCGTATAAGTATAGCGCCGCCGCAGCATCCGGGCGAATCCGGACACCGCGGCGGCGCAAATGAAGCAGAGATAGAGCTCGCTGACTAGTCCGCGAGCTTCTCCACCTGATCGAGCATCTTGTCAAGCTTGGCCTTTGTCTCGGCCTTGGCCTTCTGGGCCTCTTCGTGGGCCTTGGCCTTCTGAGCGGCCTTTTCCTCGGCCTCGGGGTCGACAACGACCAGATTGGACGCATCGTGCTCGACCAGCTTGAGCGCATGCTCGGGGCACACCTTGACGCAGGCTCCGCAACCTAGGCAATACGTGGACTCCAGTGCAAAGCGACCGCTTCCCACCAAATCGCAGGCAAACGTGGGGCACACGTTGACGCACTCGCCGCACGACGTGCACTTGTCAAAATCGCATTCCGGTGTGCTCACCTGCATATTCTGGGCAAGCTCGGGGTGGTTCTGCAGCGTCGAGAGCACCAGCTGCCGCCCGTGCGTGAGCGAACGGCGACGCTTGGTCGTCGTGGTGCCGCACATGGTGTTGAGCGTGCGCTCGAGCTGCGTGATCTGGTGACGATGAGCCTTCAACTTCTGCGTCACCGAGGCCAGCGCCGCCGTCGCCGGATTGAGCTTGGTCACCGTCAGGCCCGTGGTGCGGGCAATCTTATCCATGTACTCCTTGCGCTCGTACTCGCGGCGCTTATGGCATTTGAGGCTCTTGGGGTCGACCTCCAGGCCCATGCCCGTACCCGCCCACTCCTCGGCGGTAGCAATGGCCTCGCCCAGAATGTCCTCGCCACCGGTGTTGCGGCACTTATCGCACACGCCCAGTGGCAGGTAGACGCTCACGTTGGGATAGTCCGCCAGTACCGAGAACCAGGTCTCGGCCGTAATATCGCCCACGCAGGCAACGACGACCTCGTTTTCGCGCGGCATGCGCTTGAGGGCGCGTGTGCAGGTGACGTAGGCGGTCTCGTGGCTCGTAGCAGCGGAGACGATATCGTCATACAGGTTTTTAGGTGCCAGGCGCGGCGAGATGATCGCCTCGGTCGGACAGGCAGCGGCGCACAGGCCGCACTTGCGACAGGAGTCGAGGATCTCGATGGCGTCTTCCTCGACCTCGATAGCGTTGACCGGGCACACGTCCATGCACGCGGTGCAACCGCTCTTTTCGTTTTTGCAGGTCAAGCACGGAATGGTGTTGCCGCGCGGGCGCTCCTTGTAGTCGGCAGGATTCCACTGCGGCGCCGACGGATCGAGTGCATCGGTCACGCCGCCAAGCGGGTTTTTAAGAAAGTCGAAACCCTTGCTGATCTCGATAATGTCATCAAACAGATCGTGTTCCTGCGCCATGCGCGGCCCCTCCCTGAGCAGTGCAAACAAGCAAGAGATAATGATACGCTATCGGCCCACGCCTCGGGCAAATTACACGCGGCGCACCTTTGAGGCAAATAGCCTATGCCTATCGCCGCCTCGATTGCACAAGGTCGATCAAGCGCCTAGCTATGCCTCGCGCATGAGCTGCACGAGCTTTTGTCTGGTCACCTTGGCCTGTTCGTTAGCCATATTGCGTTCGTTTCTAAAGGCCGCATCTGCAACGCTCATCAGGTCGGCATCGGAAATCGCGCTGCACGGACCGTCCATCGAAGCCGCCGTGGGGCATACGCACAACGGCAACTCGGCATAAAACGCAACGGCCTTGGCGATATCCAGCATCTTGCCGCCGCCAATACCCACCACCATGTCGCAATACTCGGCCTGGGCTTCCTTAGCCATTTTTACAACGGCTTCTTCCGTACACGGACCGTTATAGATCTTAAAGAATGGCTCGCTTAGGTCTTCGTCCAGAAATCCATCGACGATCTGCTTGCACAGCCGATCCTCGGTGCCCTGGTCAAACAAGACATAGGCAGCGCAGCCCAACCATGACAAATACCTGCCTTGACGCGACAGTTCGCCCGGCCCCTGAACATACCGGCCGGGACCGCCGTAAACCATAGGAAGCGCCATACGAGAATCCGCCCTTCATCAAACAACGATTGGTGCAAAGTAACCTTACCCCTTTGCACCATAGCAAAAAGGGGCAAAGCCATCTGTCGGCTTTGCCCCTTCCTTACCTTAGTTTAGTTTACTCATCCATAAGGTAATAATGACCCAGTGCGTCGGCACCCAGGATGGCGTTTGCGACCATCTCGGGCGTCACCTCAAACGGCATGTTGCACATGGTGTCATCGGGCGCGCAGGCGGCCTCGGCAACAATCATGGCCTGCTCGCGCGTAAGCTCGGCAACGCCAAGTTCCTTCATCGTGACCGGCAGGCCCAGCTCAATGCAGAAGCCCAAGACTTCCTCGAGCTTCTCGGTCGGGGCATCCTCGAGTACCAGTTGGACGATGGTGCCAAAGGCGACCTTCTCGCCGTGATACATGCCGTGGCACTCGGGCAGCATCGTCAGGCCATTGTGGATGGCATGAGCAGCAGCAAGGCCCGAGCTCTCAAAGCCAATACCGGAGAGCAGCGTGTTGGCCTCGATGATGTGCTCGACGGCAGGCGTCAGCGCGCCCTTCTCCAGTGCAACCTTGGCCTTGACGCCATCGGCCATAAGCGTCTCGTAGCAGAGCTTGGCGAGCGCCAGGCCGGCCATTCCGCCTTTGCCGCCGGCACAAGTACCACCGTCGGCATCATGCGTCGCCTGGGCCTCGAAATAGGTTGCGAGCGCATCGCCCATGCCGGAAACCGTCAGGCGCACCGGGCTCGCCGTGATAACCGTCGTATCCATCAGGACAATGTTGGGGTTTGCCTTAAGGAAGAGGTACTTGTCGAACTGGCCGTCATCGGTATAAAGCACCGAAAGCGCCGAGCACGGGGCGTCGGTCGAAGCAATGGTGGGGCAAATGATAACCGGGGATTCCAGGTAATAGGCAACGGCCTTCGTGGTGTCGAGGATCTTGCCGCCACCGACACCGACGATGATGTCGCAACCGTTGTCGCGAGCGAGCGCAACCAGGCGATCGACCTCGCCCTTGGAGCACTCGCCGTTAAAGTCCTCAAACAGCAGCTCGGCCTTAGCCTCGGCAAAGCCGCCCTCGATCTTGGCGCCGACGCGCTTCTTGCCCGAAGGCGTCACGATGACGAGGGCCTTAGCGCCAAGCGGCTCGACATAGGAGCCGAGCTTGGCGAGCTCGTCCGGACCCTGGATGTACTTGCTGGGGCTATTGAAAATTGCAGCCATAACTATCCCATTCTCTAAAAGAAAAAAAGGGGCTCCGTACGGATACGTGCGGAGCCCCTCGTTACGATAACAAGAGTCGATTAGAAATCGATGTCGGTGTCGTAGTAGCAGGCCTTGAGGATCTTCTCGAAGTCGGCAGCCTTGGTCTCACGCGGGTTCTCCGGCGTGCAGGCGTCCTGCTCGGCGTTCGCGGCGATCTCGGGGAGCTTCGCGAGGAACTCCTCCTCGGAGACCATCTGCGGGTTCTCGGCGTCGACCTTCACGCCACCATTCGCGTAATCCTTGATGGACTGCGGAATGTTGAGCTGGTCGTTGAGGTCGCGGATCTTCTGGACGAGCGCAGCGATGAGCTCCTCGTTGGTCTCGCCGGGAAGGTGCAGGATCTCCTTGGCCACGTAAGCATAACGCTCGGCAGCACGCGGGTCCTTGGAGTTCCACTGGATGACCTTGCCCAGGTACATGGCGTTAGCAGCACCGTGGATGATGTGACCGTTCTCGAAGGCAGCACCGGTCTTGTGAGCCATGGAGTGAACGATGCCGAGCAGGCCCGAGGAGAAGGCGATACCGGCGATGCACTGAGCCTCGTGCATGTGCTGACGGGCCTCATGGTCGCCAGCATAGGACTTGGGCAGCCACTCGACGATCTCGCGGATGCCGTGCAGAGCGTTGGCGTCGGTGAACATAGAGGCGCAGGTGGAAACGTAGGCCTCCATGCAGTGGGTCAGAGCGTCCATGCCGGTATGAGCGCACAGCTTGGCGGGCATGGTGTAGGTGAGCTCGGGGTCGACGATGGCGACATCAGGAGTGATGTTGAAGTCGGCCAGCGGGTACTTGATGCCCTTGGCGTAGTCGGTGATGACGGAGAAGGCAGTGACCTCGGTAGCGGTGCCGGAGGTAGAGGAGATGGCGCAGAAGTGAGCCTTCTGACGCAGCTCGGGGAAGCTGAACGGCTGGATGATGTTATCGAAGGACTCCTCGGGATACTCGTAGAAGACCCACATGGCCTTAGCGGCATCGATGGGCGAGCCGCCGCCGATAGCAACGATCCAGTCGGGCTCGAAGTCGCGCATAGCGGCTGCGCCCTTCATGACGGTCTCGATGGAGGGATCGGACTCGACGCCCTCGAACAGCTTGACCTCCATGCCGGCCTCTTTGAGGTCGGCCTCAACGTCCTGCAGGAACCCGCCGCGGCGCATAGAGCTGCCGCCAGAAACGATGATGGCCTTCTTACCCTTGAGGTTCTTCACCTCGTGGCGAGCGCCCTCACCAAAGTACAGATCGCGAGGATTGGTAAAACGTCCCATACTGTGCCTCCTAAACAAGCCCCTCTTAGACTTGCGTATATAACGGAGCACCCAATTGGCTCCGTTAGGACCGGTTTGCGCGTTGCCGGCGATGACAATGCGCGATGTCTAAACGTCTCAACGCTCAGACAAACACTATTTTACCGTTCTGGTTGGTCAGTTATTCACCTAAAGCCGCCAATGATGAAACGTTTTTTCTATCCCTGAAGACCCTTGTGCGGCATTCATACTCCCAAGCTGGGCAAACGTTTTATCAAGGTTGACTACATATCCCGGGCAGGACCGTGCCCCTCCAAAATATGCACCGTTCGCCGCCAAAAATCGACCGTTTGCGGCACCGTGATACCACTCGGTCGTCCAAGGTGCCGACATTTGTGCGACATCCGTCTTCGTGGTGCAAAGGTGCAAGTCCAAGTGCGGCACCCCCGGTGTGCCACATGCGGGTAAACTAGAACCTTATATAGAAACATTTGAACCCTAACCGCAGCAAAGGAGGCCCCATGGCATTCGATCCCATTCAAGAGGATTGCCATCGCCTCGTTCTTGAGGCCTTGCGCCGCGACAATATCCCGCTCACCGACGGTGCCGCCGTAGAGCGTCTGATGGAACAATTCACCCGCAACCCCGCACCGCTCATCGTGCACGACCGCGACCGCGCCGGGCACCTCATTGCCAAGGTGGTCGAGGCTGTCGACTACCGCATTCCCTTTATCCCTGACGATACCCAGGCAGAGCAAGAAGAGGCAGCTGCCGAGAACATGCTCCGCGAGGCAGCCGCGCTCGACCCGGCCAACTGGGATGCCCAGCGCATGCTGACCGCCCTCACCGCCAGCTCCAACGAGGAATACGTACAGTACTTGGCATCCAAGCGCGATGAAGTCGAGCATGACCTGGCGCTCAAAATCGCCTCGGCGCAGGACCCCTACGAGCGTGAGGCCGCTGGCGACCTTATGCGCCGCCCCTACCTGCGCTGGCTTGCCGCCTTGGCATCGCGCGCGCTCATTAGCGGACGCTACCGCATGTCGCTCCAAGCCGCGAATCGCAGCTTGGACTTTGCGCCCAACGACCCCGCTGGTGTCCGCCACACCGCGATGCTCGCTATGGCAAAGCTCGAATACCCCGCCGAGGAGCTCAAGCGATTTCGCTCTGCCCACTCCGTCCCCTATCTCGCCAACACGCCGCTGCGCCGTCGTCCCAAAGATGCGGAGCGCGACTTGGACCCGTGGACGCTCATCGCGCTGATGAGCGCTGCCTGGCGCGAGCTGGACTACGAGGGCGCCGAGCACTACCTGCGTATCCTTGTGCGCTCATGCCCGCACGCAGCCGAGGCACTCTACTTCCAAACCGAGTTTCCCGATGGCGTCTATGCCCGCGTCAACGTGGGTGTGGGCTCCACCGACGAGCTTGTCCTTGCGCTGTCCGAGGCGACACCGGTACTGCAGGAGGGCTTGGGCGCCCCCGACAACGCCAGCTTTGCCGCCTGGGTCGCCACCAACGATATCGTGCGCTCCCAGATCGACGAACGAATCCTGCGGGCGGCCGAGCAGGGCTTGCCGTTTAAGGGAGGAGACCTCTAATGGATCCGAGCGTCTACATCCCCGCCTACCTGGAGCGCGCCTACGTTGCGTCGCACCCCGAACTCACCGATGCAGCACGCGAGCTTGTCCATAACGACGTGAGCGTCAACCCTCATAAGTATGCGCAGACCGAGCATGCCCAGGCGCTGCTGTCCTATGCCGACGTTCACCGCCACCTGCTCGACGAACTCCATCGCATCGAGGACATGGGCAGCGACGAGGAGTTTGAGCAGACGCGCAACCGCCTGTTCGACGACATGCGCGACGAGCTGCTCAAGATTGTCCGCATCGATGCACTGACCGTCGACGCGCAGCTGCTCGCCATCATCCTGGCCGACACACCCGTTGACGCCTGCCTGGGCGACCTGATGAAGCTCGAGGCAACCACGGCCGATTACCTGCAGCAAAGCGTGCCCGGGTTCGATATGGAGGCCCCGCACTACTGGGCCAACAAAGTTTTGACGGACGGCGTGACGGCGGCAGAGCTCACCGTGAGCGAGCCGGCGCTTATCGGGTGGCTTCACACACTCGAGGCCATCTCGCAGCTGTGCATGGCGAGCGCCCGCTACCGTGCTGCCGTCAACTATTCTCGCCGTGTTCTTAAGGCGGAAGGCTATCCCACCCGAGTGGCAGGCACCGTGTTACTCGCCCTCGCTCGCTTGGAAGACGAGGACGGCTTTTTTGCCCTGGCCCACCAGCTCGAGGAGCAGATGGGGGCCGATGCCCTCGAGAACTCTCCTTGGTATCTGCTCGCCCGCACGATTCTGCTGTTCAAAACAAACAAGATGCGCCCGGCGACACGCGCGCTGCGTGAGTTCGCCAACCGCTGCGAGGGTGGCGCGTTCTTCTTACTGAACCCCATGTACCAGACACCGTACCTTCCCTGCCGGCCCGAGCCACACGATCCCTGGGATCTTTCGCACCAGGCCGTTTGGGAAGCGGACGGTATTATCTCGGACACTCCCGACTTTGCCCCCTGGGCCAACGCCTGCGAAGATGTATCGCAGCTTGCCCAGGAATTTGCGCGCCGCTACGGATTTTAGTGACGCACTCGACCCGACCATGTCGTTTACGTTAGGAACGGTTTCATGAACCTCCGCTCATCTCTTGCCTGCACCTCGAGCGATATCGCTCGCTGGGGGCTGCGCTCCGTCCTTAAGCGCCAGGGCGGCGTACTCCCCGGCCGCATCGCCATGAAGATCGACCCCGAGTTGCTGAGCGACCTCGCTGGCCTTGTCGACCGCAGCGTGGTGATTACGGGTACTAATGGCAAGACCACCACTTCCAACCTCATCGCCGACGCCGTTGCTGCCAGCGGTGCTGCCGTGGTGTGCAACCGTGCCGGCAACAATATGGAGCCTGGTGTGGTAGGTGCTCTGCTCGAGGCCCGCGGCGGCCTTAAACACACCAGCAGCGGCAAGCGCGTGGGCGTTTTTGAGTGCGATGAGCTTTACACCGTACGCGTTCTGCCCAAGCTCAAGCCGACGTACTTTGTGCTGCTCAACCTGTTCCGTGACCAGCTGGATCGCTATGGCGAGATCGATCACACCCAGGAGGTCATCGCCCACGCGTTGGAGCTTTCGCCGGCAACGACGCTCATCTACAACGCCGACGACCCGCTGTGCGCCTCGATTGCCGCGCGCATGCCCAACGCGAGTATTGCCTTTGGCATCGACGGCGCCACCGACACCGAGTCTGACCGCATTAGCGACTCTCGCTTCTGCTCGCAGTGCAACGCCCCGTTGGAGTACGACTATGTGCAGTATGGTCAACTCGGCGCCTACCATTGCCCCTCGTGCGGTTGGGCACGCCCCGCACTGGTCCGCCGTGTGACGGGCGTGGAGCTCGGCTGCGACGGCTACGACTTTGACCTGGTCTTTGGATCTGCGCCCGACGCGGCTGCCGTACACATCGCCACACGCTACAACGGTCTGTACATGGTCTACAACGTTGCCGCCGCATTCTTTGCCGCGCACGAGTTGGGCGTGGATACGGCGTTTCTGCAGCCCACGCTCGATGCCTATGTGCCCGCCGGTGGTCGTATGGGGCGCTGGGATATCGCCGGCCGCACCGTCGAGGCCAACCTGGCTAAGAATCCCGTAGGCTTCGATCGACAAATCCAGTCCATCAAGACGGCAGGCGGCAGACTCTGCGCTTTCTTCCTCAACGACAACGACGCCGACGGACACGATGTATCGTGGATCTACGACGTCGACTTTGAGCGCATCGCCGACACGCCGGGTCTTGTCGCCTTTGCCGGAGGCACGCGCGCGCACGACATGCAGGTGCGCCTCAAGTACGCCGGCATCGATGCCGCGATTATCTCGGACGTCGCGCAGGCAATTGGCGCCGTTGCAGACGAGGCCGCCGATGACACCTTCTACGCCGTCGCCAACTACACGGCCTTCCCGCCGCTGGTCAAGGAACTCGACGGACTGAAGGGCGCCACTGCCGACGCTGTTGCTGCCCGCGCCATAGCCCGTGCCGACGGCAGCGCTCTTCCTGTCGGCATCGCGCCAGTCGAGCTTTCGCGCCCGCTGCGCATCGTCTACCTGTATCCCGATGCCCTTAACCTCTATGGCGACGGCGGCAATGTTATCGCGCTCGAGCGCCGCTGCGCTTGGCGCGGCATTCCCGTGCGCGTGGACGAGGTCCGTATGGGCGAGTCACTCGATCTCACCGATGCCGATATCGTCATGATGGGTGGCGGCGCCGACCGCGACCAGCTAGCCGTGGCACACGAGCTGCTCGCCCAAAAAGACAAGGTCGCGGCCTATGTTGAGGATGGCGGCTCGCTGCTTGCCATCTGTGGCAGCTATCAGCTGCTCGGCCGTTCGTACTATATGGGCGAAAATCGCATTGAAGGTCTGGGGGTCATTGCCGCTGAGACCGTGCGCGGCGCCAATCGCCTGATCGGTAACGTCGCCGTCAAGACCGACCTGTCACCCGAGCCCTTTGTGGGATTTGAGAACCACGGCGGCCGCACCCTGCTCGATGCAGAGGCCACGCCACTCGGAACGTCCGTCGTCACGGGCACCGGCAACAACGGCGACGATGGCCT
Organism: uncultured Collinsella sp.; assembly: GCA_902491765.1. GTDB lineage: Bacteria > Actinomycetota > Coriobacteriia > Coriobacteriales > Coriobacteriaceae > Collinsella. Next base: position 58,316 of record CABUIY010000010.1, on the reverse strand, counting down.
TGAGGGTCTGATCTACAAGGGCGTCATCGGCACGTACCTGCACGGGCCGGCGCTGCCCAAGAACCCAGAACTCGCCGACTGGCTGATCGCGCACGCCCTTGAGCGCCGCGGCGATGCGCAGGCCGCCGCCCTGCTGCCGCTCAAGCCCCTCGACGACGCCTACGAGCACGCCGCCCACGACGCCGCCATGAAGCTCCTCCCCTAGCACCTCACCACCACAAAGGGGACAGGCACCTTTGTGGTGGTTTTTCAGTTTGCCAACGATATGTGAACGGCTAAAAAAGTCTGCTATACTCTTTCCCGCTGTCCCCATCGTCTAGCGGCCAAGGACGCCACCCTTTCAAGGTGGATATCGCGGGTTCGAATCCCGCTGGGGGCACCATTTAAATTAAGAAGCCCGTTACCCCCGCGGTGACGGGCTTTTTGCTACCGATATGCCGGGATTCGAACCCGACAGGGTGCGGACCCCGGCATCATCGCAAAGCCAGCGGGCAAAAAATGGCAAATATGAGTACTGCTACCATTTTAGTTACAGCGATTTCATGCCTTCAGAAGGCGATTTAGCCGTCAGGCGTCCTACGGCGGAAAAATTGCAGACGTTTATCGGCTAAGTACTTGGACATATGTTGCGTAACACTTCATATTTTGCAAATAAATAATGCTACAGGACTTGTGACAGTACTCATATTTGACGTTTTTTGTCCACGCCCCCTTATTGCGTGGGCGAATCAGGTGCAAAACGGGCTTCAATGCGTCCTTCACAAACAAAAAGCCGGGGCCCGCGCGATGCGGACCCCGGCTTTCAACCGTGACGGTATGTTGCCCCAGTCCTACACGTAGAACAGGATGTCGTCGTAGGTCGGGACCGGCCAGTAGTCGGCGGCCACGATCTCCTCCATGGCATCCACGGCGGCGCGCAGCGTATCCATAGCGGGAACGACCTCGTGTGCGTACACATTGGCCTGCTCCTGACCATCGAGGGCCTCGGCCTTCTGATGCACGGCGTCGAGCGCCTTGATAGAGTCGTTGATGGCGGTGATGCCGTTGCAGAGCTTGTTGAGTGTGTTCTGCTCGCACTGCATGGCGGCCTCAGCACCGGCGGCACGAATAGTCTCAAGGCCCTTAGCGACCTTGGTGGCGTAGGCGGTAATGACCGGGCGATAGGTACGACGCGCCTCGCGAACCATCGTGGTAGCCTCGATGTTCATGAGCTTGTTGTACTTCTCGAGCTTGCAGTCGTAACGGCACTGGGCCTCGGCCTTGGTCAGGACGCCCGTCTCCTCAAAGAGCGCGATAGCCTTATCGGAAACAAAGGCGGGCAGGGCGTCGGCCGTGGTCTTGTTGTTGGCAAGGCCGCGCTTCTCGGCCTCAATGGGCCACTCGTCGGAGTAGCCATCGCCGGAGAAGAGGATGCGCTGGTGGTCGGTCAGGACCTTCTTGCAGTACTCGAGCGCGGCGTCCTGGAACTTATCCTCGGGCGTACCCTCAAGAGCATCGGCGAAGGACTTGAGCGACTTGGCCACGGCGGCATCGAGCACCAGGTTGGAGTCGGAGACGTTCTGCTCGGAGCCGCAGGCACGGAACTCGAACTTGTTGCCGGTGAAGGCAAACGGGGAGGTGCGGTTGCGGTCGGTGTTGTCCTGCATCAGCTTGGGCAGGGTATCGGCGCCCAGGTCGAGCACGCCGCGCGTGGCATGGACGGAAGCCTTGCCATCGATGATCTTCTCGACGACCTCGGTAAGCTGGTCGCCCAGGAAGATGGACATAATCGCCGGAGGAGCCTCGTTGGCGCCCAGACGATGGTCGTTGCCGGCCGAGGCAACGGAGGCACGCAGGAGCTCCTGATAGTTATCGACGGCCTCGATCACCGCGGTGAGGAAGACGATGAACTGCAGGTTGTCGAGCGGAGTGTCGCCCGGATCGAGCAGATTCTCGGACTCGGTGCCAAGCGACCAGTTGTTGTGCTTGCCCGAACCGTTGATGCCCTCGAAGGGCTTCTCGTGCAGCAGGCAGACCAAGTCGTGGCGGGAGGCGATGAGCTTCATCTTCTCCATCATGACCAGATTCTGGTCGATGGCCTCGTTGACCTCGCCATAGACAGGGGCGAGCTCATGCTGGCAGGGAGCGACCTCGTTGTGCTTGGTCTTGGCGGGAATGCCAAGCGCCCACAGCTCATCGTCCAGGTCCTTCATATAGGCCGAGACGGTGGGGCGGATAGCGCCAAAGTAGTGCTCCTCGAGCTCCTGGCCCTTGCAGGGAGCAGCACCAAAGAGGGTGCGGCCGGTGATGACCAGGTCCCTGCGCTTGCGGTAAGCGTCTTTCTTGATCAGGAAGTACTCCTGCTCATCGCCCACGGAAGGAACGACCTTCTTGGGGGTCTTACCAAACAGCGCCAAAACGCGCTTGGACTCACGCGAGAGCGCGGTCATGGAGCGCAGCAGCGGGGTCTTCTTGTCCAGGGCCTCGCCCGTGTAGGAGCAGAAAGCCGTGGGGATGCACAGGACATCGTCCTTGATAAAAGCGGGGCTGGTGGGATCCCAAGCGGTGTAGCCACGGGCCTCGAAGGTGGCGCGCAGGCCGCCGTTGGGGAAGCTGGAGGCGTCCGGCTCGCCCTGGATGAGGTTCTTGCCCGTAAACTTGGTAATAGCGGTGCCGTCGTGGTTGGGCTCCAGGAAGCTGTCGTGCTTCTCGGAAGTAATGCCCGAAAGCGGCTGGAACCAGTGTGCGTAGTGCGTCGCGCCCTTGGAGATGGCCCAGACCTTCATGGCGTGGGCAACGGCGTTGGCCACATCCAGGTCGAGCGGCTCACCGCCCTCGAGGGTTGCAGCAAGGCGCTTCCAAATGTCCTTGGGGAGGTAGTCCTTCATGACTTCCTCAGAGAACACCATGGTCCCGAAGCGGTCAGTAAGTTCGGCCATACGGAACTCCCTTCGTATCGGCACCGCGTGAGAAGCGGTGTTGATTACTAACGAACGAGTCATAGATTAGGCTCGTCGTGTTTCCGCAACATTACCGTTATGTTGCTGTCGCGAAACCAATCAATGAGGTTAACGCATCGCGGCGGCATTGCCACCCTCAACAGCCAATCAACTGTATAAATTGCAGACCTCTCCCCATAGTTTAAGGGTAGTCAATTTGGGATGGGCTCTATTAACTGGTATTTCGCATCAAATACCATTCAATATAGTCCCATCCTACATTGACCGCCCTGTTATAGAAAATGCCGATAGCGAAGCATCTTTGATTGGTATCCCCAAATAGCGAGTGAAACTCCATCGTGGCACAGTGGTGCTGTAGAATCCTTACAACACATCGCACTATTACGTATCTAAAGGAGCACGATATGCGCGTCGACGAGCTTTTTAAGCAGGCGGCATCCCAGGGCACCGCACCCGTTTCGTTTGAGATGTTCCCGCCCAAGGGCGAGCTGACCCTCGACACGGCTCGCAAAGTGGCAGGCAATCTGTGCAATCTTTCGCCGAGCTTTGTCTCGGTCACCTGCTCAGCCGGCGGCTCGGGCAACAGCGCCACCACCGCCCCCATCGCGCATATGATTACGAGCGAATTCGATACGCCCTCGGTAGCGCATCTCACCTGCGTGGGCCGCACCCACGCCGACATCGCCGCCAAGATTGACGAGTATCGCACCGCCGGCGTTGAAAACGTGCTAGCCCTGCGTGGTGATCTTCCCGCTGGCGCGACTGAGGACGACAAGCCCGCCTCTGACTACGCCTACGCCCGTGACCTCATCCCCGAGCTCGTCGACGCCGGCTTTTGCGTGGGCGCCGCAGCCTACCCCGAGGGCCACATTGCCTGCGAGGATCTCAACCTCTCGGTCGAGCACCTCAAGCAAAAGCAAGACGCCGGCGCGAGCTTCTTTGTGACACAGCTCTTCTTTGATAACGAGTGCTTCTATCGCTTCCGCGAGCTTGCCGACAAAGCCGGCATCACCGTGCCTATCACCGCGGGCATCATGCCGTTTATGGGCAAGTCGCAAATCAGCCGCATGGTCTTTATGTGCGGCGCATCGCTGCCCTCCCCCGTCATCAAGATTCTCGCCAAGTACGAGAACGACCCCGAGAGCCTGCAGGCAGCCGGTGTAGATTATGCTGCTCGTCAGCTTTGCGACCTTAAGGAGCACGGTGCCGACGGTCTGCACCTGTACACTATGAACCGTCCTGCAATCGCCGCGACCATTATGGAGAGCCTGGGGTAATGGAAAAACCGCACGTCGATACAACCGTTGTTGAAGTGCCGGCCGACCTTGCGTCGCCGGCGCTTTACCGTATCGACGCTGCCCACCGCCCTCGTGTCGACCGTGCCGAGATGCTGCGGTATCTGGGCTACGGCGGCCAGCAGATTGAGCCCGAGCTGTCACGACGAATTGAGCTTGTGGTCGAACGCCTAGAGCTGGATATCGAGCCCCGAGGCGTGCGACGCGTGTTTGCCGTCGATGCCACGGGCGTGGACGAGCAGGGAGAGCCCTGCATCCGCTTGGTTGGCACCAATGTTGAGCTGCGGGGTCGTGATATCTATCGCCACCTTAAGGACGCCCGCCTGTCGGCGCTCATGGCCTGTACCCTCGGCATGGACGCCGAGCGTCGCCTGCGCACCACTGGAGCCCAGCAACCCCTGGAAGGCGCCGTGCTCGACGCCGCGTGCTCCGCCTATGTAGAAGCTGCTGTTGAGCAGATGGACCGACAGGTCAAGACAGACGCCGCTGCTCACGGGCTCGCCGGCAACTGGCGCTTCAGTCCCGGCTATGGCGACTGCCCGCTTACGGCCCAGCGCTCGATCGTAGCTGCGCTCAACGCCACGCGGCTCATCGGGCTTACCGTCACGCCGACCAGCCTGCTCATGCCCACCAAGAGCGTGACCGCGGTGATCGGCCTGTTTGATGGCGAGGTCCACGACGCCCAGAGCCGCCCCACCTGCAATATCTGCCGCATGCGCGAGCACTGCCGCTTCCGCGCCGCCCACACCACCTGCTATTCCAGCCATTAGGAGCCCCCGATGTTTACTCCGCTTATCACTCATGATCTGGACGGTGCCGCGCTGGCGGCACCTGTCAATGCTGCGCGCTGCAACGGCGCCGCGTACAAGACGCGCACGATCGATGACCTTCGCATTAAGGACGATCGCTTGCGTGCCGCCATCGAGGGCACCGGGCACCTGCTGTTTGACGGCGGCATGGGCACCATGCTGCAGGCCGCCGGCATGAAGGCAGGCGCCCTGCCCGAGCTGCTCAACTTTGAGGAGCCCCAGGTCATTAGCTATATTCAGCGTCTGTACGTCGAGGCCGGCTGCGACGTGATCACCGCCAACACCTTTGGCGCCAACGCCCACAAGCTCGACGGCGCCGCCACCGTGGCAGACGTCTTTGCCGCGGCAGTCACCTGCGCCCGCGAGGCCGGCGCCCGCTACGTCGCCGGCGATATCGGTCCCATCGGCGCGCTGCTTCGCCCCCTGGGCACCCTGAGCTTCGACGAGGCCTATGACCTCTTTGCCGAGGAAGTGCGTGCCGGCGTCGATGCGGGTGTGGACCTCTTTATTATCGAGACCATGACCGATCTTGCCGAGATCAAGGCGGCAGTCCTCGCCTGCCGCGAGAATTCTGACCTGCCCGTCTTTGCCACCATGACCTTTGAGGAAGACGGCCGCACCTTCTTGGGCACGAGCCCCGAGGTCGCCGCCATCACCCTCGACGCCATCGGCGCCGACGTCCTGGGCATCAACTGCAGTCAGGGACCGGCCGAGCTCCGAGGGCTCGCCGCGCGCATACTCACCGTTACCGACAAGCCCGTTATGGTGCAGGCCAATGCGGGACTGCCCCGCGTGGACGATGACGGCAATACCGTCTTTGATATCCAGGCACCCGAGTACGCCGAGGCCGTCGCCGGCATGATCGAGGACGGCGTGAGCGTTGTGGGCGGCTGCTGCGGAACCACGCCGGCGCACATGGCCGCCCTGCGCACGCTTATCGACAATCACACGCCCAGCCCGCGCCACCGCAAGCCCAGCATGTCGGTCACGAGCGCCCAGACGGTCGTGGACCTTCCCTGCGACGGCCACAAGATCGCCGTCATCGGCGAGCGCATCAATCCCACCGGCAAAAAGCGTCTGCAGCAGGCCCTACGCGACGGCGACCTGGACTACGTCGTGAGCCAGGGCATCAGCCAGCAGGAGCAGGGCGCCGACATCCTGGACGTCAACGTGGGCCTGCCCGAGATCGACGAGGTCAAGGTCATCCAGCAAGCGACCGAGCAGCTCCAAGGCTCCACGCTGCTGCCGCTGCAGATCGACTCCACCGACCCCGCCGCCGTCGAGGCCGCCGTACGTCGCTACGCCGGCAAGCCCATCATCAACTCGGTCAATGGCAAACAGCAGATCATGGATGAGATTTTTCCGCTGGTCGCCCACTACGGCACCAACGTCGTCGGCCTCACGCTCGACGAGGGCGGCATCCCGGATACCGCCGAGGCACGCTATGCCATCGCCGAGCGCATCGTGGCCGAAGCCGCCCGCTACGGCATCGGCCCGGACCGTATCCTCATCGACTGCCTGGTCATGACCGCCTCGACCAACCAACGCCAGGCTGAGCAGATTCTACGTGCCATGTCTATGTGCAAGGAGCGCCTGGGCGTCAAGTGCGCACTCGGCGTATCGAACATCAGCTTTGGCCTGCCCGCGCGGCCGCTGCTGGGCTCGGTCTTTTTGGCCGCCGCCTTTGGTGCAGGTCTGGACGCCCCCATCATGAACCCGGGTTCCAAGCGCTTTATGGACACCGTCTACAGCTATCGCGTGCTGAGCGTCGAGGACGAGGGCTCGACCGGATACATCGAGCGCTACGCCGGCTGGACCGATCCGTATAAGATCGCCGCGAACCCGGCGGCCGCTCAGTCGGCATCGAGCTATGCCGCGTCTGCCGCAAGCACCACCGCAAGCGCCGATGACGACCCCATCCGCCACATGGTCGTCTCGGGCCGCAAGGGCGAAATCGCGGCCGAGACCGAGCGTCTGCTGGCAGATCACGACGCCATGGACCTCATCAACAACCACTTTATCCCCGCCCTCGATGAGGTCGGAGTCCTCTTTGACCAGGGCAAGTTCTTCTTGCCGCAGCTCATGGCCTCGGCCGAGGCCGCGCGCGTGGGCTTCGACACCATCAAGCGTCTGATGCCCGCCGGCGAAATTGCCGACAAGGGTAAGATCTGCGTGGCAACCGTCAAGGGCGACATCCACGACATCGGTAAGAACATCGTCAAGATGCTGCTCGATAACTACGGCTATACCGTCTTTGACCTAGGCCGCGACGTCGACCCGCAAGAGGTGCTCAAGACCGTACAGGAGCGCGACATTAAGCTCGTCGGTCTCTCGGCGCTTATGACCACCACCGTCGTCGCCATGGAGGAGACCATCAAGCTGCTTCATGCCGAGGTACCGGGCGTCAAGATCATCGTGGGCGGCGCTGTGCTCACCCCCGAATACGCCAAACAGATCGGCGCGGACTACTACGCCAAGGACGCCGCCGAGAGCGCGCGCATCGCCGAAGAGGTCTTTGGGCAGTAACACAACGGAAACAACCGAGCACCAAAACGTGCCGCATGCGCCACTTGGCACGTGCGGCACGTTAGAATAGATAAGACTATGCTCGTTTTGGCAGATAGGAGCGCAAGGATGGCGATCACGCCTGCAGAAATCGCGGAAACCCGCGGCATGGTTGAGGAGCAGAACCTCGACATCAGAACCATCACCATGGGTGTTTCGCTCATGGGTTGCGGCGACGAGAACCTCGACCGCATGTGCACGAAGATCTACGACCACGTGACGCACACGGCTGAGCACCTGGTCGAGACCGCCGAGAACCTCGAGCGCGAGTACGGTATCCCCATCGTCAACAAGCGCGTCTCCGTCACCCCGGTGGCGCAGATCGCCGCTTGCTGCAAGGATGAGGACCTCACCCCCATCGCGCATGCCCTCGACCGTGCGGCCGAGACCCTCGGCATCGATTACCTGGGCGGCTTCTCCGCACTCGTCCAGAAGGGCATCGGCGACGCCGATCGCCGCGTCATCCAGTCCATCCCGCAGGCGCTCGCCACCACGAGTCGTGTTTGCTCCAGCGTCAATGTCGCCAGTCTGCGTGCCGGCATCAACATGGACGCCGTACTCATGGCTGCACAGACCATCATCGACGCCGCCAAGCTTACGGCCGACCAGGATTCCGTCGGCGCTTCCAAGTTTGTCTGCTTTGCCAATATGGTCGAGGACTCCCCGTTTATGGCGGGCGCCGTCCACGGCGGTGGCGAGGCCGACGCCGTCATCAACGTAGGCGTTTCGGGCCCCGGCGTTATGGCCGCAGCCCTGGAGACGCTGCCCGATTCCGCATCGATGATGGAGGTCGCCGAGAAGATTAAGCAGACCGCCTTTAAGATCACCCGCGCCGGCGAGCTCATGAGCCGCGAGGCCGCCCATCGCCTGGGTGTCGAGAAGGGCATTGTCGACCTGTCGCTGGCTCCCACGCCTGCCATCGGCGACTCCGTTGCCCGCATCCTCGAGATCATCGGTGTTGGCACCTGCGGTGGCCCGGGCACGACCTGCGCGCTCGCCATGCTCAACGATGCCGTCAAGAAGGGCGGCGTCATGGCCAGCTCCAGCGTGGGTGGTCTCTCCGGCGCCTTTATCCCCGTGTCCGAGGATGCCGGCATGATCGCCGCCGTCGAGGCCGGCGCGCTTTCGCTCGAGAAGCTCGAGGCCATGACCTGCGTGTGCTCCGTCGGCCTGGACATGATCGCCATCCCCGGCGACACCCCGGTCGAGACCATCGCCGGCATCATCGCCGACGAGATGGCTATCGGCGTCATCAACAACAAGACCACGGCCGTCCGCGTGATTCCCGCCATCGGCAAGGGCGTGGGCGACTGCGTTGAGTACGGCGGCCTGTTCGGCCGTGCGCCCATCATGCCGGTGAACCCCAACGCCGGCACCGTGCTTGCCCACCGTGGTGGGCGCTTCCCGGCACCGCTGAACTCGCTGAAGAACTAGCTGAGGGGTTCGGGCGAGGAGCCCCGGGGAGGGCAAATATATAAGGTCGCCTGCTCGGACAGTCCTGACTCGCACGGAGAGCACATTAAGTGCTCTCCGGCTCGTGCGGAACTCGCGATCGACCTTATATATTTGCCCTCCCCGGGGCTCACGCACAACGGGACCTCGGTTGGGTTCTATCCCTTTGGCAGTCGCTTCGCTTCTGCCCTACTTTGCTGGTATGGCGGTTTGGCGTTGGATCGGTTCTTTCTGATATATGCTGGTTGCGGCTCTTCTTTTGGGAGGAGTCGCTTTTTTGTTGTGAGGGGGATGGCCCGTGGCTGATGGTGTAATTCAATCTGAGCTGCTTTCTGCGGATTGGAATGAGGAATGGATGCGCTTGCAGGCTGGTCGGCGGCGGGCTGATGATTCTTTTGAGTGGGATAAGCGGGCTCGGCATTTTCGGCCGCTTGAGACTGCTCCGTATGCCCGGGACTTTATGAAGCTGTTGGCGTTAAAGCCTGGCGAGTCGGTGCTTGATATGGGATGTGGGGCTGGGTCGATTGCTATTCCGCTTGCGCAAGACGGGCATTCCGTGATTGCCGCCGACTTCTCTCCTGCCATGTTGGGCACCCTTGATGCTGGCATTGAGTACTATGGGCTCGAAGATCGCATTACACCGCTTGAGCTTGCTTGGGATGATGACTGGGATTTGGTTGGACCGGTCGCGAAAGCGGTAGATGTTGCCTTTGCCAGTCGCTCTGTCACCACGACCAACCTAAAAGGCGTGCTTGCCAAGCTTGATCGAACGGCTCGTCGGCGTTGTGCTGTCACGATGGTCGCCAACTCCAGCCCGCGCTATGACCTGCACCTGATGAACGCCATCGGTGCCTCGGTTACCTGCAGTAATGGCTTTGTGTATGCCTTTAATATCCTCATTCAGATGGGTGCCCTGCCGCAGGTTACGTACTTTGAATCGCCTCGTCGCGATACCTTCGATAGCCTTGAGGCGGGCGTAGCGGACTTCTCCCGCATGCTCGAGCACGGTAACGAGGATAAGATCGACCGTCTGCGCGACTACATCGCTCAGCATATGATTGAGAATCCCCATGCCGGCGAGCCAGGGTCCAAGGGCGTGCCGCAGGGGCGCTACATGCTCGACCACGTCCGCAAGGTCCGTTGGGCGTTTATTGCATGGGAGCCGGTCTCTTCGGACCGTCCATAGACCGCTTTCAGCCGCCGTACACGTCCGCCTGTAACCCGCGCTGTTCTCCCGCTCGGCATCCGCATTCTTTTTGAACTGGGCAAACACGCCCCACACCGCGCCGTTCCTGCGCTATCGTGGGACAGCTCACGTAGATTAAGGCCCCATCGCGGGGCGCCCCATAACATAGAAAGCGAGAACCCATGGCACTGACAGGAGCCCAGGTCAAGCAGCTTCGCAGCATGGCCCATCACCTCAACCCCGCCATCATCATCGGCAAGTCCGACATCAACGAGGGCACCGTCGAGCAGACGGTCGCCTACCTGGAGAAGCACGAGCTCGTTAAGTGCTCCGTACTCGATGGTTCCAGTCTTTCTGCCCGCGAGGCCGCCGAAGAGCTCGCCGAGCGCTGCCATGCAGACGTTGTTCAGGTTATCGGCCGCAAGTTCTCGCTGTATCGCGAGTCCTCGCGCAAGGACATCGAGAAGATTAAGCTCGTCTAAGAGCCAACGATCCGGCGAGCCAACATACATCAAGCTTGCGAGCGTCCGAGCAATTCGGACGCTCATTTTTTATCGTTCGACGAGCACGCGGTTAAGCCTACCCTCCACCAAGCGCTCGTACAGACGCCGCGTCTCGGGCTCGGGCACGCCATTGACCTGCTCCCTCAGGTGATGCATATGCCCACTGTACAGCTCGACGATATCGCGTCGTCGCCCCGCCGCACCGTAGACGCGCATAGCGCAACGCACCATGTCCTCGCGCGCCGTCTCTTGCCGCAGCCCCGACTCCACCAGCCATACCGCCGACTGCAGGTCGTTTTCTTCTAGGGCGGCGTTCGCGCCCCGAATCATGCAGTCGATATACTTCGATTCCATAATGCGCCTCATACGCAAAAAGTAGGTGGGATTACAGCCATTGGGAACATACAACGGGCCGGCGTAGAGCTGCTCGATCTTAAGGCACAGCTCAATCAGATGAGGTCCGCGCGCACCCGTGCGATTTCCCAAAACTTCGCGGCTTATCTGATCAAACAACCGCACGTCGGTCTTGACGTAATCGCCGTTAAGCCCAATGCACTCGTTTTGGATCAGCACACACGACTTGCCGTCCGGTGTCGGCCCCAAGGCCGAACGCAGGCGCGATATCGTCGAGTACAGATTGTTACGAGCGCTATTGAACTCGGCATGGGGCCACAGCTCCATGGCCAGCGTCTCGCGGTCGACCAGTGCATCCATGCCCAGCGCAAGCCGCTCGGCAAGCGTCGCCGCTTTCTTGCGGCGCCACATCTTATCCGTGATGGGAAACCCGTCGCGCTCGGCGCGAAACGCCCCAAACATGCGGATCTCGATATGGCCAATCACATCGACGCCCTCGGCATCGCCGGCCTGGAACAGACGCTCGCCTTCGCCCTCAAAGTCGTCACGCAGCGAATACCGCGACAGCTCGCGCACCGGGAGCTTCTTTCGAATTCTAGCAGCCGGCTCACCCAGACAATGCATCGCAAGACGCGCAAACAGCCGATACGACGGATCCAAAATCCCTGGGCGGTTCATGGACATCCAGGCTGCAAGGTCGCTATCGCGGCCCGCGGAGGCCAAATGCAGCGCCACCATCCAAGCCTCGGCACCACCGACCTGCGTCCGACTCAAATCGAGCAGCTCTGCCTCTTCGCGCACCGATACCATCGATGTATTGCGTAAGTACGCCGCGCGCTCTAGCAGCAGTGCGTTGTCGCGTATGTATCCAATCGATTCCTCGGCAAGCCTGAGCACCTGCACCGCACGGAATTTGGCATTGACCGGACGCCCCTCAGCCAGTGACTGCCAGCCTTCCAGTATCAAGCCAAACAACTGAACCTGATTGTCACGCACGCGCACGGCAAAACGGTCGAGCTCATTGAATGCCTGCTCGTCGGTCACCGGCATGCCGGCGAGCAGGCGCCGCGCCGATAACACCATGCGCACCCAGATGGCGAGCGCTCGGATTCCACGCGCTTCGAGCGCCTCGAGTGTCAGGGCCATCTCGTCATCACGCTCGTCAGTCCCTGCATACGACCCATCAAACAGCTCCGTCAACATGCGGTCCGCCCGCACAAACGTCCCCGCGATATCGAGCTCGCAATCGTAGGCCTTATCCGTTTTGAGCCCCGCGAGGATCTCGCCGCCCTTCGCCCGCTCGGTCAGCCCATGCTTTATCTCGACATGTGCGGACAGCATGTCGAGTGCGGCACAAGACGCCTCACTCTCCAACGTTGCATGGCTTGCCGGAAGCCCCAGACCACCATCTCCATAACAGGCAGCCGTAAACGCGTGCGCCACCTTCCACGACACGGGATCGAGCTCGCAAATCGCTTGCTCGCCCGCATGCTCGATAATTGAGGCCATATACCGCGCGAGCTTTGTATTGGAGACGCTCACCGCCGCCAGATAGATGCCGAGCGCCTCGTCAGGCGTCGGCTCCGATGCCTGGCCATCTGATTCGGTCTTTCCCAGCGCCGCGCGGCAAACATCCCCTCCATGCCCCGTCAGGGCCAGATCGACCCCATACTGTCCGGCAAGCTCCAACACCGCACTGCGGTCCAAAAACGCGTCAGCAAGGTCCATCGCGGTATCGCAGCGCCCCGCTTTAATCAATATACGCGCCGCCCGCACAACGAGTTCGGGGCGAATTTCGGCGACCAGCTTGCGCAATCGCAGGCGTGCGTTATCCTCGGTACCCAAGCAGGTAAAGCTCCGGTCTGCTGGATCGACGCCAAAAATGGGATAATCGCGGACAAGATAGGACTGGTCAATCGCCGAAAGCCTAACACCGCAAGCCTCGAGCTCCGAAATATTGCCCTCGCCCATTAAGACCATCAAGCATGCCACACTAAACAGAGCGTTGTTCTCGAGCGACGCCAGATCAACAAGTGCCGCACCGTAGATATTGACGATCTCGTTTTCGAGCATCTGGGCAACGTCTCCCTGCCCGTATAGTCCCGACTGCATAGCCGAGACGAGCTCGGGCACGCCCTGCGTAAGCTGATAGAAGTCGAGCGATGTGCTGATCGAAAACGCCGATGCCCACGCCGAATACTCATAGGCATGCACCTTGAGCATCTGCGCGTTGACTTTAATCGAATCGCCCAGTCCATGAATCAGCTGGCGATTCGAAGGACGGCAGCTCATAAAGACCCCAACCCCCATAGCACGCAGGCTTCGGATTCGGTCGATCAGCTCCTCGGTCTCGCTCTGGCTGAGGTTAGGCACGTTATCGATTGCGATCAGGGAGTGCGGCTTGTCCTTAAGCTCTTCGGTAACGACCTCGAGCTGCATAAACACCTCGCGCCCAATGGCGCGGTCTGCCTCGATGATCCGCACGGGACCTCGCGTCGGATCGCTTTTAACCTCTTGGGCATACTGCAGCAACACCGAGGTTTTCCCAAAGCCATCAGGCGCGTAGAGGACTACGATGCCGGCCTTTCGGCCCTTGGCGATAAGTTCGTTCATCAAGCGATCGCGCCGCACCGTATAACTACTGCCCAGCGGCATAAGCTCGAGGTCGTCCATATTGCCCAAATCGTTAACCATGCCCGCTCCTCAACTCGACCACATGGACACCGTAACGCTAGACCATATGTATCGCTAGATGAATAGAGCGATGCTACGGTTTAGGATGTTTGTTGGTACGCAAATGGCAAGTTTTTGTTCAGCGTGGTCCGATTGAAACTTATCCCCCAACCAATCAGTCTTTGCGCAGGTCAATGCGCTTGCCAGCTTGTCCCATCCTTTGGCAGTGTACCTCAAATGAGCGCTGTTCAATTGTGTTGCGCAACTCACCTAACGCCAGCTACCGTCTGCGACCTTTTCATAGCATTTATGCATAGTATCTGCTATGGAATGAATCATGCTGCACCTGACGCACCCGTCAAGTTCGCGGCAAGATTTTCGTCAAGTACACGGCGCGCGCTCAGCAAAAAGGCCCCCGCAAAGCGGAGGCCTTCGGCAAAGCTATGTCGAGGTGATAGGCTATCGCTACTTGCAGAGCGAAAGGGCGGCCTCGTCGGCAACGACAACGCAGTTGGTGTGCAGTTGCAGGATCGAGGCAGGGCACTGGGGGGTAACCGGACCATAGCACATGTCATGCACGGCCTGCGCCTTGGCCTCACCGTTGGCGACGACCAGGATCATGCGGGCATACATGATGGTCTGAGTGCCCATGGTGTAGGCCTGACGGGGCACGTCGTCGATGCTATCGAACAGGCGGCTGTTGGCCTGAATAGTGCTCTCGGTGAGGTCGACACAGTGCGTACCCTTGGAGAAGTGATCATCGGGCTCGTTGAAGCCAATGTGACCGTTGTTACCGATGCCGAGCAGCTGCAGATCAGGGTAACCGGCGGCAGCGACGATCTTGTCGTACTCAGAGCAGGCAGCGGCAGCGTCGGGATTAGAGCCATCGGGCACATGCGTGTTGTTCAGGTCGATGTTAATGTGATCGAAGAAGTTCTCACGCATAAAGTAGTGGTAGCTCTGGGGATCGTCGTGCGAAAGGCCACGATACTCGTCGAGGTTGTAGGTGCTGACCTCGGCAAAGTCGACGTCACCCTTCTCGTACCATGCGGCAAGCTGCTTGTAGGCGCCAATCGGGGTAGAGCCGGTGGCAAGACCCAGCACGCAATCGGGCTTGAGGATAACCTGGGCCGAGATGATATTGGCGGCCTTGCGGCTCATATCCTCGTAGTCTTTAGCTTTAATGATCTTCATTACGCGTCCTTTCTCGTACAAGAGAGGCAAGGCTCCCCTTACAAGCACTTGCCCGCGGCCCGCGTCGGCCGCAACCAACGTGTGCGGCCACCAGGGCGAGGTCGCGTAATGTATGTGTCTCGTGTCTAGCCGCGTCGAGGCCCCTGCCCGTCCACGGTGACCCAAAGCTGTTTAGCTTCGGACAAATCCCATCTTGCCACGGAGGGCGTCCTCTTTCAAGGGCGCCCTCCGTAAACGTGTTCGAATTGTAGGCTAAAGGCCGAGCGCGCTCACTAGCGCTCGCGAGCGACGATGAGTTGGTCCATCTCCTCGACATGCTCGCCAACGGAACCCTTGATGCTCGAGAACTCAACGGAGTTGCACACCAAGATGGGAACCGTCACATCGTAGCCCTCGGCAGCAATTGCCTCGCGATCGAACTCGATGAGTACATCGCCCTTATGGACGATGTCACCCACTTGCGCATGTACGGTAAAGTGCTTGCCCTCGAGCTGAACAGTGTCCAAACCAACGTGGATGAGCACGTCCAGACCATCGACTGTGTTAAGCGCAACGGCGTGTCCCGTGGGAAAAATGGCCTCGACCTTGGCGTCTGCCGGCGCAATCACGCGCGTGCCGGTAGGCTGAATCGCCACGCCCTGACCCAAAAGGCCGGTGGCAAACGTCTGATCGTTTACCTCGGAGAGCGGAATGACGTCGCCCGAGATGGGAGCATCCAGCGTAAGGACTCGACCACGCATACCAAAAGACCTCAGGACTTTAGTGAACATGCTCCCCCTCGGACATACCAATCAATCAAAATAACCTTGTCAGTTTACCACTTGGCGCCCGTTTTTGGCCATTAGGGAAGTTCGCGCTTGACAACCTCGACGATATCGTCAACAACACGCTGGGTCAGCTCGTGCGTCTCCGCCTCGGCCATAACGCGAACCAGCGGCTCGGTACCGCTCGGGCGCACCAAGATGCGGCCGCGACCGTTGAGCTCCTTCTCGGCGGCAGCGACGGCGTCCCAAATGGGCTGGCAATCGTCCAGGCCGGCCTTGTTGTCCGAATGCACGTTGACGAGCACCTGCGGGTACTTCTTCATGATGCCGGCAAGGTCGGTGAGGGTGCGGCCGGTGCGCTTGAGCACGGCCAGCAACTGCAGGGCCGTCACCAAGCCGTCGCCGGTGGTGTTGTGCTCCAGGAAGATGATGTGGCCGGACTGCTCGCCGCCGATGACGGCACCGTCCTCGAGCATACGCTCAAGAACATAACGGTCGCCCACGGCGGTCTGGACCATCTCAAATCCCTGCTCCTTCATGGCGATGGAGAAACCGAGGTTGCACATAACGGTCGAGACGATCTCAGAGTTGGCGAGCTTGCCGCGAGCAGCAAGGTCGGAGCCACAGATGGCAAGAATGTAGTCGCCATCGATCTCGTTGCCCTCGCTGTCCACGAACAGCACACGATCGGCGTCGCCGTCGTGGGCAAGGCCGATATCGGCGTGGGTGCGCAGCACGAGCTCGCGCAGGGGCTCAAGGTGCGTGGAGCCACACTCAACGTTAATGTCGGTGCCGCAGTAATCGGTGTTGATGGCATGGACCGTGGCGCCCAGGCGCTGGAGCGCGGCAGGCGTGGTCTGGCACGAAGCACCGTGGCCGCAGTCGACGGCAACAACCAGTCCGTCGAGCTTAAGGCCGTCGAGCGTGCTGATGGCATGATCGACATAGGCCTTGCGGGCGTCCTTCATCTTGATGATGTGGCCCACGCCGGCACCGGTCGGCAACGTGTCGGCAGCCATGGCCTCCTCGGACATGACCCAGGCGCTGATCTCTTCCTCGACAGCATCGGGAAGCTTCATGCCCTTGCGGCTAAAGAACTTGATGCCGTTGAACTCCGGAGGATTGTGCGAAGCGGAGATGACGATGCCGCCGTCAAGCTCGTTTTGGACGGTGAGCAGCGCCACGGCCGGCGTAGGGATAACGCCGCAGCAGTGCGGACGGCCGCCCTCGGCCATGATACCGGCGGTCAGAGCACTCTCGAGCATGGTGCCCGAAAGACGCGTATCGCGGCCGATGCAGATGTCCGGACCAAGGAACTTGGTCGCCGCACGGCCCAGGCGAAACGCGAGGTCGCACGAGAGGTCGGCATTGGCGACGCCACGGACGCCGTCGGTACCGAAGATGTTCTGGGGCATAGGATCGCTCCTTCCCAAGCAGGCGATATGCAACCGCCCACCCTAGTCGAAAAAGAAAAGCGGGACCCGCCGAGGAATCGGCAGGCCCCGCTTGTACATTGTATCTCGAAAGGAGATAAAACCTTAGCGCTTGGAGAACTGGGGAGCGCGGCGGGCCTTCTTGAGGCCGTACTTCTTGCGCTCGACCACGCGAGCATCGCGCGTAAGGAAACCGGCCTTCTTGAGGTCAGCACGGTAGTCGCCAGCGTTCAGAAGAGCGCGAGCGATGCCCAGGCGCAGAGCGCCGGACTGACCGGAGATGCCGCCGCCATCGCACAGAGCGATAACGTCGAACTGACCGGCGGTGTCGGTCACCTTGAAGGGAGCAAGGGCGTTCTCAACGAGCTGATGACGGCCGAAATACTGCTCGGCGTCACGCTTGTTGATGGTCACCTTGCCGGTGCCGGGGACGAGACGGACGCGGGCGACGGCGTTCTTACGACGGCCGGTACCCTGGTAGACAACGGTGTTCTCAGCCATCTTTAAGCCTCCAGCTCAATCTTCGTGGGGTTCTGGGCAGCGTGCGGATGCTCGGCACCAGCGTAGACCTTAAGCTTGGTCATCTGGGCACGGCCGAGGGTGGTCTTGGGCAGCATGCCGCGAACGGCGCGCTCGATGACCTTCTCCGGGTGCTTCTCCATAGCCTGGCGGAAGCTCTCAGCCTTGAGGCCGCCGTTGTAGCCGCTGTGGCGATAATAGGTCTTCGTGTCGGCCTTGTTACCGGTAAGCTGGACCTTATCGGCGTTGATGACGACAACGAAGTCGCCGCAGTCGCTGTTGGGCGTGAACTGGGGCTTGTTCTTACCGCGCAGGATCATTGCGATCTGGGTGGCAAGACGGCCCAGGACAGCACCATCGGCGTCGACGAGAACCCAGTTGCGCTGGACCTCGCCCTGCTTGGCGTAGTGAGTCGATTTCGAAATCACTTAGACTCCTCCATGTACAGTACGTGTTGTTACAGAGATTCACGGGGCTCTGCAAGTAACCCGTCCATATTACCCCGCTCGCCGCCCGAGTCAACAGGTATTTTGGCTCCGACCAGAGTTTCTGCACATGTCGTCCACGAGCCGTGATTTTGCAGCTCTTTAGCTGTTGCCATTTTTTGAGGGTTCGCCGTCGCTAGCGCTCAACGAACTCTTGGATTTCCGCGAGCAGGCGCTTTGCCTCCTGACGGCCCTGGATATACAGGTCCAAAAGCTTTGCCGAATCGTGCTCGACATGGCCGACCTCGACCGGCTTTTGCGGAGCGACGACCAACGCACGGCCCTCGCGCTCATACTTCCACAGGTGCATGCGCTGGAGGTTATAGCGGTCGTGGCGCGTCTCGATAGCCTCGAGCAGATAGGGGTAGTCGGCATAGCGCGCACGCGCCGCCGGCAAAAACTCGTAGGGCTTTTTCTCATACGAGCGGTCCTGGGTGACGATGACGACCGCACGGTCGAAGCCCGCCTCCTCGAGCACATGCTCGATAGGAACCGAATCGGCCACGCCGCCGTCGACGTATTTGTGCCCGTCAATCTCGACCGGCGGCGTCACCAGCGGCAGCGAGGTCGAGGCGCGCACGGCGTCGAGATCGAGCACGGCGCTTTTGACCGGGAGGTACGTGGCGGTTCCAAAGAGCATGTCCGTCGCGACGGCGTACATTTCAATGGGGCTCGCGTCGAACGCCTCGTTGTCAAAGGGATCCAGGCGGTCCTGGATATCGTTGAAGATAAAGTCGTAACCCACGATGGAGCCCGTGGATGCGAAGGATGCGGCACCCATGTAGCGGTTGTCATTGCAGAAGGTCAGGTTGATGCGATTGACGCGACCGATCTGGTGCGACTTGTAGTTGACGCCGTTGAGCGCACCGGCCGAAACGCCGTACACCGCCGGAATTTCGACACCGGCCTCCATGAGAACGTCGAGCACGCCGGCGGTAAACTGCCCACGAAAACTGCCACCCTCCAAGACGAGCGCGACCTTGCCGGCGTTCTTTGCCTTATCTTCTGCAGTCATATTGACCTCCTGCGATTGCGTTTTGGCTTTCTTCTACCCAGTTTTAGGATGGCGAGAGCGCGGGTTTTTCGAGGAGGTAGGTGAAGCGGAAAGTGTGTCCCAGTTTGAGGCGAGATTCCGGGACGTGCTTTCCGCTTGGACCGCCGCTGGGAAAGCGCGCCCCGTTCTGAGCGCGGATTCCGGGATGAACTTTCCGCTAGCCATTCATTTGGAAACTGCATCCCATTCCGAACGAGGATTCCGGGATGTACTTTCCGCTTGAGCTGCCATTGGGAAAGCATATCCCACTCTCCGGCTCGATTCCGGGTCGCAGTTTCCGCTTGAGGCATCATCCGGAAACTGCGACCCAGTCTGAGCGCGGATTCCGGGATGCGCTTTCCGCCCGGGCTGCCATTGGGAAAGCGTGTCCCGGCCTGCGTTGACGCGGCGTTTTCTTTACGCTCGCGTCCTGCGCAGAGTTCGATTCTCCGCGGTACGGGGGGATCCGTTGATGTGGCGCATGGCAGGCTGAGATTCGATAACATCGCATCTATATAGGGTTGAAGCTTTGCGCGGAGAATCCGCGTGTTCGCTTCGCGAACCCGCACCGGCTTCGGCCGCCTGCCGGCGCCCTCGCCCGCGGGCTAAAAACGCTTACGCGTTTTCTTTACGCCCGCGCCCTGCATAGAGTTCGATTCTCCGCGGTACGGACAAGAAATAAAAAGGCAGGTAGATATGAGTATCTACCTGCCTGTTACTTATGGTGGAGGCGCGGAGAATCGAACTCCGGTCCACGAAAGCCCCCTGATTGGCATCTCCAAGCTCAGTCGCTGGTTTTGTCTCGGACGCTTTGCGCGCAGCGACACGCTCGCGGCGTCCTAAGCGGTTCGGTCTTAGCCCGCGCCATACCGATTACGTGCGCGGGAGCATTCCCCTAACATGACGTCGCGCCGGTGTCGGGGAAATCACCGGGTTGACGCGCCGCTATAAACTAAGCAGCGAGAGCCATAGGCTCAAAAGAAGAGTTGTTGTCAATTCAATTTGACGGTACCCCTGTTTAACGAGGCGAGGAGACCTCGGCTTGCTTCCTCTCTCAGAGCTATCGTGTCGAAACCAGTCGCCCCCGAATGTTGGGAAAGTCTGGATGGCATTGGGCACGAGCGCCCAACACCCGTCGACTTTTCAAGGAACATGCAGGGCGAGCCCCGCTTGTGGAGTGTTATCTTACCACGTTCTGAAAGCGGACAGCTGTTCTATGCACGAGCTGTGAAGACCCCAATGTGCGCCGCACTTCGCACTTTTGCTACCGATCGCGTCACGTATATTTTCGCCAAGCAAAATTGACCCGTCGAAAGGACCGTTATGGATACCAAGCAGCAACTTGTCAATGCCCTCGCAGGCCTGGGCTCAACCATTACCGAAGCTATGGATGTCATCGAAGGCTTTGTCCCCTGCGGACATCCCGCCCCCACGGTTTCGAACGCCCTTGTTGCGCTGGACGCTGACGATGATGCAGCTCTCGCCCAGCAGCTTGAGACCGTCGAGGGCTTTATCGACCACGTGAGTGAGAACCGCGGCGTGGCCGCCTACCACGGCATCGAGGTCGAGCTCGCGGGTCCCAAAGCCGATCTGCTCGCAGCAATCCGCGAGGTAGGCGCCCTTATGCAGACCGCAGGCGTCAAGAACACCCAGGTCAACGAGTGGGTCTACCGCAGTCTGGCAGCACTAAACGATTCCGACGAAAAGGCAGCCGAGCAGCTCGCAGAAAGTCCCGCCATTAAGGCCGAGCTTTTGTAAATTGCAAACGCGGGTCCCTTGGCGCATCGTCGTCCAAGAGGCCCGCAAACAGTTCGCGTCAACTGATAGCCGCGCCGCCGCGTTCGGCCAAAGCAAGAATCGGCATCATTTGACGAGGTGTCTTTGCTGCAAGATCGGCATGTTCGAGCAGCTTGCGATCGTTAGTCACCAAGTAATCGACCTGTGCGCGCTTGCATGCGGCGAGCACCAAGTTGTCCTCGTAATCGCGATGGAGCGCTAAGTATTTGTCGGCCAGCCAAAGGTCCGACGCGTCTGCACCCACGGCCGTGGCGTTTTCGGTCATGTTCCGCACAAACGCCAACGCCGCATCGCCAATTGCGCGGGCAGACGCCTCGTCGAGCGCTCCTCCGCTGGCAAGAACGCTACGCTTCAGCTCGTGTTGGACAACGTATAGCACGTCCTTGGCGATATGCACCGGAAAGAACAGCAACGCCCCCGTCTCCGTCGCCTGCCCAATAAACGCACGCGCGGCAAGCGACTCGGCATGGTCGACGCAAAACGAATCGACCCATACGTTGGCGTCCACCATTATTTTGAGGGGAGACCCGCTCACAGGATCATCCCCTTTTGGCGATAGCGCTCGTCCATGGCTTCGGAATAGATTGCGTCCCAATCGCGATCGTCGGACACGAGCGACGTAGCGATGCCCAGGTCCGCGTAAAGCTGATCCGCCGCCGCCCATGATGCGGCGAACGGAGTATCGTGCGCGACGGTCTGTTGCCGGTCGTCGACGGCCGCAAGCACTTCCTCGCACTGACCGCCACCCTGCGCGACCTTGGCCACCACCTTTTTGATAAGCTCGGGCAGTGACCTGCCCGAAAGCTGCAGTGCTTCCTCGGCACGGTTCTTGACCTGGCGATCCACGCGAACGTTCACCTGCGCCATGCCACTAACGGCACCCACGTCGAACCCCTCTCTTCAATTGCTAGCTTTGCTAGCAACACTATATAGAGAAGCTAGCAAATGGTCAAATGCAAAAGGTCTGCGCCCAGACAGCATCGGTGCCGTCTGGGCGCAGACCAGATAACGTGGGCAAACACGCCTGCTAGCGCAGATATGCCTTCGCGTTGCCCAGGCTGTAGGCGATCGTTGAGCCGTTGTGCAGCAGTGACGACGTCTGCGGAGTGATCATGCCGGTAATACCCAATGCCAACAGCGCCGAGTTGGTGAGCATCACCTTGGAATACGAACTCGTCAGACGGTCGATAAGCCCCTGACTCATGCGGCGCAGGCGCACGATCGCGGCCAGATCCGTATCGGTCAGGATGATATCGGCGACCTCCTTGGCAATGTCGCTTCCACCGCCCATGGCCAGACCCACATCGGCCAGGCCCAACGCCGGTGAGTCGTTGACGCCGTCGCCCACCATGGCAACGTGGCGCCCCTCGCTCTTAATGCGCTCCACATACGCGTACTTGTCCTCGGGCAGCAGCTCGGCCTTAAACTCGTCGACTCCCGCCTCGCGCGCAATACGTGCGGCCGTGCGCTCCGAATCGCCCGTGAGCATGACCACGTGCTTAACGCCCAACGCGTGCAAGTCGGCGATGGCCTCGCGCACTCCGGGCTTGAGCGGATCCTCGATGCCGAGCACGCCCACGACCGTGCCGTCGACCGCCAGGTACAGCGGCGACAAACCCTGCATCTGGGACTCGATGCGCTCCTTGATGTCGGATTCGAGCTGCGCGCCCTCATCCTCAAATACAAAGTGCGCGGAACCGATGATGGCGCGGCGCCCTTCGATGGACGAGGCAATGCCGTGCGCCACGATGTACTCGACGGCGGCGTGGCGCTCGCGATGCTCGAGCCCGCGCTCACGTGCCGCATTGACCACAGCGCGCGCCACCGGATGCGGAAAATGCTCCTCCAGGCAAGCGGAAAGGCGCAGGACCTCGTCCTCGCTCCAGCCATCGGTGGTGAGTACGCAGGCAAGACGCGGCTGCGCCTCGGTGAGCGTACCGGTCTTATCAAACACAATGGTGTCGGCCTTGGCAAACGACTCAAAGTACTTCGCGCCCTTGACCATGACGCCCATCTTGGCAGCATCGCTCATAGCGGTCATGACGGCGACCGAACCCGTGAGCTTGAGCGCGCACGAGTAGTCGACCATCAGTGCCGCTGAGGTCTTGATGAGGCTGCGGGTGGTAAGCGCAACAAGGCCCGCGAGCAGGAAGTTCCACGGGACGATCTTGTTGGCGAGGTCTTCCATGTGCGACTGGCCCTCGGACTTGAGCGAGTCGGCCGCCTGCACGAGCGAGACGATTGAGCGGAGCTTGGTCTGAGCCGTGTTGGCGCGCACGCGCACCAAGATGCTGCCGTCTTCCACGACAGTGCCGGCGAATACATCGTCGCCCACGCTGCGCTCGACGGCAAGCGGCTCGCCGGTCAGGGTCGCCTGGTTAACCATGGCGCTTCCCTGCTCGACCACGCCATCGATGCAGATGGACATGCCGGTGCGAACGGCGACCAAGTCGCCGGGCTCAAGCTCGGTGGCGGCAACGCTCACCTCGGTGTCGCCGACCACTTTTTGCGCCTTGTCGGGTACGTCGAGCAGCGAGTTGATGAGCTCGTTTTCGCTCATGGCGCGGGTGTAGTCCTCGAGCAGCTCGCCCACGTTGAGCAGAAACATCGTCTGGCCCGCGGTGTCGACATCACGTTTGACGAACGAAATGCCGATGGCCGAAGCGTCGAGCACGGGAACGGTCAGGCGCGGCTGCGCCAGCTCATGAAGGGCAGCGCGCAAAAATGCCATGTAACCGGCCACGACAAACACCGCACGCAGAGGCGTCGGCAAGAACCAGCGGCGCGCGTAGTGGGCGCCGATAAGTGTGGCAAGATCCATGACGAGCTTGTGCTTGCGTGGCTCAAGCTGCATCACGTAACCCGTCTTTGCGTCGGCAATGGCCTGGGCATCGAGCGCACCCAAGGCGTCGAGCACGCCCGCACGACACTGCTCATCATATTCGAGCGCCATCTGGCCGATACGGCCATAAACGCGCACCTTGTGCACGCCGTCGATATCGCCGCTGAGCTTAAGAAGTGCATCGAGATCGCTCTCTGGCACAGGACCCGCCAATTGAAGACGGGTCCTGCCGGGGATCTCGTTAATAATCGAGAATCTCATAGTTTGTGCCTAGGAGCGTTACACGGCTGCCTCGTCAGCAGCGGCCTCGCTCTGGGTGATGTAGGCAGCCTCGGCAACCATGTCGTCGACATTGGCCTTGGCCTGCTCGACCATGTCCTGGTAGCAGTTCTTGACGCGCATACCGCACGCGATGCCCTGCACGCAGGCGTTCTTTACCGGGGCGCTGGTGAGCAGCTTGATGCCGGCCGTACCAAGCAGAAAACCGCCACCGACAAGCAGGGTGTTAAACGTCGACTTCTTCATGTTGCTTCTCCCTTTTGCCGCACAAGCGCGGCATGGTGCCTTAGCACCCGAGTTCATTAGTTTGCTCGAGCACACTTTTGAGACTAGTTTAGTATAACTATTTGGTCAACTATGGCTAACTTTTTGAAAACATGCGGTCCAGACCGCCCGGTACTCGGCGGTTCACCCACCACGACGCAAATCCGCACTCCCACGGGTATCCGCCCCCGCCCTTGCCACAGTCCTACAGCTGCCAGTCCGCCGACTCCTTTTGCAGCGCAACCATGCGGGCGAATTCTCCGCCTGCTGCCTTGAGCTGCGCCGGAGTGCCCTGTTCGGCAACCACTCCATCCTTGAGCACAACGATTTTGTCGGCATTTTCCACCGTACGCATACGGTGGGCAATAACGATAACCGTCTTACCTGCAAGCAGACGGGAGAGCGCCTGCTGCACCACGGTCTCGTTCTCCACATCCAAGCTTGCCGTCGCCTCGTCCAACAGCACGATGGGCGCGTCCTTAAGCAGCGCACGAGCGATGGAGATGCGCTGGCGCTCGCCGCCGGAGAGCTTGGAGCCGTTCTCGCCGATCATGGTGTCGTAGCCCTGCGGCATACGACTCACGAACTCATCGCAGTTGGCGGCATGTGCGGCAGCCAAGACTTCCTCATCGGTGGCGTCACGACGCCCGAGGCGGATGTTTCCCATCACTGTGTCGTCAAAGAGCAGTACGTCTTGGAACACAATGGCGTAGTCGCGCAGGAGTACCTCGGGATCGACGCTCGCAACATCCACGCCACCCACGGTAACCTTGCCCGCGGTGGCATCCCAAAAGCGTGCGGCCAGGCGGCTCACCGTAGACTTACCGGAACCCGAAGGACCGACCAGCGCCGTAACTTCGCCTTCCTTGGCGGTAAAGCTCACATCGGTAAGAACTTTCTCGCCGGCGCGCCCGTCCTCGCCCGCACCATAGCCAAATGCCACGTGATCGAACACCACATCGTGGCCCGCGGGCTCAAATTTCTCGCTGCCCCGCGCCACAGGCTCTTCCATGATGGAACGCATGCGCTTGGCAGACGACTCGGCGACGAACAGCTCGGACATTAACATTAACGCCTGGTCAAACGGCGCATAGATACGGCTCACCATAAGCAGGAAGGCAAACATCACCAAAAAGTCGACCTGCCCGGAGGCGACCATCGCAGCACCCGTGACCAGCGTAGTGGCAATGCCCAGACGCAGGATGGCAAAGGCGGAGTTGACCAAAAGCCCGTTAGCGAGCTCGCCCTTGGTGGTCTCGCGCTCCTCGGCATCGATCACAACGTTGAGTCCCTCAAGATAATGGGCCTCTTGGTTGGTGGCGCGGATCTCGCGAACGCAGTCGAGCGTCTCTTGAATCGCCTCGGTAACCTTGACCTTCTCGGCGCGCACGCGATCGAACACCGGAGTCATGGGGCCGCGTGTTAGATACAGCACGGCAAAGGCCACGGGAACGCTCCAAAACGCCGCGATCGCCAGCTGCCAGCAAAAGAACAGCGACGCCACGAACACAATGGCGCTTGCGATGATGGCACCCCAAAGCTCTCCCAGCACGTGGCTGTAGGCGTGCTCCATGGCCTGGACGTCACCCATGATGGTCTCGGTTAAATCGGCCAGATCACGACGACCAAAAAACGACAGCGGCAGTTTGCGCAAGCGCTCGGCAATCTCCATACGCTGCTTGCCGCACTCCTCGTAAAAGATGCAGTAGGTGTAGTAATACTGCTGCCAGTTAGAAGCGAAGAGCAACACAAAAAAGACCAGGAGGCCGCCCACGATCGGCAGGGCATCCGGCAAGTCAGCCCCGCTGACGAGATGCTCGACAAAGCCGGCCATGACCAGGAATAAAAAGCCCATGCCGGCCATGGTAATGAGATTGGTGAGCGTGGTCCAGAAAATGCCGCGTTTTACGCCGGCGACGCCTTTATCGGATAGGAAATACTTCTTTTGGAATGAGGCGAACATTTAGGCCTCGCCTCCCTTCGTGACGGCGGCATCCACGGTCGCTGCAGTGATTTTCCAGCTCGCGGCCTGTTCGTATTCGGCCCACATCTTGGCATACAGGCCATTTTGGGACAGCAACTCGGCATGGGTACCCGACTCCTGCACGCTGCCCTGGTTGAGCACCACGATTTGGTCTGCGCCCACCACGGTCGAAAGCCGGTGCGCAATCATAATGACCGTGCGACCCGCCGCCAGCTTGCTAAAGGCGCGCTGAATGAGC
Organism: uncultured Collinsella sp.; assembly: GCA_902491765.1. Taxonomy (GTDB): domain Bacteria; phylum Actinomycetota; class Coriobacteriia; order Coriobacteriales; family Coriobacteriaceae; genus Collinsella. The sequence goes on along the minus strand of CABUIY010000010.1, from coordinate 31,708 downwards.
GCCTCGTTCTCGGGATCGGCAAACGCCGTGGCCTCATCGAGCACCACGATAGGCGCGTCTTTAAGGATCGCGCGGGCGAGGGCCACGCGCTGGACCTCGCCGCCCGAAAGATATGCTCCGCCGGCACCGAGCATGGTATTGATGCCCTGCGGGAGCTTGGCCACAATGTCGTCGCACTGAGCTGCGGAGAGGGCCGCACGCACTTCGTCGTCAGTGGCCGTAGGCTTGGAGGCGCGCACGTTATCGGCAAGTGTTTGCCGGAACAGCTGGTTGGTCTGGAACACGAAGGCGACCTGGTCCATAAGCTCGTGCGGATCCATATCGCGAACGTCCACACCGCCTACGAGCACTCGACCCGAGGAAACATCCCAAAAACGCGGGATCAGGCTTGCGCAGGTTGACTTACCGCCACCCGAGGGACCCACCAGGGCGAGGGTGCTACCAGCGGAAACGCTAAAACTCACATGGCTGACAGCAGGTGCTTCGGCACCCTCGTACGTAAAGCTCACGTCCTCAAATCGCACGTCGCCGCCGGCAGGGTGCTTGGGTTGGGCGGGCACGGAGAGCTGCTTGGAATCCATGACGCTTCGAATGCGAGCCAGCGAATCAGCACTCATCTGAGAGGCCTCGCCCACAAACATGAGCTTGGTCATGGCCGTCGGCACCACGGCCGAAAATATCGCGTAAAACGTGAAGTTGACCATAAAATGCGCGAAGTCCGTCTCACCCGGTGCCAACAGCAACGCCACGGGCAACAGGAATGCCACAAGACCATTGAGCGCGGTAAGGTTGAGTACCTGCGGACCTCGGCAGAACGTGCCCGAATAGTTTTGTGCCATGTCGGCGTATTCGGCGATCGCATCGTGGAAGGCCTTAAAGGAGTAGACCGTCTGCTGAAACACCTTGACCACGGGGATGCCGCGTACGTATTCGGTGCCGGTCTTGTTCATCTTGACCAGCGCTCCCATGTAGGCCTTCATAAACTCGCCGCCCTTGCCGCCCATCATGGTGGCCATGGCGCCAAACGAAACGACGACCGAGATAAGGCATGCCGCCCCCAAGCGCCAATCGAGGGCGAAAAGCAGCACGAGCAAGCCTGCGACCATGGCAGTGGCGCCGGCGATATCGGGCAGCATGTGCGCGAGCAGGGTCTCGGTGGAGGCGGCGCATCCGTCTACAATACGGCGCAGCTCACCGGTGGCGTGCGTGTCAAAGTAGCCAAGCGGCAGCTTAAGCAGGTGCTCGCTCGTAGTCTTGCGGATATTGGACGCGCAGCGAAACGCAGACAGGTGCGTACACATGAGCCCCACGAAATAAACTACGATGCTTGCCAGGGCAAAACCCACGGCCCACCAGCCATACATCGCGATATCGGTGGCTTCACTCCAGTTAGGCGCCACAGCGATAAGCTCTCGCGCGACAAACCAGATGCACACGTACGGTCCAAAGCTCAGCAGCTGCGAGAGCGCCGAGAGGGCCATGCCCAAATACGTTAGGAATTTGCGGTCGCCGGCATATGCAAGCAGCTCGCCGATACCGCCGCCTTCACTTTTTGATCCCTTTGCCATGAGATTCCTTTCTAACGGCTTGAGAGTTAACCGTAATCAACTTATCATTGATATGTTAGCCATGGCTCACAATCGAGCCAGGCGTGGACGTTTCTGCAAAGGAAGGGGACGCTTTTGAAAATGCATCGGGCCGCGACCGACATAACTGAGCTCTACGCACCACAGTTTGAGCAGTTTGGCCTGGAGCTTTCCGGCAAGGGCGCCGTCTTTACCGGCGAGGTGGCAAACGACCGGGCGCACGGCCGCGCATGGATCATGCCTCTCTCCCCTGCCTGCATCGTCATGGAGCATTTCATCACCCCGACGCACGATATGTACCTGGCCGAATACACACCCGAGCCATACGCCTGCATGAGCGAGGTCAGCGCGCCCACACTTACATGCATGCCCGAGGCTGGCATAACGCCCGCGAACCTTAAACCATTGCATGGACCGTGGCCAAACAATGCCGTTTGCAGCTTTATCCAAGATAGCTGTGGCGAGGAATTAAGCCCATTGTTTGCAGGGCAACTCTACCACTCACGCTCGGTGCTCTTTTTGCCTGGATATTTTGACGAACTGGAGCACCGCTATCCCACCGAGTTCGCGGGGATCTTTGAGGCGTTTGCCGAGCCATGGCACGAGGAGGCGACGTCTGCCATCTGCCACACGCTGCGCCGGATTAACGAGGACCGCGCCCGCACCGTAGGCGGACACGTCTATATGCAGGGCATCGTGGAGACCATGGTCGCGGAGCTCGCCTGTTCGCGCGCGGCCCACAAGCAGGCTCGGCAGGCGGCAGACACACGCGTTAGCATAACCATTGCCGAAGAAGCAACGGCAATGATTGAGCGCGCGCTCGACAAAGGCAGACGTATGGGTATCAACGAGGTGGCCGAGAGGCTCTACACAAGCCGCTCCAAACTATGCGCCACCTTTAAGGCCCAAACTGGCGAGTCCCTGGGCGCCTACATTCGCAGACGCCGTATGGAGCGAGCACAGGACCTTTTGGCCGATAGCGCGCTCACAATAGCGCAGGTGGCAGAGCGTCTAGGCTACCCTCAGCAGGCCGCCTTCGCCCAAGCCTTCAAACAATACACCGGCATGACACCCACGGCTTGGCGAAGCAAGCATCGCTAAGGCCCAAGCTCCCTGGCCGTAACGGAGCGATTAATTAGCCGCCGCCCGTCAGCTCACCCAGGATCTAAACGTCAAGATGCGCACAATCAAGCGCCTTTTTGATAAGAGGGACAGATCGATCAGCCAAATACAACGGAATGTTGAGCACCCCGTCGTCGAGCTTTAGGTTCTTAAGTGAGTAGCGGACCCTCAATGGAGTCGTCTCCGCATGCTTGTCGGCATAGTACTTAAGGTTCTTGGAATGAACGACCTCTCCCGATTTGACCTCGACGGGAACGATTTCGTTTCCGACTTGAATCAAAAAATCGACTTCGTGCTTCGGCTTCTCGTTTGTCCAATAACGCGGAGCAGCATCTAACTGTGAAAGTAATGCCTGAAGCACATAGTTCTCGGCGAACGAACCTTTGAACTCCGAAAATAGCGCATCCGAGATGGCAAAAGCGGACGCATCCAGCCTTGCCATGCGGCGCAGCAAGCCGACATCAAGACAGTAGACTTTAAATGCCTTGAGGTCATCGTACGCAGAGAGCGGCACACCACCGGCAGCATTAAGGCGAACCGCCGTGATGAGCCCAGCATCGGCAAGCCATTCCAGAGCATCCTCGTATTCTCGAGCACGAGCCCCCTCGCGCACCGCACCCCAAACGAACTTTTTGTTCTCGCGCGCCAACTGAGCTGGAATCGAGTTCCATATTTGCGAAAGCTTGGCGAACTGCGCACGGCCACCATGCTTGGCAAAATCGCGCTCGTAGGAATCCAAGAGATCAGACAACACCTTATCGACCTGAACGATATCGCCCGTCTCCGCCCACCGGCCAAGAGCCTCTGGCATGCCGCCGCATGCAAAATAACGACGAAGATGCTCGACGAGACGGACATGGAAGAAATCGGGCACTGTCTCGATCTGATCCAGGCCGCCAAGGTATTCGTCGTAGTTTGCAGCGCCCTCGGCTTTCAGAAACTCGGAAAAGCTCATGGGGCGCATCTCCATGAACTCGACCTTTCCCACCGGAAAAGCGCTGGTCTCACGGGACAAGCGAACGCCCAACAAAGACCCTGCGCATGCGACGTGATACTCGGGGGCCTCGTCACAGAAGTATTTAAGGGCGCCGACTGCAGAAGGACAATCCTGGATCTCATCAATAATAAGCAGCGTTTTGCCGGGATCGATAGGCTGTCCAAGTGCCAGGGAAAGATTTGAGATGATCCGTCGAGGATCGCGCGTACCTTCGAAAAACTGAGCGTACTCGCTCTGTACCCCAGGTGACGGCTCCTCGAGCGTCAGATACACAAAATTGATGTACGAGGTTCGGCCGAACTCCTTAAGCGCCCACGTCTTTCCAACCTGGCGCGCCCCCTTAAGGATAAGCGGCTTACGATATTCTGACGCTTTCCAAGCGTTAAGCTTGGCAATGATATCTCGCTGCATGACCGAACCTCCCGCAAAGAAACTTCCGTAAACGTGATATTTCCCACATTTTACCCTAGGTAAAATGTGGGAAATATCACGTTTACGGAAGTTTTAAGCTCATTTCGCCACACTTTCATCACATTTATTGCAATGTGACAAAGGGACAGTCCCTTTGTCACCCGCACAAAAATGGACGCGCCAACGGCGCGCCCATTCACTCTATTCCAAACAGCCCCACCTGACCCGAACGGCCGAGTCGTTGCCAGAACCCGGGAGCCCCGGCAGGACGGGTGCTTGCTCAAAATGAGTTCCGCACGCAAAGAAGGCCACTTAATGTGGCCTTCGTCTTGCGCAGGACTGTTTGAAATTTTGAGGAAACACCCGCCCTGCCGGGGCTCCCGGGTTCCCGCTTACGAGAGCGACGTTCTCAGCAACTCGTTGAAGAGCTTCGGGTTGCCCTTGCCGCGGCTCGCCTTCATGCACTGGCCCACCAAAAAGCCGATGACCTTCTGGTTGCCGTCACGATACTGCTGCGCCTGATCGGCACAGTTAGCCAGCACCTCGTCCACGATCGGCTGCAGTGCGCCGGCGTCGCTCACCTGACGCATACCGCGCTCGTCGACGATCTTGTTGGGGTCGTCGCCGGTCTGGGCCATGGCCTCAAAGACCTCGTGTGCCTGGTTGGAGCTGATGGCATCGGTCGCCAGCAGCTTAGCCAGCGCTGCCACCTGAGCCGGCGCGATCCCAGACTCGGTGAGCGACACGCCCGCACCCTTAAGGTAGGCGATCATCTCGTTCACCAGCAGGTTTGCAACCGTCTGGGCCTCCTTGCCTGCCATACCGGCAGCGGCGGCCTCAAAGAACTCGGCAAACTCGGGGTCGCCGGCGATCTGCTCGGCGTCGGCAGCCTTAATGCCAAAGTCGGCCTCAAAACGGGCGCGCTTGGCATCGGGCAGCTCGGGAATCTCGCCACGGCAGCGGTCGATGAACTCGTCGTCCAGATCGAACGGTGCCAGGTCGGGATCGGGGAACAGACGATAGTCGTCGGCCGTTTCCTTCACACGCATGACCACGGTGCGCTTGCGGCTGGGCTCCCAGTGGCGGGTCTCCTGATAGATGATGCCGCCCTCCTCGAGCACCTCGGCCTGACGGCAGATCTCGTAGGCAAGGCCGTCATGCAGGCTCTTAAACGAGTTGAGGTTCTTGAGCTCGGTCTTGGTGCCCAGCTTGGTCTCGCCGCGGCGGCGCAGCGACACGTTGCCGTCGCAGCGCATGGAGCCCTTCTCCATGGAGCAGTCCGAAATGCCCAGCGTCACAAAGATGCGACGGAGCTTCTCCATAAACAGGCGGGCCTCCTCGGGCGTACGCAAGTCGGGCTCAGTCACGAGCTCAATCAAAGGCGTGCCGCAGCGGTTGTAGTCGACGAGTGACTCGGCCGCGGCGGTAATGCGGCCCTCGGCACCGCCCACGTGCACCATCTTGGCGGCGTCCTCCTCCATGTGGATGCGCAGGATGCGGATGGGCACCGTGTAGGAACCGTCCTCGCGACGCTCGGGCATCTGCAGGTTGGACGCGTCATAGCTGGCCAGATGGCCGGCACGCTGATTACCTTCGCGCATGGTCGACGTCATGGACGTGGACAGGCCCTCGGCGTTGGCCGAAGCGCTCGCCAGGCTCTGGGCCTCGGCCTCACCAAACGCGCAGTCGGGGCGCTCGGCGGCACCGCGACCAGTCACGTCCAGATCCAGGTGACCGTACATGGCAAAGGCGACCGGACCCTGCGTGGTCTGGAAGTTCTTGGCCATGTCGGGATAGAAGTAGTGCTTGCGGTAGAACATCGAGTGGCGCTGGATCTCGCAGTTGGTGGCGAGACCGGCCTTGACGATGCTCTCGATGGCGCGCTTGTTGGGCACCGGCAGGGCGCCGGGCAGGCCCAGGCACACCGGACACACGTTGGCGTTGGGCTCGTCATCGTGGCTGAGCTTGCAGTTGCAGAACATCTTGGTATCGAGTGCGGTGAGCTCGGTATGGATCTCCAGGCCGATCACGGCCTCCCAATCCTGCAGGACCTCGGAAAGCTCCTTCATTACAGCTCACCTCCCTTCCCGGCAAAATCGGGCGCGACGGAAAGCGCGGGCGCACCCGTGGCGGCATCGGCAAAGCCGCGCTCCAGGGCGCGGGCAAACGTGAGCAGTTGACGGTCCTTAAACGCCGGACCCACCAGCTGGGCAGAAACGGGCAGCTGAGTATCCTCGCCCAGGCCCAGCGGCACCGAGATACCGCCGTTGCCGCAAATGTTGAGCGAAATGGTGTACAGGTCGGAGAGGTACATCTGCGTGGGGTCGCTGATCTCGCCAAACTTAAAGGCCGTGCGCGGCGAGGCGGGCATGAGGATGGTGTCCACCTTGGCATACGCGGCGTCGTAGTCCTGCGTGATGAGCGTGCGGGCCTTTTGCGCAGCGTAGTAGTACTTGTCGTACACGCCCGAGCTCAGCAGGTAGGCGCCGAGCATCTGACGGCGCTTGGCCTCGGCGCCAAAGCCGTGGGAGCGCGACAGCGAGCTCTGGTCGGACAGGTTGGCGCAGCCCTCCTCCTGATAGCCGTAGCGAATGCCATCGAAACGGGCCAGGTTGGAGAACGCCTCGGCCGGGCCGATGACGTAGTAGGCGGCGATGGCGGCGTCCAGGTGCGGCAGGTCGACCTCGACCAGCTCGGCGCCCTGGTTCTGCAGCTCCTGGGCGGCGCGCTGAACAGCGGCCTTGACCTCGGGCGTCAGGCCCTCGGCCTCCATAAACGCGGGGATGATGCCCACACGCTTGCCCTCGATGCTGTCGTTGAGATGCTCGGTAAAATCGACGGCGCAATCCTGGCTGGTGCAGTCGTACGGATCGTGGCCCGCGCCGGTAAGCGCATTCATGGCCAGCGCGACATCCTCGACCGTGCGGCCAAAGGGGCCCACCTGGTCGAGCGACGAGCCAAAGGCAACCACGCCGTAACGGCTCACGGCGCCATACGTGGGCTTAAAGCCCACCACGCCGCATAGCGACGCCGGCTGGCGAATGGAGCCGCCGGTGTCCGAGCCCAGCGAGAGCGCGACCTCGCCCGCGGCGACGGCTGCAGCGGAGCCGCCCGAAGAGCCGCCGGGCACGCGCTCGGTATCCCAAGGGTTGTTGGTGCGGTGGAACGCCGAGCTCTCGGTGGAGCTGCCAAAGGCAAACTCGTCCATGTTGGCCTTGCCCATGGGCAGGCAGCCGGCGTCGAGCATGCGCTGGACGCAGGTGGCGGTGTAGACGCTCTGGTAGTTTTCGAGCATGCGGGAAGCGCAGGTGGTGCGCGTGCCCACGAGGTTCATGTTGTCCTTAATGGCCAGCGGCACGCCTGCAAGCGGGGGCAGCGGCTTGCCTGCGGCACGGTCGGCATCCACGCGCGCAGCGGCCTCGAGCGCAAGCTCGGGCGCCACCTGCAGGAATGCTTGGACCCCGCCCTCGCGCGCCTCGATGGCGGCAAGGGAGGCCTGGGCCACCTCGGTAGCGGTAAAGTCGCCGGCGGCAACGCCCGCGGCGATCTGGGCGGCGGTAAGGGAATCGAAGCTCTGCGCCATTACTCGCTCTCCCCCTCTCCCAAAATGGACGGCACGCGGAAGTAGCGGTCGCGCGCGCTGCCGGCGTTTTCGAGCGCGACGTCGAGCGGCAGGTCGCGCTCGGGCTCGCGCAGGTCGTCGCCCATCACGTTGGACAGGCTTCCGATAGGATGGAACGTGGGCTCCACGTCGGGCAAGTCATATTGCAAGACGGGCTCGAGCATCTGGACGGCGTCGTTCAGGTAGGACGTCATCTGGGTGAGCTCGTCATCGGTCAGTGCGATCTTTGCGTACTCGGCGATGCCGCGCACGTCTTTCTCGCTGAGTGCCATAGGCGCTCCCTTCCGCATAACAGATAAACCGCTCTAGTATACAAGGCAACGCCGCTTGGAGCAGGTGCTTTACCCAAATGCAGCGAAAACGTAACGAGGGCGGCGGGCTGGCAGGCTGCGGGCTAGCGATTCTGCAGCGAAACCGCACCGTCCATAGCGAAAACCGTCCCGCCCGCAACGAGAACCGCGCCGCCCGAAACGAAAACCGTCCCGCCCGCAACGAAAACCATCACAGCATTCGACGCTTTTCGTCAAAATCGCGATTTTCATCGAATGTTGTGATGGTTTGGAAGCCCCGACCACCACAAAGGCGCCCGTCCCCTTTGTGGTGGTTCTGGAGAATGTCTTATGCCGAGGCCTTGGCCTTGCGGCGCTTGCGGACCGCGTGGATCACGATGTCCAGCAGCAACAGCACAATGGCCACGACCACGATGAGCACGGCAAACTCACGCTTGCCCCAGTGGCGGCCGGCCAGCGACTTTTGCTTGTCGACGTCCTTCTTGTTGTACTTGGTGCGCACGCAATGCACCAGCAGACGATGGTCGTTCACGCCGTAGGGCGTGCAGGTGACGAGCGTTACCTTGTCGGCGCCGGGCTCTATGGTCAGCGACTCCATCTCCTCGGGCAGTACCACCTCGGAGTCCACCATCTTGTAGGCGAGCGTCTTGTTCATGGTGTGCAGCAGCACCAAGTCGCCGGGCTCCAGCGAATGGATGTCGTCGAACATGCTCAGGTTGCGCATGCCCGAATGCGCGGTGAGCACGCAATGCGTCGAGGTGCCGCCCACCGGCAGGCTCGTGCCCTCCAGGTGGCCGACGCCCGCCATAAGGACTTCTTCGCTCGTGCCGTGGTAGATGGGCATGCTCACGTCGATGGAGGGGATCTCGACCCAGCTCATCATGGGGTCGCGGTCAAAGATGAGCTGCTGGGCGTAGGGCTCGATCTGGTCGGCGGGAAGCTCGGTGGCCTCGCCCGCCAGCTGCTCATTAAAGGAGCGCGCCTGGAGCAGGATGCGCTCGCGCTCCTCGGCAGACAGCGCGTCAACGGTGCTGGACACCGTGCTGATCTGGTTGAACACGCCCGAGGCCTCGAGCCGGTCCAAGATCCACGGCCAGGTCATAAGGCCCACGCCAATAAGGATGATGACGATGGTGATGAGCCGGTCGGCCCAGCGCGGCAGCCGCTTGCGGCGGCGTTTGGGCTTGGGCTTGGGCTTGGGCTTGGGCTTGGGCTTGGACTGAGGTTTGGGCTGAGGGCATGAGCCGCCGTTGTCCGCGGCGTTATTGCTCTTCATATGTTTGGCGCCCTGCACCATTGCCGGTCACTCCTCTACAACTCAAGTTGTCTAAACAAATAATAGCCGATTAGCGAGCTCATGCGCTGCGCAACGCAGCCTGGCTGCACCGTCCGGGCCACGTAACCCCACTCAACCAATCAAGCCATATGTTGCTTTCATCGTCTCGAGCAACTGCGCCATCGTTACGCCCGCAACCCCAATCTGTTTCAGATTGACGTCGCCCACCTCACAATCTTTGACAAACGCAAGCATATCGTCCTTCAGTTCTCCGCGCAGATCGACACCTTCCGACTCTCCAAGCAGCTGAGCAAGTCTCAGCGCATCGCGTTTATGCTTTTTTACCTTCCTCGAATCAACGTTCTCTCCCGCTTCCCTTCTAGCTTTTAGGTCGAGATACGCCTTCGCTTTGAACGGGACAATGTATTCCGTCCCCAGGACCGAAACGCCGCCTACGGTCCGAATTCCCTGAAGGAACAAGCTGTAGTAAGCATCGTCCAACAAAATTGCCGAAAGACTGCTTATGTTTTCATCAACGTGAATTGGCGCCACATCAATCCCCTCACGACCCTTTAGAAAGTCGGGGCACTTCGCGAAGAGTTCAATCATATGGGGGTAACCCGGCATCTTAGGCTCTGTAAACCGATAAAAACATGAGCCTTTGCCTTCGCCCCAGCCGCAGCGGTAACCGCCATCACGCACCAAAGTCCATATAGCTTCTGCCGTCTGAGGCAACCGGTCATCGGCGACAATTACCACATCAAAATCGTGAGTCGCCCTAAACGGAAGTCCCGCCTCCGCGAGCAAAATGTCGCATGCCGTGCCGCCGATAAGGGCATACGATCCTGCGGCTTCTTGCATATGCTGCTGAAATTCTTGGAGACCTTCTACAGCGCTTCTTGCCATGGATATTCCTTTCCAAACATGCGATCGACTTCGAGCTGAATTCGCTCATCGTCGATTGCCGCCAAAGATAGCGCAAGCGAAATGTCGTCGACACGGGAGGAGCCGGCAAACACGGGCGCATAGCGCCACACTTGGATCATCGCCGTCTCGTTATCCGGCAACTCCCCGTCTGCGACTTCGAGGTCGCTCAGTTGACGCCATGCACTTCTTAAGACGGCCTTTTGTTCCATACCCGGCGCAGCGAGCATCGAACGCGCAGCGAGCGCCGTCTCCCCGGCGTCAACAAGATAGTCGACCTGCGGCGTCTTCCTTGCAAAAAAGACCTTCGAGACAGGCGAGGAGAGCTCTGCCATGTGCTCGCTGAGCAAAAGATCAACGGCAACAGGGAGCACGACGACACGTCGCTCGCAACGCTCGCGCCTCGCGAGCCCCCTGTCGACAAGCTCGGTTATGGCCTCACTCGCGCGGCTTGCCGAAATCCCAAGCGCGCGACAAAGGTCATAGGGGCGATATGGCTCCTGGGCTGCTCCCCAGATTGCGGCAGCCTGCGCGTTGGGCGACATCTTGGTCGCGTGATTGCGAAACCGGGCACCGCCCCTCTCCGTGCAGGCTGTACCCATAAATGGAAGAAAAGCCTGTCTACCAGGGCAGACAAAGGGAATCCCTTGTGCGACCAATGCTTTGCGCTGACGTGCATCGGCATCAGGAAACGAAACGACAACAGGAGTCTCCGCACGCAAGGCTAGCTGGCTATAGACTCTCTTAGCCTCGGGAAGCCCGACGCCAGTAGGCAAACTTGCAAGCAAAAACGAAAAACCGTTTGCGTCAACAGCGCGGACCTCAATCGCCCGCAGATGCAGCGGCAAGTGTGCGGATCCAGGCCAAGTTTTGGTCTTGGCGGAGAGGCCTAGTGCTTCTTGTAAGTAGATTAGCGCTTCGTTCATTTCCATCGTTTTCGTTTGATACCAGTTTAAATTGGAATTATACATTATTTTCGGAATTAACGAGCTTCCTCTCATGCATAGGCCCGCATTTGAGTTTTCAAAATGTCCCGGATCGGCTGGGCGATTCGGGATACAATGTCAATAGAAAACGACGCACCCCGCGTAAATGTTTGGGAGCGCGGGCGGCCTAGTTTTCTGGTTTTGTTAAATGCCCGGGCCTCTAACCCCGGGCATTCTTATTTGCGCTTGTTGCGGCGCAAATGCCTTCCACCGTCCGCACCGCGCGAGCGCCTACGGACCTTAAACCGAACCTCATACGAGTCAAGAAACGCGATGACGGATGAGTCCGCATCGGACGGTGGAGGCTGCCTGTGTTGTCCAAAAAACGGGGCAGACTCCAGTGCGGAGTCTACCCCGAAAAAAGAATGGCAAAGCAAGAACGTCGATGGACGAGAAAAGTGTCCGCAAGTCTCATGGCCATCACATCCCACCTGCCAAAGGGATGGGTGAGCGAGCGTTACTCCTGCTCGGACTCCTCAGCCTGCTTACGGCTGCGGATGAGGTGTGCCACGCCGATGCACAGCACCGCGCCACCAGCAATCCAAGTGAAGGTCACGCCGTTGAGACCGGTCAGCGGAAGGCCAGAGCCCTTCTTGTTTTCAATGGTAATGGACATGACCGAACCATTTGCAGTACCGGGAGTGACCTTTTCGACGTCTTCGCCAACGGCCAGCGTCGACAATTTGCCATTTTCATCATAGGTCGGCGTAACCGTAATCTGGAAGGGCGCGATAGTGTTGTAGCCCGAAGGAGTGGTCGTCTCGGCAATCTCATACGTACCCTTAACGAGGCCAGGGATTAAAACCTTGCCGCTCGTAGCATCGGTCATAAACTCAGAAGCATTTTCTTTAGTCTCGACAAGGGTCCCGTCATCCTTAAGCCATTTGCCAGCAGAGGCAGAGTCCCCGTTGTTAACGACTTTGACCTTAAAGCCAGCAGCAAGTTTTTTGTCCGTATTGCCTTCCTCAACCTTGGTAATATCCAAGCCGAAAACGTAGTCGGTGACTTTCTTCGGCGTAGAGGTGCCGGTGCCTTTACTCATGGGGTCGTTGGAGTAGACAAGCGTGACTTCGTTGGTGTTGCCGGTAGCCGTGTATTCAGCATCGCGAGTGAGCTTGGCCTTGTAGGTCACAACGACCTTAGAATTCTTGGTCAGGGTCACGTTCGAAGCCTTTGCAGCGGCCTTGAGGTCGGTAAAGGAAATCATCAGGTCATGGCCTGTAACCTTTTTGGAAGCATCCAAAGTATCCGTAAGCTTCACGTTGTAGTTATTTGTAGGCTGGACAGGCTGACCGTTAATAGTCACGACAACGGAGCTCGGAATAGCCTCCAGTCCAACGGAAAGATGGTCATGGAACTCATATGTGTATGTGGTAAAGGTATCGATGTTATCGGCGACAGAGCCAGTCAACCTATATTCGATTTCCTCACCGATCTGGGAGTCGCTCACGTTTCCCCAAGTGCCGTTCTCTTTAACCTCCTTGTTGACGGTAGGAATGCTGGTCTTCTCGTTAATTTTGACCGCTTCATCGCCAACAACAGTGAAAATGGGGGCAGTGGCAGCTTCAACGTCTGTGACGGTAGAGGCGTCAGTCACAAAGAGCCAGTAGCCGTGTGAAAGGTTGTTAGCAACGCCATTCGAAGTGGTCGTGTAATCACTTGAATCGTCCAGATTGGTCACCGCAGACACGGCAGCTGCAATCTTGTATGCAGGAGATTCAGATGCCACACGGAACTCTTCATCGGTAACCATCACGTGTCTCTTGATCCATTCAGCAGCATCCTGAGCGGTGGCTATATTGGCACTAGGTTCGATTTCCGTAATTACCCCCTTAACAGCAGCTTCCACCTTTTCGTTTGCCCATGTGATATTGCTCACAAGCGTCTTGCCATTCTCGTCCTTTACCACATTGGCATCGAAGATCTTGTAACCTTTAAAATCGGTAACGTTATTATTTGCGTTCTTGATGGTCACCGAGCCGGTCGCGGCGCCCTCAGCAAACGCCATGGTCACCGGCGCCATGACGCCGCCGAAGCTCAGCGCTGCAGTGAGGCCTGCCGTTACTGCCAGGCGTGCGATGTTCTTGCTCATGCTCATCTTCTTTTCCTCTGCTTTCTGCTCGAATTCCATTTGATCTAAATCTGTCTGTCTGTGTCTTAGCATCTGCTTCGCTATGTCTCGCCCCGCTCTCTGCGGGGCTGCCAGCTACTCTTTATGGCTGCCACCTCCCCGCTTGACCAGGAGCGCGACCACGATGAGCGCGGCTCCGGCGACCGCTGCGGCGGCCGCGGCGTACATTGCCATATCGCCAGTCGAGGGCATAAAGCCTCCGGTGGTAATGCTAGGGGGTGTGCCGGTGGGCGTGTTGATGAGCGACGCCTCCAGACTGCCCGTCGATCCGTCAGCGCTGTCGGCGCGCAGGGGCGACTCGGCCGTGATGGTGAGCTTGGGCTTGGCGGCAGCCACCTGGTCGACGTCCAGGCCCTCGGCCTTGACCGTCACGGAGCGCGTACCCTCAAAGGCGGCGTAGCCCTTGGGCGCCTTGAGCTCGCGGGCCTCCAGCTTGCCCGAATCCACGCCCGAGACGGTCACGCGGCCGTCCTCGCCCGTGGTGACGGTGGCCTTGCCCTCCGCATCCCACGTGCCGTCGGCCGTCAGCGTGCGGCCGCGGTCGTCGGCGATGTTCAGGACCGCCCCGGCAAGCGGCTTGTCGCCGTCGCTGCCGCGCTTGGTGAGCGCGAGATCCCAGGTGTAGGCGCACGCATCATCGCTCGGCGTGCGGGTAAAGCCGGCATCGCCGGACTGGTCGGCAAAGGGAGAGCGCGGGTAGCGCAGGTAGACCTCGTTGGGGTTGCCCTTCGCGATGCCGTGGTTGCATGCGCTGTTGAGCGGTGCGTTATACACGGCGACCACGCGGGCGCCCGCGGTGAAGGCGTCGGCCCCGCCGAGCGCGGCGATCAGGTCGCCGGTGCGCACGGTGAAGGTCTTACCGTCGACCGCCACCTTGGTGGCGCACTGGGCCGTGATGTCGGTCCAGCCCTTCGCGGGCTCGGTGCCGACGCGGCCGTCCTTGTCGGTCTGGACCGCGTCGAAGCCGCCGTCCGCGCCCGCCGCCACGTACACGCGCATGCTCGCGGCCACCTTGGAGGGGTCGAGCCCCGCGCTCATGGTGTCGACGAACCGCACCGTATAGGTGTCGTAGGCCGTGAGGCCCGCCGGGACCGTGGCAGAGAGGCGCCAGTACAGGTCGTCGGCGACCGTGGCGTCGGCGGCCTTCCGCCAGGCGGCGGTGCCGTCCTCCAGCACGTGCTTGGACACCTTGGGGGTCGCGGCCTTGGGCTTGACGGTGACGGCGCTGCCGCCGACCAGCGCCATGATCGGCGCGGTGCCGGCTTCGTTCTGGGAAATGGCATCGTCGTCGGCGACGATGAGCCAGTAGCCACAGGGCAGCTCGGCCGTCGTGCCCGCGTTAAGGGCCACGGACACGGCGCCAGAGCTCTGGAGGGAACGAGCGAGCTGTGCGCTCAGCGCGCTCGTAAGGTGGGAATCGGTGTTGAGCCACTCGGCAGCTTCCCGCGCGGTGGTCTGGGAATTGGGCATGCCGGCGCTGTGCAGCACGGGCAGCGCGGCGTCGCGCACGGCGTCGCTTGCCCAGGCAAGGTCGGTGGCGATCTTGGCGTCGCTGTCGCCGTCGACGACGTTGGCGCTAAAGATCTGGTAGGCGTCGTAGCTGCGTGCCACGGTGCCGCTCACCGTGATGGAACCGGTCGAGGTCGGCGCGGCCTGCGCGGAAGCGGGGAACACAACCGCGCAGGTGCCGATCAGGAGGGCAAGCAGCGCAAACAAGATCGGGAAGGAGCAAACTTTCTTATTCACGACGCTCACCTCCCTTCGCATTCGCCTTGCGACGAATGTGCATCCAGGCTGCAGCAGCGCAAAGCACCGCCGCGCCGGCAAGGTACGTCAGAGTGACGCCCGACATACCAGAAAGGGGCAAAGAGGTTGAGTAGGTGTTGGTGAAGGTGGGATCGGTGGTCGGTTTTTCGCTTGGCTTGCCGCTGGCGTCGACCTCGTAGTAGGCCGGCGTGCATTCCAGCGTGCCGTCTTTGTTATCCTTGGCCGTCACCACAACCTTGAAGGTCTTGGTGTCGTTGGTGTAGCCCTCGTGCTTGGTGCCGTCGCCGCCGTTGGCAGTACATTCACGGATGTAGTAGGTGAACGTCGCTTTACCATCGGCGAGATCTTTGATGCGCAGTGGGCCGATTGTCACCGCATCAAACATTACAGTCTGAGGGTTTCCCGACTCAGCAGAAGTATATTTGGTCTGAAGGGATGTCTCCGTGTTGTCCGAATTCTTAGTAAACAGCTCAAACTTGAACTTCTTCATCTCGCCGCCGTCGACCTTTTTGGTCACCTGAGGTGTCCAAGTGCCTGAGGTCTGGTAAGGCGCAAGTTCGTTCGTAAACGCAGGGTTGAAATCATCACCGATTTTTACGGTCGAGACGGTGCTATCAGCCGTATCCGTGCTCCAGCTAGCATCACATTTAGTGAATTCAGCTTCGCCTTCCTTTTTAACGGATACTTTTGAAGTACTCGTATTGACCGCATGGCGATAAATCTCAATTCCCAAGAGATTCGTCTTTTCAACTGGTTGATCACTAACATCTACATGTATTTTGTAAATAGACTTATCGAACTTTGTTCCTTTTTCCTCGATAGGAACTTCAACAAGGTAGAGGTCGTAATCACCCGACTGATAGTTCGCGGCCGTATCAATGACAATCTCTCCCGTCTTTCCCTCGTTATTAACGGTAAACTCAGACGTCGCCTCGCATCCGCTTGCGTGGAGCGTGCCGTTCGCATCCCAATACGGCTCCTCACCTGAACCGTCGGCTTTGCCCAACAACTTGAACCGGTAGCCGTGGCCCGCGAGGCTTTGAGCTTCGCCGTCCTTCATGAGGACCTTGTTAGCCTTGACTTTGATTGCAGGATACACGTCCAGGGAAGTAACCTTACCGACGATGAGGTCGCCGTTGGTCATGATGCCACCACCGTGGGTGTAGGAGTAGTTGCCACTGATGATGGCCGTAGCATCTCTCTGCGCATACCTTTTAGCCGCATCAGAAGGATTAGCCGCAAGGCCAAACATCCACTTGGCCTCGGCACCGCCATTGGCATCGATGGTTATCGTCTCACCATCGCAAGTGCCCTGCCAGCCAGCCGATTCGCCGCCCAGCATCTTGCCAAGAACGACAGCGATTGTCTTATCCGCGCCATTCTTATTACGGACCAAGAAGAAATCCTTATGGCCGGATTTTTGGAAGTCAGGAGTAACGTAATTTACTTCATCGTGGTCTTCATTTTTGCCGTCGCCGCCAGCGGAATAATGATACGCTGGCAACTTATTGCCATCTTGATCAACGTTATCTGCGTTGTCATAGATAGCAGCGCCACTTGAGTGCGAAACGATTGTCTCGCCCGTAGGACAAGCACCGACGCCACCGCCCCAGCCACCGGCGCGATTTTTAGTGATCAGCGTCTTGAAAATATTGAGCCTGCCGCCCTTCTGGATAAAGACACCACCGCCACCCCAGTCGCCACCGCGGTCGACGTTGCTGCCCGTCATGGTCTTGTTGTTGGTGATGTAAACCCTGTTTGATGCATTTTCCGCATTAATATCGCCGGTATTAATATAGCCGGTAGTATCGCCAGAAATACGGAGGCCACCGCCCTCGGCATTATCGGACATATTGCCCGCAATAAAACCGCTGGACATGGTAAATCCAACTCCCTGCCCGGGGAGACCAGCGTAGATTCCACCGCCGGCCTCATGGGAGTAATTGGCAGTAACGGAGCCACCCGTCATGGACAGCGTTCCACCGTGCGATGCAATTCCGCCGCCACCGAGGAGACCTTTGTTGTAAAGCTCTCTATTAGCGAGGCGAGCTTCAGCTCGGTTGTTAGTTATATTGGCAGAATCACTGATGGTTACGGTTGCACTCTGGGTATAAACACCGCCACCGTAGCCGCCGGCGTTGACGTTATAACCATCGGTGATATCGTTGTCATATGTTGCATTACCCGAGATGACACCGCCGGAGAGGTTCAGCGCCGCGCTATTGTTAGCAAAGATGCCACCGCCAGAAGCTGCCTTGTTTCCCGCGACCACGCCGCCTGTCATTTCGAGGCTGGCATTCGCGCCCGTTATGCACAGACCACCGCCCCAGCCACCGTCGTTGCCGTTGGTGACGTAACCGCCTTCGATTATGACCTTACCCGTAGAAAGAATCACATGGCCGTTATCGCTCAGATTGGCGGCCGTGGTAATCATGCCGCCCTTGAGATCGAGCGTGCAGCCCTCATTAACGGTGACCACTTGCTTTACGGAACCGCTTTCCGATGCCGCATCGATAGCGCCAAAGCCCGTAACAACATGCTCGTACGTAGTCTCGGTGGTGCAAAGTCCATCTGTATTGGGCGTGCTCATAGTCTCATAGTAAGTAAGACTTGTAGGAGTGCCGTTATTGGAGCTGGTCCCTTTTTCCCACTCCATACTCGCAAGCTGACCCGCCGGCGTCTTGGCCGTATCGACCGGTCTTGATACATCATTTGTTTTTTTGCTTAAATCCTCGATAGTGAGTGTGGCCCTTTCTTCGACCAAAAAGAAGGAGTCTAAGCCGCCAGAACGGTTACAGAGCATGTTGCCGTTAAGATCGATGGTGGTGTTTTTGCTGATGCTAATCTGCTGATTCGAATAGGCAGGACCCGTCAGTCGGAACTTGCCGCCCTTGGTAAATGCCTCAGCAACATTGCCGCTTACCTCGGTATAGTCATCGGTACTGACGGTGGCGGGAGCGTTTTCATCGTTATTTTCATCATCCGCAGGCTGTGTGTCGGAAGGCTGCGTGTCGCCCTCGGCCTCCGTGTCGTCGGACGGCAGGCCTGCGGCAGCGGCGTCTTCGCTCGCGCCATTCCCGGCATCGTCGCTATTCAGCTTTTCGGTATCCCCATTGTTGGTGTTTTCTACATCAGTAGACTCAGTTGAGGAACCCCCCCCCATCACAGTTTCCTCGGTAGAATCTGTCTGGGCATCGTTGGCAATGGCCTGCGAGATCGGAGGCATGACGAGCGACAGTACCAGGCTCAAAACGGAGGCTCCGCACAAAACGCCTGCCAGTACACGGCGCGTCGCTTTTTTACTCTGCTTAGTTTTTTCTGAATTCGCTTTCATCGATGTCTCCTCCCCAAGAGACCACGATCTTGCTCTTTCACTATCAAACGTATCTGCGCAATCTGTAATTGCGCACGCTTAGTAATCCATATTGTAGCAATTGTTTGAACATCTGAACAAGAAAACCGATAGTTTTGTAGCGAATTCTCAATTCTCTTGACATTTGCTCAGATTTACCTTCATTTATTCGCTATCTATTTTTTGTTTTTACTGGTAATTTAGTTGCCCATCATTTTTTAATGGCATTAGATTTATTTGCACAACATTTTGCTCAAGAGCAAACATCCTGTGAACAGTCGAAAACGACCATGAGCGGTAGGTCACTTACCGAGAGGAATATCCTACCAAACTGATGAGAATATCTTAAACCCATCGGTGGTTAGAAGCATGATGTTCAGACAACAATATTTGAATTTTCTCACAGATTTTAGGTATCAATTCGCCCAAATCGTCTGAGGCCACCGCAAAGGTGCCTGCTCCCTTTGTGGTAGTTCTCCCCCAGCGCTACAGCAGATGCTCCTCGATAAAGATCGCGATGCCGTCTTTGTCGTTGCTCGCGGTTACAAAATCGGCGGCGGCACGGGTGGCGTCGCTGCCATTTGCCATGGCCACACCCACGCCGGCGTCGGCCACCATGCAGGTGTCGTTATCGGCATCGCCAAACACGCAGATGTCCTGGAGCTCCATGTCGTTGAGCTCCGCCACGCGCACAAGGCCGCGCGTCTTGGACACGCGCGGATCCATGAACTCGTAGAGCCGCTGTGTGGTTTGCAGAGCCGCCGCCTTAACTGTGTTATCGGCAAACGTCGATGCCCGCTCGATGACCTGCGGCATCACCTCGGGCGCCATGGTAAACATCACCTTGGGCTGCGGCTCGCGCAAAAACTCGGCAAAATCGACCACCTGGTAGGGCACGCCGTCGACGCGCGACAGGTGCTCGACGCACGCGTTGCTCTCGGGCACGTAGAACACGCCGTCTCGGGGGCAGACGGGCGTTGCCGGAAGGTCCGCCATGTGCTTGCAGATGCGCGCGATGGTCTCGCCCGGCAACGGATAGCTCAGCTCGTTGATGTCGTGCGCGCGGTCGATGACCTCGGCGCCACCGCAGCCCACGAGTACGTCCACCAGGCCTTCGATGCCCCAGAGCTCGTACATGGCCTCGGTCGCGTGGGCGTCGCGCCCGGTGCACAGGCCAAAGAGCACGCCGCGCTCGCGCAGGGCGCGGATCGCCGCCACGGTGCGCGGGGACACCGTGTGCCGGCTCGTGAGCAGCGTGCCGTCGATATCGCAGAACACGGCTTTGATGTGGCTGAAGGTGGTGTCCATAGGGGCCTTTCTGAGTTGTGCGGCGGTGTGGGGTGTATTCGTGAACGGCGCACATGGTATACCAAGGCACGGGCCGTTGGGGCCCGATCACCACAAAGGCGTCTGGCCCCTTTGTGGTGGCCGGACCCGAAGGGTGTCCCGGCCCGGAGCGCAAACCATCACAACATTCGACGTTTTTCGGCAAAATCGCGATTTTCATCGAATGTTGTGATGGTTTTTACTGCCTTGCGGCACGATCCAAATGTCGGCGTCCAAACAGCAGCAGCGTCGCGGGAACCGCCGTCACGACCATGCCTGCCCCCACGAGTGTCTGCTGCACGCCAAATGTCGCCGCCAGCCACGGGGCAATCGCCAGCGGCGCCACGCCGGCGAACATGTTGCCAAAGCCCATGACCGAGTTGACGCGACCGAGCTGCTCGAGCGGAGCCGTCGTTTGGACAATCGTGTTGTGGAGCGGGTTGACGACGCCCCAGGCCACACCAAGGACAATCTGGCCGACAAGGGCTACGCCCACGTACGGTGTTCCCACATAGAGCAGACTTCCCAGGCCCACGGACATAAGTGCCACGAGCAGCGTTTTTAGGTTTACCAAGTGCAGCGGCAAGCGGAGCGCAACGACGGCGCCCAGCACCGCGCCCACGCCCGAGGCCGACGAAAGCCAGCCCATCCACTCAACACCGACATGCAGAACATCGCGGTAGAAGAACGACTCCAGTGGATCGAAGGCACCGTAGCCAAAGTTCGAGAGGAAGATGATGCAGAAAAGTAGCGCGAGAACGTTGTTGGTAAAGACTGTCTTGATGCTGGTCGCGAAGGTTGCGCGGGTGGTCGTGCTGGGGTTGGAGCTTTGTCCCGCACGCTCCCCTTCCTCTGCCAAATCGGCATCCGCATGCCCGGCGACATGGCTGGCCTGCGGCCTAAAGCCCCAACCGGCGACGAGCGCCAGTACGGTAAAGATCATCATGAGCACGAACACCGCGCGCGACGGCGCAGCCGCCGCGACAAAGCCGCCCAGCGTGGGGCCAACGATGATACTCACGTTTGAGAGCATGGCGATGGCGGAGTTGATGTCTTTGAGCTCAACGGGGTCGTCGGTGAGATACGCCGGATAGGACGTGGCGATGGGCTGGGCGAATCCCATCACAAAGCCCAGGAGCACCGCGCCGGCAAGGACTGTTCCGGTCGCGCTGCCAAAAACGAGGATCGCCGCGCCAGTTGCGAGAGCGCCGATGATGCTCAGCAAGAAATGGCGGCGCGGACCCCAGGCGTCGAGCGCCGCGCCACCCGCAAAGGATCCCATGATCACGAATACATTCATAAACAGGACGGCCAGCGATGTCGCGACGACCGAAGCGCCGTCCGCATAGGTGAGCGTCCCGATGACGCCGATAAAGTAGCTGGTCTGGAAGCCGGTGTAGATGAGAAAGCGCATCGCCACCAGGCGCTTGGCCTGCACGGACAGCGATGATTGAGGCTTTGAGAAAAGAGAGGCGAGCATGGAGACTCCTTGTTTCATACGAATGCGGACGGCAGGCATTCGCCACCGTCTGTCAAATCAATCAATCCGCATGAAACATTAAGACGCATCAAGCCCCTTCTCTCCGTTTTTCGCCCGTCATGAACTACTTGGTAGATTGTAAGGCATGTCCCACACGTCTACCAAAGCAAAAACCACCACAAAGGTGCCTGGCCCCTTTGTGGTGGAAACAACGTTTTCCCAGATAAAACCTGCCAAAATAAACCTGTCCCTTTTTGGCAGGTTCAGCGTCAAGCCTTAAAGGTGGTCTTGGATCAGATCGCAGATGGCTCGGGCGTCGTTGATGTTGATGGCTCGGGTCGCAAAGCCGGCGTCGAAGGCCTGACGCGCCAGGGCCTCGTTGCAGGCAAGGGCCAGCGTGTGACCGTCGACCAGGTCGAGCGAGCTCTTGCCGTGCAGACGGTCGACACCGGAGCGCGCGACCACGATGTTGTCGAAGCCCTCGGTCTTGTAGCCCTCGATGATCACCACATCGACATCGTTGTAGCGCGACAGCAGCTCGCGCGCGGGCATCTCGTCCTCCTCGCGCGTGTCGGCGTACTCCGCCCAGCGCGTGGCGCAAATGAGGCCCACGTGTTTGGAGCCGGCCTGGTGATGGCGCCAGGTGTCCTTAGCGGGCACGTCGATATCAAAGCCGTGGTGCCCGTGATGCTTGAGCGAACCCACGCGCAGGCCGCGGCGGGTGAGCTCGGCGATAACCTTCTCGACGAGCGTGGTCTTGCCCGAGTTTTGGTAGCCGATAAACGCGATCGCGGGGACGGCTGGAGTGGGAGCTGCGGGCGCGACGGCGACGGGTGCGCTCGCGGGCGCGGCACCGTCAGCGGCCACGGCCTCAACAGCAGCGGCCCGACGCTCGGCACGATCCCACACGCCCGAGCGGCCGCCCTCCTTGCGCAGCAGACGCACGTCGACGATCTCCATGCCGCGATCGACCGCCTTGCACATGTCATAGATGGTCAGGCACGCGGCACTCGCGCCGGTCAACGCCTCCATCTCAATGCCGGTCTTGCCCGTCACGCCCGCCGTGACCAGCACGTGAAAGCCAACCTGCCCGTCCGCGCGCGCCGGCGCCCAGCCCTCGGGCATGTCATCGACAAGCATCCCCGCCGGAGCGATGGGCGTAATGTCGCACTTGCTCTTGGTAATGAGCAGCGGATGGCACATGGGAATAATATCGCTCGTGCGCTTGATGGCCATGATGCCCGCCACGCGCGCGCAAGCAAGCACGTCGCCCTTTTTGGCACGGTCCTGCAGCACCATGGCCTGCGTCTCGGGGTGCATGAGGATGGTGCCCTCGGCGATGGCGATGCGATGGGTCTCGGCCTTGTCGGACACGTCGACCATGCGCACCTCGCCCTTGGCGTCCACGTGCGTCAGCTCATCGCGACGGGCGTCGCGGGCGGGCTCGGCGGCAGCACTAGCAGTCGGCTGCGCGGACGCGTCGGCGTTGCCAGCATTCGCCGCAGCCGTGACTTTGTGGGCAGACATCGCGGCCCTGCGAGCGGCCTTGGTGGCATCGGCGTACCTGCTCTTGGCCATATGATCATCCTCCGATTTGGGACATAAATCGTTGCGTGCCCTCAATTATCGCGTGTTCCTGCGGTTTGTGGGCCACGGCATCGCGCCAAATCGAAAGTACCTGCATATCATCACCACGGCGCAGCGCCTCACGCACCGAATACTCGGCATCGCTGAACAGGCACGGACGCACGTTGCCATCGGCCGTCAGGCGCAGACGGTTGCAATTCGCACAAAAATGATTGGACATGGCGCTAATGAAGCCGACCGTTCCCGCCGCGCCCGGAAAGTGCCAATAGCGCGCAGGGCCCGCGCCGGCAGGAGCGTCGTTGATGTCGAGCGGCTCGAGCTCGCCCAGCCCCGTCGCGGCGGTCCCGGCATTGATGCGCGCCCGCAGCTCGTCGCTCGGCACGGTATCGCTCGCGTCCCACAACTCGGGATTGAGCGCGGGTGCATGCGGGTCCACAGCGCAATGCGAGCTCGTGCGCTCGTCGCCAATGGGCATGTATTCGATAAAACGCAGGTGGATGGGACGATCGAGCGTGAGCCGCGCAAGGGCCGCCACATCCTGGTTGAGCCGGCGCACTACAACGCAGTTGACCTTAACGGGCTCAAAGCCCCAAGCCAGCGCCGCGTCGATGCCAGCCATGGTCTGTTCGAGCCGGCCCAGGCGCGTGATCTTTCCAAACAGCGTAGGGTCGAGTGTGTCGAGCGAAATGTTGACGCGGTTAAGCCCGGCGTCTTTGAGCTGCGGCGCCAGCTTGGGAAGCAGGGCGCCATTGGTGGTAAGCGAGATGTCCTCGATCTGCGGGATCGCGTGGATGTCGCGAATGAGCGGAATGATGCGGCGGCTGACCAGCGGCTCGCCACCCGTCAGGCGCACGCGGCGAATGCCCTCCCCTGCCACCAAGCGCACAAAGCGGGCGATTTCCTCAGCACTGAGCAACTCGCCATGCGCGCGGGGTGCCACGCCATCGGCCGGCATGCAGTAGATGCAGCGGAAATTGCACTTGTCGGTAACGGCAATGCGCAGGTAGTTGATATCGCGGCCAAAGCCGTCATGTTGCACGTGCCCGTCCACGCAGCCCTCCCCTCACGCGGCGTTTTATTCTTCGGAAAACATAATACCCCACGAGAGAATCATGCCGACACCCGTACGACAGGACAGGTCACTTCGAGCAAGACCGGCTTCCCAAGCCCATCCTCAGCATGCAAACCATCACAACATTCGATGCTTTTCCCGTTTTTGGCAAAAAACGTCGAATGTTGTGATGGTTTGCCTGCCCACGGCACCCCGTAGAAGGACCAAAGCGCCCCTAAAGGCCGCCATCCCAGTGCCGAATCACGAATTCTCGCAGGTCGTTCTGACGTTTCTGGAATGCCTCGCTCCGGTCGCACTTAAGGCCCATAGCGAGCGCGATAGCGTTCATCGCCCGATGCAATTGCAGCTGATGGGCAAACTGAGTCCCGGTGAGGACGATCATCCTAAAGCCCAGCGCGCTCAGCACGGTCATACGCTCCGCATCCGACGCGCTGCGCTGTTTATCAAGATGGTCCGAGCCGTTGTATTCAATCCCCGTACCGCTCGCAGGCGCATATACGTCGATCTTGAAATACCCGGCCTTTGCGAGATACTTGAACTCGTTGGGAACATCGACCCGATGGTTGAGCTCGATCTTGGCGTATCCCAGCCCGCCCTGGGAACGTTTTGCTACAACCATGATTGCGGTGGCCGTCTCCATGGGCGACCGCGCGCCATCGTGCACGCGCCTGAGCACGGCGGCCGCGCGTATGGCCCCCTGACGAGATCGGTTCTCATTGCAATAGGCAATCAAGTCGGCAACGGTATACCTCTGCCCCATCTCGATATAATCGCCTATCGACAGATGATTCAAATGGTATCGGGCGCAGATTTCATACCCATATTCCAGCTGCTCGGGCTCACTCATCCACGAACCCGCCTGGACAAAGCACATGGCCTCATCAACCACTAGAAGGTCCTCTGCCACCTCGATAAGATGGCCCGGAGGTACCGGCGACCCAAACACGTGGCACCTAAATCCAGCCGGCGTCGAGCGCTCAAAATCGAAGTTGACGAGCGTGTCGACATGATCGAGCTCTTCTCGTGGAATACCGAGCGAGACCAGATAGTCGGTAACGATCCCAACTGCCGTTGAAGCCCTCAGGCCCTTGGCATCGAGTCCCAATTTGGGCAGGCTCGCAGTCGGCTCCGCCTCGTTAGCAAGCGAGTCCCCATCGTATAGACTGCTTGCTCGCGAGAGCGGCTCGGACGGGCGCGCCACGTTGTGGTACAGCCAGGCAGTCTTATGGGACAGGACGATCGGCAGGTCCATGAGCCCTCCAATGGAGTCGGATAACCAACCTTATTCCCCTGCCCACGGGTCCGCACACCTTCGTGCGCAAGAAAGCGATTCCACCCGGTCGAGTGGTAGAAAAACCATCACAACATTCGATGCTTTTCCCGATTTTGGCAAAAAACGTCGAATGTTGTGATGGTTTGAGTCGAGGTGAGGGGCACGGAGGGATCAAAGCATCGTGCTCGAACGGGTTAATCCAGCTCTTTTAAGCCATGCGCCAGCTGCCAGTACTCGCCGTGCCGGGCGAGCAGCTCTTCGTGCGTGCCGCGCTCGATGATGCGGCCGTGTTCGAGGACCATGATGGCGTCGGCGTCGCGGACAGTGGACAGGCGGTGCGCGATCATAAACGTGGTGCGACCGCGCATGATGCGGTCCATACCGCGCTCGATGAGCTTTTCGGTACGCGTGTCAATGGAGCTCGTGGCCTCGTCCAGGATGAGCACCGGCGGGTCGGCCACGGCCACGCGCGCGATGGCGAGCAGCTGGCACTGGCCCTGCGACAGGTTGGCGCCATCGGCCGTGACCGGTGTGTCGTACCCTCTAGGCAGGCGGCGGATAAACGAATCCGCGCAGGCGGCCTCGGCAGCGGCGCGCACCTCCTCGTCGGTCGCGTCGAGCTTGCCAAAGCGGATGTTCTGCGCAATGGTGCCGCTAAACAGGTGCGTATCCTGCAGCACAATGCCGAGCGACCCGCGCAGGCTGGCCTTGGCAATGTGCTTGACGTCGATGCCGTCGTACGTGATCTCGCCGTCATCGACCTCGTAGAAGCGGTTGATGAGGTTGGTAATGGTCGTCTTGCCGGCGCCCGTCGAGCCCACAAACGCGATCTTTTGCCCCGGCTTGGCAAACAGGTTGAGATCCGTGAGCACACGGGTGCCCGGCACGTAGGAAAAATCCACGGCATGGAAGCGCACGTCGCCGGCAAGCGGGACCAAGCCGCACGTGAGCTCGGTGCCGTCGGCGGCCACCGCGCGGCCCGACTCATCAACGGCTGCCACGTCATGCAGATGCCCATACGCGCCCACGCCCTGGCCCTCGGGAATCTTCCACGCCCACGCGGCGTCGCCCGTCTGCACCAGTTCCACGCAGCCCTCGTCCACCTCGGGCTTAAGGTCCATAGCCGCAAACAGGCGCTCGGCACCGGCCAACGCGTTGAGCAAGAAGTTGCCGAGCTGCGTAAACTGGTTGATGGGCATGGCGGCCTGGCGCACAAAGACCAGGTAGCTTGCAAGTGCGCCCACATCGGCGAGCCCCTTGATGCAGAGCATGCCGCCCGCCACGGCGACGATGGCATAGTTGACGTAGCCAATCACGACGGTCATGGGCACCATGGAGTTGGCATAGCTCACGGCGGCGGTGCCGGTGCGGCGAAGCTCGTCGTTGCGGCAGGTGAAGCCGGCGACATTCGCTGCCTCACGGTTAAAGACCTTGATGACCTTTTGGCCCGAGACCATTTCTTCGATATATCCGTCCAGGTCGCCAAGCGATGCCTGCTGGGCAGCAAAGAAACGCTTAGAGCGCGCGCCCGAGTAGCGCGCATACAGCACAATGGCCGCATCGCACACGAGTGTGATAATCGTGAGCTGCCAGTTAAGGATGATGAGCATAGCCGTGGTGCCCGCAACCTGAATGGCGGCCTGAATCACGTTGGCAAAGCTGTTGTTAAGCGCCTCGGAGACGGTGTCGACGTCGTTGGTGAAAAAACTCATGATGTCGCCCGAGCGCGTGCTGTCAAAATAACTGAGCGGCAGCGTCTGGATGTGCGCGAACAGGTCGCGGCGAATATCGGACACCACGTGTTGGGCCGCGCGCACCATGATCTGTGAGTAGCCAAGGGCCGAGAGCACGCCCGCGGCGTAGATGATCGCCGTCAGGATGACCTGCTTGGCGAGCAGTTCCTCCCCGCCCGTGGCCAAACCGTTAACGATGGGGCGCACCATGTAGGTGCCGGCGAGGCTCGCGATGGCGGCAACGGAGGCGAGCACGCCCACCGCGAGCAACGAGAACTTGGCATGCCCCATGTAGGAGAGCAGGCGGCGCACGGTGCGCTTGAGGTCGGCCGGGCGTGCTTGGGCTGCGGTCTTAGGCATGGCGCTCACCCCCTTCCAAGGGCGATCCGCATGCGACGGAGGAAAACGGATCATTCGCGCAACCATCGTCGCTGCCGTCGCCGGCGTCCGCGTTCCTCGCAAACTCCATCTGCGAGGCGTAAATCTCCTGGTATATGTTGTCGCCCGCCAGCAGTTCCTCGTGCGTGCCCACGCCGTGGACACGACCGTCGTCCAGCACCACAATGCGATCGGCATCCATGACGCTCGCGATGCGCTGGGCGATGATGAGCACGGTCGTATCGGGGATCCGAGCGATGTGCTCGCGAATCTTTGCGTCGGTCGCCATATCGACCGCGCTGGTGGAGTCATCAAAAATGAGCACGCGCGGATGCTTGAGCAGCGTGCGCGCGATGCACAGGCGTTGCTTCTGGCCACCCGAGACACCGGCGCCGCCTTGGCCCAACTCGCCGTCCAGCCCGCCGATGCGATCAAGAAACTCGTCCACGCACGCTGCGCGGCAAGCCGCGAGGAGCTCATCGTCCGACGCCTGCGGATTGCCCCACTGCAGGTTCTCGCGCACGGTACCCGTAAACAGCACATTCTTTTGCAGCACAATGCCCACGGCGTCGCGTAGAGTCGCGAGGTCGTAGTCGCGCACGTCGCGTCCGCCCACAAGCACGGCGCCTTCGGTGGCGTCGTACAGGCGCGCAATCAGCTGCACAAGCGAGCTCTTGCCCGAGCCCGTGCCGCCGAGGATGCCCACCGTCGAGCCGCTCTCGATGCGAAGGTCGATATGCTCGAGCACATCCTCGGCTGCATCCGCGCGGTATTTAAAGGAAACGTCGCGAAACTCGATACTGCCGTCCGCTGGCGCCGCAATCGCGAGGTCTCCCGCGGGGTTGGCGATAAAGGGCTCCTCATCGAGCACCTCTGCGATACGGCCCACACTCGTAAGAGCGCGCGTGAGCAGCAAAAACACGTTAGAAATCATCATGAGCGAATTCATGATCAGCAGCACGTAGCTCATAAAGCCCGTGAGCGAGCCCACGCCCAGCTTGCCGGCGAGAATCATGCGGCCGCCAATCCACAGGATAGAGAGCGCAGCCACGTACATCGACAGCTGAAACACCGGCAGGTTGAGCACCGCGCTGCCAAAGGTCTTTGTCGCAGTGCGCGCAAGCTCGGTATTGACTGCGTCGAACTTGGCCTCCTCGTGCTCGGTACGAACGTAGGCCTTGACGGCACGCACGGCGGTGAGGTCTTCCTGTACCACGCCGTTGAGGTGGTCCATCGAGGTCTGGAGTTGGCGGTAGAGCGGACTGACGCGATAGGTGATGACGCCCAGTACGATTGCCAGCACGGGCAAGATGATCGCAAAGACGGTGGCGAGCGGGCGCGACAGCATCAGCGCGTAGATAAGGCCGACGATAAGCGTCACCGGGCCGCGCACCATAGGGCGAAAGCCGTTGCCCACAGCATTTTGGATAACGGTGATGTCCGTGGTCATGCGGGTGACGAGCGAGCTGGCGTCGTAGTTGTCCAGGTTACCAAAAGCGAGCGTCTGAATCTTTTTGTACTCGGCCTCGCGCAGGTTAGCGCCTAGGCCCGAGGCAACGCGGGCGGACGTGCGGGCATAACCCAAGCCCAGTACCAGCGAAAGCGCAGCGCACACCAACATGTACGCGCCCTGCAGCAGCATGTAGTTGATATCACCCGCAGGCACGCCCACATCGATGATGTTGGCCATGATGACCGGGATAAACAGCTCGAGCACCGTCTCGACCGACACAAAGAACACGCCGAGGATGGCATCGCGACGGTATGCCCCTAGATAGGAAAACAGTATTTTGAGATTGCGCACGCAGGTTCAACCCCCATCAAACGTTGTTCGCAAACGCACGTATTATTGCGCGCCGAATAATGGTGTCAAGTATTCCGAAATCGTTTTCTGCAAGGTCAGCGACGGCGGCGAGTTCTCGTGACGTGTGTCCATATTCACTCGGAATAATGGTGCGCGAGACTTTTTCGCTTCGGCGTCAACACAAACCTTGACTCTACAATCGTTGTAGGGTTTTCACTACACTGGTACGTAAACAAACCCAGCCAGAAAGCCCCGCCCATGGAACACGACCTCACACGCGGCAATGTCCTTAAGACCATCGCGGTTTTTGCCCTGCCCTATATTCTCTCGTACTTTTTGCAGATGCTCTACGGCATGGCCGACCTGTACATGATGGGGCAGTTTAGCGGCGCCGCCGGCATCACCGCCGTGGGCAATGGCGCGCAGACGCTCTATATCATTACCGTGACGCTCGTGGGCCTGGCCATGGGAACGACCGTCATCGTCGGCCATGCCGTGGGCTCGCGCCGGTTTGACCGCGCCGAGACCGCCATCGGCAACACCATCACGCTCTTTATGGGTGTCTCGGTGGTGCTGGCCGCTGTCCTGCTCGCACTGTGCCCGCAGATCGTGGCACTCATTGGCACGCCGGCCGAGGCAGTCGAAGGAACCGCCGCCTACCTGCGTATCTGCTTTGTCGGCATTCCGTTTATCGCCGCGTACAACACCCTTTCGGCCATCTTTCGCGGGCTGGGCGATTCGCGCTCGCCCATGTACGTGATTGGCGTGGCATGCATCATCAACATCGCGCTCGACTTTCTGTTTATCGGACACATGGGGCTCGGCCCCGTGGGCGCGGCGCTCGGCACGGTAACCGCCCAGACGGCCAGCGTTGCCCTCGCGCTCGTGTGGCTTAAGAGCCGCCGCACGAACATCCACGTTAAGCGCAGCGACCTGCGTCCCCAGCCCGAGGTGCTCGGCAGCATTCTTAAGATCGGCGTGCCTGTGGCCGTGCAGGACGGCTGCATCCAGGTGGCGTTTATGTTTATCACCGTCATCGCCAACCATCGAGGGCTCGTCGACGCCGCCGCCGTGGGCCTGGTCGAGAAGATGATCAGCTTTTTGTTCATTGTGCCGAGTTCCATGGGCGCCACCGTTAGCGCGCTCACGGCGCAAAACGCCGGCGCGGGCAAGGGCGACCGCGCGCGTCAGGTGCTCAAAGACGCCATGACAATCTCGGTGGTGTACGGTTGCCTGATCACGGTGCTGATGTGGCTGGTGGCACCGGCATTTATTAGCTTTTTTGCCAAGGACGCCGCGGTGGTCGCCGCCGGCACCGGCTATATGCGCAGCTACATTTTCGACGCGATTTTTGCCGGCATCCACATTTGCTTTAGCGGCTTTTTCGCTGCATACGGCAAGAGCTACATCGGCTTTGCGCACAACGTGCTGGCCGTGGCGCTCATTCGCGTGCCGGGCGCGTGGCTGCTGTCAAACGCCTATTCCGACACGCTGTTTCCCATGGGCATCGCTTCGCCGTGCGGATCGATTTTGTCGGCGGTCATCTGTGTTGTCGCGTTTACCGTGCTCAACCGCCGCGGAGCTTTTGACAAGCTGGTAGCGTAGCGGGGCGACGCGAGCCTGGCGCCCTCCCCGACCCTATTGAAAGGAGCGGTCCCATGACCGACTCGCCAACTGAACATACCGAGGGCCTGCTCCGAATTGGCGAGGTGGCGCGCCTGTTTAACCTGAGCGTGGGGACGCTACGTCATTACGAGCAGATGGGCTTGCTGGACCCGGCGCACATCGATCCGGCGAGTGGGTACCGCTACTACGGATCGCGGCAGCTCTCCACCCTCAACACCATCAGCCACCTGCGTGTTCTCGACTTGCCGTTGGCGCAAATCCGCGAGTTTGTGACCACGCGCGATGTGGACCTCATGCAGCGGCAGCTAGCTCAGCAGCAGGAGCTCATCGAGCGCAAGCGCCGTGAACTTGAACGCGTGTCGCGCAAGATCGATAACCGGCTTGCGCTGCTGCATGATGCCCTGAACACCGAGCTCGATACCATCTGCACAATCGATGCGCCCGAGCTCCGCTGCGCTGTGCTGCGTGAACGCGTCAACCCTACCGACGCCTATGCGCTGGAGTGGCAGATTCGTCAGCTGCAGAAGGGCCAGCACGAGACCTTTGTTTTTCTGGGCAACTTAGGCGTCGGGATTAGCGCCGAGCGCCTGGCCGGCGGCGACTTTGACGGCTACGACGAAGTCTTTCTGCTGCTGGATGACACGGACGATTACCTACCTGGGCGATGTCGAAGTACGTCCCGCCGCGCGGTGTCTGACGGTCAGCTTCCGCGGCACGCACGGTCAGGCGGCCCCGCGCTATGAGCGCTTACTCGATTACATGCACGAGCGCGACCTGTCCCCCGCCGGTCCCCCGCGCGAAATCGCCCTCATCGACGACATCATCAGCGACGACCCGGGAGCGTATGTGACGAGGATCGCGATACCGGTCCGCTAATCACTACCATTTATCGAGCAATTCCATCCATTTACCTTAATCCGAATTAGATTGTATTTTGTAGCAAATAAAATGACAGCATATTGCCC
>CABUIY010000009.1 GCA_902491765.1 uncultured Collinsella sp. | reverse complement strand
CTGACGCTCGCGCCCATCAAGCTGCAAAAGAAGAGCAAGGAGGAGGCGACCGAGATCGCCATCGCCGCGCTCAAGCGCGTTGGCATGGCGCATAAGGCCGGCGAGTATCCGCAGAATCTCTCGGGTGGTCAGCAGCAGCGCATCGCCATCGCCCGTGCCCTGTGCACCAAGCAGCCCATCATTCTGTTTGACGAGCCGACCTCGGCGCTCGACCCCGAGATGGTCCAGGAGGTTCTGGACGTTATGATTGAGCTCGCGCGGGAGGACATCACCATGATCTGCGTGACGCACGAGATGGGCTTTGCGCGCCAGGTGGCCGACCGCGTCATCTTTATGGAGGACGGCCGCATCCTGGAGGAGGGCACGCCCGAGCACTTCTTCGATAACCCCGAGAACCCGCGCTGCCGCGAGTTCCTGTCCAAGATTCTGCACTAGGCGCGGTGATGGACATGACGGATATGACGAGGGCGGCCGTGTCGCGCCGTCACTTTTTGCAGCTGGCTGGCGCCGGCATGCTTGCGCTGACGGGGACCGCGCTTACCGGTTGCGGCAACTCCACCAGCGGCGAGGGCTCCGACAAGGGGTCCAAGCTTGCGGCCATCAAGTCGCGTGGCCATCTGAATGCCGGCGTTAAGAAGGATGTTCCCGGCTATGGCTATTACGACACCGCCAAGGGTCGCTTTGAGGGCATGGAAGTCGATTTGTGCTACCAGATCGCGGCCGCCGTCTTTGGCGTGAGCTACAAGGAGGCCCGTGCCCAGGAGCTTGTCGAGTTTACCGACGTAACGCCCAAGACGCGCGGCCCGCTGATCGATAACGGCCAGCTTGACGTGGTCGCGGCGACCTACACCATCACCGACGAGCGCAAGAAGAGCTGGGATTTCTCGACGCCGTACCGCACCGACTACGTGGGACTCATGGTCAAGAAGCGTTCGGGCTTTACCTCGATTGAGGATCTGGACGGCAAGGTCATTGGCGTGAGCCAGGGCGCTACCACGCAGAGCCTGATCGAGCAGATGATCAAGGACAACGGCTTTAGCTGCAAGCCCGAGTTTAGGGCCTTTAGCGGCTACCCCATCATCAAGAGTTCGCTCGATGCCGGCAATATCGACGTCTTTGCCATGGACCGCTCCACGCTGGCCGGTTACATGAACGAGACCGTTGAGCTGCTGCAGCCCGAGGTCAAGTTTGGCGAGCAGGGCTACGGCGTGGCGACCAAGAAGGGCTGCGACCTTTCGGCCGTGGTCGATCAGGTGATTTGCGATCGCCTGGCCGATGGCTGGCTCGACCAAGAGGTCAAGACCTGGGGTCTTGTATAGGCACATCGTCCAAGGAAGGAATCAAATGCTCGAAGGATTATTTGACGCCGACCGTTGGTCGACGACATTTCAAAACATGGGGCCCTTCTGGGAGGGCTTTGGCGTGACGCTGCAAGTGGTCGTTGCCGGTCTACTGCTGTCGCTGGTACTGGGCACGCTGCTGGGCGTGTTCTCTACCACTCGCTCGCGCGTGCTGCGCGCCATAAGCCGCGTGTACGTGGAGTTTTACCAGAACACCCCGTTGCCCGTGCAGGTGCTCTTTATGTACATGGCCGGTCCGCAGTTTTTGCAGGCCATAACCGGTGCCGATCAGCCGGTGCGCATCGCGCCGTTCGTGCTGGGCTTCTTGGGTGTGGGCCTGTATCACGCGGCCTACATTTCGGAGGTCATCCGCACTGGTATCGAGGCGGTTCCGCGCGGTCAGATGGAGGCGGCCCAGAGCCAGGGCTTCACCCGTGCGCAGGCGTACTGGTACATCGTGCTGCCCCAGACGTTCAAGATCATTCTGCCGCCGCTGTGTAACCAGGCGCTCAACCTGGTCAAGAATACGTCGGTGCTGGCGCTTGTGGCCGGCGGCGACCTTATGTACCGTTCCGACAACTTTGTGAGTTTGTACGGCTACCTGCAGGGATACATCGTCTGCTGCCTTATGTACTTCATCATCTGCTTTCCGCTCGCCATGCTGGTGCAGTGGCTCGAGCGCCGCTCCAAGGAGCGTCCGCGCGGCGTGAGCCTAGCCGAGCTGGGGCTCGACAACGTAGAGGAGGCCTAGCGCATGGAAATCTTCAACGCGACCAACCTGCTCTACATTTGGGGCGGCTTTGTTAAGACGATCGAGATCTCGGCGCTGTCGATCTTTTTCTCGCTCATCTTCGGCACGGTGCTGGCGCTCGTTAAAAGCTATGCGCCCCGCCCGTTCCGTATTTTGGTGAGCGCCTATATCGAGTTGTTCCGCTGCACGCCGAACCTGCTGTGGATCCTTTTTATCTACTTTACGGTGCAGGGTTTGGACATTGTGATTTCGACCATCGCCTTTACGCTGTTTACCAGCGCCGTTATGGCCGAGATTGTGCGCGGCGGCCTCAACTCGATTCCGCGCGGCCAGTTTGAGGCAGCGCAGAGCCAGGGCTTTGGCTTCTTTGCCACCATGCGCTACATCATTCTGCCGCAGACGTTTAAAACGATCATTCCGGCGCTGTTTAGCCAGTGCACGACTGTCATCAAGGACAGCTCGTATCTTTCGGGCATTAACGTGGCCGAGCTCATGTACACGGCAAACGTCGTGATGGCCCACGCGATCGACCTGTCGCAGGTGCTAATGCTCTACGGCCTGGTGTTTGCGATGTACTTTGTGCTCAACTTTGGTATCTCGTTGCTGGTCCGAGCATATCAACGCCGTATTGTGGCAGCGTAGTCCTGCTTCCCCAAGCACGGCATCTTGCCCCTCAATCGTCGCTTGCGTACATTTAGTACGCGGCGCTCCTCTTTCGGGGCAATCTGCCGCACTTGGGAAACCAGGACGGTCGTAAGTGACAAAATGAGAATCAGGAATCGCCTATTTCTCATTTGTTAGAAAGGAATCGCGATGAGCGATCTGGAGAACAAGAAGAATCCTGTGGTCATTACCATCGCGCGCGACTTTGGCGCCGAGGGCCACGAGATTGGTCGCATGCTTGCCGACGAGTTGGGGATTCCGCTGTACGATAACGAGCTGCTGGTGCGTGCGTCGCTGCGCGCGGGCGAGTCGCTCGACAAGATGGCCGCCTACGACGAGCGCCTGGCCGTGGAGAACATGGCGTTTCTGCCCGACCGCTACGATGCCCGTTCGTACTCGGACAAGTTGTTCCAAAAGATGAGCCAGGTGATTTTGGATCTGGGTGAGACCGAGAGCTGCATTATCGAAGGCCGCCTGTCCGATTACCTGCTGCGTAACAACCCCAACCACATTGCCGTATTGGTGACCGCTCCCTTTGAGGACCGCGTCGAGATCGTGCGCAAGAAGCGCGGTCTTAACAAAAAGAAGGGCGCCAAGCTGGTCAAGCAGCAGCAGAAGGCGCGCGAGGCGTTCTATAAGCGCTACAGTGCCGGCAAGTGGAAGATGACGAGCGGCAAAGACATCGTCGTCAACCGCGCCAAGCTGGGCCGCGAGGGCTGCAAAGACGTCATCGCCGCCGCCTACCGCTACAAAGTAGCGCAGCTCGAAGGCTAGCCGACCAAAACCACCACAAAGGGGACAGGCACCTTTGCTGTGGTTTGGGCGGCCGGTATAGAAAAAGTCCCCGCCGGGCGTGTGCTCGACGGGGACTTTGCCGTTTGGTGGCTAACGCTGATGGTGATTACTCGCCCAGCAGGCTCTTGGTGATCGAAGCGGCGGCCTTCTTGCCGGCGCCCATCGCCAGAATGACCGTAGCGGCACCGGTGACGATGTCGCCGCCGGCCCAGATGCGGGGATCGGTGGTCTGGCCGGTCTCCTCGTCGGCGACGATGTAGCCCCACTTGTTGAGCTCCATCTTGCCGCCGATCTTGGCAGCGAAGGGGTTGGCGTTGGTGCCGATAGCCGAGATCGCGACGTCGCAGGGGATCTCCTCGATGGCGCCCTCGATGGGCACCGGACGACGGCGGCCGGACTCGTCAGGCTCGCCGAGCTCCATCTTCTGGACCTTGACGGCGCACACGGAGCCGTCCTCGCCAGCGACAAACTCGAGCGGGGAAACGAGCGGCAGAACCTCGACGCCCTCGGCCTTGGCATGGTGCAGCTCGGCGCGACGGCAGGGCATCTCGTCCTCGGTACGACGGTAGGCGATGATGGCGTGCTCGGCGCCCAGGCGCTTGGCGGTACGGACGGCGTCCATAGCCACGTTGCCGCCACCAAAGACGACGACGTTCTTGCCGTGCTTGGTGGGGGTGTCGTACTCGGGGAACTTGTTGGCCTTCATCAGGTTCACGCGGGTGAGGTACTCGTTAGCGAAGAAGACGTTGGGCAGGTTCTCGCCGGGGACGTTGAGGAACTTGGGCAGGCCAGCGCCGGTCGCCACGTAGATGGCGTCGAAGCCCTGCTCGAACAGCTCCTCGGCCGTGGCCATGTTGCCCACGACGGAGTTGTACTCAAACTTGACGCCCATGTCCTCCAGGCCGTCAATCTCGCGCTTGACGACTGCCTTGGGCAGACGGAACTCGGGGATGCCGTAGACCAGCACGCCGCCGCCGGTGAAGAAGGCCTCAAAGACGGTGACGTCAAAGCCGTTGCGGGCGAGCTCGCCGGCGCAGGTGATGCCGGACGGGCCAGAGCCGACGACGGCGACCTTCTTGCCGTTCTTGGGAGCCATCTTGGGCGTGGAGGCGAGCTCGGGGCGGTCACCCAGGAAGCGCTCGAGCTGGCCGATGGCCACGGGCTCGGACTTCTTACCGCGGATGCACTTACCCTCGCACTGGTTCTCCTGCGGGCAGACGCGGCCGCAGATGGCGGGAAGCATGGAGTCCTCGCGGATGGTATCGAGGGCGCCGCCGAAGTCCTTCGCGCGGATCTGCTCGATAAAGCGGGGGATGTTGATGTTGACGGGGCAGCCCTCAACACAGAACGGCTTCTTGCAGTTGAGGCAGCGCTCGGCCTCGGCCAGCGCCATCTCCTCGGTGAAGCCCTTGTCGACGGGGCGGAAGTCGCAGGCGCGCTCGGCAGCCGGCTCCTCGTTATCGGGGGTGCGGGGCGACTTCATATCGGCAACGAAACGACCGTTAACTAGTGGCATGCGCAGCTCTTTTCCTCATAGGCCTTGAGGGACGCGCCCTCTTCGGAACGGTAAGCGGCCTGGCGGGCACGAAGGTCATCCCAGTCGACCAGGGTGGCATCGAAATCGGGGCCGTCGACGCAAGCGAACTTGGTCACGCCGCCCACCTCGACGCGGCAGCAGCCGCACATACCGGTGCCGTCAACCATGATGGGGTTGAGGGACGCGGTGATGGGGGTGTCGTACTTCTGGGCGGTGAGGGTCGAGAACTTCATCATCGGAACGGGGCCGACGCAGAAGACCTGGCTCACGGCCTTG
Organism: uncultured Collinsella sp.; assembly: GCA_902491765.1. Lineage (GTDB taxonomy): Bacteria > Actinomycetota > Coriobacteriia > Coriobacteriales > Coriobacteriaceae > Collinsella. The sequence goes on along the minus strand of CABUIY010000009.1, from coordinate 77,896 downwards.
TCCTGCAGCAGGCGCTCCAGCGGAGCGGTTACAACGCCCTGCTCGCCGTAGGAACCGTCGTCGGTAGTGATGTGGATGTGGTCCTCGTCGAGGAGCTCGCGGAACTGGTCCTCCATGAGCAGGAGGTCCTTGGTGCGGGCGCCCATGATGGCGTGCACCTCGTGGCCGGTCTCGACCAGGTGCTTGGCGACCGGGAAGGCAATTGCCAGGCCAACGCCGCCGCCAATGACGGCGCAGGGGCCCTCGGCCATCTCGGTGGGAACGCCCAGCGGGCCCACGACGTCGCGCAGCGACTCGCCGGCCTCGTAGGTGGAAAGCATCTCGGTGGTCTTGCCGATCACCATGAAGATGAACTCGACCCAGCCCTCGTCACCGTTCCAGCCGGCCAGGGTAAACGGGACGCGCTCGCCCGTCTCGTTGGCGCGAACCATGAGGAACTGTCCAGCGTGCGCATGCTTGGCGATTGCAGGCGCCTCGATGCGGAACTTGAACACCTTCTCCGAGAACTGCGTCTTCTCCAGGATCTTATACATAGAACCCCTCTCTTGTTAGGGCCGCCGAACCGTGCCTCCACGGAAATGGACGGTAGCCCGAATAAAACCGTACGCGCACAGGCGTTGTGCAGACATACGGTGCAAATTATACCCTCATGGACATGTCGCTTACGTGTGTCTTTGGCAGGTGGGAGCAGGGTTTATCCACTTTGGCCTACCAAATAGGGGCAGGTTTATTTTGGTCAGCCTTATCAGGCAAAACGGCAAAGGGGCCGGCCTCGGGTTGTGATGAGGCCGGCCCCCTTTGGGGCGCTGCATATGTATGGCGGCACAGGGTTTATTACGGCGCGGCTGTCATGGCGTTTCCGTAGATAAAACCTGCCAAAATAACCCTGTCCCTAAATAGTAGGTTTTAGTGCTTGCCGTTGGCGGAGGCGGCGCCGTTGACATGGTCGCGAGCATAGACTACGCCGTGCACAATCGCCAGGCCGGCGGCGTCGGCCGCGCGGGCGCAGGTGTCCTGGAAATCCTCGGCCTCGCGGGCGCGCAGCTGCTTAAGCACGTAGTCGGCGACGGCCATCTTGCCGGGAGGGTTGCCGATGCCGGTGCGGATGCGGCTGAAGTCGCGGCTGCCCATCTTATCGATGATGGAACGCAGGCCGTTGTGACCGGCATGGCCGCCGCCCACCTTAACACGCACGTCGCCGGCGGGAATATCGAGCTCGTCGTGGATGACGAGCAGCTCCTCGGCCTTGATCTTGTACTCGCGGCAGAGTTTGGAGATGGGCCCGCCCGAGGTGTTCATGTACGACTGCGGCTTGACCAGTACAATCTGGCGCTTGCCGCCCTCTTCCTCGGGATCGTTGATGTTGATGAGCGCGATCTCGGCGCCTGCTTGGTTTTTCCAGTACGTGACGCCGGCCTGACGGGCCAGCTCGTCGATTGCTTTGAAACCAGCGTTGTGACGGGTCTCGGCATATTCCTCGCCAGGGTTGCCAAGTCCGGCAACCATGCGAATCTTAAGCGGCTGTGCAGCTGCCATGTTCATCCTTTCGTTGATTTGTCGCCTGCTATGGTGAGCGACCCCGTTGCTGCTGTCAAATGGCGGGTGATTGAGGCTGTATGAGGGCGTTTGGGCAGTCGTCAGAAGCCGGGGTGGACAGTTAGTTCAGATTTGTATAAACCAAGAGGTCTTTGACTGTCAAAATTGGGACCGCGGAACTGCCACGGCGCTTTGGGGAGCACATTTTGCGCTATTTCAGATCTTTCGAGTCTTCAAATGAGGTGACTGGCGCCGGGATGGCGGCAAACTACCTCGATATTAGCCGTCTTTTTATACAAATCTGAACTAACTGTCCAGCCATGCTAGGTAACACTGGGTAAAAGTCTTTTAGACCGGCGCGAGGCCGATTCCGGCCCGCAGGGCGTTGAGCCAGGCAGCCTGACGCTTGCGATAACCCTTGATGCGGTAGCGGAATCGAACCCCCGCAAGTCGATGCATCGTCTGGGCGAAGGCTTCGAGTGCAACAAGGTCCTTCATTTGGTCACGATTGATAACCAGGACGTGGATACCCATGGCTTTAAGGCCATTGTTGCGACTGCCATCGTGGATGCGGGCGTTTTGAAGCTCATGTCCAATTCCGTTGTATTCGTTGTCGATTCCGGCGGCCGGGCAATATAAGTCGCAGATGGCGTAGGGGATGCCCGAGGACATGTTGACCGCAAGGGTGTCGAAATCGACACGATAGTTGAGCAGCAGGCCTCCCATGGGCAAACTGCAACACCCGAATCCGCCAAAGCGCATGGGCGCGCCCAGGACGGCGAACATCAATGATTCCGCTGGGGATGCGGATCCGGCCCGGGCGAGTTTGACAGCCGTACGAAACGAGGCGTAGGAACTACTTTTGGCAAACCGTGCGACTGCCTCGAGTTCTTCGATGGTTGTAGCGGGTTCGCATCTATAGTGTGCCTGTTCGTAGCGTGTTTCGGCTGGCTTTTCGGGTGTCGGTTGGTCGCCCTGGCAATCGAGGTCGTCCATCGCTTCGAAGCTGTTGGCCTTGGGCCACGTGTCGTCGTAGGCGATGGGGTAAGTTGCCTCGGGCGGAAGTGAGTAGGTTCCGAGCAGCTCCATAAGGAGCATCAAGGTTTTGGCGACTGATTCATTTTTGGAACAAAGCATGGCTGTCATGGCAGGAGACGTTGCGTAGATGTCGGCCTCGACGTGCATAATTGCACCTTCAGGAAGAGGAGTGGAGAGAATATGCTGAAGAAGTCGCTTGTCGGGGCGCCTGTTGTCTTCGTTTGAAACGAGAAGATCGAGCAGTTCGGAATCATCTTCATTCCAGGCGTCGAGTATCGAAAGTGCGCCAAAGTCTATCGCGTCATTGTTGGGAATGCAGCCAGCCAAGGCCTGTGCTTGCTGTTCGCTATCAACGGAGTCCCAGGGTAGGGCAGAGTACGCCCGTCGTGCGCGACGAATTGCGCGGAGGGCGGAGAGATGTGAAATCACGGTCGTCATAGCTATAACGTACTAAGTTGGCGGCAGAATGCGACCGCCATACCGTTCTTTTCGCTCAGCGGGGCGCTGCGCGCCATGAACGGCTGGGTGTTATGAAATCGGTGGAATCGGTTGAGGGGATTGCAGGAAATTGAGCTCTGCCGCGAAGGTTGACGATAGCTACTGGACAGTTAGTTCAGATACGTATAAGACGGCGGGCGTTCGAGGCGTTTCTAAGGGCTTTCTAGGGCGATTTGAGGGTAAATATGCGGCGGTCGTACTCGAAAGCGATGAGCTTTGGGCAGTATGGCGTTCGCCGGGGAGCTCAGAACGGCCTTTGGAGCTTTAAAAAAATACGTATCTGAACTAATTGTCCAGGGAAGGTTGTCGAGGGGTAGAAAAAGGGTCGGAAGCGAGCTTCCGACCCTTTAAAAACACCAAAGATGATGAGATGCACGCTGGATTACAGCGCGAAGTCGCCGCCGACGAGCGTGGAGACGGGCTCCTCGTGGTAAACGGCGGAGATGGCCTGAGCGAACTCCTCGGCGACCGAGATGGTCTTGATCTTGCCGCCGACCTCGACGGGAATGGCGTCGGTGACGAGGCACTCGACGATCGGGGCGTCGTTCAGACGCTCGATGGCCGGACCGGAGAAGATACCGTGGGTGGCGCAGACGTAGATATCGCCAGCGCCCATAGCCTTGAGCTCCTTGACGTTGGCGCACAGGGTGCCAGCGGTGTCGATCATGTCGTCATTGATGATGCAGGTCTTGCCCTTGATGTCACCGATGATGCCCATGACCTCGGCGGCGTTGTGGCGCGGACGGCCCTTGTGGGCGATGGCCAGGTCGCAGCCGAGCATGTCGGACAGCTTTTTGGCGGCCTTGGCACGACCCACGTCGGGGGAGACGACAACCAGGTTGTCGGTGTCGAAGTGCATGTCGTTGTAGTACTGGCCAAACAGCGGCAGCGCGGACAGGTGGTTAACCGGGATATCAAAGAAGCCCTGGATCTGACCCTGGTGCAGGTCGAGGGTGATGATGCGGTTGACGCCGGCGCGCTCGAGCAGGTTGGCGACGAGGCGGGCGGTGATGGGCTCGCGCGGGCCGGCCTTGCGGTCCTGGCGGGCATAGCCGTAGTGGGTGATAACGGCGGTGATGGAGCGGGCGGATGCGCGCTTGGCAGCGTCGGTGGCGATGAGCAGCTCCATGAGCATGTCATTGACGTTGCCGCCGGCCACGGACTGAATCAGGAAGACGTCGGCGCCGCGGACGGTCTCGTCGTAGCGGGCGTAAATCTCACCGTTGGCGAACTGCTTTAGCGTAAGGCCCGAAAGCTCGACCCCAAGGTACTCAGCGATCTTCTGAGCGAGGGGACGGTTGGAGGAACCGGAATACACGCGGATGGACTTGCGCATATTCTCCGACTTCTCGGGATCATTAATCGGCATTACCCTTCTCCTTTATATCGAATGCCATATAGATGCCTTGTTGCATTGTAACCGCGCGACGGGGTTAATCGGGTCTTGATAACGTCTTTACCGTCAACGGACACGAACCGACCACTCATCCTGTCGCGCAGGTCACGATAGAAAAAAGGAGCCGCCCCCATGGGAACAGCTCCTTAGATGCTTGGTAAAACGTTATACCTCGTCGTCCTCGTGCAGACGGCGGCGATAATCGGCGGCCCAGCCCTCAATATTTACCTGGCGGGCACGACCCAGGCCAAGTGCGTCTGCCGGGACCGGCTCGGTGATGACGGAGCCGGCGGCCACGAGCGCGCCGTCGCCAATCTGGGCGGGCGCGACCATCATGGTGTCGGAGCCGATGAAGGCATCCTTGCCGATGACGGTCTTGTGCTTGTGTACGCCATCGTAGTTGCAGGTGATGGAGCCCGCGCCCACGTTGACGCCGGAGCCCATGGTGGTATCGCCGATGTAGGACAGGTGCGGCACCTTGGAGCCCTCGCCGATCGTGGACTTCTTGATCTCCACGTGCGTGCCGGCCTTGGAGCCATCGAGCATATGGGTGCCCGGGCGCAGGTAGGCGCGCGGGCCGCAGTCGACGCCGTTCTCGATGACGGCCTCGACGGCGATGGTTTCATCGATGGTGCAGCCGCTGCCGACGGTGGTGTCGGTGAGGCGGCTGTTGGGGCCGAGCTGGCACTCCTCGCCCACGGTGACGTGGCCGATCAGGTGCGTCTGCGGCCACACGACGGTGTCGCGGCCGATGACGGCATCGGGACCGATCCAGGCCTGCGTGGGATCGATGAACGTGACGCCCTCGGCCATCCAGTGCTCGTTGATGCGGTCGCGCGCGATGGCGGCGAGCTGCGCGAGCTGAATGCGGCTGTTGACGCCCAGGCCGTCGCGGTAGTCGTCGCAGTGGAAGATGGAGACCACCTGGCCGTGACCCTTGAGGATTTCGAGCATGTCGGGCAGATAGTACTCGGATTGCGCGTTGTCGTTGCCGATCTCGTTGATGTGGGCGGCGAGCTGCGCGCCGTCAAAGGCGTAGCAGCCGGCGTTGCACTCCAGCAGCGTGGCGGCCTGCTCGGGCGTGCAGTCCTTCTGCTCGATGATACGCTCGATCTGACCATCGGCGCCCAGCTTGATACGGCCGTAGCCGAAGGGGTCGGGCGGGGTCATGGCCATGACGGTGCAGGCGAGCTCGCCGGTGGCGACGGTTTGCGCGAACTTGGCGACGGTGTCGGCGGTGATGAGCGGCAGGTCACCGTTGAGCACGACGACGGGGCCTTGCGTGATGCCGCAGGCCTCGAGCGTGACCTTCACGGCGTGACCGGTGCCCAGGCGCTCGGTCTGCTCGACGCACTCGACCTTGGTGGCGCTGTTGGCGTAGGCGCCGTCGATGAGGGCGCGCATCTCGTCGGCGTGGCTGCCGATGACGACCACGACGCGGCTGCAGCCGGCCTTGATGGTGGCGTCGACGATCCACTGAACCATGGGCTTGCCCAGGATCTTGTGCGAAACCTTGCAGTGGTTCGACTTCATGCGGGTGCCCTCGCCGGCAGCGAGGATAATTGCGGTTGCGTCCATGTGATCTCCTGTTACGTTATAGAGACGTGTGCTTGGAAACGATACACGGCGCAATATGATACCGCAGGCATATGATGAGCGCGTAACGATTGGCTTGCGGCGGTTGAGGCTTGCGCCGCCGGCGTGGCGTTTGCACTGCTTGCGTGCGGCATTGGCGGTGCTGCGGAGCTGTCGTTTGAGCGAGGGGACGGGGGTGCCCGTGGACAACATACAAGAGGAGTTTGGCGGCGAGCCCGTCGCGGCATTCTCGATGTCGCATCCGGCTGTGCCGGCCCTCTGCATGGTGCTGACGCTGGGGCTCACCATGTTCTCGATGCAACCGGTGCTGATCGCGCTGTCGCTTGCGGGCGGGCTGGCGTACGGGCTTGCGACGCGCGGTGCTGCGCGCACGTTGGGGGCGCTTCGCTGGCAGCTGCCGGTGATTTTGATTATCGCGGTGCTCAATCCGCTGTTTAGTACATCGGGCTCGACGGAGCTGTTTCGTATTGGCATGCGTGCGGTGTATCTAGAGAGCATGGTTTACGGCCTGTGCATGGGTGGGCTGTTTGTGGCGAGCGTGCTGTGGTTTGAGGCAGCGGCGTCGATGCTCGAATACGACAAGGTGCTCGCGCTTTTGGGTAACGCCGCACCGGTGATCGCGCTCATGATCTCGATGTGCATGAGGCTTATCCCGCAGTTTTTGCGCCGCGGCCGCACGGTGCTGGCGGTGCAAGATGCGATTGACGTGCCGGGGCGCGCGCCGGCCGACCCCGTGCGCTCGCGCCTGCGGGCATCGAGTGTGTTGATGGGCTGGGGCATGGAAGATTCGCTGGAGCGCGCGGACGCGATGCGCTCGCGCGGGTGGGGTGCCGCGACGCGTCGTACGACGTATGCGCGGTATCGACTGGGGCGCGGCGATGTTGCTGCGCTGGTTGGGCTTGCACTGTTTGGCGTGGTCACGGTGACAGTGGCGTGGACCGCGACGACGCAGTATTCGTTTTATCCGCAGCTCTCGGTGCCGGCGCCGTGGCCGGGCTATGTCGTGTACGCTGCCTGGATGGTGCTGCCTAGCGCGTTGCACGCGATTGATGAGAAGAGGTTTGGCTGATGGCTCGGTTTGATAGGAGCTCGGCGGCGGGTGTGGCATATGGCTCGGCCGCGCCGGCGATTGAGGTGCGGAGCCTGAGCTTTGCCTACCCCGATGCTGATGCTGCGGTGCTCGAGGGGCTCGACTGGTCTGTTCCCCAAGGTGCGTTTGCACTGCTTGTTGGCGGTACCGGTTCGGGCAAGTCGACGCTGCTGTCGCTGCTCAAGCCCGAGATCGCTCCGGTGGGCGAGCGCACTGGCGATGCGCGCGTGCTGGGCGAGCCCGTCGCCGACATGGATGTGCGGGCATCGGCGGAGCGCGTGGGTTATGTGTTCCAGGATCCCGAGAACCAGATCGTGTGCGAGGCCGTGTGGCACGAGATGGCGTTTGGCCTGGAAAACTTAGGCATGTCGCGTGACGAGATGCGCCGTCGCGTGGCCGAGACCAGCTATTTCTTTGGGTTGGAGGATTGGCTCCACCGCGATACCGATACGCTTTCGGGCGGACGCAAACAGCTGCTGTCGCTGGCAGCTGTGCTGGCGTTGCGCCCGCGCGTGCTGCTGCTCGACGAGCCCACGTCCCAACTGGACCCCGTTGCCGAGAAGAGTTTTCTGCATGCGCTGTTTCGCGTGAATCGCGAGTTGGGCTGCACGGTTGTCGTGGCCACGCACCAGCCGCGCCCAATGCTCAAATACGCGACGTGCGCGTACCGGATTGAGGGCGGGCGCGTGCGCGAGGTGGCGGATATGGCATCTTTGGGACGCCGAGAATCGCTGTTTTCCGATGACACGTTGGGGTGGGGTGCCATCCGATGTGCAAAAAATGGAGTATTCAGCAGGCGTGAGGACAATTTTGGCTCTCTGGAGCCGCCCGGGGTCGTATCGAGCGCGAAAAAAAGTTTGGAATTGGACAAATCGTCCGAATTTGTGGCGCAAACGTCGCTCGAGAACGGCTTGGAAGCCTTCTCGCGCACGGATGGAAGCAGAATACTCCAAAAAATGCACGGCAGGTCGGCTACCACCCTGTCGGAAGGCTGGTTTCGCTACGATCGAGCGTCCGGCTGGGTGCTGCGCGGGCTCGATGCGTCGTTTTCGGCCGGTGCGGTGCATGCGATCGTGGGCGGCAACGGATGCGGTAAGTCGACGATACTCTCGGTGCTGGCGAAGACCGCCAAGCTGCAGCGCGGCCGCATGGTGCGCGGAGCGGCCTCGGCGGCGCTGCTGCCTCAGAATCCCAAAGCATTGCTGGTTGCCGAGACGGTTCGCGATGAGCTGATGGAATGGGCCTCGACCTGCGGATATGACGAGAACTTGGCGCGGGAGCGTGCGGCGAGCTTGGGGTTGTCGGGTCTGGATGGACGCCATCCGTACGATCTTTCGGGCGGGCAGCGTCAACTGCTTGCATTGGCAAAACTGCTGCTAATCGGCCCCGAACTGCTATTGCTCGATGAGCCCACCAAGGGTCTAGACCTGTTCAGCCGCCGCACCATCGCCCGCGCCCTGCGTGACCATGCGAAGGCTGGCGGCACCGTCATCATGGCTACGCACGATTTGGACTTTGCCGAGCAGGTAGCCGACGACGTCGCCATGATGTTTGACGGCGAGATTGCCTGCATGGAGTCCCCGGCCGACTTCTTTGCCGACAACGTGTTCTATAGGGCGTGATGGGATGACGGACTGTCGTTTCTCGCGTTTGCTTGCAAAACTGGAGATCCCGCTGTTGTTGGCGGTGCCGGCGGTGATGGCTGCCGCGTTGCTGGCGGGTGTTGAGCAGACAGCGTTGGCCATGCTGGTTGTGGTGGCGTTGGTGCTTGCGCTGTTCTTTGCGGGCTATGAGGCATCGCGTCCAGGCCTGCGTCAGATTATGCCCACGCTGGTGCTGGCGGCGCTGGCGGCGGCGGGGCGCATCCTGTTTGGACCCATTCCCGACTTTAAACCCGTGAGTGCCATCGCCATTATCGCCGGGGCGACACTCGGTCGTCGTAACGGCTTTATGGTCGGTGCGTTGGCGGCGCTGACCAGCAATTTCTTTTTTGGGCAGGGCATGTGGACGCCGTGGCAGATGTATGCCTGGGGGCTCGTGGGATACGTTGGCGGTGCGCTGGCGCATGCCGGCGCTTTTGATCGCGCCGATGGCGCCGTGCGTATGCCGGCGCTGCTGACCTACGGCTTTGCTTCGGGTTTGCTGTACGGCGTTGTGATCAACGCCTACGACATTATCGGTTTTGTTCAACCGCTCACGTGGGCGGGTGCCATGGCGCGTCTTGCCACGGCAGTGCCGTTCGATATCACACACGGCCTCGCGACCTGCGTGTTCTTGGCCGCCTTGTACAAGCCTTGGTGCCGTCGCATTAACCGTGTCGTCGTGAAATACGGGCTGTAAGGCATTTCGCGTTCCCTCACGAACTTGCGGTGGAATAGTTCTCGTTTTTGGCTATTTGCTGCCCAAACAGGAACTATTCCACCGCACCTTATAGGGGGAGAGGGGTCACATGATCTGTTTTCCTCTGTCCCCTAGAGGAATTACTTGGGGTTAGAGCTCCAGGGCGAGGGTGACGGGGCAGTGATCGCTGCCAAAGATGTCGCCGCGGATGCCGGTGTCGCGTACGTTGCCGGCGATTGCGTCGCTTACCAGGAAGTAGTCGATGCGCCAGCCTGCGTTGTTCTTGCGGGCATTAAAGCGGTAGCTCCACCAGCTGTAGACGCCCTCGACGTCCGGATTGGCCGCGCGCCAGGTGTCGGTAAAACCGGCGTCGAGCAGCTCGGTGAACTTGCCGCGCTCCTCGTCCGAAAAGCCGGCGTTGCCGCGGTTGGACTTGGGGTTCTTAAGGTCGATCTCCTCGTGTGCCACGTTAAAGTCGCCGCAGGTTACGACGGGCTTTCCGGTCTCGCGCTCGAGGCCTGCCAAAAAGCCGCGATAGGCATCGTCCCAGGCCATGCGTACATCGATGCGCGCGAGCTCGTTTTGGGCGTTGGGCGTATAGACGTCCACGAACCAAAACTTGTCGAACTCGAGCGCACAGACGCGGCCCTCGGTTGCGGCTTGGGCGACGAGCTCGGCCGCCTCGCCCTCGCCGGCGTGGGGCAGCAGCGCATCGGCGCGCAGCACGCGCAGCGGTTCCTGGCGGCTAAAGACCGCGGTGCCCGAGTAGCCCTTGCGCTCGGCGTAGCTCCAGGTTTGGTGATAGCCAGGCAGGTCAATATCGACCTGGCCCTCCTGCAGCTTGGTTTCTTGCAGCGCCAGGATATCGACATCGAGCTCCTGTGCGATCTGGATAAAGCTTGGGTCTTTTTTGAGCACGGCGCGCAGGCCGTTGACGTTCCACGAGGCGAAAGTGTAAGTCTGAGGCATGGTGTCCTTTCGACGGGGTTGGCAGGCTTAAGATTAGCGCAACAGGGGCGGGGCGGAGTCCGCGAGTGATGGTGCAAACGCCGCCGTCCCGGAGACACGGACGGAGGACATATATGACGCAGGCAATATCGGGTCCCAAGCGGGCCTCCGCCGCGCTAGCGGAGCTGTTCGACACCCATAACCACGTGGTCTTCTTTGGCGGCGCGGGCGTTTCCACGGCAAGCGGCATTCCCGATTTCCGCAGCGTGGACGGTCTGTATCACCAGCGGTTTTCCTATCCGCCCGAGACTATGCTCTCGCACAGCTTCTGCGAGGCGCATCCGGCGGAGTTTTTCGACTTCTACCGGACCAAGATGATCGCCCTTAACGCCAAGCCCAACCACTGCCATGCCAAGCTGGCGGAGCTGGAGCGCGCCGGCAAGCTCGACGCCGTGGTGACGCAAAATATCGACGGCCTGCACCAGATGGCCGGCTCGCAGCGCGTGTTCGAGCTGCATGGCTCGGTCCACCGCAATATCTGCCAGACGTGCGGCGCGGTCTACAGCGCCGAATGGATTTGCTCGCGCGAGCACGAGGATGCCGCGGGCGTGCCCGTGTGTCCTGCGTGCGGCGGTCGCATCAAGCCCGATGTGGTCCTCTACGAAGAACCGCTCGATGAGCGTGTGCTTACCGGCGCCATTGCTGCCATCGCTGCAGCCGACGCCCTCGTCGTGGGCGGGACCTCGCTCGTAGTGTATCCGGCGGCGGGCCTCACGCGTTACTTTACTGGCGATACGCTGGCCATTTGCAATTTGGCGCCCACCGATCAGGATGCAAATGCCGACCTGCTGATTTCTTGCGACATCGCGGCCGCGTTTGCGTTCTAGCCCGCGCGCGCGGATACAATAGAAAGACTGATTGCAAAGCGACCCCGCCGTCAGCGCCCGAGCGCGGCGGCGCGGGCATTTTAGGAGGATGTTCATGGCGAACGACAGCAAGACATGGCGGTGCGGAAAGTACGAGCTCAGCTTTGACCGTCCGCGCATCATGGGCGTCCTCAACGTGACGCCCGATTCGTTTAGCGACGGCGGTGAGCACTTTGACCAAGATGCCGCTATCGAGTACGGCCTGGCGATGCTCGATGCCGGCGCCGACATCATCGACGTGGGCGGCGAGTCCACGCGCCCCGGCTTTACCCCGGTCAACCCCGACGAGGAGGCGCGTCGCGTGCTGCCCGTCGTGCGCGCGCTCGCCAAAGAGGGTGCCATCGTCTCGATCGATACGCGTCATGTGGCGGTTGCCAAGGCGGCTGTGCGCTGCGGTGCTTCGATTGTTAACGACGTGACGGGCTTCACCGATCCCAAGATGGTTGAGTTCGTTAAGACGAGCACCTGCGGCGTCATCGTAATGCACGCCGGCGAGGTCGCCGCACCCGCCCGCACGCACGCGACGGTGCAGCTCGATACCTCGGCTGCGGCGTTTGTTGCCGAGAAGGCGCGCGAAGCGGCTGCCGAGGCTGCGCGCGAGGCCGAGAAGCCGGCCCGTCGCCGTCGCGGCAAGTTGCTGGGCGAGCCCAAGGTTGAGGCCAAGCTTCCGGGCGGTGTGGTACAGCCCTCGCTGCCGTTTGGCGAACCGGAGCCCGAGTCCGAGCCAGAGACGCCGGCTGCCGAGCAGGCTGCCCCTGCCGCCGAGACTGCAGAGCCCGAGACCGTGCCCGCAGCTACCGAAGCCGCACCAGAGCCCAGCGACCACCTGGCCGCCATGATGCGCCGCAGCGCCCGCCGCGAGGAAGCCTACGTGCCCACCTCACAGCTCCGCCGCTTTACCCTGCCCGATTCTGCGCCCATCATGCGCCGCGTCATGGGCTTTCTGTCCGACCAGGCCCGCACGCTCATCCATGCCGGCGTGTCGCGCGACCGTATCTGCATCGATCCCGGCCCGGGCTTTGGCAAGACGGCCAACGAAGACATCGTCATCCAGCGCGAGACCGCCAAGATGGCGTCGCTGGGCTATCCGCTCATGTGCGCCGTGTCGCGCAAGCGCTTTGTGGGCGCCGTCTCGGGCGTGACCGATGCCGCCGCGCGCGATGCCGCCACGTTTGGTGTGTGCTTGGGCGCCATCCAGGCCGGCGCCAACATCGTGCGCGTGCATGACGTTGCGGGCTTTGCACAGTTCCTGAACGGTTACTGGGCCGTTGCCAAGCCGCAGCCGCGCCGCGCGTTTGTGGCCGTGGGTTCCAACCTGGGGCATCGCTGCGACAACATTCGCGCCGCGCGCGACATGATCGCCGAGATCCCGCTCACCTGCGTGTCCAACTGCTCGCGCATCTACGAGAGCGAGCCGGCCTACGAGACGCGCCAGGACGCGTTTGCCAACGCCGTCATCGAGATCAAGACCGAGCTGGCGCCGCTGGTGCTGCTCGACGAGCTCATGAAGATCGAGGCCGAGCTGGGTCGCGACCGCTCCAAGAAGGCCAAGGCCAACGGCCCGCGCACCATCGACTTGGACCTGCTGTGGATGGATGGTGAGACCCACGGCGGCAAGAAGCTGCGTCTGCCGCATCCGCTGATCGGCGAGCGCGACTTTGTGCTGGTGCCGCTCGAGGACCTGATGCACGACCCGGCGCGGTTCTTCCGCTACAACGGCGTCGAGGTCAAGGAGCCCGAGGATCGCGTGGGCCATATCGTGGGCGAATTGGGGCGTATGTAGATGATCGAGATGAATGCTGTAGCCGCCGGTACCGAGCTCGACGCGGCGCGTGACGCGGGCCGCGAGGGCATGTCCGCGGGCTGGTGCGCGTGGAGCGCGGGCGATGCATCGCTGACGTTTTCGCTGGTCGTGCGCCCCGATGTGAACATGCACGCCTTCCACGGCCTGCCGTTTGTGGCCGCAATGGGCATGATGGACGCGCTCGCGGGCACGGCCGCAACGCCGGGCCTGGGGCTTGCCGGCAAAGTGGGCATCCAGTGGCCGAGTGACATTGTGTGCGGCGCGCCTGCGTTTGAGACGTCGCTCGCGCGCCTCGCCGTCAACGGCGGTGCCGGTGCCGCGGGCATGTTCGGTGCCGTGACGGTGGATATTGAGCGTTCGGCACTGAGCGAGCTCGGTGTAGATGATGCCGACGAAGTGCTGGTCGAGGCGCTGGCCGCGGCGGTGCTCGCTCGCGTTGACGCCTGGGCGGTTGCCGCCAACACACCACAGGGCGCTGCCGGCCCGCTGGCCCCGGTGCTGGGCGAGTACTTCGACATGGTGCCGCTGCTGGGCCGCCAAGTTGCGGCGGTGTCGCCCAACGGCTTGCCGCTTGCGGTCGGTGTGTTTGCGGGCCTGGACATCTGGGGCCGCGCGACCATTAAGACCGACGCCGGCGAGCAAGAGTTTCCGCCCGAGGCCGTACGGATTCGCGGGCTGTAACGCGAGGCGCTCGCGCCCAAAGATAACGATGACAACGGAGTCCTCCTCGGCTTGCACCGGGGAGGGCTTTCGCTTGTCTGGGGAATGGGTTGCCAGCGCTTTATTCCTCAAAACTGAAAAATTTTCGTTTTTGAGGAATAGGATTAAGGCAGCTCGGCCTTTCGCGAGGTATATTCGCTACAGAGCCTATTCCTCAAAACTGAAAAATTTTCGTTTTTGAGGAATAGCGATAAAAGACCGCGAGGAGGCCCCAATGAAACTCATCAATAGAACGTCATATATGGACACGTTGACGAGCCTTATTGGCGTGCCGGACATCAAGGTCATAACGGGCATCCGCCGTAGCGGTAAGTCAAAATTGCTCGAGGCCCTCCGCGATTACGTGGAGGCGAATCTGTCCAATTCGAATGTCATCCATATCAACTACAACCTCGATGAGTTCGAGAACCTGCTCGAGTATCACGCGTTGCTCACCTATGTAAAAGAGCATCGAGTGGCCGGCAAGCATAACTTTCTGCTTATCGATGAAGTTCAGATGTGCGACGGTTTTGAGCGTGCGATCAACAGCCTTCACGCATCCGAGCAGTACGACATCTTCATCACCGGATCGAACGCCTTTTTGCTGTCGAGCGATCTGTCAACGCTCTTTACGGGGCGCACCTTCGAGATCGAGGTTTTCCCATTCTCGTTTGAGGAGTATCGTCTCTATGGCGACGAGAGCGAGGTCGACCGCGACTTCGATGGGTACGCGAGAACCGGCGGCATGTCTGGCTCTTACCCTTATCCACTGCAGGAGCAGCGCTATCAATATCTCTCCAACGTCTTTAAGACGCTCATTGTGAGAGATATCGTGCAGCGGCATAACGTGAGAAACGAATCGGCGCTGCTGCGCATTGCCGATTACATGATGGACAACGTTTCCAACATTACGTCGGCACGCAACATTACTGATGCATTAAATGCGGATGGGCTAAAGATTACGAACAAGACCGTCGGCACGTACATGGGGTACCTGTGCGATGCGTTTGCCTTCTATAAAGTTCGTCGATACGACATTCGTGGCAAAAAATACCTTAAGAGCGGCGAGAAGTACTATCTGGCGGACCATGCGTTTAAATACGCACTGCTCGGTACACGCGATATGGACTGGGGTCGCGTGTACGAGAACATGGTGGCCATCGAGCTGCTGCGCCGCGGATACGAGGTATACGTCGGCGTACTCTATAAAAAGGAAATAGACTTTGTAGCAATCAAGCGAAGCGAGAAGCTCTACATTCAGGTGAGCGACGACATCAGCTCGGATAAGACATTTGAACGCGAGATTTCACCACTGCTGAGCATTGGCGACGCGTACCCCAAGATGATTCTCGCCCGCACGCATCACGAGGCCACGGACCGCAATGGGGTGCAGATCGTGGACCTGGCGAGGTGGCTGTGCGGTGAGACGTAGCAGAAAGTCCTATTCCTCAAAACTAAAAAATTTTCGATTTTGAGGAATAGGACCAATGCGTCGCCTAGTTCGCCGCTCGTGCTCGACTTAGGTCCCCGTCCTACCCCAGCTCCTGCATGCGGCGGTAGATTTCGCAGATGCCTTTGATGGTGAGTTGGCCGTCGACCACGTCGAAGGCATCGGTCGAATCGGCGACGATGCCGGCGAGGCCGCCCGTGGCGATAACGGTGGCGTCTTCGCGCCCCAGCTCGCGCTTCATGCGCGCGACCAGGCCCTCGGCCATGGCCGCGGCGCCCGTTACGGCGCCGACTTTGATGCACTCCTCGGTATCGCGGCCGATGGCGTGCTCGGGCGCCTCGAGCGGAACGCTGGCGAGCTTGGCGGCTCGGGCGGCGAGCGCGTCCATCGAAATGCGGATGCCTGGCGCAATCGCTCCGCCAATGTAATAGCCGTCCTCGTCGATGACGTCGATATTGGTCGCGGTGCCAAAGTCCACCACGATCGCCGGGGCGCCGTAGAAGGTCTCGGCAGCGACGGCGTTGGCGATGCGGTCGGCACCAACGGCCTGGGGGCGTGCCGCGCGCAGCTTGGTCACGGCCGCCGTCTGCGGCCCAATGACGATGGCGTCCGCCGCGATGCGGTCGGCCACGGCGTGCCACTCGCGCGAGAGCTGCGGCACCACGCCGGCAAAGGCGATCGCGTCGACCGCGCCGAGCGAGAGGTCGTACATCTTAAAGAAGCCCATCAGGCGCACGTGAATCTCGTCGGCGGTATAGGAGCGGTCGGTGGGCATGCGCCACGACTGCACCAGCTCGTCTCCGTCAAACAGGCCCATGGCCGTCTGCGTGTTTCCCATATCGATAGCGAGCAGCATGTCTACTCCAGGTGTCGGCGTAAAAGGACGCGCACCATTGTATACGCGCCGCCGCCGGCGCTCGGCTGCGATTCGTTTACGATGATATGTACTGAGGGGTTTAAATATGAAGGAATTATGCTCTACGAGATTTTCCTTGCCGTTTACCGAACTCCCACGTAATATTCTTTCTTGCGCACATGAGGTGCCCAGACATTGCGGGGTGGAGCAGTCTGGTAGCTCGCCGGGCTCATAACCCGGAGGTCGTAGGTTCAAATCCTGCCCCCGCGACCAAGAACTTGCAGCTCGTCGGCCTAGCCGGCGGGCTTTTTTGTTATCGCGGGACTGTGTTTTCGGTCCAATTCTCGGCCTCTCAAACAAAATCTCAATCTGTAACATCTAGACCCGATTTGGACGGCTAGATGTTACAGATCGAGATATACCGGTGGGTTGGGTCGTGTTTGTCTAAATCTGTAACACGAGGGACGAATTTTGCCGAGTTACTGTTACAGATTGAGATTTTCTGGCAGACGGGTCCCGTTTATCTCGATCTGTAACATCTGGAGCCCATTTTGCCGAGTTACTGTTACAGATTTAGATTTTTCGGCAGGCTAGATTGGTTTGTCTTGATCTGTAACATCTAGGGTCGTTTTTGGCCTGTAGGTGTTACAGATCGAGATTTTCCGACGGAACGCTCCCGTTTGTCTCGATCTGTAACAGTAAGACCCGGTTTTGCTGAGTAACTGTTACAGATTGAGACAAACCGACGGGCCGCCTCGCCCCATCCACCTGCCGCCACCTGATATTCGCCGATTTTCGTTGTGCCGCCGTGCTCCCATGCCATATCCTCTAGACAACTACGCGGCACCATCGCCGCCGCGCCTACAAGAGAGGAATGTCCATGACCGCACCTGCATCCAAGCTGCTCCAGCCCATTACGGTTGGCCCCCTTGAGCTCAAGAACCGCATTATGTTCCCGCCGCTGACCACCGGCTACGAGGAGCGCGACGGTTCCATCGGCGAGCGCAGCCTGGCCTTTTATGAGCGTCTGGCCCGTGGCGGCGTGAGCTACATCGTCATCGGCGACGTCGCTCCCGTTATGACCGCAAGCCCCACGCCCAAGCTGGCGACCGACGCCCAGATCCCCACGTTTAAGGCACTGGCCGACGCCGTCCACAAGCACAGCGCCAAGGTCGCGCTGCAGCTGTTCCACCCCGAGTATGACGTGCCCGGTGTCGGCCGCATGGTCATGGGATCCATGGCCGCTGCCAAGGCCGCGCAGGAGGCCAAGGCCGCCGGCGACGAGGAGACCTTTGCCGCCAAGATGGCCGAGTCCAACGAGATCCGCAATCAGGCCTACGCCAAGCTGCACCACGACATGCAGCACTTTGTGAACGAGGCAAGCGTAGAACAGCTCACCCAGATCAAGGAAGCCATCGCTGCCTCGGCCGCCCGTGCGCAGCAGGCCGGCATCGACGCCATCGAGGTCCACGGCGATCGCCTGGTGGGTTCGCTGTGCTCGGCCATCCTCAACCAGCGCACCGACGAGTACGGTGGCTCGTTCGAGAACCGCGTTCGCTACGCGCTCGAGGTCGTCGCTGCCATTAAGGAAGCCGCGCCGCAGCTGATGGTGGAGTACAAGCTCCCCGTGATCATGGAGAACCCCGACGGCACGCCGCGCGGCAAGGGCGGCCTGCAGCCTGACGAGGCCTGCGAGTTCGCCAAGCTGCTCGAGGGCGCGGGCATCGACATGATCCAGGTTGCACAGGCCAACCACACCGGCAACATGGGCGACACCATTCCGCCCATGGGCGCCATGCCCTACAACTGGACGCTGCCCGTGGCCGAGCGCGTCAAGGCCCTGGTCTCCGTGCCGGTGGCAACCGTGGGCCGTGTCATCTCGGTCGAGGCCGGCGAGAAGATTCTGGAAGACGGCGCGGCCGACATCATCGCCTATGGCCGCTCGCTCATGTGCGACCCCGACATTGCGCTGAAGGCCGCCACGGGTGAGCCCATCCGCGAGTGCCTCAACTGCAACAAGGGCTGCGTCGATGCGATTCAAAACCGCAAGTACATCTCGTGCGTGCTCAACGCCGAGAACGGCGACGAGGCGACCGTCGCCATCAAGCCGGGCGAGGGCGACAAGAAGATCGCCGTGGTGGGCGGCGGTATTGCCGGCCTGGAGGCCGCACGCGTGGCGGCCAAGCGCGGCTACGATGTGACCGTCTACGAGGCGAGCGATCATCTGGGCGGCCAGATTGTGCTGGCGGCCGCGCCTCCGCGCAAGGACGAGATCATGCGCTCGGTCGAGTATTACGAGAAGATTCTGCCCGGCCTGGGCGTGAAGGTTGAGCTCAACCATGCCGCTACCGCTGAGGACCTCAACGCCGCCGACGCCGCGATTGTGGCCGTGGGCGCGCACGACGTGGTTATCCCCGTTCCGGGTGCCGACTCGGAGAAGGTCGTCTCGAGCTGGGACGTGCTGGCCGGCAAGGCGGAGCTTACGGGCCGCGTCGCTGTCATTGGCGGCGGCCTGGTGGGCACCGAGACTGCCGAGTACCTGCTGCAGCACGGCTGCGAGGTGGCGATCGTGGAGATGCTCGACAAGATTGCCGCGGGCGAGTCCGAGACCATTCTGCCGCTGATTATGAGCGACTTTGCAGAGCACAACGTGGAGCAGCACGTGAAGACCCGCCTGACCGCCATTACCGACGAGGGCGTGGAGGCCATTCGCACCACCGAGGACGGCGCCGAGGAGCCGGTGAAGATCGCCTGCGATTACGTGGTGATGGCCGTGGGCTCCAAGGCCAACGCGTTTGACCTGGACGGCGTGACGGTGCCCGTGACCTGCGTGGGCGACTGCTCGGGCGAGCGCACTGCCGACATTGCGAGCGCCATTCGCACGGCGTATCACGCGGCCAACGAGCTGTAGTTGAACATCGCGGCCAGGCGGGGCGGCAGCACGGACCTGCCTCGCCCGACTGCGTCCCATCGGGTGTCAACCGGGGCGGGGTCTGCAAGCGCAGCAGGTCCCGTCCTTTTTGTTTTGCTCGGGTGGATGGCAATGCGCGGTAATCATGAGGAGTGAGGCGTCACTGCCCTGCAGGCCGCTCAAAATTATTGGGGGAGGGGTTAATAATTATTCCCTCTAGACCAAAGGACATAAAGAGATGTCAATTTTGTTGGCAAACGAATGACGATTAGCTGCGAGCTAGCTACCAGCGTAAATAATCGATAAAGAAATGTCGTAAATAGGTGTCAAATGCCCAGATAACGCCGCGTCTATTTTAATTAACTACTTTGAGCAAACAGCAAAATGCTACTATCTAGCGTGCACGTAAGAAAGCAGATTAACGGTTAAGGCTAAGAAGTGGCAGGTATGTCGGAAGCAACTAGGACTCGCACGCATGCGCCCGAGGTTAGGCGGCGCGCCGTCGAGATCCTCCAAGAGGGGGTCGGTCACCGCGCCCTCGCCGCAAAGCTTGGCATTCCCCAGGCCACGGCTCGTCAGTGGGCCCGCGCATATGCCGTGGGCGGTGCCGACGCCGTGCTCAACGCGGGCGCTCGTCATCACACCTATTCGTACGACGTAAAGCTCGCCGTGGTTAAGGACCGTTTGGAAAACGGCCTGACGGTTCGCGAGGCCATGATCAAGCACAAGATTCCCAGCGAGTCTTCGGTCAAGGCTTGGTGCCGCCAGTATCGCGATGGCGGTGCCGACGCGCTTATCGATAAGCCGCGCGGTCGCAAGCCGCGCGTAAAAAAGGCGGAATAGCGAACGAGATGGTGCGCCCACAGGGGGCGCATTTTTCTTGCCGCCCCTCTGCTCCAAAGCGGACGTGCCCTTACCCCGTACACCTAAAACTCCCCAGTTGACCGAAAACCTGCCGCCGCTACTCCTCAATTGAGCTATAACGTTAAACAATTGCAGCGTTTTTGCATGGGGGAGTGATGGTATGACGCTACTGTATTTCCTTACCCTGTTTCCGCTGGTACCGGCGCTGGGCATGCTGCTCGCGCGCGGTGACCGCGCCCGCGATGCGGTGGGGCTTGTAGGCTCCGGCATTATTATGGCGGTGACAGTTGTAGTCGCCGTCATGTTTTTTGGCACGGGTCCGCAGAGCTTTGAGGTTGCCCCCGGTACCTCGCATGTGCTCTCGATCATCAGCTCCGCCATCGATGTCATCCTGTGCGCCGTCATCCTGTACAACGCATGCAAATATAGGAACGCGCTCACCACGGTGCTCGGCATAGTCCAGCTGGTGGGCTCGCTCGCTTTTGCGGCCATGATGCTGCCCGCGGCCGAAGCCGTCACCGCAACGCCGCTCTACCTGGATTACATGAGCGTGATCATGGTGCTTGCCGTCGGCATCGTTGGCAGCCTAATCTGTGTGTACGCCCTGGGTTACATGAAGGACTTCCAGGCCCACGATGAGCACGAGGCAGCGCTGCGCGGGCAGACCGCGCCCGACCGTCGCCCGCAGTTCCTGGCGCTTATGTTCCTGTTCCTCTCGGCCATGTTCGTCATCGTGACGAGCGACAACCTTGAGTGGCTGTTCTGCGGCTGGGAAATCACCACCGTGTGCTCGTTCCTCATGATTGGCTACACGCGCACGCCCGAGGCCGTCAAGAACGCCTTCACCCAGATCATCCTCAACATGCTGGGCGGTATCGCGTTTTTGGCCGGACTCATGTATCTGCACGTTAACGGCATGCCGCTGACCATCTCGGGCATGATCGAGCTTTCCGGCGCCGGAACCGCGCAATCCGCGCTGCTGGTGATGCCGGTCATCCTGCTGTCGCTCGCCGCGCTCACCAAGGCCGCGCAGATGCCGTTCCACACGTGGCTGTTGGGCGCCATGGTTGCCCCCACGCCCACGAGCGCCCTGCTGCACTCGTCAACCATGGTCAAAGCCGGCGTGTTCCTGATGGTCAAGCTGAGCCCGCTCTATGCCATCTATCCCGTGACTGGCTTTATGGTCACGAGTGTGGGTGCCATCACGTTTTTGCTCGCTGCCCTCATGGCCATCTCGCAGAGCAACGCCAAACGTGTGCTCGCGTACTCCACCATTTCCAACTTGGGCCTCATCAGTGCCTGCCTGGGTGTCGGCGCGCCCGAGGCCGTGTGGGCCGCCATCTTCCTGATCTTGTTCCATACCGTGGCCAAGTCGCTGCTATTCCTGTGTGTGGGCACCGCCGAGCATCATATCGGCAGCCGCAATATCGAGGACATGGACGGTATGTTCAGCCGCATGCCGCACCTGACGCGTCTGATGATGCTGGGCATCATGGGTATGTTTGTGGCGCCGTTTGGCATGCTCGTGTCCAAGTGGGGCGCCCTGGTGGCGTTTGCGCAGACCGGCAACGTGCTCATGATCATGGTGCTGGCCTTCGGCTCGGCCGCGACGTTCTTCTTCTGGGGCAAGTGGCTTGCCAAGCTTTCGGGCGTCGATCCCACGGCTCAAAACGTTGAGGTCAATGTCCATAAGACCGAATGGATGGCGCTCAACACCATCGCCGCGCTACTGATTCTGTGCTGCGTGGCGTTCCCGGTTATCTCGAGCGGCCTGGTGTCGCCTTACTTGGCCATGGTGTTTGGCCGCGTGCCGTATGTTATTGGCAAGGACGCTATGTATCTGATGGTGGTTATCGTGGCGTTTATCGCCGTGGTGCTGCTGACGTCGTTCCGCGTGAGCAATAAGCCGCACGTCAACGTGTACCTTTCGGGCGTGGGAACCGACAAATATCGCCATTTCCGCGGCTCGATGGGACACGAGGTGAAGGCCGAAAAGCGCAATTGGTACTCGGAGGACGCCCTTGGCGAGAAGCGTATTGGCCCCGCGGGTAGCGTCGTGTGCTGCAGCATTATCGTGTTTGCGCTGCTGTGTTGCGCGTGGATTGGGCCCGATCGACTTGCCATGAGTGCGCCCTCGGTGCTGCGCGGCAAGTATTTCGAAGGCTCGGGCGTCGTGGGCATCTTTATTGGCACCGTGGCGTTTGCCTTGCTGGCGCCGCTTGTGGGCGGCCTGATCGACGGCGTTGACCGTAAGCTTTCGGCTCGCATGCAGGGCCGCGTGGGCCCGCGCTTGCTGCAGCCCTTCTACGACGTTGCCAAGCTGCTGCGCAAGGCGCCCGCCAGCGTGAATACCATGGATGATACCTACATGGCGTGCGCGCTCATCTTTACCGTCGTGGGCGGCGGCATCTTTGTGTCGGGCTCCAATACGCTGCTGTGCGCTTTTATGGTGACGCTCGCCGCGATCTTTGTGGTGCTGGCGTCCGCCTCGACGCAAAGCCCGTTTGCCCAGGTCGGCGCCGACCGCGAGCTGCTGCAGGTCATGAGTTACGAGCCCGCCGTTCTGCTGATGAGCGTGGGCCTGTACCTTGCCACCGACAGCTTCGATTCCATCGCCGTGACGGGGCAGTCGGCCCCCATCATCGTGTACAGCGCGCCCATTTTCCTCGCGCTACTCGCGGTGCTTACCATCAAGCTGCGCAAGTCGCCGTTTGACCTTTCGTACTCGCATCACGCGCATCAGGAGATCGTCCAGGGCGTCGCCACCGAGATGAGCGGCGGCACGCTGGCCAAGATGACCCTTATGCACTGGTGCGAGACCGTGTCGTTTTTGATGTGGGTGGGCATGTTCTTTGTTTGGGACAACCCGGTGAGCTGGGTCGTCGCCCTGGTCGTGATGGCTGCGACGTACTTTGTCGAGGTGCTGATCGACAACACCTTCGCACGCAGCACCTGGCGCAGCTGCTTTAAGCTCGGCTGGGGCGTGGCGCTGGTGTTTGGCCTGCTCAACCTTATGCCCATCCTCGTCGACGTGTTTATTTAGGAGGCGGCATCCATGGATCATAAAATGTCGCGCTCGCCGTGGGTTATTCATTACGACGGCTCGAGCTGCAACGGATGCGATATTGAGGTGCTGGCCTCGCTCACGCCGCTGTTCGATGCGGAGCGCTTTGGCGTGGTCAACACCGGCAACCCCAAGCATGCGGATATCTTTTTGGTGACGGGGTCGGTCAATGCCCAGAACCTGCCCGTCGTGCGCCAGATCTACAACCAGATGCTCGAGCCCAAGTGCGTGGTGGCCTGCGGTATCTGCGCGTGTTCGGGTGGCGTGTTCCGCGATGCCTACAACGTGATCGGCGGCGTGGACCGCGCGATTCCCGTGGACGTGTACGCGCCCGGGTGCGCCATTCGTCCCGAGACCGTGATCGATGCCATCGTGGAGGCATGCGGCATCCTGGACAAGAAGGAGGCCGTGATGCGCGCCGGCGGCGATCCGCTCACCGTGGGCGGTGCCGCTACCTGGGACGGCGGCGTTGAGCTGGGCGAGGACGGGTTTGTGGCTGCGGGGGCCGGCGACGCGCCTGATGGGACGCCCGCCACTGCAAAGGAGGCCGAGTAATGCAAAAGGCTATCTATACCACCGTCGGGATCGATGAACTGTTGCCGCATGTGCAGGCGCTCAAAGGTACCGGCGCGCGCTTTGTGCAGATGCATGCCGAGCGCTGTGTGGACGACGGATCGTATCGCTTGGTCTATACGTTTATCGACGTTCGTGCTGCTCAGGAGCATATTGCGCAGGACGGCAGCTATGCGATCGAGAACCTGGTGGTTGAGGGCATCGACCAGTACCAGGAGATTCCGTCCATCAGCTCGTACTATCCGGCGGTATTCCCGTTTGAAAACGAGGCGCACGACCTGTTTGGTCTTGCCATCACCGATATGCAGATTGACTTTAAGGGCTTTTTCTGCCAGGTCTCGACTGCCGAGCCCATGAGCGTTATCACGCCCGAGGTGAAGGCCGCGCGCGAGAAAGCCAAGAAGGTGCGTGCCGCCGCCGAGGACAAGGCGCGCAAGGCCGCTGCCGAGAAGGCCGCCGCGGCTGCGGCTGCTGCAGGGGAGAGCGCTGCGAGTGCCGGCGATGCTTCGGCTGCGGCGAGCGCCGGCGACGCCGCGGGCGTCGCTGCTCAGCCCGCTGCGGCTGCCGGCTCCGATGCTCAGCACGATGAGGCTGCTGCGAAGGCCGCGCTCAAGGCCGCCGAGATGGAGGCAAAGCTCGCCGCCATGGATCCCGAGAAAGCAGCCAAGGTCCGCGCGGCGCTTGCCGCCAAGGCCGCCCGCGACAAGCAGAAAAAGGAGGCGTAAGGTCCATGGCACATCGCTCCGTTATTCCGTTTGGCCCGCAGCACCCGGTGCTGCCCGAGCCGCTTCATTTGGACCTGGTGATCGAGGACGACCGCGTTTTCGAGGCAATTCCGCAGATCGGCTTTGTGCACCGCGGACTCGAGAAGCTCATCGAAAAGCGTGACATGCACCAGTTTGGCTACATCGCCGAGCGCATCTGCGGCATCTGCGCCGTGGGCCACAGCTGCGGCTATGCCAGCGCCTGCGAGCGCATGCTCGACATCGAGGTGCCCGGCCGCGTGCAGTACATCCGCACCATTTTGCATGAGCTTTCGCGCATCCACTCGCATCTGCTGTGGCTGGGCCTGCTCGCCGATGCCTTTGGCTTCGAGGCGCTGTTCTATCGTTCGTGGACCCTGCGCGAGCAGATTCTCAAGATTTTTGAGAGCACTTGCGGCGGGCGCGTGATCCTTTCGATTAACGAGATCGGCGGCCTTAAGCACGACATTGAGGACTCCGAGCTGGCCGGCATTGTCCAGACGCTCGATGCCATGCGCCCCGACTACGAGGCCCTGGTGCATACGTTTTTGGACGACAACAGCTGCGGCGAGCGCCTGCATGGCGTGGGCGTGATCAGCAAAAAGGACGCGCTGGAGCTTTCGATGGTCGGCCCGTTTGGGCGCGCCTCGGGCGTGGACTACGACGTGCGCATGTTTGGCGACGGTGCCTACGCGGATCTGGCTGCATTTGAGCCCATCGTTGCCATCGATGGCGACTGCTATGCCCGCTGCCAGGTGCGTTGTGCCGAGGTCACGCAGGCCATGGACATTATCAAGGAGCTTGTCGGCAAGATTCCGCACGACGGCATCGGCGGGCGTACCAAGCTCACGCCGGCCGACGGTGCGCGCGGCGAGGTTGTGATTGAGCAGCCGCGTGGCGAGGCGTATTATTATGTGCGCGGCAACGGCACCAAGAATCTGGACCGTTTCCGCGTGCGCACGCCGACGTCGCAAAACCTGGCGGGTCTGACGCATGCGCTGCAGGGCGTGCTCATTGCCAACGTGCCCATGATTATCCTGACCATCGACCCCTGCATTAGCTGCACGGAAAGGTAGGCGCGGCATGAGTTTGCTGACATTTGCCAAGACGGCCTTGGGTTCTATGGCCAAGCGGCCGGTCACGGTGTGCTATCCGCAGGAAAGGCTCGCGGCACCCGAGCGCCTGCGCGGGCACATCGTCAACGACATGGGCGTGTGCATCTGCTGCGGCATGTGCGCGCGTCGCTGCCCGGCGGGTGCGCTGGCGGTCGATCGCAAGGGTGGAACGTGGTCGATCGACCCGTATGCCTGCGTGGTGTGCGGTGAGTGCATCGAGAGCTGCCCCAAGCACTGCCTGACTATGGACACCGCCCGCACCCCAGTCGCAGCGGACAAGACTCCCACAGTAGAAACCAAGCCGGAATAGCGCTGGAATAGGGCCGGTGGGGCAAAAATGCCCCATCGGCCCCGCGCTTAAACGCGCGGTTGGGCCGCCACGAACAAAACTATGCCGGATTACGGGGCTGGATAGCGAATCTCCGACCATACAGAAAATCGCAAAAACAAAACCGCAGGTAGATAGCCTGCCGTTTTTCAAAAAATGAGGGTATGGATGAGGGCCCCGACTTTTGCCCCGTAATCCGGCATAGTTTTGAAATGGCACCATACCCGTAACAGCTCCTGATCCCCCAAGGACGGAGGAAAGTGGGTCATTTTTGCCTGATGGCTCCGAGTCGCACCCGTTTTCCTGCGAAAACGCCGTGTCTCAACTTTGGTGAGACATTTGTCTCACGCTCAAAACCGAATCTGGAACATGTGTCACCTGCCCTAATTGTGTCTCATTTCGTAACTTTAGGCTGATGCAAGGTTTGAGCCTGCGAGAAGGGAGACGCGATGAGTAAGTACACGAGGGGTCTCTTGGCGGTGATGCTGGCCGTAGTGCTGGTATTGCCGGCTGCAGCATTTGCCATGCTGCCCGAGGCCAACGCCAGGTCCAGCACAGGAATGGACGGACCGACAATGAGCGGAAAGGTCGTCGTCGATCCCGACACCAGCGGACGCTGGGAAATCTGGGCGGCTGGTCACAACGGTAATAAAGTAACGACTCAAAACGTCGGCCGAATCTGGACCGACAAGACGGTCGAGGCAACTGAGGAAAACGAGGAGTCGGATTTTCTGACCACGCTTTCGGCCATGTCCTCGACGTCTAATTCAACCGTGACGGTTACTACGCCGCTCGACATCGTGATGGTGCTGGATGCATCTGGCTCGATGGATGATCCTATGGGTGGCGGAGATCGCACCAAGCGTATCGATGCACTGAAGAACGCTGCGAACAGCTTTATCGATACCATCGCAAAACAAAATGAGAGCATCGAGGGCGTCGATAGGCAGCATAGGGTTGCCATTGTTAAGTTTGCGGGCAAGAAGTCCAACGATATCGGCAACAATATGTATCGCGACGGAGGGTACTCCTACAATTACACCCAGGTTATGAAAGAATTGACCTACTGTTCCGGCAGCAATGCGGATGATCTCAAGAAGAATACAATTAATAAAATTCAGCCTGCCGGCGCCACGCGCGCCGACTATGGCCTAGAGCTGGCCGAGAAAATCACTACCACTTATGGTCGCAAAGACGCCAAGAAGATTATTGTGTTCTTTACCGACGGTACGCCAACAAAGCAAAATAAATTCGATGCGGGTGTCGCCAACGCTGCCGTGACAGCTGCTAAGAATATGAAGGACGGCAAGGCCACCGTTTATACCATCGGCATCTTTGATGGCGCGAACCCCAGTGCTGGTATCCAGGATTCGGGAAAAAGCCAAAAAGAGAACAAGTTCATGCAGGCCGTTTCGAGCAACTACCCCAATGCCACGGCATGGGATACTCATGGCACACGCGCGGAATACTCCGACTACTACAAGTCGGCGACCAATGCAGAAGAACTCAAGAAGGTTTTCGACGACATCTCGCAGGCCATCACATCGGAGGCGCCTTATCCGACCGAAATCCATAAGGGCTACGACGAGACCAAGTCCGGCTACATCACGTTTACCGACGAGCTGGGCGACTTTATGCAGGTCGACAGCTTCACCGAGGTCGTCATCAACGGCACGCCGTTCACCAAGGCGAGCAAGACGGTCAACAAAGAGACCAATACCGACACCTACGAGTTTGCCGGCAAGGCAAAAGACCTGCTCATCACCGTGCAGCGCGCCGGCGATGACAATCCCCAGAAGGGCGATATCGTAACGGTCAATATTCCTGCGTCGTTGATTCCGCTGAGTCACTTTAAGACCGTAGACGGCAAGCTTTCGGTCGACAGCGCTCAGCCTATCCGCGTGAAGTACACCTCGAGCGTGAAGAGCACTGCGCTCGACAACCTGTTTACGCCCGAGAAGGTAACGGGGCTCAAGGATTACATCGAGAACAATACGACCGTTGCCAACGGCGCCAAGACCGTGAATTTCTACGCGAACAAGTGGGCTGCCGGCGATCTGGGCAATACGGTTGCGACCTTTGAGCCGGCCGACACCAACCGCTACTATTACTTCCAGAAGCAGACTCCCATTTACACGGACAAGGACTGCACACAGCCTGCAAAGAATTCACTGGCAGAAACCGGCACCTATTACTACAAGGATGAGTTTGAGGAGCAGGGCGAAAACGGCGAGGCCAAGCCCGCCTCTGCCGTCATCGAGTTTATCGGCGGCGACGCTGCGAAGTTTGACGGCGCTATTGTTGCCGACGAGGACGGCAACCTTTCGTTTAGCGTGGGAACCGCGCGTCTGGCCTTTATCGACGAACTCCATACCACCAAGAAGAGCGTGGGCGGCAACAACACTGGTACCGCGACCGACGTTCTCAACCCCAAGTGGAACAACGTGTCCGCCAAGGCGACCGCGACGCATGTCAATTCCTACCTGGGCAACAACGGCAAGATCAGCTTTAACGTGACGCCGGCAACGGTGGACACCAAGGCTAGCTTTGGTCTGACCAAGGTGCTCGAGGGCCGCGACTGGACGAAGGGGGACACGTTTGAGTTTGGGCTGACGTCCGAGAACGGTGCCCCGATGCCTGCGGCTAGGACTGCGACCGTGCGCAAGGCTGACCTGGACCAGGGCAAGGCTGCCATCGACTTCGGCAAGATCACCTTCAACAAGCCGGGCGAGTACACCTATGAGGTCCGCGAGGTCAAGGGCGACGCCGGCGGCATCACCTACAGCGATAACGTTGCCACGTTCAAAGTGACCGTGACGGTTAAGGCCACGGGTGGGCTTAAGGCTGACGTTGAAAAGATCTCGGGCGAGACCGAGTTCAAGAACACCTATAGCGTGAAGCCTGTCGAGGACCAGATCACCGCGACCAAGGTCCTGGACGGCCGCGACCTCAAGGAGGGTGAGTTCTCCTTCGAGCTCGTCGAGGGCGACAAGGTCGTTGCCAAGGGCACTAACGCTGCCGACGGCACGATTGTCATGGACAAGATCACTTACGACAAGCCCGGCACCCACACCTACACGCTGCGCGAGAAGCTCCCCAACGAGGCGGGGCTGAGCAACGGGATCACGTACGATAAGACGAACTACACCATCAAGACGAGCGTCATCGACAACGGCGACGGTACGCTTAAGGTGACCCATACGCTCGAGGGTCCCGAGACAGCACGCTTTGAGAACAAGTACAACACTGCACCGAACAAGTCCAGCGTCACCGACAAGATCAAGGCGACCAAGGTCCTGACCGGCCGCGACCTCAAGGCCGGCGAGTTCCGTTTTGAGCTCGTCGAGGGCAATAACGTAGTCGCCACCGGCACCAACAATGCCGACGGCAAGATCGTGATGGATTCCGTCACCTACACCGCGGCTGGCGAGCACACCTACATGCTGCGCGAGACCAAGGCCGGCGCCACCGAAAACGGCATTACCTACAGCACCTCTGAGTACACTATCGTGACCATCGTCAAGGACAACGGCGACGGCGCCCTTAGCGTGGAGCACAAGCTGCAGAACGCCGACGAGGCGATCTTCGAGAATACCTACACGGTGGCCCCCAAGAGCTCCAGTGTCACCGACCAGATCACCGCGACCAAGTTCCTGACCGGGCGCGACCTCAAGGAAGGCGAGTTCTCCTTCGAGCTCGTCGAGGGTAACGATGTCGTCGCCACCGGCAAGAACGACGCCCGCGGCAAGATCACGATGAGCCCCATCGAGTACACCGCTGCCGGCAAGCACACCTACACGCTGCGCGAGGTCCCGGGCGACGCCGGCAACGGCATCACCTACGACGGCAAGACCTACACCATCGAGACGACCGTCACCGACAACGGCAAGGGTGAGCTCGTGGTAAAGCATGAGCTGAATGGAGCCGACGAGGCGAAGTTCAACAACAGCTACAAGCCGAATCCTGGCGAGTTCAGTGTCACCGACCAGGTCACCGCGACCAAGTTCCTGACCGGGCGCGACCTCAAGGACGGCGAGTTCTCCTTCGAGCTCGTCGAGGGCGAGGGCGAGGACGCCAAGGTCGTCGCCACCGGCACCAACAATGCCGAAGGCAACATCACGATGAACGCCGTGAAGTACACCGAGGCCGGCAAGCATACCTACACGCTGCGCGAGGTCAACGGCGGAACCACCAGCAAGGGCATCACGTACGGCGACGCCAAGTACACCATCGAGACCACCATTACCGACAAGGGCGATGGCACGCTCAAGGCTGAGCATGTCCTGAAGGACGCCACGGCTGCGACCTTCAAGAACACCTACAGCGTGACCCCGCTCGACGCAGAGCTCGACTTTGATCTGAGTAAGGCTATCGACGGTCGCGACTGGACGGACTCCGACGAGTTCAGCTTTACCATCACCGCCGCCGAGGGCACCCCGCTGCCCGATCCTGCAACCGTGACCGTGAACAAGCACGATGCGAAGGATGGCATCGCTGCCGTCAAGTTCGGCAAGATCCGCTACACGGCTGCCGGAACCTACACGTACGAGATCCGCGAGAACGCGGGTAACGCGGCCGGCATGGCGTATGACGGGCATGTCGCGACCGCCGAAGTGACCGTGACTGAGGACGGCGAGGGCAAGCTGACCGCCAATGTCACCAAGAAGGAAAACGGACGCTTCACCAACACGTACCGCACTGAGCTTAACTACACCGCGGCCGGCGGCCTCAAGCTCAGCAAGAGCCTCTCCGGACGTCCTATGACCGAGGGTCAGTTCACGTTTACCGTGACGCCTGCCGACGAGGCCTCGGCCAACGCGCTTGGCCTGCTGCCCGGAGCCAACAACTTCAAGTCCCCTGCGACGGCAGAGGCAACGGTCGGCCTGATCGACATCCTGGCTGGCCATGAGGTCAAGTTTACGCAGGCTGACGCCGGCAAGACCTTCACGTACACCGTAGCCGAGAAGAATGACGGCAAGCCCGGTTACACCTACGACGACGCCGTGCGTACCGTGACGATCGCCGTCGCCGATGACGGTGCCGGTACGCTTACCGCCACGACGACCGTCTCCGGCGGTCCCGAGGGTACGCATACGACGGTCCACAAGAGCGGTGAGAACAAGGTCGAGAGTGCCCTGGTTCCGTTCCACAACAGCTACAGCGCTACGACCAATACGCCTGGTGGTACCGCTGCTCAGGTTGTCGCCACCAAGACCCTGACCGGTCGTCCGATGGCCGACGGCGAGTTCTGGTTCGGCATTGCCTATCAGGGCGAGCTTGTGGGCTACGA
Source organism: uncultured Collinsella sp. (assembly GCA_902491765.1). Taxonomy (GTDB): domain Bacteria; phylum Actinomycetota; class Coriobacteriia; order Coriobacteriales; family Coriobacteriaceae; genus Collinsella. The sequence goes on along the minus strand of CABUIY010000009.1, from coordinate 46,831 downwards.
AAACCTCAAGCCTAATATCGGCGGGCATGTGAGCTTTGATGCGCTGCACTACGACACCGAGATGCTTGCCAATCTTGAGGCGGCTGGGCTTGCCCATCGTACCGACAAGGACGGTAAGCTCGCTTGGACCATTAACTACACGGCCTACGAAGATTTATTCGGGCTGCCGAATGGCGTTTCCGCTACAACGTGGAGCTTTGGCTTTAAGGTTATCGTTGTCGACAACGGTGACGGTACCCTGACGGCAACGGTCGACTACGGTGGCGTCGAGCCCTTGTTCGAAAACGTCTACGGCGCCGAGGCCGTGGATGCCGCACTCATCGGCACCAAGAAGCTCCAGGCAGCCGAGGGCCTGGCCCCGGCCGACATCGCGGGTAAGTTTACCTTTACCGTGACCGCTGACGAGGCGGGTGCCCCGATGCCCGAGCGCACGACCGCAACCAACGACGCGGCCGGCAACGTGGACTTTGGCAAGATCCACTTTACGCTCGAGGACCTCAACCGCGCCCTGGGTGTGACGGACGATGCGACCGATAAGGCCGAGGCAGACGAAGCTGACGAGGCTGAGGCCGACGAGGCAGAGGCTGAAGAGGCCGACGCCGACGCTGATGCCAACACCGACGAGCCCAGCGACGAGTCCGAGCCCGCTGCTCCGCGCTCGCACACCTTTACCTATACGGTGACCGAGTCCGGTAGCGCCCCTGGCGTGACCAACGACACCAACGCCACGCGCAAGGTTTCCTACACCGTGACCGATGACGGTGCTGGACTTCTGATCGTCAAGCGCGACGGCGGCGACGGTGCGGCCTTTACGTTCACCAACACGTACGGCGTGGCACCTACCGATTCTGTCGTGACCGATCAGGTCAAGACCGTCAAGCGTCTGACCGGACGCGACCTTGCGGCTGGCGAGTTCACGTTTGATCTGCTCGAGGACGGCGTGGTTGTCGCTAGCGGCACCAACGACGCCAACGGCACCGTTACGCTGAGCCCGATCCGCTACGAGGCACCCGGCACGCACACGTACACGCTGCGCGAGGCTTGCCCCAACGCGCTCGGCCTGTACAAGGGCGTCACCTATGACAGCGCGACCTACACCGTCGTGACCACCGTCTCCGACAATGGTGACGGCACGCTGACCGCGACGCACAAGCTCGAGGGAACCACCGAGTCGGCTGGCTTTACCAACAAGTACCACGCCATGCCCACGCAGGTTTCCATCGGCGCCATCAAGGTGCTCGAGGGACGCGAGCTCAAGAAGGACGAGTTTAGCTTTAAGCTCGTTGGCGAGGACATCGAGTCTACGGTTACCAACGATGCCGACGGCAAGATCGACTTCGACAAGTTCGAGTACGACGAGCCTGGTACGTACGCCTACACCATCAGCGAGGTCAAGGGCGACGAGGCCGGTATGACCTACGACAAGTCCGTCTTTACCGCGACCGTCAACGTGGTCGACGACGGCGAGGGCAACCTCAAGGCGAACGTCGCCTTTACCAAGGGCGACAAGAGCGTCGAGGGTATCGTGTTCAACAACGCGTACAAGAAGCCCGAGACGCCCGTGCCGACGCCCGATCCCGGCACGCCCAAGACCGTGACGAACATCGTCAAGACGGTCAAGGGTTTCCTGCCCACCACGGGTGACCAGCAGGCCGCCGCACTGCTCATGGCATTCGTCATTGCCATGGCCGGCGTTGGAGCCCTGGTCTGGGGTATCCGTAAGCGCTAGGCACGCTGGCAGCGCCCGGGGCCAAAAGGCCCCGGGCGGCCGGCGGGGAGCCAGAACATAGCCCCCACCCCCACCCCCAGCCGCCACGGAGGTATCTCCCTCCTCCGTGGCGGCGCTTTTGTGCGTAGGCGAGAAGGGTTCGCCACGAAACCGGCCCATTTACTACGTTTAGCCCCTTACCCCCAACCATGCTAAAAAACGCGAAAACAAAACCGCAGGTAGAACGCCTGCGGTTTTGTTCAAAACGAAGGTATGGTCAGGGGTATCGAGTCAAACGTAGTAGATGGGCCGATTTCGTGGCGGGCGGTTCCGGCTGATCCCTTGGGGACGGAGGAAAACGGATCATTTTTGGTCCCGCGGGGTCCGAGATGGCGCTCGTGCGGGGTTGCCCAAGCAAAACTATGCCGGTTTACTACGATGAATCCGACATTCCTGACCACGCCAGCGTTTTTCTAGAAACCGCACGTGCTCTACCTGCGGTTTTGCTAACGTGCGATTCGCCGTGGTCGGAAAGGGGCGATTCATCGTAGTAAACCGGCATAGTATTAAAATGGCATTAAACTAGTAACAGCCATTTTGCTATGCCGGAATGGTCGGCCACCGGTCAATTACCCCCGCAGGTAGGCGATGGCGATCTGCGTGCGGTTGCGAAGCCCCATCTTGGCCAAGATCGAGCTGATGTGGTTGCGCACGGTGCCTTCGCCCATGTAAGCCGTGGCGGCAATCTCCTTGTTGTCGAGGCCGCGGGCGATGAGCTCGGCGACTTCGAACTCGCGGTCGGTCAGGCTGACAAAGGCCGCGGGTCGGCGGGTCGTGTCGCCCTCGACGCCCGCCCCATCAAAGTTGATATCCTCGATCGCCTTACCCTCGAGCACGCGTTTACCGTCCATGACCTGTGCCAACGCCGGTGGAATGGCGGCGACATCGGTCTTGATCAGGTAGCCGCGGGCGCCCAGTTTGAGCGCCGACACAATGTACTCGTCATCCGAGAATGTTGTCAGAAACACCACGCGTGCTGCAGGATCGCGCTCGAGGATCTCGCGCGCCGCCGATAGGCCGTCGCGTTCCGGCATCTGAATGTCGAGCAGCGCGATGTCGGGCGCGTGCTCGGCGTAGAGTGCCACCGCGTCGTTGCCGTTGGCACCGGTGCCCGCCACCTCGATCTGCGGCTGGGCACCCAGGATAATCTTGAGCGAATCGACCACTAGGCGGTCGTCGTCGACAACGATGAGCCTCATCGGCCCTCATCTCCTTGCTGTTTGGGAACGGTGGCAAACACACGCCAGCCGCCGGCGCCGGCGCGCGGGCCGGCGGTGAAGGTGCCGCCAAGCGCCTCGACGCGCTCGCGCATGGAGGCAAGCCCCATGCCCTTCGCGGCGCCGCGACCGTTTGCTTGGGCCCCGCCCGCGCCATCGTCGGTAACAATGAGCTGGTAAAACGACGGATGCTCCATGCACCGTACGGTGACGGTTTGGGCGCAAGCGTGGCGCATGGTATTGGAGAGCGCCTCGCGCAGGACCGCTGCAAAGCAGTTGGCGACATTTGCGGGCGCATGCTCGGCCAAAACTTCAAGCTCAATCTGCGGGCCGCCGTCCGAGCGTGCACCTTCAACAATGCGTTCGAGCTGCACGGAAAGGTCGGCGGCATTGTCGTTGAGCGCGTGGACGCTGGCGCGCACGAGTTGGAGCGCCTCGTCAACCGTGCGTTTGACGTCGGCGAAATCGGCGGCAACCCTGGGCTCGTCGGCATGGACCACGCGCAGGGCTTCGGTTTGAAGCGAAGCGCGCGTGAGCTGGTGGCCCACGTTATCGTGGATCTCGCGCGCGATGCGGGCGCGTTCGGCGAGCGTCGCGAGTTCGACTTCGTAGTCCTGGCGGTCGGCGAGGTCACGGTTGCGTGCCTCGAGTGCCAGGGCGCGTTCTTGCAGCTTGTCGCGGATGCGACGCATGCGTTCCTGTTCGCGCTCCAGCTGCGCGGCGCGCAGCGACAGCAACGTGGCGGCAACCGAAAGGATGGCGGTTAACAGCAGCGTTCGGGTGGTGAGCACGCCGCCACGAAGGTCCGCGACAAGCGCGCAGACACACACGGCGCCAATCGCCAGCGCGGGCCAGATTCGTTCACGGCGCACGCGCCGCGCGATGTCATAGAGGGCGAGAGGCGCAAACGGCACAAACGGCGGCAGGACGACTGCCGCGATGATGTAAGCGCAGCTCGCGGTCTCGCTCGCGCGCCGGGTGCGTTCCCCCTGTGCGACCTCGGCCAGTGAGGTGGCAATAACGCCAAGGCAAAACGCCGCGACCAGGTGAGCGTCCACAGCAAGGCCCATGGCGGCCGCAATACAGCACGCCAGAACGATCGATTTGTCGAAAAGCCTGTTCATACGGGTATTGTACGCGAAGCCGCGCGTGGTGGAGGGACCGCCTGCGCAACCGTGACATTCCTCCCACGCGGCAAATCGGGGACGTCGGCAGGCCACGCGGCCAAGCCTCGCACTCGTGACAAAGCTCACTGGTGCGCGCCGGCGGCTCCTGCGATGATGCAATCGTACCGGGCCACGACCAACAGAAGGGCCGCCTCATGACAGACATCGTCCACGTCGAAAACCTCGTCAAGCGTTATGACGATCTTATCGCGCTCGACCACTTTAACCTGAGCATCGCCCCCGGCGAGATCTTTGGCCTGCTGGGTCCCAACGGCTCGGGCAAGACCACGTCCATCAACTGTATCCTGCAGCTGCTTGCCTACGACAAAGGCACCATCGAGCTCTTTGGCGAGCCCATGACGCCCGCCCGCTACGACCTCAAGCGCCGCATCGGCGTGGTGCCGCAACAGGTGGCGGTGTTCGACGAGCTCACCGTGCGCGAGAACATCGACTATTTCTGCAGTCTCTACGTCAACGACCGCAAGCGCCGCCGCGCGCTGGTGGACGAGGCGATCGACTTTGTCGGCTTGGGCGACTTTACGAAGTTCCGCCCCGGCAAGCTCTCGGGCGGCCTGGCGCGTCGCCTCAACATCGCCTGCGGCATCGCGCACAAGCCCGAGCTCATCTTCTTTGACGAGCCCACGGTGGCGGTCGACCCGCAGAGTCGCAACGCCATCCTGGAGGGCATCTGCCGCCTGCGCGACGAGGGCGCCACGGTGGTGTATACCAGCCATTATATGGAGGAAGTCGAGCAGATCTGCAGCCGCATCATGATCATGGACGGCGGGCGCGTGCTGGCGCAGGGCACCAACGACGAACTCAAGCGCATGATTCAGATGGGCGAGAAGATCGTGATCGAGGTCGGCGAGGTGCCGAGCGCGGCGCTCGGTGCCGTCGCGAGCCTGCCACATGTCCTGGACCTGTCGGCGACGGCGGGCCAGCTCACGTTTTCGTGCGAGGCGAGCCCGCATAGCCTGACGGACATTCTCGATGCGCTGCGCTCGCATGACGTGGCGCTTGGCCGCATTTATTCCGAGCCGCCGACCCTCAATGACGTGTTCCTCGAGATCACCGGCCGCGAGCTGCGCGACTAGGGGGCAGTCATGTTCAAAACCATCATCACCACGGTCAAGACGCTGCTGCGCCGGCCGAGCACGTGGGTTTGGGGCGCTGTCTTTCCCGTCGCGCTTTCCACGATGTTCATGTTTATGTTTGCGAACCTCAGCTCCGACGGCACGGTCGACCCGGTGCCGGTTGCTGTCGTGGCGGATGAGGCTTGGGACGCCTCGACCTTTAAGGACGTGGCGACGTCGCTTGCCCAGGAAGGCGACGACCGGCTGCTCGAGATCCACGAGTGCGATGACGCAGCCGATGCGAACCGTGCGCTTAAGGCCGGCGAGGTTGCGGGCATCTATACGGTCGACGATGCGGGCACGCCCAAGCTCACGCTGCTATCGAGCTACGACAGCTCGCGTGCCTCATCGGTGCTCACCGACCGCAGCATTCTGGAGACGGTGGCAAGCTCGTATACACAAAATGCCGAGCTCATGTCCCAGATTGCCCAGGACAACCCGGCGGCGCTCGCCGACTCGGAGGCGGTTGCGCGCGCCCTGTCGCTCGAGGGCGGCACCCGCCGCGTAAGCCTGACACGCACCACGCCCGATGGCACGGTCATCTACTACTACGCGCTCTTTGGTCTGGTGGCGATGATGTCTGCCGAGTTTGCCGCCTTGAGCGTCGTCGATCTGCAGCCCAATCTGTCGGGCCTCGGCGCGCGTCGCTGCGTGGGCGGCCTTTCCAAGACGGCGTCGCTGGCCGGCATCTTTGTCGGCTCGTGGCTGGTCTCCTTTGCCTCGATGACGATCGCGATCGGCTACGTGCGCCTGGTCGTGGGCGTCGACTTTGGCGGGCGCGAGGGGCTGTGTCTGGTGGGTGGCGCCGCTTCCGCGCTTGCCGCCACGGGCCTGGGACTCTTTGTGGGCACGCTTCCCGTTAAGGGCGGCAAGGCGTCCAAGTCCGGCATCCTCACGGGCTTTGCTACCACGTGCGCCCTGTTCGCTGGCCTCTATGGCGAGCCGGCGATGGCGCTTGCCGACGACGTCGCCCGCGCCTGCCCGGCCGAGTGCTGGCTCAATCCCGTCAAGCTTATCTGCGACATGTTCAACCGCCTGTATTTCTTTGAGGACCTGGGACCTTTTGCCGTTCGCGCCGGCGCGCTGGTCCTTATGGCGCTGCTGTTCGTTGCCGCCGCCACGCTGATCTTTGGAAGGAGCCGCTATGAGCACCTTTAAGACCGCGCTTCGCATGGCGCTGGCACACCCGTTCTACCTGCTCATCTACACGGTGTTCATCTCGCTCATGGGCGTATTCATCGCGGCATCGGTGAGCTGGAACTCGTCGCAGCTCACCGAGTACAAGCCCTACGACGCCAACGTGATCGTGGTCGACCGCGATGGCAGTGATCTTTCACGTGCGCTCACCAAGCACCTAGGTTCGCGGTTTGACCTGGTCACGGGCGTCGGCGATGACACGTACGACCTTGCGGACGCGCTCTCCAAGAGCAACAGCGCCAAGGGCAGCGCCGACTGCGTGTTCTTTATCCCGGAGGGGTTCGAGGACGACCTGGTCGCGGCTGCCCGCGCGGGGGAGTCCCTGCCCAAGCTCGATGTGACCTACGGTGCCGGCACCATGGCGGCGGCGCTTTCGTCTGCCGAGGCTTCGCGTTGGATCTCGCTCGCGGGCGCTGCAGCCGCACTTGAGCCCACTGCCTCCAACGGCGACGTTGCCAAGGCCGCCGAACATGCCGCTGCAAAGCGCGCGGAGGTCCAGATCGAGCGGGTCAAGGTCGACTCGGCTGCTGCCGCCACGCTCGAGTCGTACTTCAACTTTGGCGCGTACGCGATTATCTCGTCGGTCATCGTATCGGTGGGGTTGGTGTTCTCGGGCATGAACGAGCCCGAGCGCGTGCGTCGTATGGATGCCGGCCCAATCTCCGAGCGCCAACGTTCGCTTGCCGTGTTTGCCGCCGCCGCCGTGCTCACCGTCTGCATCTGGTTTGTGTCGAGCATGATGGGCGTCGTGGGCTTTGCCGGCGCGGTCGCCGAGGTCGGCGTGGGCCGTGTGTGCCTGGCACTGGCGGCGACGTTTGCCCTGGCGTGCACGCCGCTGGCCGTTGGCTTTGCCCTTTCGAGCCTGGGTGCGCGCGAGGAGCTGCTCAATGGCGTGGGCAACCTGCTCGGCATGCTCATGACGTTTTTGGGCGGCGCTTGGATGCCGCTGTCGCTGATGGGCCCGGCCGTGCAGACCGTGGCGCACTTTGTGCCGACATATTGGGTGAACGACGCGATCGGCAAGGCGCTCGCCGCGGACCTGACGTCCACCGTGCTGGGCGACATCGCTTGCGATCTGGGCGTCACAGTGCTCTTTGCCGCGGCCATCGCCGCCGTAGGCCTAGCCCTCGCCCACAACAAATCCCACGCCTAGACACCTACTCATTGGGGACAGACTTAAACGACCAAAAGTATTCATTGGGGACAGACTTAAATGACTAGCCATCGGGGGCAGATAAGGAGCGTCCCCAACTGCCGGGTGGCGAAAGAGCGTCCCTTGTGACTGGTCATTTAAGAACGTCCCCAATGACTAGTCTGAAACAAATCCCCACTCTCGCCCCAAAATAGTTCGCCAAGGTTTACTATTACGCTCATAAAGTAGTACGAGGCTAACAATGGGGGATACCATGGCAACGCGGGAAGCCTATGTCCAGGTTAAGGATCTCAAAAAGCACTACGGCGACGGTGATGCGCGCCTGACGGTACTCGATGGCATCGACACGTCCATCAACCGCGGCGAGATCTGCGTCATGCTGGGCCCCTCGGGCTCGGGCAAGTCGACCTTTCTCAACCTGATCGGCGGCCTGGAGGATGCCGACGGCGGCTCCATCATGGTGGACGGCTGCGACCTCACGGTGCTCAAGCCTACCGACCTGGGTGAGTACCGCCGCCGTGAGCTGGGCTTCGTCTTCCAGTTCTACAATCTGGTGCCCGACCTCACCATCAAGGAGAACATCGAGGTCACGGCGCACCTGTCCAAAAACCCGCTCAATGTCGACGACCTGCTGCGTTCGCTGGGCCTCTACGAGCACCGCAACAAGTTCCCGCGCCAAGTTTCGGGCGGCCAGCAGCAGCGCTGTGCCATCGGCCGCGCGCTCGTCAAAAACCCAGGTCTGCTGCTGTGCGACGAGCCTACGGGCGCGCTCGACTATAAGACGTCCAAGGAAATCCTGCAGCTCATGGAGGATGTCAATCACGAGTACGGCTGCACCATCATCATCGTCACGCACAACGCCGCCATCGCTCGCATGGCCAACCGCGTGCTGCGCCTGCGCGACGGGCGCATCGTCGAGGATGAGCTCAACGAGTCGCCCGTCGCGGCCGCCGAGCTCGATTGGTAGGCGGCGCCATGACACCTCTCGCAAAACGTCTCCCGCGCGAGCTGCGCCGCAATATCGGCAAGTACCTGGGCATCTTTTTGCTTATGTGCGGAAGCATCGCCCTTACCTCGGGCTTTTTGCTCGCGGCGCATTCCATCGGTTGCCTTATCGACGACATGCGCGATGCGTACACGATTGAGGACGGCCGCGTGACCACCTCCTTCGAGGCTACCGACGATCAGCTCAAGGCAGCCGAGGACGCGGCCGACGACGTCGGCGGCGTCACGCTCTACAAGAATTTCTCCATCGACGCCATCATCAAAAAGACCGCCGGCGACGACGGCGCCAAGCGCACGCTGCGCACCTATGCGCACCGCACCAAGGTCGATATCGCGTCCTACTGTGAGGGCAGGCAGCCCAAGACGGACGATGAGGTGGCAATCGACCGCGTCTTCGCCACCAACAACGACCTCGCCGTGGGCGATAAGGTCGAGCTCGAGGGCCGCACCTACACCATCTGCGGCATCATGACCCAGCCCGATAGCCAGGCGCTGTTCCTCAACAATTCGGACTTTACGGTGAACACCATCACCTATGGCGTGGCCGAGGTCACCGACGCCGGCTTTGCCGCGCTTGAGGACGCCGGCGGCGCACCCGCCTACACCTACTCCTTCACCTTTGCCGATCGCGATCTCTCCACCGTGGACCGCACCGATGCGGAGCAGGATATGGTCGAGGCGCTGACCGATGCCGATGCGCGCGTGGATGACCTCATCGACGCCGATTCCAATCAGGGCATTGGCTATGCGCGCGACGACGTGGACGGCGACTCTACGATGTGGATGACGCTGCTCGACATTATCATCGTGATCATGGCGTTTGTCTTTGTGGTCCTTACCGACGCCACCATCGAGGAGGAGAGCGCCATCATCGGCACGCTGCTCGCCAGCGGCTATCGTCGTCGCGAGATTGTGCTGCACTACCTGGCGCTTCCCGCCATCGTAGGCGTGGTCGCGGCGCTGCTGGGCACCGCGCTCGGCATTGCGTTCTTTACCGAGCCTATGCGTAGCCTGTATTACGGCTCGTACAGCCTGCCGCCCTTCCAGGTGTACTGGAGCTGGGAGATCTTTGTGAAGTGCGCCGTGGTTCCCGCTGCCGCGCTCATCCTCATTACACTGGTGGGCCTGCTTCGCAAGATGGGCAAGACGCCGTTGCAGTTCCTTCGCCACGAGGCGAGCGGCAAGTCGGGTACCAAGCGCGGTCTGCAGCTGTCGGAACGCATGGGTTTTGTTTCCCGCTTCCGCTTGCGTATCTTCCTGCGCAACCTGGGCAACTTCGCCACGCTCTTCGTGGGCATTGCATTTGCGTCGCTGCTGCTGCTCTTTGGCCTGGCGATTCTGCCCACGATGACGCACTACGCGGACAACCTCGAGACGAGCCTGGTCGCCGAGCACCAGTACACGCTCAAGGCTCCGCTGGAGCTCGAGGGCACCGCCGAGGAGCGCGAGCAATGGTCAGCACTCGAGCGCTTGCAGTCGGTTGACGGCGCGCTGCTTTCCGCCGCCCAGGATGCCGATGACGAGCTCGATGACGCGGCCGATGCGGCGCAGGCGGCAGCCGATGCCGCGACCGCATCTCCGTCTGCCGAGAGCCTGACCGCAGCGCAGGATGCGCTTGCCAAGGTCCAGGACAAGAAGGATGCGCTTTATGCGCGCCTCGATGACCTTGCCGATGCCCTCGGCTGTGACCGCGACGAGGCTATCGACCTGATCGACAAGGCCTCTAAGATCGACACTGACAACGACGATATCCACCCGGTCAATACGACCGACAACGGCGCGGGCGCAATCGCGCAGGCCGAGAAATATGCCGTTTACCAGCTGCAATACAACCGCGGCGATGGTAATGGCGAGGAGACGATTTCCGTCTACGGCATCTCGCCCGATTCGCGCTATTGGAAAGACCTCAACGTGGGCGATGGGCGCGTCGTCTTTGGCGGCGGTCTGCTCGATAAGTTTGGCTGGAGCGAGGGCCAGAAGGTCACGCTCAGCGACAAGTACGAGGGCGAGCATTATTCCCTTGAGTACGCGGGCAAGGATTGTGCCTGGGGCTCAAAGTCGGACATGAATATCTATATGAGTGTCGACGACTTTAACGAGCTGTTCGGCAACGACGCCGCCTATTTTAACGGCTATGTGAGCAACGAGAAGCTCGACCTCGACGCGCGCTACTTTGCCGGCGACACCACGCCCGACGACATGCGTGCCGTGGGCGACCAGTTCATCGGCATGATGAGCAAAATGATTGGCATGATGGTTGGGCTTGCGGTGTTCATCTTCTTGCTGTTTATGTATCTGCTGACCAAGGCTGTGATCGACCACAGCGCCCGCTCGATCAGCTACATGAAAGTCTTTGGCTATCGCGATAGCGAGATCTCGCATCTGTACATCCGCTCGATCACGCTGTGCGTGGCGGCGTCGCTCGTGCTGAGCCTGCCCGTGATCATCGGCTCGCTCACGGCCATCTTCCGCTCGATGCTGCTCGCCTACAACGGCAATATTGAGATCTACGTGCCCGCTTGGTCTATGGCTGCATGCGTCGGCATTGGCTTTGCGACCTACCTGGTCGTGGCGCTGCTACACACGCGCTCCATCAAGCGCGTGAGCCTGGCCGAGGCCCTCAAGGTGCAGGAGTAGTCATCGGGGACAGTCTTTGCCGATTCGCCGGTTCGCCGGCCGTGCTGGCAAGGACTGTCCCCAGCTGCCGGCAGGAAAGGAACGTCCCTAGCTGCCAGGTGGCGAGGCACTCATTTAAGTCCGTCCCCAATGAGTGGTTTCAGTCATTTAAGTCTGTCCCCAATGACTAGGTGCCGCGCTTGACATTAACTCTGCTTTAACTGGTACCATCCTCTATGTCTGTAACGCCATATAGACCGAGGGGATAGATCTATGACCGCAACTGCACCCGCAGCACCCGCTAAGGTGTACTTCACCAACCTGCGCACGCATGCTCGCGAGAGCCAGCTCGACAAGCTCAAGCGCCTCATCCGTCACGCCGGTATCGAGCAGATCGACTTTGAGAACAAGTTCGTCGCCATCAAGATTCACTTTGGCGAGCTGGGCAACCTGAGCTTTTTGCGCCCCAACTACGCCCGCGCCGTCGCGGACGTCGTGAAGGAGCTGGGCGGCAAGCCCTTCCTCACCGACTGCAATACGCTCTATGTCGGTAGCCGCAAAAACGCGCTCGAGCACATCGATACCGCCTACCAGAACGGCTTTACCCCGTATGCCACGGGTTGCCAGATCATCATTGCCGACGGCCTCAAGGGCACCGACGAGGCGCTCGTCCCGGTCGAGGGCGGCGAGTACGTGCACGAGGCCAAGATCGGCCAGGCACTCATGGACGCCGACATTGTGATCAGCCTCACCCACTTTAAGGGCCATGAGCAGGCCGGATTTGGCGGCGCCATGAAGAACCTGGGCATGGGAGGCGGCAGCCGTGCTGGCAAGATGGAGCAGCACGCCGCCGGCAAGCCGAATGTCGATACCACCAACTGCGTGGGCTGCCACGCCTGCGAAAAGATCTGCGCGCACAACGCCGTCTCGTTTGACGATACCCGCGAGCGCGAGCTTGCCAACGGCAACACCCGCACGGTTCACGTGGCTGCCATCGACCACGATCGCTGTGTGGGCTGCGGCCGCTGCATTGCGGCATGCAACCAGGACTGCATCAAGCCCGGCTATGAGGCCGCGGCCGACGTGCTCAACTGCAAGATCGCCGAGTACACCAAGGCCGTTGTCGACGGCCGCCCGAGCTTCCATATCTCGCTCGCCATGGATATCAGCCCCAACTGCGATTGCCATCCCGAAAACGACACGCCTATCGTTAACGATATCGGCATGTTCGCGAGCTTCGACCCGGTCGCCATCGACCAGGCCTGCGCCGATGCCGTCATGGCATCCGAGCCGCTGCCCAACACCGAGCTCACCGATAGCGCGGCCAAGATGGAGCATAACCACGAGCACCTGGAGGGCGAGCAGGCGCGTGACCCCTTCTGCATCACGCATCCCGACACCGACTGGCGCGTGTGCATCGCGCACGCCGAAAAGATTGGCCTGGGCACGAGCGAGTATGAGCTCATCGAGGTCAAGTAGCGTCCGGTTATTGGACAAATTGCGTTCTTTTAGCAGCGCAACGTAAGTAAAAGCCGCCCGTGAGCACAGCGCTCACGGGCGGCTTTTCGGAAGTATGCGGCAAATTTCGAGACCGCCGAGCACACGACGTTTTTTGGCAACAAAACCCCTGATAAATTGTTGGTAAAACTGCGGTCTGGTCGGCAGTTCCAGATTTTGCCGCATACTTCCGAAAAAAGGGGGCCAGATAAAGCCCCAGACGTTGCTTTTTACCTAAAAATACTCGTCGAGGAAGTTGTCGACTGTGTTCCAGTAGAGCTCGGGGTCAACTTGCGCACTCTTGGCGTGGGTGGCGCCATGGATAGTGAGCTTTTGCTTGACCTTGCTGGCGCACGCCTCGTAGTTTTGGTCGAGCATGCTGTACGGCACAAAGGTGTCTTGGTCACCGTGGATAAACAGCATGGGAACCGTCGCGCGCTTGAGCTGTTCCACGCTGCTCGCCTTATGAAAGTCGTAGCCCGCGCGCACGTTGCACACCAAGTTTGCTACATCGAGCAAGGGAAAGCTGGGCAGGCCGAACACGTCCTTGAGCTGCAGAGAAAACTCGTCCCAAACACTCGTATAACCGCAGTCCTCGATAATGCATTTCACGTTTGCGGGCAGAGATTCCCCCGCGACGTTCATGGCGGTCGCCGCGCCCATGGATTCGCCAAAGACCAGGATGCGCGCCTTGGGGTCAGCCTGAACGATTCGCTCGATCCATGCGACGATGTCGAGGCGCTCGGGCCAGCCCATGCCGATATAGTCGCCGCTGGAGCGCTCGTGGGCGCGGGCGGCGGGTGCGAGTACGTTCATGCCGCGGTCGTGGAATCGCTTGACGTATCGGGCCATACCGATGGGCTCGTTGGTATATCCATGCAGGCAGACGGCGTAGTCGTGCGTGCTCTCCGACGCAGCAAAATACCAGGCGGCAAGCTCGGTCCCGTCGTCCGCGGTGAGGTTGCTGCTCTCGCGATTCTCTTTAAACCACGCCCGCGCCTCGGTTTCCTCGGCATCCGGCTGCTCACCTTTTTTGTCGTCTTTGCCATCTTGCATCATCTTCATGGTGTACGGCGCTTGGGGGTTCAGGGCAAAGTCGAACAAGAAGTTGCCGGCAAACCCTAGCAGCGCGACAACGAGCACCAGCGCAACGACGCCGGCTATCTTGAGCTTTCGATGGGAACGTGCGTTTTGAGACATAAGAAGCTTTCCTATAAGATGTTAATACATCAACATTTAATGCAAGCGCATTATGGACGTTCGCCGTTGATGCGTCAACAGGCAAAGAATGGGTAAACAAAGGGTCACGTATGGTGCAAATTTCGCACGTACCTAGACGCTTTGATATAGTGTTGAGAACTCTTTACGTTGGAGGATGTAACCGGCATGTCCGATTCGAGCGACAGTTCTAAGCCGCGACCCAAGACCGCGGCCGTTCCACACTACACGGTGGGTGAGGAGATCATGAACTCCGTCACCCATGGTGTCGGCTGCCTGCTGGGTATCGCGGGCCTGGTGCTCCTGATCGTATTCGCCGCCCTGCGCGGCGGAGGCCCGGCCCACATGGCCGCGGCGATTGTCTATGGCGTCAGCATTATCCTCGAATACCTAGCCTCCACGCTCTACCACGCGATTCAGCCCGCGCGCGCCAAGCGCGTGTTTCGCATCATCGATCACAGCTGCATCTACCTGCTCATAGCCGGCAGCTATACGCCGTTTTGCCTCATCACGCTCGCAAACGACGGCGGCGCTGTGCTGTTCTTTGCCGTATGGGCCATCGCCATCATCGGCATCGCCCTCGAGTGCTTCCTGCGCGAGCGCCAGCCGCATTGGGTAAGCGGCCTGGTCTATCTGCTGATGGGCTGGCTCGTTGTCTTTAAGCTGCCTGAACTTGTGGCGCTGCTCAACCCCGTGGCACTTGCCCTGCTCGCCGTCGGCGGCGTGTGCTACACCGCGGGCGTGCCGTTCTATATCGCCAAAAACGTGCGCTATCTTCACAGCGTGTTTCACCTGTGGGTACTCGCCGGCAGCATCTTCCAGTTCATGGCGGTGATTCTCTTCGTAATCTAGCGATCGCGCCTGTGCCCGCGGGCCCATCCAAGCGGCCGCCGGGCGCAACTGCCCTATGCGCCACCAACGTTTTAATCCGACGTCCCGAATCTTGGAGGTTCGAGAAACTCCCGATGGACATAACCATCTCCCTTATCACCACCCTCGTTTTGACCCTCATCAACGGCTACTTCTCTATGTCCGAGATGGCGCTCACCACGGCCAAGCGCGCCGTGTTGGAGCACGAGGCCGAGGAAGGCGACAAGCGCGCCGAGCGTGCCATTAAGCTGGCTGCCGACTCCGACCAGCTGCTCGCCACCATCCAGGTTGCCATCACGCTCGTGGGCTTCGCCTCGTCCGCCGTCGCCTCGACGAGTCTGTCCGACCCGCTCGCCACGTGGCTCATGAGCTTTGGCATCGCGCCGCTCTCCGCCATCGCACGCGGCCTGGCGCCGGTCATCATCACCGTCGCGGTCGCCTTCGTGTCCATCGTGATCGGCGAGCTCGTCCCCAAGCGCATCGGCCTGGCCAACGCCGAAGGCGTGTCCAAGCAGGTTGTGGGGCCGTTGTCGTTTTTCCAAAAGATCGCCCGTCCGCTCGTGTGGCTAACTGGTGCTTGCTCCGATGGCCTGGCCCGTATCCTGCGCATCAAGAGTGCCGACGACCGCCAGAACGTCTCGGAAGAAGAGATCAAGTACATGGTCTCGGAGCAGGACGACCTGCTCGACGAGGAAAAGCGCATGATCCACGAGATCTTCGACCTGGGCGACACCGTTGCCCGCGAGGTCATGGTGCCGCGCGTGGACACCACCATGTGCGAGGACGACGAGACGGTCGCCGACGTGCTGTCCACCATGCGCCAGACCGGCTTTAGCCGCATCCCCGTCTATCACGAGGATCCCGACAACGTCGCCGGCATCGCGCACATCAAGGACCTGATCCAACCCGCGCTCGACGGCAAGGGTGACCAGCCCATCGCCGGCTTTTTGCGCGACGCCACCTTTGTGCCCGACACCAAGGACATCCTGCCGCTGCTGTCCGAGATGCAGACCTCTCACGACCAGATCGTGGTGGTCGTGGACGAGTACGGCGGCACGGCCGGCATTATCACCATCGAGGACATCGTCGAGGAGATTGTCGGCGAGATCGAGGATGAATTCGACCCCGACAACAAGTACCTCACGCGTCTTTCGCGTCGCGAGTGGCTTGTCGATGGGCGTTTTTCGTGCGATGACGCGATTGAGCTTGGTTGGCCGCTCGAGGAAAGCGATGATTATGAGACCATCGCCGGCTGGATTTTGGAGCTTTGCGACTCGGTGCCCGACATCGGAGAGGTGTTTGAGGTTGCGGGGTACAAGTTCAAGGTACAGTCGATGCGTGGCCAGCGCATCTCGCTCATTCGCGTGATCGCTCCGGCCGAAACCGATAAGAAGGATTCCGAGTCTTCGGCAGAGAAGCCGGCGGCGTCGGGTGCGGGCTCTGTGGATCCGCACGATGGCGACGAGTAGGGCAAGGAAGAGTAGGGGAGAGTTATGGCAGGCCTGTTCAACATCCTTAAGGTCACCGTCAGCGAGGACAAGATCTGCGCGCATGTGCTGGTGAACCCCGGCATGCCGCTCATGACCTCGGAGGATATCGAGGCCACGGCGCGCGTGTATTACCTGGTGCCGGCGATTGCCAAGCACCTGTGCCTGGGTGATTCCGGTCGCGAGTTCCAGGACTGCATGGGCCAGACCGAGCTTTGCCATCTGCTTGAGCATGTGACGGTCGAGCTCATGAACGAGACCGGTCTTGCCGGTAGCATCTCGTGCGGCCGCACGCGCGTAAGCGAGCACGACGAGCGCGTCTTTGAGGTTGAGCTTTCGTGCCCCGACGACGCGCTGGCCATCGGTGCGCTGTCTTCGGCCACCTTTATGATGGACTGGGCGTACCTGCACGCCGACCAGCCTGCCCCCGACGTGGAAGGCACGGTCGCGGGTCTGCGCAACCTGGTGTTGGGCATGCGCGCCGAGGCCGAGGGCAAGGATCCTCGCGAGGCCGTCGCCGCTGCGAACGGCGAAGATGCTGCCGAGGACGAGGGCGCTGACGAGGGCGATGTGCCGGTCGACGCCGAGCTCGTTGCCGATGCGACCGCCGAGCCCGTTCCCGCCGAGCCCCAGGGCGTCCCCAACTTTGACGACGAGCCCCAGGTGGCGATTGATACCGAGGGCGCGGTTGCCGAGAACCACGAGGCATCCGCTGCCGTCTTTGGCGGTGCTGCGACGGTTCCGGCAGGACCTGCGCATGAGGGCGGCCTGCCGCTCGTGGACGGCGCCGGCGAGGACCCGGGTGCCACGATGGCCATGCCGGCTATGCCTCAGGAGTAGGCCTACGCGTTTATCACCATCACGTACCTGCGCCTTTGCCGTACGCAGATGAGCGGAGCGGCAAGTGATGCGCTGCGGGTATAATGGACAGCATTCAAACGGTGGGCACCGACGTGCCCGCAGGAGAGGAATGATCATGGGTAAGACTTTCAGCTTTGTCTCCGGCGCACTTTTTGGTGCCGCTGCCGGCGCTATTGTCGGCGTTGCTCTGGCCCCGCGCTCGGGCGCCGAGACCCGCGCCATGGCTGCCGATATCGCCAACGACGCCTGGGACAATATGCGCGACACCTACGAGCACAGCGCCGAGGAGGCCCGTGCTGCGGTGAATGACTTTGGCCCGATGGTCGACGCCAAGACCGATGACCTGCGCGCCAAGGTCGATCTGGCCCGCGAGCGCATGGACCAGCTGCGCGAGCAGCTCAACGACGCCATTTCGGGCGGCAACGTGACGCCTGCCGCCGACGTCGTGGTCGAGAACGCCGTCGAGGCTGATACCGAGGCTGCGGAGCCCTCGACCGAGGCATAATGCGCGCCGGGGATTTTGTCGGCGCCAAGATCTATCGCAAGCCTACCGAGGACAAGCGCACCAAAAAGGACGGCACGCCGCGCAGCCCTAAAAAGCTCGGAAAGATTCACTTTCCGGTCTTTACCCCGGGTGGTACGCGCGTGGTCGGCTTTATGGTCCGCCAGTCCGATATCGCGGGCATGATCGAGCGTCCCGACCGATTTGTAGCGCTCGACGCCATTGGTGTCTACGAGGGCGCCATTGCGGTCGATGACGTCAAGGACACGTACGATGCCGCCGCTGCCAAGCGCCTCGACATCAACCTGGACGATTGCATCATCTGGGTCGGTATGGACGTGCGCACGGAATCGGGCGACGTCGTGGGCTATTGCTCGGACGTTGAGTTCAAGCCACGCTCGGGCATCGTGCAGGCATTCTATGTGACCGCCGGTGCTGCTTCGAGTGTTTTGGTTGGTGACACGCAGGTGCCGCCGACGATGCTGCGCGGCTATGCGGACGGCGCGATGATTGTTTCGGACGAGGTCAAGTCGCTCGGGTATTCGGGCGGCGCCGCCGCAAAGGCTGCCGAGGCAAGCGTCGTGGTGGGCGATAAGGTCAAGAAGGGCGCCAAGGTGCTCGATGACAAGGGATCGGTTGCCGTGGACAAAGGCAGTCGCGCACTGGGCAAGCAGCTCGGCAAGACGCGCGGCATGTTCAAGGCCTTTAAGGACGAATACCAAAAGGCGAGCGGAGGCTCGTCAAAAGCTACAAAATAGCGACGTACCAAATGATGGGAGGCAAGCCGGAGACCTGTTGCTCCGGCTTGCTGTGTTTATGGGGGAGGGCACATGCGCCAAAACGGATCCAACTTAAACGGGCGTTCGGGTGCGCGTCCGACGGCGCGCCGCGACCTGGGGCAGCTGCCCAGCGGTCAGCGCAAGCGTCACCGTAAGCCCGGCGCGATGTACCTCAACCATAGCCGCGGGTTTAGCGACCGCAGTGCGCGCATCGGCAACAGCCGTACGCCCCGTCGTTCGTCTCGCCTGCCCTACGCACTCATCGCCGTGGGCTGTGCGCTCGTGCTGTTTATCGCTGCCGTCGTGGGCTACGTCAACCGCAGCGTGGATGTGGAGCTCAACGGCCAGAAGACCGCGGTGCGCGTGGGCTCTACGCTGCAGAATCTCATCGACGACCAGGAGTTGACTGACACCTACGACGCAGGCGACCTGCTGGCCGTCGATGACAGCGTGCTCAAGCGCCATGGGGGCGAAAAACTGTCGGTGAAGGTCGACGGCAAGCGCGTGAAACAGGGCAAATGGGATAGCCGCGAACTTGAGGGCGGCGAGAAGGTGACGGTCAAGGATGGCCGTAACACCTACGAGAAGCACGAGGTTCAGGCTACGGTTATCGAGCCCAAGCTCAAAGTCGAGGGTACGGGCGCTATCGAGTATGTACAGACGTGGGGTGTCCAGGGCCGCTCCGAGGTGTGGGTTGGTGAGCAGTCGGGCAAGACGCAAGACCGCGGCGAGGTTGTGCCCGCCACCGATTGCGTTGTTGCGTGCGCCAGCGTGGCGCCCAAGGGCAACAAAAAGTACGTGGCGCTGACGTTTGACGAGGGTCCGAGCGGCGCTACCAAACAGATCTTGCAGGTGCTCAAGGAAAAGGGCGTCACCGCGACGTTCTTCCTTTCGGGCGATGCGGCCGAGGCCTCGCCTGCCACGGCCAAGGCGATTGTCGATGCCGGGTGCGAGATCGGATCCAACAGCTACAGCGACGATTCTCTCAAGGGTCAGGACCGTGAGGCGGTACGCGAACAGATCACGAAAGGCACCGATGCGATTAAGTCGGCGACTGGCGTGAAGACGATGCTGCTGCGTGCTCCCTACGCTGCCTTTGACGAGCAAAACTGGATTGATGCGATGGATCTGGTCTCCGCCGTGGTCTCGTGGAATATTGACTCGGGCGACTGGCTGCTCAACGGTGCCGACGAGCAGGTCTCGACGGTGCTCGATTCGGTGACGCCGGGCAATATCGTGCTGCTCACCGACAGAGACGAATGCGCCGAGCAGACGCTCGAGGCGCTGCCGCAGATTATCGACGGCCTCATTGCCGACGGCTACAAGATCGTGACGCTCAGCGACCTGGTCAAGACGGACACGTCGCTGAGCAAAAAGCTCACCTCGCTGACGAAGGTCGCCATGCCCAAGGACGCCGTGTTCCCCCAACTTGCCGAGGACGACGACACCACAGAGTAGTCATTGGGTAGTCGTTTAAGAACGTCCCCAATGGCTATGTCACGGATGCGTCAGCGTTTGGTATGCCTGCAATGTGCAGCGCATAAATTCGATGCCGCAGGGCGATGCTGATGCTATAGTTACTGCGGTTAATGAGGGTCAAGAGAAAGGTTACAGGTGAAATCCAAACCTCGACCATACAGTCGATGACCCCATGCAGGTGCTGTTTGCGCATGCACGGGGTGTGAGCGTCGAGTGGCGTGCCGCCCGCGCATGCGTATACATATCCAGAAGCCCCCGGACGCCGCACGCGCGGCCGCGTTCGGAGGAATAATGATGGGGAGCACCATTGAATTATCTGAGTGAGATGCTCAAATTGCCGGTCTTGGACGTCGATGGCGAAAAGCTCGGCGTGGTCAACGATTTTGGTATTGCTACCGGCGAAGTTTTTCCGCACGTGACGTCGCTCGCGTTCCGCGGACCCGGCAAGACGCCATTTATGATCAGCTGGCGCAAATGGGTCGACCGTATCGACGAGACGGGTGTACACCTTAAGACGTCGGCCACCGAAATCCGTTTTTCGTACCTGCAGCCGACCGAACTCTTGCTTGCCCGCGACGTGCTCAACAAGCAGATTGTCGACACGCAGGGCATGAAGGTCGTGCGCGTCAACGACATCAAGTTTTCCATGTCGGGCGAAAACCAGCTGCGCCTGCTGGGCGCCGAGGTCGGTGCTCGCGGTCTGCTACGCGCCATCAGCCCCGCGCTCGAGCATATCGTCGAAGGCTTTATGAAGCACCTGGGCAAGCCGCTCAGTGAGGACATCATCGCTTGGTCCTACATGGACCTGCTCGACCGCTCGACCAAGAACATTCAACTCTCGGTGTCGCACAAGACGCTTGGCGAGCTGCATCCTGCCGACATCGCCGACATTATCGAGCAGCTCGACCCGCGCCTACGTGCGCAGGTGTTTGCGCAGCTCGATACTGCCCAGGCCGCCGAGGCCATCTCGGAGTTCGATGACGACGAGCTTATGACCGAGATGCTCGAGGGCCTGTCCGACACGGACGCATCGTCGATGCTGGCCATGATGGACCCGGACGATGCAGCTGACCTGATCGACGAGCTCGATTACGAGAAGGCCGAGAAGCTCCTGCGCCTGATGGGCGTCAAGGAGGAGAAGGCGATTCGTAACCTGCTGGGGTATGAGGACAACACCGCCGGCCGCATCATGACCTCGGAGTTTGTCTCCCTGCCCGCCACGGCAACGGTCGGTGACGCCATCGAGGCGATTCGCGAGCTCGACGAGGACTTCGAGAGCGTCTACTACGTCTATACCGAGGATCCGAGCGGCATGCTGACGGGCGTGCTTTCGCTGCGCACGCTGATCGTAGCTGACCGCGATGCCACGCTGGGACAGCTGGCCTATCGCGACCTGGTCTATGTGTCGCCCGACGAGGACCAGGAAGACGTGACGGACGAGATGACCAAGTACGACCTGGTTGCCATCCCTGTCTGCGACGAGAACCGCCACATCCTAGGTATCGTGACCTTCGATGACGCCATGGACGTTATCGCCGAGGAGCACCAGGAGGACCTGCAGATCGCCGGTGTCGGCTCGGGCGATAGCGCGTCGGACGACTCGACGAACGTGCTCAGCTGGTTTGTGCATCGCCAGTACTGGGTTGTCGTGTGGGGCATTGCCTCGTGCATCATGGCAACGGTGCTGGGGACGGCGCTCGGCTCCGCGCATCTGGTGGTGTTCCCCATGTGCGCCATGCCACTCGTGCTGCTGGCGGCCTCGCGCATGGTGTCGTTCGTCAAGAACTACTTCCTGGAGTATGACGGTCACGACGACGAGCCCAAGCCGTATCTGGGGTTCTTCTTCCAGAGCACGGGCATGGGCCTGATTCTGTCACTCGTGACCTACCTGTGCGCCCAGCTGGTGCGCACCGCCGCGTTCCCCGATGCGCCCATGTTTGAGGAGCAACTCTTTACGGGGTGCTTTAATATCGCTGCCATCATTTGCCTGGTTGGCAACATGAGCGCCGTGATTTACCTGATGGTGCTGTTCTGGCGTGACGAGCATGACCTCAACACGTCGGGCACCGCCATGAACGTTATTGCCGTCATGATCTCGTGCGTAGCGTACTGCACCGCTGCGGTGCTGCTCACCATGTCGGTCATGGGTTAGGTGGTCGCGTGCAAAATACCAAGCAAAAGTCGGGCACCAAGCAAAAGTTGACCATCGCGGCCATCTTTGGCGCTATGGGTCCCGGTCTGCTGGCGGCGCTTTCGGGCAATGACGCCGGCGGCATTGCAACGTATTCCAGCGCGGGCGCCAGCTATGGCTACAAGATGCTCTGGATGCTTCCCGTCATGACTGTGCTGCTCATCGTGACGCAGGAGACCGCGGCGCGCTGCGGCTGCGTCACGGGCAAGGGCCTGGCATCGCTTATTCGCGAGCGCTTTGGCGTGCGCAAGAGTGTACTTGCTATGGCGGCGCTGTTGATCGCCAACACGGCGGTGACCATTTCGGAGTTTGCGGGCATCGCCAGCGGCCTTGCTCTCTTTGGCGTGCCGGCGAGCATCTCGGTGCCGTTGGTGGCGCTGCTGGTGTGGATGCTTACCATGTCGGGTAGTTTCCAGCGCATCGAGAAGATTCTGCTGCTGGTGAGCTGCGTGTTCGTGACCTATATTGTCGCCGCGTTTATGGCTGGCCCCAACTGGGGTGAGGTCGCGGTCGACCTGGTCATGCCTAACATTCAAAATGACCCCAGCTACGTGTCGCTCGTGGTCGCAACGATCGGTACCACCATCGCGCCGTGGATGATTTTCTTGGCGCAGAACAACGTGGTCGATAAGAACGCGGGCGAGGACGATATCGTGCTGCAGCGCATCGATACCGTGAGCGGCTCGCTTGCTGCCGATGTCATTGCCGGCTTTATTATCATCACGACCGGTACGGTGTTGTTCCCGGCGGGTATTCAGATTAGCGATGCTGCCGATGCCGCCCGCGCGTTGGAGCCTATTGCGGGTCAGTGGTCCACGGTGTTGTTTGCCTCGGGCCTGGTCGCGGCGAGCTTCTTGGCTGCCTGCGTGCTGCCGGGCGTTACGTCGAGCGCTATCTGCGAGGCATTTGGCTGGGAGCGCGGTGCCGACCGCAGCTGGGACGAGGCCCCGGTTTACCGCGGCATCATTACGGCCATCATCGGTATCTCTGCCGTGCTGGTGCTTATGCCCGGCGTCGATCTGTTCCAGATTATGATGACCTCGCAGGTCATCAATGGCGTGCTGCTGCCCGTGGTTCTGGTGTTCCAGGTGGTTATCGCCGCCGACCGTCACATCATGGGTGCCAACCGCAACGGCCGTGTGTGGAACGTGCTCACTTGGGCGACTATCGCCGTGATTACGGTGCTGACAGTCGTCATGTTTGTGCTGCAAGCGATGGGCTACAGCGCTTAGCGCCTCTTTTGCTTCCGAACAGGCCGCAGCGATGGGCTGCGGCCTGTTTTTGTCTGCTATAGGGTGTTAGCTATATGGCAGTGGGCAAAAAATGCCAAATATGAGTACTGTTGCTAAGTGAATAGCATTTACATCCAAGAGGATAATAAACATAACCTATAGTATGTTCATTAAAATTGGCTGTAATACGCCTTAAACCAGTCAGGTTGGCTGCTTTAGGGGGTTGTAGGGGTCGCTCGGACGTCATTTTGGGTGGTTTTGCCTGCTACTAAAATGGTAACAGTACTCATATTTGCCCTTTTTTGCCCACAGACCTTTGAGGGTGCGGCGAAAAGGGCTTGTTTTGATTGTTTGGGGCAGGCGCGAGGCGCGGAAACGATGTCTGGAGCGACGGAGCGGCCCGGAATTCATCCGTAGAGGTCTTCCTCGGCTGTGTCAGGAGTTGTCCCTAGGTGCCGGCACATAAGGAACGTCCCCAACTACCGGAAGGGGGGCGTCTGCCGTGGCAGACACCCCCTCCGGATGTGGGAAGTTTGCGCTGCAGGTTACTTGTCGGTGCCCAGCTTGTGCGGCTTGAGAGCGAGCGCATTGACGAGTGCGTCGGTGGCAGACTTGACGGCTGCCGGCTGCGGATCGTTGACGTGATCCTCGGGATGCACGGGCAGGTCCTTCTTGACGGCATCGTGGATCAAGTTGAGGTACTCAATCACGCCAGTGGTCGATAGATGCGTGCCATCGCCATCGAACAGGTCGTTGCGGTTGGCACTGTATCCGTACCAGTCGATAACGCGTACGTTCTTGTAGCGCGTAGCGGCGTTGGCGATGGCCTGGTTGGTAGAGCCAACCCACGGCTGCGGGCTGCGCGTGTTCACAAACACCACAATACGCTTATCTCCTGCATCGGCCATGATGGCGTCGATTTGGTCATCCGTTACCAAACCGTTGGTGCCCAGGGCAAAGACCACGATCTTGCCGGCAAGGTTCTGCTGGATATAGCCCTCAAATGTCGCGCGGCCCGCATCAAACTGGCGGCCCTTTTCGGCATCGATATGGCTGTGCGGGAACACGCCGTCAAAGGAATCAACGGCGCGCAGCGACACGGAGTCACCGATCATCAACAGGTCGTAGGAGCCGTCGGGGAAGCCGTCGTTGTCCTTGTCGGTGTCGTCGGCCGCCTGCTGGTCGGTGGGTGCGGCATTCTTGGCTTCCTTGTTCAGAACTTCGGCGCCCTCGCCGCTCAGCGCAGACGTCTCGGGCACAAAGATCAGGCCGCCCAGTGCAACGACCAACACGACAGCGCAGGCTGCACAGGCAGGGACGTGCGCGCGCACCCAGTTGGCGGGCGTGGCGGTGCCGTCGCGGAACTCGGATACGGTGCGCCCAAAGGCGCCCTTTCTAAACGGCGTCTCGATAAAGCGATATGAGCATTCGGCCACGGCGACCACCAACAGCACCTGCAAAATGTATTGCCACCAGGGCGTATCGTTGATGTTGGCGACCGGGTTCATGAGGAGCAGCAGCGGATAGTGCCACAGGTAGATGCTGTACGAGCGCTTGCCAACCCACACGAGCGGCTCGGCGGACAGCGCGCGGGCAACCATTCCCTGGGGCTGCACGCAGGCCGCGATGACCATGAGCGTGAGGATCGAGCATAACAGCGTGCCGCCGCGATACTGGAACGCGGTGTAGCCGTTGGTGAGCGCGACCATGGCGGCAAGGCCAACCAGACCCACGACGCCCAACACATCGATGGATGCGGGCGAGGACCAAAAACGCACGAGGGCGCTCGGCTGTGCCGGGGCGGTCTCGGCTGATTCGTTGGCCTTCTCGCCAGGCTTGCCCTCGGCGTTCTTGCCGTGCTTGGCGGCGCCAGCCAGGCGATTGAGCCCCAAACGACGAGCGAGACGCACCGGCGCCAGGTCGCGATCGGGGATAAAGGCCATCCAGGCACCCAGCAGCAGCGAGAACACGCGGGTGTCGGTGCCGTAGTACACGCGGCTGGGGTCGGCGGCAGGGTTGTAAAGCACCATCATGGCGAGGGCAGATACCGCGGCAAGGCCCAGAACCACGCGGCGCGTGTTGGGTTTGCTCACATGCATGGATACCATGGCAAACAGCAGTGGCGGCCAAATCAGGTAGAACTGTTCCTCGATGGCAAGCGACCAAAAGTGCGTGAGCGGCGAGGGGTCGCCCAGGGCATTGAAGTACGAGACGTTTTGGGCAATCTGCCACCAGTTGTTGAAGAACAGCAGCGACGGCAGGATGTCGGGGCGCATCTTGGTGAGCATCACGTGGTTGAAGATGGTGCACAGCGCGCAGGTCACGAACACTACCGTTACCACGGCAGGGACCAGGCGACGGATGCGGCGAATCCAGAAGCTCTTAAGGTCGATGCGTCCGGTCTTAGCGACTTCGTTGAGCAGCAGGCGCGTGATCAGATAGCCCGAAAGCACAAAGAAGATCGTGACGCCGAGCAGACCGCCCTGCGCCCACGTGAGGTTAAGGTGATAGAGCACCACCGCGACGACGGCGAGCGTACGCAGGCCGTCAAGGGCAGGGATGTAGCGGGATTTGGGGCGAGCAGGCGTCTGCTCCGCGGCGGGAGTGTTGGCGCGGCCCGCGTTGTTGGCAGAAGCGCGATGGGGGCTCGCGGTGCGTCGCGGTTCGTTGGCACGGCGTTCGCCCTTCACGCGTTCGTGCGGCGCCGGCTCGTTGCCCGTGCGGCGTCGACCGCGCGAGCCCGATTGCGAGAGTTGTTCCATAAAACATCATCCAATGACGAGAATAATCAGCACGTATTCATTGTAGCTGCCTGCTCCTGTGAATGCTTGCTGCTGGCGCAAGCTCAAGCGCGCGTCCACATCAAAGTGAACTAAAGTTATAGGGGGTGCGAGAGTGCACGATCGACGGCCGGCGGTGGGCATAAGGCTCGCAGATGAGGAGGTTTCCATGGCAGATCGCGGCATCGTTGCGGTGTTCGGCAGCATGAACATGGACCTTTCGGTGGCGTGCGAGCGCATGCCGCGCGCGGGCGAGACAGTCGGTGGCAGCGGTTTTATCGCCAATGCCGGTGGCAAGGGCGCCAACCAGGCCGTCGCCGCCGCGCGCATGGGTGTGCGCACGTGCATGATCGGCGCTGTTGGGCGCGATGCCTTTGGCGATGCACTTGTGGCAGGGCTCCAGGATGCCGGCGTGGGCGTTGAGCTTGTGACACGTCTCGATGACGTGGAGACGGGAACGGCGACCATCATTCGCTGCGAGGGCGACAACCGCATCATACTGTCACCGGGCGCCAACCATGCGCTTGCGGGTGCGGACGTTGCCTGCGCGTTGAGGCGTCTGGTGGCCCATGAGCTCGACGGCGACGCCAGCGAGATTGCCCCGACTGCCGGAAGCGTCTTTATCGCCCAGGGCGAATGTGACCTTGCGGCGACGGCCGAGGCGCTTGTTTGCGCTCATGAGCTGGGGTTCTATACGGTCTTTAATCCAGCGCCCGCCTGCGAGCTGCCTGCGGAGGTCTGGCCTGCGGTCGACCTGGTCTGTCCCAACGAGACCGAGTGCCAGGTTCTGACGGGCATTCTGCCCACGGATGATGTGAGTTGCGTCGCCGCGCTCAATGCGCTGCTCGACAAGGGCGCCGGCGCCGCGGTCATCACGTTGGGCGGTGCCGGCTCGGTTACGCTCGGCGATGGCGGTGAGCTGCTGCGCATGCCGGCACTTTCGAGTGCGGTAGTCGATACCACGGCCGCCGGCGATACGTTTATCGGCGCGTTGGCGGCGGCTCGCCTAGAGGGCTTGCCGCTCTTTGAGTGCATGGCCGCGGGTGCTCGCGCTTCGGCAGTGACGGTGTCGCGCCTGGGCGCTCAGCAATCGATTCCCACGCGCGCCGAAGTTGAACATTGGTTTGGTTAAACGATAAAGACGGAGAAGCGGAGTAGAACAATGGCAATCAAGAAGCTGATCCTTGATCTGGATATGGGAGTGGACGATGCGATGGCGCTGGCCTATGCCATCGCGAGCCCCGAGGTGGAGCTCGTGGGCATCACCACGTGCTTTGGCAACGTGCGCGTCGAGCAATCGGCGCACAATTGCCTGGCGGTGCTCGATCTGCTGGGTCGCCCCGAGGTTCCGGTGTACCTGGGTGCCGACCGTCCTCTGCAGGCGACTGAGCCCTATACGCCGCCGGCGTCCACCGCGCTCATTCACGGCAAGAACGGCATCGGCGGCGCGAGCGTGCCCGCGTCGCCCTACGAGCCGGTGGGGGCGACCTCGGCCGACGGCAACGCTGCGGTCGATTATCTGATCGATGCCGCGCGCACCTATGGTCCCGATCTGGTCTACGTAGCGACTGGCCCGCTCTCCAACCTGGCGCTCGCCTTGGAGCGCGATGCGGCGGCGATGATGTCTATCGGTCGCGTGGTCGTGATGGGCGGTGCGCTTACCGTGCCCGGAAACGTGAGTGCGGGCGCCGAGGCCAACATGGCAAGTGATCCCGAGGCGGCCGATGCCGTGCTGCGTTCGGGCCGCAAGCTCACCATGGTGGGTCTGGATGTGACGCATCGCGTGGTGCTCACGCGTCGCGACATCGCCGGGTGGACGGGCTCGGGCACCATGGCCGGTTGCGCGTTTGCGAGCATGGTGGAGCACTACATTGGCTCGTACGAGATGAACGCCCCCTACCTGGGTGGCTGCGCACTGCACGATCCGCTTGCCGTCGCTGTGGCGATTGACCCCACGCTCGTGGGTGCGCTCGGCTGCAATCTGCGTGTTGATCTGCTGGGCGAGTATCGCGGCCGCACCATTTGCGACGAGCGCCGCCTATCCGATCCGGACAAGAGCGCGCTTGTGGCGCTGACCGTGGATGCCCCGCGCTTCCTGTCCGAGTTCAAGACACGTATGGCCCGCGTCCTTGGCTAAGTTGTCTTTTTGGGACGGGGCTTTTTTGGCTGGTATGATTGGTGCGACCATTCGAACCAGCTAAAAGAGCCCGTCCTAAATTGACTACCGAGAGGATCTGCCATGGAGCGCATCGCGAGTTTTTCCGTTGACCATCTGCTGCTTGAGCCCGGCGTGTATGTGAGCCGCATCGACCGCGATCCGGCGACCGGCGCCGCCGTCACCACCTTTGACCTGCGCCTGACCACGCCCAACAAGGAGCCGGTCATGAACACCGCCGAGTGCCACACCATCGAGCACCTGGGCGCGACGTTCCTTCGCAATCATGCCGAGTGGTCGAGCCACATTGTCTACTTTGGTCCCATGGGCTGCCGCACGGGCTTTTACCTCGTCGTGTTTGGCGAGGTGACGAGCGAGGAGATTCTGCCGCTCGTGCGTGAGCTGTTCGAGTTTGTCGCCGGCTTTGAGGGCGATGTCCCCGGCGCCGCTCCCGAGGAGTGCGGCAACTACCTGGACCAGAACCTTCCCATGGCAAACTGGCTCGCGCGCCGCTACCTCGACCGCGACCTGGCCGATATCGACGAGAAGCACCTGCACTATCAACAGGCGTAAGGCTGCTTGCAGGAATAACGTTTGCGCCAGAAGCGCTCCCGCTCTTTGCGGAGCGCTTTTTTATACCGAGTGCTCAAAACAGAATGAAATTGTTCTAGAATGTTCATACTGTCACATAAACGAACAGGAGCGAACATGCATATCTACTCTGTCTCTGATCCCGAGTTCAAGTCCTATGGCAACGTTTGGGATAACGTTCCGTCCGAGCTTACGTCGCCCGTGCTCGAGGCGCTTGCCTCCACGCCCATCCCCGATGGCAGCAAGTATGTGGCCTCCGCGCCCGAGCTCGAGGGCGTTAAGGATGCCGATAAGCTGGGCTTTCTCATGTTTGGCGGCCGCCCCTTCCAGCTGGGCTGGTGCAACGGCCACAACACGAAGCTCAACTGCCTGGAGTATCACCGCGCCAGCGAGTTCAACCTGGGTGCACGCGACTTTATCCTGCTCGTGGCGCATCGCTGGGAGATCGAGGACGGCAAACTCGACACCGCGTGCGTCAAGGCGTTCCGCGTGCCGGCCGGCACGCTTGTTGAGGTTTTCAACACCACGCTTCACTACACGCCCTGCATGGTCGACAACGGCGGCTTCCAGGTGATGGTGGCGCTGCCCGCCGGCACCAACGGCCCGCGCCCCGAGGCTGCAGCCGACATGCCTGCCGCCGGTGACAGCTACTGCTACTGGAAGGCCGACAAGTGGGTCCTCTGCCACGCTGACAGCCCCAAGGCTGCCGAGGGCGGCTACGTAGGTCTCATCGGCAAGAACCTCGACATCGCCGTGGACTAGAACCTTTCGTCTCGATCTGTAACATCTAGCGGGCTAAATTGTCTCTACCTGTTACAGATCGAGACATACCGTAGAGGGCCGCCCGAAAAATCTCGATCTGTAACACCAAGCCCGATTTTGACGGCCTAACTGTTACAGATCGAGACAAACCGCCCCAACCACCACAAAGGTGCCTGTCCCCTTTGTGGTGGCTGCCTAGAGCTGGCTGCGCAGATAGTCGGCCATGTATGGGACGGCGAAGCGCACGTAGCCGCGGCGTGCTTGTTCGATAACGCCGGCGTCGATGAGGCGACGGCGATACTTTTGCGCATAGTCGGGTGTGACTGACATGCGCTTCGCAACATCGGAAATGCGCGAAACGGCGTCTTCGTCATCAATCATTGCGTCGAGAAACGCGACGTCTTGGTCCGATAGCGCGGCGAGCGTCGTTTCACAAACATCGTTTTCGAAATCGGACTTTGACGCTTCGATAGCTCCGTCGACTTGCTCTGGCGTTACGCGTTTTCCGGCCTCGCAGCGATTGGCGATGTTGTAGCCGATGAGCTGCAGCATATAGGGCGAACCTTGGGTTGCACGAGCGGCACGGAGGCGAAGATCGCCTGGAATATCAAGGTTGAGCTCTTCGAAAGCCCGCTGATAGTAGGCATCCACATCTCCAACTGAAAGCGGTTCGAGCGTGACCTTGCGTGCGCGGTTGAGAAATGTCAGTACGCGGTCGTTGAGTGTCGCGGAGACTGCTCCCGGGAGGCCCGCCATGACGAGCGCGATGTTGAGTCCCTCGCCGACGAGCTCTTGATAGGCGGTGACGAGCTGTCTGATCTCGGGTGAATTTGCTTGGAGCTCGTCGATGAGGATGAGGGTGCCGTGTCCCTGCTCGGTCAGCTTGCGCGCGAGCTGCGTGAGTTTGAACTGAAAGCTCTTGGTCTCCTGCACGTCTCGTGTGAACTCGAGGCCTGCCGAGAACCCAAAAACACTTAGACTGCCGCTCGTGAGTTTGGGAAGGCGGCGTTTATTGACGTACGGCTCGCCTGCTTCCTGGATTTTCTCAACAATGCGCTCGAGCATATCCTCGGAGGCTACGGTGGGCGTGGCGACAACAAAGCCGAGCTTGCGTGCGCGATCGGCAAGTTCCCACAGCAGAACCGTTTTGCCGCTGCCTCGCTGGCCGAGCATGAGCATGGCTCGGTCTCGATTGCCCGGCTCCTGCTCAAGGCCGGAGATGAATGTCGAAATCACGCTCCCGCGCCCCACCAGATAGGACGGGCGATTTCCAAATGAGGGAGAGAAGATGGTTTCAGTCATGAGTCTCCTTTCCTTTTTTTCCTATTTTTTCCTTTTTTCCCTATTCAGTCAAATATCCCGCCGGCGAAGGCGGCTACGTAGGCCTCATCGGCAAGAACCTCGACATCGCCGTGGACTAGAATCTTCTGTCTCGATCTGTAACATCTAGTGGGCTAAATCGCCTCTACCTGTTACAGATTTAGACAAACCGCAGGGGCCGCGCGAAAAATCTCGATCTGTAACACCAGGCCCGGTTTTGGCTGCCTAACTGTTACAGATCGAGACAAACCTGCCTAAACCACCACAAAGGTGCCCGTCCCCTTTGTGGTGGTTTGGGCATGCGGGTATCAAAAAGTGTCAGACGGGGCGGCTGCCGAGCACCCGCGCGTGAAAAGAAGTATCGGCCTGCGTCGTTGCCGTTGAGCGACGCGTTGTTTGTAGGGATACTGAGCCTATGACAACAGCGTATGAAAGGATCGATGCATGGCTTTCCGTAATGACTTCCTGTGGGGCGGCGCGACGGCTGCTAACCAGTGCGAGGGCGCCTACGACGTGGACGGCCGCGGCTTGGCCAACGTGGATGTGGCTCCGCACGGCCCCGAGCGCTATGCGGTGGTCTCCGGTCAGCGTAAAATGCTCGACTTCGAGGACGGCTATTACTATCCCGCGCAGACCGGCATTGATTTCTACCACCACTACAAAGAGGACATCGCCCTCTTTGCCGAGATGGGCTTTAAGACCTTCCGCATGAGTCTGGCGTGGACCCGCATCTTCCCCAACGGTGACGAGACCGAGCCCAACGAGGCCGGCCTGGCCTTCTACGAGGACGTATTCCGCGAGTGCCAAAAGCACGGCATCGAGCCGCTCGTGACCATCACGCACTTCGACTGCCCGATTCACCTCATCAAGGAGTACGGTGGCTGGCGCAACCGCAAGCTCATCGACTTCTACAAGAACCTTGCGACCACGATCTTTACCCGCTACAAGGGTCTGGTGAAGTACTGGCTCACCTTCAACGAGATCAATATGATCTTGCACCTGCCGTTTATGGGTGCCGGTCTGGTCTTTGAGGAGGGCGAGAACAAGGAGGCCATCGAGTACCTGGCCGCCCACAACGAGCTCGTCGCCAGCGCTTGGGCAACCAAGATCGCCCACGAGATCGATCCCGAGGTCAAGATTGGCTGCATGCTCGCTGCAGGTAGCTACTACCCCTACAGCTGCCGTCCGGGCGATGTGCGCCAGGCGCAGCTCGACAACCAGGACAATTACTTCTTCGTCGACGTCCAGAGCCGCGGCTACTACCCGGCCTATGCTGTCAAGAAGCTCGAGCGTCTAGGTATCGATGTGGGCATGACGGACGAGGACCGCGAGATCCTGGCCGCCAACACCGTCGACTTCATCAGCTTTAGCTATTACAGCACCCGTTGCTCCGCCGGTGCCGATAACCCCGATGTCGAGCGCACCCAGGGCAACGCCTTCGCCGGCGCCAAGAATCCCTACCTGCAGGAGAGCCAGTGGGGCTGGGCCATCGATCCGCTGGGCTTCCGTATTACGCTCAACGACCTGTACGACCGTTATCAGAAGCCGCTGTTTGTGGTTGAGAACGGTCTGGGCGCCAAGGATGTTGTCGAGGAGGATGGCTCCATCAATGACGACTACCGTATCGACTACCTGCGCCAGCATATTGCCGCGATGCGTGATGCGGTGACCGAGGACGGTGTTGACCTGCTGGGCTACACCACCTGGGGCCCGATTGACCTGGTGTCTGCCGGCACGGGCGAGATGTCCAAGCGCTACGGCTTTATCTACGTCGACCGCGACGATGCCGGCAACGGCACCCTCAAGCGCTCCAAGAAGAAGAGCTTCGACTGGTACAAGCACGTCATTGAAACGAATGGTGAGGACCTGTCCTAAGGAAGCTGAGACGCTCAACTTCAGAGCCTCCTAACCAAGGGCCCGGCGAGTATGTGCTCGCCGGGCGCCTTGCCGTCTGCGGATTTTGGGACATGTGGCCCGCTTTTTGGGCCCACCTGTCGGTACACTAAAAGCACTATGGGTACCCGCACGCGACATATCGGCCACGCGGCCGCCCGATCCGCTCCCGTGGCGGATCCCAGGGGCGGCACGCTCTTCGCCATGCCGCGATTCCTAGTTGGTATAACGCACCGTGCATATCGCCATCGCGTCTTCGCTATCGCCGGCGCCATCGCCGCGCTGTTCCTCATGCTTTTGGCAGTCTTGCCGGCGCTGTTCGCCTTCGACCCCAAACTATCTAACGCCGTGCCCTCCTATAGCGAGGTGTCCGGAGAGGTCGTGGATGCGCTCGTCCATTCGAGCTCTCTCCCGCTGCTTGTCGCCGCAATTATATTTTCGATCTGGGGCGTATCGGTCTATCTGCGCTGTTTGGACTATGTGTTGCGCCGCCGC
The DNA here is from genome assembly GCA_902491765.1 of uncultured Collinsella sp. Classification (GTDB taxonomy): domain Bacteria; phylum Actinomycetota; class Coriobacteriia; order Coriobacteriales; family Coriobacteriaceae; genus Collinsella. Next base: position 13,464 of record CABUIY010000009.1, on the reverse strand, counting down.
CTTGTTGCCATCGCCACCATCTGCGCCCTTTGGATGATCGAAGTCATTCTCAAGTACAAGTCGTTCACGCCGTTCTATGCCACTGTGCTGTGGTACCTGTACTACGTGCCCATGACGCTCATTCCGCTGCTCTACCAGTTGTGTGGCCTGCGCCTTGCGGGCCTGGAGCAACACCGTCTGGGTCGCCGCTACTGCGCTGCGCTGTGGATTGTGGCCATCCTGCTTATCGGATTTGTGCTCACCAACGATTTTCACCAGCAGGTCTTTCGCTTTGACCGTACAAGCGACACCTGGAGCAACGATTACACGTACGGCTGGGGTTATTTCGCCGTCCTCGTGTGGACGGCCTTTAACTTTGTGGCCTTTTTTATCCTGGTTGGTCGGTCCTCGTCCTTTCGCATTCAGCGTTTCTCGGGCACGGCGGCGCTCGTACTGCTGGGTGGCGCATTCTTTGCCATCTCGTATGCGTTGCGCGTGCCCTGGGCATGGAGGCTCAACTTTTCGCTCGTCTATTGCGTCCTGTGCGTGGTGGCGATGGAAATCTGTCTCGATTGTGGTGTCATTCCGTCGTATCACGACATTGCCGGCATCTTCGACACCTTGCCGCTTGACCTCAAAGTTCTAACGCGCGACCTGCAGGAAGTCTATGCCACGCCAGTTTCAAAGCCAATGCCGGTGGGCGTGCACGAGGAGTTGCGGACCCAGGAGCACGGCCGCGCCCACGCCTTTGCCGTGGCGTCCGATCCCGATGTGATGTACCGTGCCTTTCCACTGCTGGGCGGATCGGCCCTGCTTGCCCAAGACGTGTCGGAGCTCAACGAGCTTAACCGTGAACTGGCGCATCGTCGCATGGAGCTGCAGCGTCAAAACGAGCTACTCGCCGCCGACTACGACCTTAAGACGCATTTGGCAGACCAAGAGGCCGAGACCTTGCTGGTCCAAGACGTAGACCAGGCGCTTGCCCGTGCGCTCGAAGGGATGTACGACCTGCTGAGCTCGCTGCCGTCGTTGACCGACGAAGCGTCTTCGCACGAGCGTTACCGCATGCTGCAGCGCGCCAAGATGCTCGTCGCCTATTGCAAGCGCAAGGGGTCGCTCACGTTGGCACAGCACGGGGAGAGCGGTTTTGATCGCGACCGCATTCAGCTCATTGCCAACGAGCTCGCAAGCGACCTGCGCACCATCGATATCGATTGCGCCTCGATTATCGCCATACGGCGCCCGTTGCACGCCAGTACGGTAAGCGCCCTGTACGACTGCGTGTATGACTTTGCGTTTTTTGCCTACACCACCGACCATCCGGCGCTTATGTATCACTTGGGCGACCATGACCGATGCAGTGTCGAGCTGCGCGCCACGCTTTTTTCCAACGATGATGAAGATCTTTCGCAGACGCCCGCTGCGCAAGAGCTCGAAAGCGCTCTGCAAGGGCGCAACGTGGCATACCGCCTTGAGGGTGAGCCCGGCCAGCTGCGCATGATCGTCTTGATGCCGAGGGCGGGTGAGTGACGATGCAGATTTCGCTCATCCTTCCCCAAATCGTTGCGCTCGATGTTGTCTTTGCCCTGGCTGCGTGTCTGCAGACGATTCACGTCCCGCTCATCGCATCGCGCCGCTCGTCCTATAACCGAAAGGTGATTTGCGCCTACGAGGCGAGCCTTGTGCTTCACCTGATGATTTCGGCGCTTATCCTGTTCGCGTCGTCTGGCTCGCATCTGGTGGCGCCGCTTGACGTTTGCGCCAGGGCAATGGGCGGAGCGTTGTGGCTCAATGCCGCGATTTTTGCCTATGGCGTGCTGCTTATGGTGCACTATCGTCGCCCCGTCATGCTGGTCGAGCTTCTGCTTGTTGCCGCTGTTACACCGCCGGTGGTTTTTGCCATGGGCTCGGCGTGGACCGTTGTCCTTATCGCAGAGGGAGCGTTCTTCCTGTTCCGTACCATCGCTGCGCTCTTGATGGACGTCCGTAACCGCCAGGAGGATATCACCGCATTCTCGACGATTGAAACCATCAACGTGATTCCCGTGGGCATCCTGTATCTGGACCCGAGGGGCCGTCCGCTGCTCATGAACCGCTGCATGCGTAAAAACCTGGTGGAGCTTCATATGCCTACCGATCTGTGTGACATGAGCAGCACATGGAACGACCTGCGCAAACTTAGCATGCAAATGCCCGAAAGCAGCGCTAATCGCGCCCATATCGACCTTGATCGCTTTGGCAGGGATCGCGCCGTGGTCGAGATCTCTCCTTCCGAGATTCGTCTGTTCGTGCGTGACTCCGTTACGGTCTCGGGCCGTCCGTTCGAGCGCGTCGTCGGCCTGGACGTGACGGAGTATGCGCATGCCCACGACCGCCTGGCGCAAGCCAACCACCTGCTTGAGCTTGCGGGCCAAGAGCTCCAGGCCCAGATCGAAGAGGTTAAAAAGGTTGCCGACAATGCGGTCTACCTACGTATGCGTGCCCGCGTTCACGATGTAATCGGGCAGCGTCTGTCCATTCTTCATCGCTATTTGGAGGAGGGGCGTCTGGACGATGAGTCGTTCGAGCAGATTGACCCGTTGCTACGCTCAATTGCCGCCGATTTGCGCAGTGCCGGTGCCGGCGAGCCTGCAGAGCAGCTGGGTGATATCGTCCATGCTTTTGGCCTGGTGAGTGTGCAAATCGATGTTGAGGGCACGCTGCCCGAGGACGTGCGTGTCGCCGTCGCATTTTTGCAGATTATTCGTGAGGCATCGACCAATGCCACCAAGCATGCGCAGGCGCATCGGATCCACGTGCGTCTGTGGCAGGAGGGGGCGGATGCTGTAGCCGTCGCGCGCATGACGATTTCTAACGACGGGTCCCCGGCCCCCGTATCGTATCGCGAGGGAACGGGTATCCCAGGTATGAGGCATGTCGCGCAAGATCTGGGTGGCAGCCTAGAGGTCCATGCTGCCCCGCCCTTTACGCTTACGGTATCCATTCCGCTTAACGCCAACGACACGTCCCAAAGGAGAAACTCATGATCCGCGTGTTAATTGTCGAAGACCAGGCCATTTTGCGCGAAAGCCTGGCACGCTCCGTTGGCGACCAGCCCGATATGACCGTCGTCGCCGCGATCGCCGATGCCTCCGAGGCCTTGGGTGTCGCGCTCAAGGAGCGCCCGGACATGATACTGATGGACGTGTGCACCGAACACGATTCAAACGGCATCGTGGCGGCGGCACGTATCAAGGAACAGCTGCCCGAGTGTCGCATCATTATCATGACGGGCATGCCCGAGATCACCTTTGTCGATCAGGCTCGCGAGGCGGGCGTCGATAGCTTTGTGTACAAGAACGTCGGTATCGACGAGCTGTTCGCTGTGATGCGCTCCACGCTGGCGGGCTATTGCACGTTTCCCAAGCCGCCCGAAAGCATTTTTTCGGGCGCGGCGGCACTCGACGATGTCGAGCTGTCGATTTTGCGCCTCGCCTGCGAGGGCAAGAGCCGTCGCGAGATTGCGGCCGAGCTGTTTATGAGCGAGGGCACCATCAAGCGCCGCATTTCGGAGATCCTGAGCAAGACTGGCTACGACAACATCATGCGTCTTGCCGTGCATGCGGTGACCGAAGGCAGTATCGTCCCCAATATGGAGCGCCCGTAGTCGGTGCGCCGCCCGTGCTCCAACGCCAAAGATAGGTCGCCCGCCGTTTCGCATCTAAAAACGGCGGGCGGCCTGCTTGTATGTGCAGTGCTGTCGGCATAAAGCGGCGGGGCCGCAGGATTATCTCCTGCGGCCCCGCCTGACATGTGCGCGGATGTGTCCGCCAATCCGCGGCTATCGGTGTCTGCCGCTACGCGATGGTTGCGGTGTAAGAGGCGACGTCCTCGTAAGAATCGGTCAGATAGGCGTCGATGCCGATGGTCGTATTGGCCAGGTCATCAAGGCTGTCAAGCTCACCGTTCGAGAACGTGAATTCCTCGGTGGCGTTGGTGCCGGGCATCAGGTGAGCCGAGAACCAGGGTTCCTTCATGGTGCCGTTGACGTTGGTCTTGCCGGAAGGAGCGTAGAAGGTTAGGTCCTTGTCGCTCTTGTTGGTGATGTTGACGACAAAGCCGATGTCGCCCCAGTCGTCTTTGAACTTCTCGGTAATGGTGATGGTGCACAGATCGTCATCGGCGACGGTGACGGCGGGGGAGATTTCGACGCTCTGGACATCGTCGTCTTCGACGGCCTCATCGATCTCCTCTTCCTTCTCGGCGTTCTCGCGATCCTTCTTCACCGTACCGGACAGATCCTTGTCGGACTTGGTGAAGATGAGCTTGTCGTTTTCCACCTCAAGGACGAGCTTGTCGTCCTTGAGCTTCAGGTCGTGCGACTCATCTTCGGCGGTGATCGTTACGGTGGTGGCGTCCTTGGCTTCCCATTTCAGGTCGGCGACCTCAAGGAACATGTCGAGGACGCCCGTGCCGTCTTCGTCGAGGATCAGGATACAGTTGAGGCCCCACTCCTTGAGCATATCCATGTACTCATCGGTGAGCTCTTCGCCGTCCAAGGTTCCACCCGAGTACTGCCAGCTGCCGACGAAGTTGGCCTTGGGGTCTTTGCCGCCGCCGCTGCAGCCCGTCAGGGCAAAGGCGAGCGCCAGGACGCATGTCAGAAATGCGAGTACGGACTTTTTGAACGTTGTCTTCATGGTGTCCTCCTTCATCGAACGAAACCCATAGAAGCAAATGCGGGGGCGGCGGATCCCCCGCTCATTACCAGTTAGGGGCGCTAGGGCCTGGGCGTTCCGCAGTTGCTGCAGAACTTGCCACCGTTTTCGCTACCGCAGTTGGGGCAGAACCACTTGGCCGGTGCCGGGGCGGGTGCGGGACTGCCGCACTCGGAGCAGAACTTGCCGGTGTTGGTGGCGCCGCAGCTGCAGGTCCATGCGCCGGCCGCAGGTGCGGCAGCGGGAGCCGGTGCGGGGGCGGGAGCCGGAGCCGGCTGCGGGGCGGCCTGCTGCTGTGCCTGGCCGGCGGCGAACAGCTGGCTGGCGTTCATGCCGCCCATGCCACCTGCCATGCCCATGCCCATAAAGCCTGCCATCGCGCCGTTGGGGTTGGCGGCTGCCGCGCGCATCGCGTCGCTCTGGGCGCTGGCGATGTTGGCTGCTGCCATGGTGGGATCGCGCATGACCGCGGCCTTCTGCAGGTCCTTGATCATCTGCTCGTCTTCTTGCGAGGCGGCGATGGAGTTGACGCCAAAGCTTACGATCTCAACGCCGCGCAGGTCACGCCAGTCGGCAGAGAGGACCTCGTTGAGCGCGCGGGCGAGCTCGGTGGTGTGGCCGGGGATGGCGCTGTAGCGGATGCCCATCTCCGAGATCTTGGCAAAGGCGGGCTGCAGGGCGGTGAGCAGCTCGGACTTAAGCTGGCTGTCGATCTTGTCGCGCGTGTAGCTATCGGTCACGTTGCCGCACACGTTGGTGTAGAACAGCAGCGGGTTGGTGATGCGGTACGAATACTCGCCGTTGCAGCGCACGGAGATGTCGACGTCCAGACCGATGTTGTTGTCGACCACGCGGAAGGGCACGGGCGAGGCGGTGCCGTACTTGTTGCCGATGATCTCCTTGGTGTTGATGAAGTAGACGCGCTGGTCTTTGCCCGCGTCGCCGCCAAAGGTAAAGCGGCTGCCGATATTGGCAAAGGTTTCCTTGATGGAGTCGCCCAGGTTGCCGCTAAAGACGCTCGGCTCGCTGCCGGTGTCAAAGACGAACTCACCGGGCTCCAGCGCGACTTCGATGATCTTGCCGTTTTGCACCACGAGCATGCCCTGGCCGTCGTTGACGGCGATGACCGAGCCGTTGGAGATGACGTTGTCCTCGCCGCGCGTGTTGGAGCTGCGGCCGCCGGTGCGCTTGCTGCCCTTGCAGGCCAAGACGTCAGCGGGCATCGATTCGCAGTAGATAAATTCCTTCCACTGGTCGGCCATGACGCCGCCGGCAGCACCCAATCCAGCTTTCAAGAGTCCCATGGTGATCTTCCTTTCTCGTCAAAGGCCGGGTGGTATTGGTCAGGATGGTTAATCGTCCTTGTCGTCCTTCATGACAACGGTGGTCTCGGTGTGGCTGAAGGTGTCGTGCTTCTCGGTCAGGTCGAGCTCGCCACAGTAGCAATCGGCGTGGGTGGCCTCGTTGGCCGTCTTGAGCTGGCCCACCAGCAGCACGTCTGCGATGACCACGATGATCAGCGGCGCGACGATGTTGATGAGGATGCCCTCGATATCAAAGGTGAGGTAATCCGGATCGAAGGCGTTCTCACCCATGAAGAGGATCTGGGAGAGGACAAATCCGATCACAAAGAACAGCACCGAGGCGATAGCGAGCTTGGGCTTGGAGCAAGGAAGCTCGCCGACCATACGGCCGGTTTGGCCGTTCATGGCAAACAGGTAGCTCTTGCCGTTCCACGAGGTGGAAAGCATCCACACGGGGAACAGGGCATAGTCGCTGTCTTCCCAGGTGTAGTCGAGCTGCTTGCTTTCGACCGTGGCATCGTCATATTCGTCGACGACGGTTTCGCGCAGGGCCGAGATTGTGCTTTCTTCCATACGGCGCTCGGCGCGCGCCTTGCAAGTCTCGCAGTCCTCGTCGTAACGGTTGGCGATGTAGCCGGGCATATATGCGACCGAGAACGGACGCAGTGCGTCGTAGTCAAACGGCTCGATGGCGTCCATGTGGCCGTCGGGCATCTTGGATGATCCGTCGACGGGCACGCGCTTAAACGAGATATTGCCCTTGCGATAGGCATCGTAGTGGTCGGTGGTCGTGACGGTGCGGTCGGATTCCTCGGTCACGGTCTCGTTGGTCGCGTCAAAGTACACTTCGCCGTCAACGCGGGCGCCGTAGAGCCAAAACGGCACGTAGACACCTTGGACCTCGTCGATGTGGTTGCCGGTGACAAAGCTCTTGGGCAGCAAGATCTTGCCCTTGTAGTGTTCCTTGAGTGCGGTCGTGACATCGTCGCGCCCGAGCTTAAACGGAATCACCAGGTCGGGCGAGAAGTCGCCAGAGAGCTGACCGGGCGCCACGGCGGAGTTGCCGCAGTACGGGCAGGTGGTGACGGCGACGGTGCCGTCGGACACGAGCTCGGCGCCGCACGACGAGCAGATGTAGCCGGCGTTTTGGGCAAGCTCCTGCACCACGTCGTCGGCGACGGGCTTGGGCGTTGCGGCTGCCGCATCGGCTTTGGCATCTGCCTTGTCCTGGCGCTCGCGATAGAGGGCCTCGACTTCTTCGACTTCAAAACGAGAATCGCAGTAGTCGCAGACGAGCTTTTGCTCGGCACTGGCAAAGTGAAGGGGGCCGCCGCACGCGGGGCATTGATAGTTGACGCTCTCGAAGGCCATGATCGGTCCTTTCGCTGCCGGAGGCTATGCGCCGATGGCGCCGCCGCAGTATTCGCAGCGCCCACTGGTATCGGGAATGGTGGTTGCACCGCAGAAGGGGCAGGTCACCGCGGTCTTGGGGGCCTTGGCGGCCACGACGCTGTCGCGCGTCTCCTGGCGCAGCTGCACCAGTGCGTCGCGAACCTCGGTTGCCTGGCGCTTGGCCTCGCGGTATTCGATGGAGCCGCGCTGATCGATGGTGGAGTCGTTCACGCGCAGGTTGATCTCGGTAAAGTACGGCGTGTTGACGTGGATGGTCAGATTAAAGTCGTAATCCAGGTCGTAGCGCGGCGGGTTGTAGCTCTCGCGCTCGCCGTCCTCGGTCTCGCGATAGATCTCGGTGCGATGCTCGTCGATATCCATATCGCAGCCGAGTACCTGCGAGAACTCGATGATGTCGGGATTGGCGTCGCGCCAGCGGCTCTGCGAGGTGATGATCAGCAGGCCCGCGTCCTCATCGAGCATAATATTGGTGCGCCCGGCAGAAAGCGTGCGCGTGGGGTTGAACGAAGACAGGCGTTCGGCGTTGGCCTCGCGGTAGGCGAGTTGCTCACGGATGTCGTCCGCGGTGCTGGAGCGATAGCCGTGAAAGTAGGGGGAGAGCTTGCCGGCGCACTCTTTGCACAGGTAGCCTTCATTGATTTTTGTCTTACCTAGAAGTCCCAGCTCGGTACCGCAAATCGCGCACTCTTTCTTCTCGAACATCTTGTCAAAGAAGCCCATGGCTGCCTCCCATCAACTGGTAGCGTGTGTCACTTTTGATGATGGGGGAGTGCGCGATCCTTCGCGATACCCAGACGGCTCAAGGAGTCTCCACAACTGGGACACATGGCCCATTTTTGACTAGTCGCCGGGGACGTTCTTAAACGACTAGTCGCGGGGGACGCTCTTCGGCCACTCATTGGGGACGTACCTAAATGAGTGACCGTTGGAGACGCTCCTGGCCGAGCTAGAGATCGCGCGCGTCCCTTCTGGTCCATGCGGCTCAAAATCGCGGCGTGATGTGGACGGCTGGGGTCGAATTGGCAGCATTTCGAGCCTGGCTTCGATATTGAGACTGGTTCTTTATTAAAATGGAATTCCAGACAATTGAGCAGCTGGGGGTTAACCATGAGGGGCATGGGAGACACAACCGCATATTTGCGTCGGGGCATTCGGGAGATTATATGCCTGGCGCTGTTCTTCTTCACGTTTTTGGCGTGCGAGTATCTCTTTGATGTGCGCATGGCCGAGTTCGTGCCATCGAGTGAGGTCGTCATCTACGAGAGCATCGTTGTCGGCGCGAGCGTGATTGGCTTTTTCGTGCGCCCATTTCTGTACTATCGCCTTCCCCAGACGATCGATGCGACGAGCGATATTACAGGCGTGCTGTTGGTATCGGCGTTGCTGCTGATGATTACGGCAGTGCGGTTTGAGGTAGTAATTGCCGGCGGCCTGGTGGCGTGCTGCGCCCTGGGCTATTGCGGATCGACCGCCCATGCCAATCTTGCGCGGCGTTTTGCGCAGACGCCCTGCCTGGCGCGCGCCGCCGCACTTTCCTATGCCATGGGCGTTCTGGTACAGGTGATCAACCACATGGTGATGCCTGTCGGTATTCCTCAGCAGGCTGTTCTGGTCGTCTGTGCGATCGCGCAGGTGGCGTTGCTCCACGGTGCCCGACGCGCCAAGCTGCGCGACGAGTCCGACCCCAACTTTGAACCCAGTGCTGCCGGGCTTTCGGTAGATGCTCTGGAATATGGCGCCAAGTGGCATGACGATCCCGAGGCAAAGGCGGCATTCCGTCGCGCCGTAGTTCGCCTGACCGTGGCGACGGCGTATCTTTCCAGCGTATTCGCCGCTCTCAACGCGGGCTTCACGACCTTGCATGCTGTCGGAGCCGTCGATTTGGGCGATTGGCCGCGCCTGCTGCTTGTCGTGAGCTCGTTGGTCGCTGGCGCACTATTTGACCTGCACGGCCGCTCGTATATGAATATCGGCATGACATGTGCCGCCATACTGTCCACGCTTTCGTTCTTTGTGCTCATCGTCGATGGCAATGGCGGCAACGAGCTTGCTGCCACAATCATCTTTTATCTGGGCTCGGGCTTCTTTGTGGTGTTCTTTACCACAAAATATGCCGCCGTCTCGCTCTATGCGCGCTGGTCATATTTTTGGCCGTGCATGGGTCGCGTCGTCAACAACGTGTGCTCGATGTTCGTGACGGCGCCGGCGGTGGCGATTATCTCGAGTCAAAATGTGCTGGCTGCGGTCGGTGCGGCGCTCGTGATGTTTGTGGGCATTGCGATTACGCTGCTGGGGCAGTTGGGGCAACGAGCCGATGATGCCGCGATGCGGGACGGACTGCCGCTTGCCACCGACGATCTTGGTGGGGATCTTGCGCCCACATGCTCCGACCCTGAGCCCGTGGAGGCAGCGGAGCTCACGTCCGATGAGCGCCTCGATGCCTTCGTCGCCACCTTTGGGCTTACGGAGCGCGAGCGCGATATTCTTGAGGTCTTGGTCGTTTCGGACCAGAGCGTTCAGGACATCGCCACAACGCTCTTCCTTTCGCGCTCCACGCTCTATCGTCACATTTCCTCGATCAACAAGAAGACCGGCACCGCCTCGCGCGTGGCCCTCATCAACTTCTTCTGGTCCTGGACACCCAAGGACTAGCTAATCCTCCAATAAGTTGCGGTGGAATAGTCCCTAAATTAAAGTCACGGGGCTTTAAACAGGAACTATTCCACCGCAACTGCTGGGGGGATAGACTGCGGCGGCGGCAGAGGCAACGGCAGCGGCGTTGGCAGCTGTGGTAGTGGCAACGGCAACTGGCAGGGTGTTTTCCGTCTGCTTGCTACAGCAGCTCGCCGTGGCGTGCAATGTAGCGGCGCTTTGCCAGCTGAGTGAGCGCGATGTAGGCGGTGACGATGCCGACGAGCAGCGCGAAAAAGCTCGCGGGCAGTGCCATGAGGCCGAGCGCATCGGCGATGGGGCTTGCCGGCAGCCAGGTGACGAGCGCCAGGCCCAGCACGGTAAGAACGCACAATGCGGGCGCGGCGTGGTCGCGCGGGCTCGGCAGATGCGGGGAGCGCAACATGTGGACCACGAGTGTCTGTGACCACATGGACTCGACAAACCAGCCGCTCTGGAAGAGCGCAGCAAAGGTCGCCATACCCGTGACGTCGCCCGCAGCGGCAAGCTCGGACCAGCTTGCGTCCACGGCGGCGGGGCACACGACAAAGAAGAGCGCGGCGAAGGTCACGATGTCAAACAGCGAGCTCACGGGGCCCAGCTCGAGCATAAAGCCCTTGATGGACGCGGCGTCCCAGGCACGCGGGCGGGCAGTCCAGGCGTCATCGACGGTGTCCCACGGCAGTGCGATGCACACGATCTCGTAGACCAGCGACAGCAGTACCAGCTGCAGGGCGCTCATGGGCAAAAACGGCAAGAACAGGCTCGCGACGGTCACGGACAGCACATTGCCAAAGTTGGAGCTCACCGTGGTCTTGAGGTACTTGAGCAGGTTGCCGTAAGTGCGGCGGCCTTCGATGATGCCGCGCTCGAGCACGCCCAGGTCCTTCTGAAGCAAGATGATATCGGCGGATTCCTTGGCAATATCGACGGCCGAATCGACCGAGATGCCGCAATCGCTCGCACGCATGGCGGCGGCGTCGTTGATGCCGTCGCCCATAAAGCCCACGGTGTGGCCGAGCATCTCGCGCATGACACGTACCAGGCGCGCCTTCTGCAGCGGCGAGAGCTTGGTGAAGAGGTGGGTTTTCTCGGCGCGCTCGGCAAGTTCGGCGTCATCGAGCGCATCGATCTCGGAGCCGAGCAAGACGTTGCTCGCATCGATACCAATCTGCTCGCAGACGGTGGCGGCGACGCGGTCGTTGTCGCCGGTTAGGACCTTGACCGCCACGCCCTTGGCCTCGAGGGTGGCGACGGCGCCCGCGGCACTTGCTTTGGGCGGATCGAGGAAGGCCAAAAAGCCCATCAGCACCATGTCGCACTCGTCGGCGATGCCAAACTCGCCCACGCAGCGCGGATTGGTCTTCTGCGCCACGGCAATTACGCGTAGGCCCTCGGCGTTAAGTCCGGCGATCTGCTTGCGAATCTGGGCGAGCTTCTCGTCGGTGAGCGGCTGAGCGATGCCATCGATCTCGACAAAGGAGCAGATCTCGAGCATTTCCTCGGCGGCGCCCTTGGTAACCATCTGGGTTTTGCCTTGGGCGTCGGCGACAACTACGCTCAGGCGACGGCGCGAGAAATCGAAGGGAACCTCGTCGACCTTGGTGTAGCGGTCGCGCAGGCTCTGGCCCAGCATGGAATCGGGTGCGACGGTCGAGGGTGTCACATCGGCACGGTCGATTACGGCCAGGTCGATAAGATTTTTGAGGCCGGTCTGGAAGAAGCTGTTCAAAAACGCATGGCGCAGCACGCGCGCGTCCTCGTTGCCATCGGTGTTGAGGTAGCGCTCGAGCACGATGCGGTCTTCGGTGAGGGTGCCGGTCTTGTCGCAGCACAGGACGTCCATCGCTCCGAGGTTTTGAATCGCCGGCAGCTCCTTGACGATAACCTGGCGACGGGCGAGGTCCTTGGCGCCCTGCGACAGGCTCGTGGTCACGATGACGGGAAGCATCTGCGGCGTGATGCCCACGGCCACGCTCGTGGCGAACAGCAGCGCGTCGATGACGTTGCCCTTGGTGGCGGCGTTGATGGCAAAGACGGCCGGCGCCATAACGAGCATCAGGCGCACCAGCAGCATGGAGACGCTCGAGACGCCGCGGTCAAACGCGCTTTTTTCGCCGCGCCCGTTGAGCATCTTGGCGATGCCGCCCAGGTAGGTGTCCGAGCCGGTGGCAACGACAAGCGCCATGGCGGCGCCGTTTTGCACGGAGGTGCCGGTAAAGACGATGTTCTTGCAGGCAGAGAGTGGCAGTGCGGAGCCGTCGGCGCCCTCGACGACGGTGACGGCGGTGGTCTTCTCGACGGCCTCGCTCTCGCCGGTGAGTGCGGACTCGATCACAAACAGGTCGCGCGCGGTGATGATGCGGGCGTCTGCTGGCACCATATCGCCGGCAGAGAGGCGGATTACATCGCCGGGGACGAGCTCGTCGAAGGGGATCTCGATGCGCCCGCCGTCGCGCAGGGCGGTGCAAGTGTTGGAGACCAGGTCCTTGAGGGCCTCGGCCGCATTGCCGCTGCGGGCTTCCTGGATAAACTTCATACCGCCCGATACCAGCAGCATGATGCCGATGACGATGACCGTGGAGGGGTCGCGCTGCGGCTCGGGTACGGCGAGCACGTCGATGTAGAGCGAGACCAGCGCGAGCGCGGCGAGGATGCCGGCGAAGGGATCGATGAACGCGTCGGCGATGCGGCGGGCGAGCGTTTTGGTCGTTGCCTCGATGGTGTTGGGGCCGACGGCGTTCAGGCGCTCAGTTGCCTGCTCGACGGTGAGGCCGTTTGCCGTGGCGTCAAGCAGTACGAGGGCGTCCTCGGCACTATGGGTGGCGGCGAATATGGTGTTCTTGGATAGGCCGGTATGAGCGGCAGGGCGCGCCGTGCGGCGGCGCTTGGAGATGGCTTCGAGTACCGTGACGGTTTTGAGCATCAGCATAGGGTCCTCCTTGTTGAGGGGAGTTAGCGTACGTGTCGTATTTGCTTCAAAAAACCTAGATGTCGCTCACGTCAAGCTCTTGAGCCCACAAAGGGTGCAGCGCGCCTTTGTGGTGGTTTTGGCGATCTGCCGGTGGCGTTTATGCGTGTGCGGAGTCCTCGCGGCGTGCCGAGGGCGACATGCAGGTTTTTCGACTAGGACTGCCTTCCATGGCACACCTCCTAAAGGCTGAGCGCAGCGCGCTTTGGGTATCTCGTACCCCTTTTTAATCCGCCCGTATTCTTGATGAGGGGGTTTGACATGTCAACCCCATTGTTCGGAAAACCATTCCCCCTGACAAAGCCTTTACAGAACGCCGCGGCCTCAAAGCGCGCCCGCATCGACGCTTCGCCTGCGCTAAACTGGAAGGCACGTACGCGATTACGAGAGGAGCCCGCATGGAGGCTTACAAGCAAGAGTTCATCAAGTT
>CABUIY010000008.1 GCA_902491765.1 uncultured Collinsella sp. | reverse complement strand
CCGTTGCCGCGCCCCGCAGTGCCCGCTTCCCCCGAGAACAATTATCAGTGCAGGTCAGAGCTATGTCGTTTTGGGGCGTGCTCGGCCTTCTGCAAAAAGCCTACTCACTTGGTTTTTCTGCTAGAAGACCGCCACGAGGGAAGGCAACTCCCTTACGGCGGTTTGGACGTTTGCCCAGATAAAACCTGCCAAAATAAACCTGTCCCTTTTTGGCAGGTGGTTTCAACTGAACGGCGGGCCGTGCGGCTTGGGTGTGCGGGCTCACAATCTGGGGAAACCGAACAGATTGGGGGCTTGTATGATCGATTCGAAGGGAAACGTGCGACCCGAGGGCATGTTTAACAGGGCACGCCTGGCCCCCGAAGCCCAGCTCGCATACGATACGCGAGGGCTAGTCGTTGGGGGACGTTCTTAAACGACTAGTCAAACAAGAACGTTCCCAACGATTACCCAAAAGGAGCGTCTCCAAGTGCCAGCTCTGGCAACGACGCAGGTCGAAAAAACGTCAGCGAAAACCCGCCAGAGCGAGCAAGGTGCCTTGAAACGAGGCGGCATCGATCTTTTGATCATGCCGCCGAAGTTGAAAGGCAGATTGCCGCCCTGGCGGGTTTGCAGCGTCGAGCCGTTACGCGGTTTGGTAAAACCGCGTAACTAAATACGTTCCGCGATTTCGTGGATGAGGTAGTCGGTCTTTTCCCAGCCCAGGCACGGGTCGGTGATCGACTTGCCAAAGACACCGCCGTCGACCGGCTGGTTGCCGTCCTCCAGGTAGGACTCGATCATAAAGCCCTTGACCAGCTTGGAGATGGACTCGTTGCGGCGGCAGCTGTCGAGTACCTCCTTGCAAATGCGATACTGCTCCAGCGGACGCTTGCCCGAGTTGTCGTGGTTGCAGTCGATGACCGCTGCCGGATTGGCATAGCCGGCGTGCTCGGTATAGCGCTCGGCCAGACGCTCGAGGTGCTCGTAGTGGTAGTTGGGGTAGGTGCGACCGTCGAGACCAATGTAGCCACGCATGACGGCGTGTGCGAGTGGGTTGCCGTCGCACTCAACCTCCCAGTTGCGGAAGATAAAGCTCTGGTGTGCCTGCGCGGCGTAAATGGAGTTGAGCATGACGGTGGTGGAACCGGCAGTGGGATTCTTCATGCCGACGGGTACCGAAATGCCGCTCGACACCAGGCGATGCTCCTGGTTTTCGACCGAGCGCGCGCCGACGGCAACGTAGCTCAGCAGGTCAACGAGGTATTGGTAGTTGGACGGATAGAGCATCTCGTCGGCGGTGAAGAAGCCCGTTTCCTCAATAACGCGCAAGTGCATATGGCGGATGGCCTTGACGCCCTCGAGTAGGTCGTCGGGAGCCTCGGGGTTGGGGTTGTGCAGCAGTCCCTTGTAGCCGGTGCCCTTGGTACGCGGCTTATTGGTATAGACGCGCGGAATGATGATGAGCTTGTCCTTGACCTCCTCGGCGGTCTTGGCCAGTCGGTTCATGTACTCAAGCACTGAATCCTCGCGGTCGGCAGAGCACGGGCCGATGATGAGCACTTTGCGTGCGTCCTCGCCGGTAAAGACTTTGGCGACCTCGGCGTCAAATGCCTGCTTTTTGGCGGTAAGCTCGGCAGAAAGCGGCATTTCCTCGCGGATCTCCATGGGGATCGGCAGCCTGCGTTTGAATTCCATGGCCATATGGGCCTCCTCAATCTACAGAAAGAGCAATAAGCGTATTGTCGAGTGTTCGGCATTATCCGCTGTCGCACGCTAAAGTGCAAGTCCTTGCCACCCTGAAACCTGCCAAAAAGGGACAGGTTTATTTTGGCAGGTTTTATCTGGGGAAACGTCGGTGAATGCCGGGAGGGAGTGGCGTCGCGCGAGAGCCTAAGGCTGTTGTTGCTTCCCCAGGAAACGCCCTGTGGGCAAAAAATGCCAAATATGAGTACGGTTGCTAACCTAGTATCATATTGCCTTCGCAAAATAATAGACATAACAGCATAATATGTTCATTAACGTAAACACATATAAGTTCGCTATAGGATTGTTTGATCAATTTAGGGACGCGTGTAAGCCGTGAAAACGGGATTTGGGGCTGTTTTGGCTGTTACTAAAAAGGTAACAGTACTCAAATTTGCCATTTTTTGCCCACGGGGCCTCGAAGGGGCTGCCAATCAGGTCCCAGGGGAGACGGTTTGAGGGCCGCAGAGCAAAAACGGGGGCACAGGTTGTCCTGTGTCCCCGTTTTCCTGGCATTGCTGCTGCTTGCCGCCGGTTTTTACGCCGCCTCGTCGAACTGCGAGTTGTACAGATCGGCGTAGAAGCCGCCCTGGGCGAGCAACTCGTCGTGTGTGCCCTTCTCGACGATGTCGCCGTCGCGAATTACCAAGATCACGTCGGCGTTGCGGATCGTGGACAGGCGGTGCGCGATGACAAAGCTGGTGCGTCCCTGCATCAGCGCATCCATGGCGCGCTGAATGAGTTCCTCGGTACGGGTATCCACGTTGGAGGTTGCCTCGTCCAGAATCAGCGCCGGACGGTCGGCCAAAATGGCGCGGGCGATGGTCACGAGCTGGCGCTGGCCCTGCGAGAGGTTAGTGCCCTCCTCGTTGATCATAAAGTCGTAGCCGCCGGCGAGCGTGTGGATGAAGTGGTCGCAGCGCGCGGCGCGTGCGGCCGCCTCGACCTCGGCATCGCTCGCATCGGGACGTCCATAGCGGATGTTCTCGCGGATGGTGCCGTTAAACAGCCAGGTATCCTGCAGCACCATGGCAAACTCGCCGCGCAGCGCCGCGCGGTCCCAGTCGCGCACGTCGACACCCTCGACGCGCAGCGAACCGCCGTCCACATCGTAGAAGCGCTGCAGCAGCTTAATGAGCGTGGTCTTGCCGGCGCCGGTAGGACCGACGATGGCGATGGTCTGGCCGGGCTGCGCCTCGCAGCTAAAGTCGTGGATGATGGTCTTGTCGGGCGTATAGCCAAACTTGACGTGATCAAACTCCACATGGCCGGGGCGCTTTTCGGGAATCTGCGCGTCGGCTTTCTGCTTCTCCTCGGGCGCGGCCAGGAACTCAAAGACGCGCTCGGTGGCGGCAGCCATCGACTGCATCGTGTTGCTCACGTTGCCCAGCTGCTGCACGGGTTGCGTAAAGTTGCGAACGTACTGGATAAAGCTCTGGATGTCGCCGGGCGTGGCATTGCCGGTCAGCGCGAGCTGCGCGCCCACCACGACGACGCCCACGTAGCCCATGTTGCCCACCAAGCTCATAAGCGGCATCATCAGGCCCGACAGGAACTGCGAGCGCCAGCCACTAATAAAGAGGCGGTCGTTCTGACGGTCGAACTCCTCGATCGAGGCCTCGGCGCGGTCGAACACCTGAATGACGTTCTGGCCGGCAAAATCCTCTTCGATAATGCCGTTGACGGCGCCCAGAACCTGCTGTTGCTCGCGGAAGTACGGCTGCGAGAAGTGAATCATCACGGTCAAGATAATCGCGGCGGCCGGCAGCGTGAGCACGGTGACGCCGGTAAGCGGCAGGCTGATCGAAAGCATCATGACGAGCACGCCGATAATCTGCGTCACCGACGTGATGAGCTGCGTCACGCTCTGGTTGAGCGACTGACCCAGCGTATCGACGTCGTTGGTGATGCGGCTGAGTACGTCTCCCTTGCTGTGGCCGTTGAAGTAACTCATCGGCACGACGGCAATCTTGGCGGCGATTTCCTTGCGCATGCGGTAGCAGATCTTTTGCGTGACGCCGGTCATGAGCCAGCCCTGGACCAGGCTGCAGACAGAGCTCGCCAGATACAGGCAGAGCAAAAAGCCGAGCGTCTTGGCGATCCAGTCAAAGTCAACGTCGCCGGTGCCGTTGACCTTGGCGACCAGGCCTTCGAACAGCTTGGTCGTAACCTGGCCGAGCACCTTGGGTCCCACAATGTTAAAGATGACCGAGCACACGGCAAAGGCGACGGCGGCAAACACGGCAACTTTGTGTTGGCCGATATAGCCGAGCAGCTGCCTCATGGTGCCCTTAAAGTCCTTGGCCTTTTCGCCGCGACGCATGCCGCCCATGCGGCCCATGGGACCACGCTGGCGGGTGGGCTTGGGAATCTGAGTCTTGGTCTCGTCTGCCATTAGCGCTCGCCTCCTTCCATGACGGCTGCAATTTCTTCTTGGGTAAGCCCCAGCTCCTCGGCGGAAAGCTGCGACTGTGCGATCTCCAGGTACGCCGGGCAATTGCGCAGCAGCTCCTCATGCGTGCCGGTGCCCACCACGTGGCCGTCGTCGAGCACGATAATCTGGTCGGCGTGCATGATGGTCGCGATGCGCTGGGCCACGACCACGAGTGCGGCGTCGGTAACGTTTTTGGCCAGCTCCTCGCGCAGGCGCGCGTCAGTCTTGTAGTCGAGGGCGCTAAACGAGTCATCGAACACCACAACCTCGGGCTTTTTTGCCAAGGCGCGGGCGATGGCCAAGCGCTGGCGCTGACCGCCCGAGACATTGGAGCCTCCCTGGCTGATGGGGGAGTCGTAGCCGCCCTCGCGCTCGGCGATAAAGTCCTCGGCCTGGGCGACGCGTGCCGCTTGGCGCATATCCTCGTCGCTCACCATGTCGCCAGCAAACTTGAGGTTGCTCTCGACGGTGCCCGAGAACAGGCGACCCTGCTGCGGGATGTAACCAATGCGGCGGCGCAGCTCGGAAAGGGTCATGTCGCGCACGTCGATGCCGTCGAGCGAAATGCTGCCGCCCGTGACGTCGTACAGGCGCGGGATGAGCTGCACAAGCGTGGACTTGCCCGAGCCCGTGGAGCCAATGATGCCGAGCATCTGACCGGCGTGCGTGGTGAAGTTTACGCCGCTGATGACGTCGGCGCGGGCATCGGGATACTGGAAGCTCACGTCGCGGAAGGTGAGCTCACCGCGCGGCGCGCTGGCCGTGGGCAGTTTGGGCGAGGCGGGGTCGTTGATGCTGGTGGGGCAGGTGATGACCTCTTCCACGCGCTCGGCTGCGACCTCGGCACGGGGCAGGATGACCGAAACCATGGTGAGGATCATAAACGCCATAACGATCTGCATGGTGTAGGAGATAAACGCCATCATGTTGCCAACCTGCATCACGCCGTCGGACACGCCCTGCGCGCCAAACCAGACGATAAGCACGGTGATGCAGTTCATGACGAGCATCATGAGCGGCATCATAAAGCTCATGGCGCGGTTGGTGTAGAGCTGCGTGGTCATCAGGTCGAGCGAAGCCTTGTCAAAGCGCTCGAGCTCATGTTCCTCGCGGTTGAACGAGCGGATGGGCATAAGGCCGTCGAGCAGCTCGCGGGCGGTAAGGTTCACGCGGTCCACAAAGCTCTGCATCTTTTTGAACTTGGGCATGGTGAGGCCCATGAGCACGCCGACGACGGCCGAAACCGCGATGATGGCCACAGCGATGGTCCACTCCAGGCCGGTGTGGTTGGCCAGGACGCGCATGACGGCGACGATGCCCATGACGGGGGCCATTAGGCACATGCGGATAAACAGGGTTGCGGCCATCTGGATCTGCTGAATGTCGTTGGTGCAGCGGGTGATGAGCGAGGCCTGGCTAAACTTGCCCACCTCGGCCGGCGAGAAGTGCATAACCTTGTTGAAGGTCTCGCGGCGCAGGTCGCGGGCGATGGAGCAGGCGGTGCGCGACGCCACGGCGCCGGTCAGGATGGTGGCGACGAGCGATACCAGGCACAGCCCAAACATCGTGGTCGCCATGCGGCTCAGGTAGGCGTTCTGCACGTCGGCGGGGTCGATGCCCTGTGCCTTGTACTCGTCCTGTACATAGCTCACGGCGCGCTGGGTGACGATGGAGCCTGACATGGAGCCCATTTTGTCTGCCATTTGGTTGGCGCCCTCGACGAGCTTGCTTTGGTCTACCAGACCGCCCTCGACACCCAGGCGCAGGCTCTTCATGGTGATCTTACCGCCGTCGGCATCAATCTGCTTTTGCATGTTCTGCGCCGCCGCGGCTTTCTGCTGCATCTCGGCGAGCTGCTCGGGCGTCATCGCTGCCATTTGCTCGGGGGTGGGCATGGCCTGGGCAGCGTTGTCGTCTTTCTCGCTGGACGAGCCCGTCATGTCGCCCATGGAGTCGGCGTCGATGCCCTGGTCGAGCGAAAGAACGACGGTCTCGGGCAGGCTCATAATGTCGGTAATTTTGCCTCCATCGGCACGCTCTTCCTCGGTGCCCATGTACGTTCGAATGCCGTTTTTGTCAGCCTTGCTAAACACGGCCTCCACAGCCTTGGCGTCCTTGGCGCTCATAAAGAGTTCGAGGTCGTCGAGCGATTCGGCGCGAATGGTGTCGGGCACGGGCGAGGCGATACCGCCTTGCTGCACGCCCACGTCGACAATATCGCTCATGTAGGTAGGCAGTGCCAGATCGGCGTTGCAACTGATTACGATAAGTACGATAGCTGCGAACAGCGCCAGGATATGCTTTTTAAAGAGCTTGAGAATCCTCACTCGGCATCTCTCCTTTCTTGATTGCGGTCGATAATTTCGTTGGCACGTCTTAGAAGGCGCACCATCTCTTGGGTATCTGTTTCGCCAAGCTGCTCGAGGAAAGCCGCGGTGCGGTCCTCGAATTCCCGACGTTTGATTTCGATGACCTGGAATCCCTTGTCGGTCACCGTGACGTGTACGCGACGACGGTCGGTCTTTGAGTGCTCGCGCTCGACCCAGCCCTTGGCCTCGAGGGCGCGCAGGATATTGGCGATACGGGCGCTCGAGACCCACGCACGATCGGCGAGTTCGCTCGGCGTGAGCGAGCCGCCGGCGCGCATGAGGGCGCGCATGACGGCCATCTCGCCGCCGAGAGCTTTGTCCGCAAAGCGCGAAATACGCTGATGCATGCTGCCGAACTCAGTTAAGAGCTGACGCCCAAGCTCATGGAAATCGGTATCTTCCACCGAAAACCCCTAACACTAGAAACTATTTTCGGTGAAAGATGATACCCCAGCTCAACTATCCCATTCGGTAGATTTCTAGGCATGTCCCAAAAATCTACTTGGCCGCTGGGCAATATTAAGAGTGGATTAAGACTTAAAATCATTCAATTGATGAAGCGTTTCAAAGAACTATCATGCCCGCGGTTAGGCGAGGGGTTGTCACCACCATGACGACTGGGACTCATATAAGCGCCACGTGCGATGCTCCAACTTCCCGCAAGGAGACACCTTACATAAGGGGGAATGGAGTCATGGCATTTGACTTCACGGGCAAGACCGCGATTGTCACGGGCGGCACTCAGGGCATTGGCCTCGAGATCGCCAAGGGCATCGTCGCGGGCGGCGGACATGTCGCGCTCATCGCAAGGAACGCTGCTAAGGGCGAGGCCGCAGTGGCCGAGCTTGGCGAGGGCAACAAGTTCTATCAGCTCGATGTCGCCGATGCGCCCAAGGCGCGCGAGACCGTCGAGCAGATTTTTACGGACCTGCCGCAAACCAACATCCTGATCAACTGCGCTGGCGTCATCAGCACCAAGAAGTTTGACGAGATCGATGACACCGAGTGGCGTCGCACCATCGACATCAACCTCAACGGTACCTTTACCATGATGAACGCCGTGTACCCGCACTTTAAGGCGGCCCATGCCGGCACTATCGTCAACGTGAGCTCTGTTGCGGGCAAGATCGGCGGCGGCCTGCTCGGCACCGCTGCCTACGCTAGCTCCAAGGCCGGTGTTAACGGTCTAACCAAGGCAGTCGCCAAGGAAGGCGGCAAGTTCGGCGTTCGCTGCAACGCCGTGTGCCCGTCGCTCACGTTGACCGATATGACCTCGATTCTCTCTGACGAGAACTCTCAGCGCATCATCAACGGTATCCCTCTGGGCCGCGCCGCCCAGGCCAGCGAGCCTGCGCAGATGGTGCTGTTCTTCGCTTCCGACCTCGCCAGCTTCGTGAACGGCGAGATCGGTGACTGCGACGGCGGCATCGTCCTGGACGGGTAATACCCCGCGATGATTATTCGGCGACGGCTCCTGCGACTCGGGACCGTCGCCTTCTTTCTGACATAGGCGCGTGCGGCTACGATTCGCATGCATCCAAAGGAGATATATATGAGTGAATCGACTGCGGTGGAGGCGCCGGCGGCAAAGGAGCCGTTCTTTAAGATGTCCTCCATCCCGGGTGCCAATATTTTGGTGCCGCTTTTGCTGGGCTGCCTGCTCAACACGCTATTCCCCGACCTGTTCAAAACGCTCGGCAGCTTTACGCTTGGCATGACCCAGCAGGGCGCGGGCCCGCTCGTGGGCGCTTTTTTGCTCATCGTCGGTACGACGATTTCGTTTAAGAGCGCTCCTGCCGCCGCTGCCCGCGGTGCCATTATCATCGCCGTCAAGCAGATCGTGGTCGTTGCCGTGTCGCTGCTCATTCTTTATGTGTTCAACGACAACCTGTTTGGCATCTCTGCCATGGTGATGCTGGCGGCTTGCACCGGCGCCAACAACGCTATGTACGCTGGCCTGATGGGCACCATGGGCAATGAGGCCGAGCGTGGCGCTGTCGCAATCACCACGCTCGTTGTCGGCCCTCCGGTCACGATGATCGTGCTCGGCGCTGCCGGCCAGGCTCCGATCGGCTGGTCGCTCGTGGGTGCCATCCTGCCGATCGTCGTCGGCATTATTCTGGGCAACCTCTTCCCCAGCTTTAAGAAGATGATGGCACCGGCACTTTCCGCCGTCATCGTGCTCGTCTTCTTTGCCATGGGCTCGACCATGACCTTTGGCCAGCTCATTAATGGCGGTCTTCCCGGTATTCTGCTCGGCGTGATCTGCTCGGTGGTCTTTGCAATTCCCGTCATCGCGGTCGATAAGCTCACGGGCGGTACGGGTGTCGCAGGTGCGGCCATTTCGAGCTGCGCCGGAGCTAATGTGGCTACGCCTGCTGCCATGGCAAGCGTCAACGGGGCCATGTACGGTGGCGCCGTGCTCGCGACGGCTACGGCACAGGTTGCAGCGTGCGCAATCGTGACGGCTATTTTGACCCCGCTGGTCACCAGCTGGTGCTACAAGCATTTTGAAGGCCAGGGTCACAGCAAGGCAACGACCGACAAGGCCGCCGCAGCCGCCTAATGCCAAGCGGCAATCAAAGCTAAATAACTAGCCACGCCACAGGGCGGCCCCGGGGGAAATTCCGTGGCCGCCCTGCAGTTTCTGTAGGGTCTCTGGGACACTTTATCCTGCTAAAGCTGGCATAACAGCTAGAGTGAACGTCGTACAAAGGCAAGGAAAAATACCATACAAATCGGTGAACGGTAGTTGCTCGCGCTCGCATTTCCTGCGGATTTGTTAAAAACGCCCTAATGGTATAAAAAAAGAAACATATAACAGCCCTGATGAAGGGGGTGGCTATGTTATCCTTCTCAAACGGGTGAAATCTTGGGTTTTGGGTTGCAGTTCCAAGGTGGACAAACGTTTTTCCCTGCACCAACATGTGGCGAAGAACGGAAGAAGCCGGTAGTGCAAGCCGATAATTCAAGAATTCAATAAGCAGCGGTGTGAGAGAGCGCCGCATTACACGTAACTAGGAGCGTGGTTACACAATGCAGGAGGCATGGGAAGGCTTCAAGGAAGGCATTTGGACGGGAGAGGTGGACGTCCGAGACTTCATCCAGAAGAACTACACCCCCTACGAGGGCGACGAGTCGTTCCTCGCCGGCCCGACCGAGCGTACCAAGGAGCTGTGGGGCGAGGTTCTCGACCTGCTGCTTAAGGAGCGCGAGCAGGGCGGTGTCCTCGATATGGACACCAAGACCGTCACGGGTATCGTGAGCCACCCCGCTGGCTACATCGATAACGCCCACCGCGAGAAGGAGACCATCGTCGGTCTCCAGACCGACAAGCCGCTTAAGCGCGCGCTGCACGTCAACGGTGGTATCCGCATCGCTTGCCAGGCTGCCAGCCAGCACGGCTATAAGGTCGACGAGAACGTTGTCGAGCGCTACACCTTCGAGCGCAAGACCCACAACGCCGGCGTCTTCGATGTTTACACCCCCGAGATGCGTGCTTGCCGCTCGGCTCACATCATCACCGGTCTGCCCGATGGCTATGGCCGCGGCCGCATCATCGGCGACTACCGTCGTGTCGCCCTGTACGGTGTCGACTACCTGATCAAGGACAAGGAGGCCCAGAAGGCTTCCACCCCGACGGTCATGACCGCCGACAACATCCGCGACCGCGAGGAGCTGCAGGAGCAGATCCGCGCCCTCGGCGAGCTCAAGATGATGGCCGAGACCTATGGTTTCGATATTTCCAACCCTGCTACCAACACGCAGGAGGCCATCCAGTGGATGTACTTCGCCTACCTCGCTGCCGTCAAGGAGCAGAACGGCGCCGCTATGTCCATCGGCCGTACCTCCACGTTCATCGACATCTACGCTGAGCGCGACCTTGCCAACGGTACCTTCACCGAGGAGCAGATCCAGGAGTTCGTGGATCACTTCATCATGAAGCTTCGCATGGTCAAGTTTGCCCGTACCCCCGAGTACCAGGCCCTGTTCACCGGCGATCCGCAGTGGGTCACCGAGTCCATCGGCGGCATGGGTGTTGACGGCCGTACGCTCGTTACCAAGATGAGCTACCGCTACCTGCACACGCTCGAGAACATGGGCACCAGCCCCGAGCCCAACATGACCGTTCTGTGGTCGACCCGTCTGCCCGAGAACTTCAAGAAGTTCTGCGCCAAGACTTCTGTCGCCAGCTCCTCGATCCAGTACGAGAACGACGACCTCATGCGCGTTTACCACGGCGACGACTACGGCATTGCCTGCTGCGTGTCCTCCATGCGCATCGGCAAGGAGATGCAGTTCTTCGGCGCTCGCGCCAACCTGGCCAAGTGCCTGCTGTACGCACTCAACGGCGGTGTTGACGAGGTCTCCAAGAAGCAGGTCGGCCCCAAGTATCGCGCCGTCGAGGGCGATACGCTCGATTACGACGACGTTGTGGCCAAGTACAACGACATGATGAAGTGGCTCGCTGGCGTGTACGTCAACTCGCTGAACATCATTCACTACATGCACGACAAGTATTGCTACGAGCGTATCCAGATGGCTCTGCACGACAAGCACGTGCACCGCTGGTTCGCTACGGGCATCGCTGGCCTTTCCGTCGTGGCTGACTCCCTGTCCGCCATCAAGTACGCCAAGGTCCACCCCGTCCGTGACGAGAACGGCATCATCGTCGACTTCGAGACCGAGGGCGAGTTCCCCAAGTACGGTAACGACGACGACCGCGTCGACCAGATCGCTCACGACGTTGTGCATCAGTTCATGGAGTACATCCGCATGAACGACACCTACCGCAACTCCGTGCCCACGACCTCGGTTCTGACCATCACCTCCAACGTCGTGTACGGTAAGAAGACCGGCTCCACGCCCGATGGCCGCAAGGCTGGCCAGCCGTTCGCCCCGGGTGCTAACCCCATGCACAAGCGCGATAGCCACGGCGCCATCGCTTCGCTGTCTTCGGTTTCCAAGCTCCCGTTCCGCGATGCTCAGGACGGCATCTCCAACACCTTCTCCATCATCCCGAGTGCGCTCGGCAAGGAGGACCAGGTGTTCTTTGGCGATATCGACCTTGATCAGCTGGGCGAGTAACTATTGTTAGTGCTATACTAACAATAACGATTACTGATTAGTGCGCCAGTCTCGGCCGGCGCCTATCAATCGAAGGAGACACATTATGAAGGTTTCTGAAGTTTCTGAGACTCAGGCCGATAACCTGGTCCACATGCTCGACGCTTACGCCGAGAAGGGTGGCCACCACCTGAACATCAACGTCTTCAACCGTGAGACGCTGCTTGACGCTCAGGCTCACCCCGAGAAGTACCCGCAGCTGACCATCCGCGTTTCCGGCTACGCCGTGAACTTCCACACGCTCACCAAGGAGCAGCAGGACGAGGTCATTGCGCGTACCTTCCACGACAAGTTCTAAAGGGGTTTAACTCCCGCAGGATCGCCGGGCCGCTTTGGGTTACTTTCCAAAACGTCCTCGGACATGCAAAGGGCTCTGCTGCGCGCTTCGCGCGGCGGAGCCCTTTGCGTCCTGCGGAAATGTTTTGGAAAGTAACCCAAAGCGGCCCGGCGGGGGTCCTGTGTAGTCACCCTTTAGGCGGAACTCTCCTATTTATTTGGATGAGTCGTTTACTTACTTGTACTGTTACCGTCTTCCCGCTGTTGTTGGGGTATGCTTTGTTCGTATGTAAACGTATGACATGTTGATGGGGGAGGGTGCTATGGCTCGCGAGAGTGCTCGTTCTAAGGATACGGCTAAGCCTGGCATCAAGGAAGTTGCAGCGGTGGCGGGGGTTTCGCCTACTACGGTATCTCGCGTGCTTAATAATCGCGGCTATATTAGCCAAGAGACCCGCGATAAGGTCCATGCCGCGATGAAGCGCATCAACTATACGCCCAACGATATCGCCCGTGCCATGCTCAACGGTCGCCTGAATCTTATCGGTATGATCGTCCCCTATGTCAGCAGTCCGTTTCATGCCCAAGTGGTTCAAGTCATTGAGCATACCCTGGCCGAAAACGGTTTTAAGATGCTGCTGTGCAATAGCGCCAATCGACCCGAGCTTGAGCGCTCTTATATCGACATGCTTCGACGCAATATGGTTGATGGCGTCATCGTCAACTCGCTTAATATCGGTGCCGAGGCGTATGCCGAGATGGGCTTGAGTCTGGTTGGTATCGACTGCGACCTTGGCGAAGCCTCTGTTCAGATTGCGAGCGACAGCTATAGCATCGGCGAACTTGCCACGCGTCGCCTGATCGATGACGGATGTTCACGCATCCTGTGCCTGCGCAGCAATAGCCGCATGCGCATGCCTGCCAATAAGCGTACCGATGCCTACCTCGATGTTGTTGAGCAGGCCGGTTTGCCCGCGCTTGTCCGTGAGGTCGAGTTCGTTAAGCCCGACGACGAAAAGAGCGCGGTCGTTGCGAAGATCCTCGATGAGAACCCCGATATTGACGGCATCTTTGCGGGAGACGACACGATGGCGGCTATCTGTCTTAACGTGATGAAGCAGCGCGGCTTGAGCGCTCCGGGCGATATTAAGGTCGTGGGCGCGGATGGTGCCCGCCGCACTATGACGTTTATGCCTGACTTAACAACCGTACGCCAAGATATCGATCGCATCGGAGAGCTCGCGGCGCAATCCATCATTGCTCTTATTAACGGCGAAAAGCCCGAATCGAATATCAAGCTCCCCGTTGAACTCATTGAGGGTAAAACCGCGTAGTTCATCCCGTGCCAAAAGAATTCCTCAAACACCTCTGATGACCGTTCGCCGGCATATGTCAACCGTTTGCCGACGACTGGAACTGCGAAAAGACGTATTGGTGTGAAAACGTTTGACATATGAAAACGATTGACATATCTTGCAGTTGTACCGAGTTAGTATCTCGTGAGAAAGGAAGTCTCGGATGCACAAGGTGTATTACCAGCCTGAGGGAATTTGGGTAGGCGACATCATGCCGTACGGCGAGGACGGCACGTTCTATCTCTATCATCAGCGTGACACGCGAAACCCCGGACCTTTCGGAGAGCCGTTTGGCTGGGCACTCGCGACAACCAAGGACTTCGTCAATTACAAAGACTTTGGCGAGAGCCTTGAGCGTGGCGGCGACGAGGAAGTCGACCAGTATGTTTATGCCGGCACGGTGTTTAAGGTGGGCGACAAGTACCATGCGCTCTACACTGGTTGCAATCGCGATAAGGTCAAGGCACGCTTGATGAAGCAGGTTCTTCTTCACGCAACGAGTGACGACGCCGTCAAGTGGGAGAAGAACATCGCCGAGACGCTGCTTCCGCCCCAGGAGGGTTACGATGACCGCAACTGGCGCGATCCCTTTGTGCTTTGGGATGAGGAGAACGAAGAGTACATGCTCATCCTCGGCACGCGTGTGGGCGAGGACAAGCGTCTGATGACCGGTCGTCTGGTCAAGTTCACCTCCAAGGACCTGGATACCTGGGAGTTCCAGGGCGACTGGTGGAATCCGGGCCTGTACACCATGTTCGAGATGCCTGATCTCTTTAAGATGGGCGACTGGTGGTATCTGGTGTTCTCCGAGTACAGTGATGGCAACAAGACCCGTTACCGCATGTCTCGCTCTATCAACGGTCCTTGGATCACTCCTGCGGACGATTCCTTCGATGGCCGCGCGTACTATGCCGCGCGTACCGCATTTGACGGCGAGCGCCGCGTTCTCTTTGGTTGGGTTCCTACGCGTGACGAGGGCGGCGACCCCAGCTCTTACCTGTGGGGTGGCACCTTTATGCCCCTCGAGATCGTTCAGCGTGCCGACGGAACGCTCGGCACCAAGCTTCCTGACAGCATGCTTGGCGCCTTTGGCGAGGCTAAGGCAGTCGAGGCCTTTGAGCTCTCTTGCGAGTCGGGCAAGGTCGAGCAGGTGCTCGCCGCGGATGCCGGTTCCACCTATATGCTCGATGCCGACATCGAGCTCGCCGGTGACGCTGCCGGCTTCTCGGTGAAGCTTGCCGAGGACGCCGAGTCCGGTCTTGCCTATGAGTTCCGCGCCAACCTGCGTGAGGGCAAGCTCGAGTTTACGGCGGCCCCCCAGTATCCGTGGTTCCAGGTCAACAACATGGGCCTCGAGCGTCCGTTGTTCTTTAAGGGCGAGGGCACTCATCATGTGCGCCTGGTCGTTGACGACGATATCGCGACCATCTTTGTCGATGATGTTGCGCTTAACGCGCGCTTCTGCAATAAGCAGGGCCAGGGTGTGGCGCTGACGGTCACCGACGGTACGCTCAAGTGCGCAAATGCAACGATCGCGTCTCTGTAATGGCATCAAAACGTTTTATGATTTCGTAAGGGAATGGAGAGGAACATGGACTACAAAGTAGTGTCTCAGCAAGTCGTCGATAACGTCGGCGGTCTGGAGAACATCGAGGGCGCCACGCATTGCGTTACGCGTCTGCGTCTGGTGCTCAAGGATACGAGCAAGTACAACAAGGCCGAGCTCGAGAACATCGATGGCGTCAAGGGCGTGCTGTACAACAGCGGCCAGCTCATGATCATCTTCGGTACCGGTACCGTCAACAAGGTCTACGATGAGTTTATGGCTCTGACGGGCGTTAAGGAGATCAGCGCTTCCGAGGTCAAGGGCGCCGAGGCGGACAAGAAGGGCAAGTTCTTCTCGGTCCTCAAGGTATTCTCGGACATCTTTATCCCCATCATTCCCGCTTTCGTCGGCGCTGCTATCATCATCGGCCTTAAGTCGCTGATCGTTGCCAACGGCCTCTTTGGCATGGAGGGCAGCCTCGCCGACCACAGCGAGTTCCTCAAGAACCTCGCAAGCTTCTTTGCCATTATTGCCACCACGTTTGACTACCTGCCTGTCCTGGTTATGTATAGCGCGGTCAAGCGTTTTGGCGGCAACCCGATCCTGGGTATCCTCGTCGGTATCGTCATGGTTCACCCGAGCCTTATGAACCGTAACGCGTTCGTTATGGATCCGTCGGGTGCTGAGTACTGGAACTTTGGTCCGCTCTCCATCCCCATGGTTGCTTTCCAGGGCGGCGTGTTCCCTGCAATCCTGACTGCCTGGTTTATGGCCAAGGTCGAAAAGATTGCCCAGAAGTACATCCCCGAGGTCGTCTCGTTTGTCTTTGTCCCGACCGTTACCCTGATTCTTGCTAACGTTGCCCTGTTCACCGTGTTCGGCCCGCTCGGCAACCTGATCGGCGACGTCCTCGCTGGCGTAATCGATGTCCTGTACAACAGGATGGGCGTCTTTGGCGCCTTTGTCTTCGCCGCGTTCCTGCAGCCGCTCGTCGTTACCGGTACGCATCAGTTCATCCAGGGTATTGAGGCCAACCTCGTTGCCACGACCGGCTTCAACTACATCCAGGCCATCTGGTCGGTTTCCATCATCGCCCAGGGCGGCGGCGCCATCGGCATGTATCTCATCCACAAGAAGCACTCCAAAGAGCGCAACATCTGCATGTCGTCCTTTATCCCGACGCTGGTCGGAATCTCCGAGCCCGCAATCTTTGCTGCAAACATGCGCTACTCGATCATCCCGTTCGTCTGCGCTTGCATCGGTGCAGGCTGCGGCGGTGCCTTCGTGAAGCTCTTTGAGGTGCGCGCTATCGGTCAGGGTCTGACCGGTGTGCTTGGCCTGCTCATCGTTACGCCCGAGACGCTCGTGTGGTATGTGGCCGGCAATCTCATCGCCTTTATCGTGCCGATCGTCTTGATCTTTGCCTACAACAAGGCAAAGGGCGTGCCGACCACCGATGAAGAGGGCGCTGGCGCTGGCTTCGACGTTAGCTTCTAGTTGAGCCGTTCAGCGTAATCTGAGGATAAGTCCATTTGAGGAAGGGCGTTCGACTCGTGTGAGTCGAGCGTCCTTCCCCATAGACGAGAAAGTCAACGGCGATGTTTAATCAAAAAAATAAGGTGACACGCGCGGACTATGAGCAGTGGCGAGCTGGACAGGACGAGACGGCGGCTCGCATCGCGTCCGACCCCGATAGGCTCCTGTTCCATGTGGAGCCTGAGCTTGGCTGGCTCAACGACCCCAACGGTTTGGTTCAGATTGGTGATACGTATCACATCTATCATCAATACGATCCGTTCGATGCTGCGCATGGCGGTCCAGTGCTTTGGAACCATCTGACGACAAAGGATTTTGTGACCTACGAGAATCATGGTCCCGTGCTGTTTCCCGATTCCGATTTGGATTCGAGTGGAGCGTATTCTGGTTCTGCCTTTGTACGTGATGGCAAGATTCACTACTTCTATACCGGCAACGTTAAGCATTTTGACCGCGATGATTACGACTACGTGTTGACGGGCCGTGAGCAAAACCAGATTCATATGGTTGCCGAGAATCCCGACGAATTGGGCGAGAAGCGCATAGCTATTGGGCCGGTCGATTACCCCGACGATATCGGTACGCACGTGCGCGACCCCAAGATCCTTGAACACGACAGTATCTACTACATGGTTCTCGGCGCTCGTACGAAAGACGACCGCGGCTGCGTGCTTGTCTATACCTCGCGTGATCTAGAGGACTGGGGCTATGCGACGCGCATTGAGCTGGGCGAGAAGTTTGGCTTTATGTGGGAGTGTCCTGATCTGTTTGAGCTCGATGGCGAGCTTATTCTCGTTTGCTGTCCGCAGGGCGTGCCCGCCGATGGCTGGCGTTACCGCAATCCGCATCAGTGCGTGTGGTTCTCCATCGAGGCCGATTGGGGGGCGCCGAGCTTTAAGATCGTCGGCCAGGGCATGCCTCCGATGGTTGATGCCGGTTTTGATTTCTATGCCCCGCAGTCCTTTGAGGATGCTGCGGGTCGACGTTTGATGATCGGATGGTCGGGTTGTCCCGATGCGACGGCAGAAAGCCCGACGGTGGCACGCGGGTGGCAGTGCGCGTTGACGGTGCCGCGAGAGCTGAGCATGCGCGATGGTAAGCTCTGTCAGCAGCCGGTGCACGAGATTGAGAGGATGCGCGGCGACTGCGTTTGCGCGACAGGCGGTGAAACCGTTGAGGAGCCGGGCCGCCTGTTTGATCTTGTGGTTTCCTGTGAGGGCGCCCAGGTGATCGAGCTCGAAATCCGCAAGGGTGTCTTTGTGCGCTATGCAGACGGGATGCTTACCCTCGACATGGGTGACGAAGGCTATGGGCGCGACCAGAGGTCGATCGAGCTCAGCGAGCTTCGCGACCTGCGCGTGCTTTCGGACACTACGATGGTCGAGATTTTTGCAAATGGCGGCGAGGCGGCACTTACGAGCCGTACCTATTCGCCGGCGGTTCCGGCGATGGAGCTGCACGCCGAGGGTGCGGCATCGATGAATTTCTACCGCCTCGTGCATTAACCGTGCGTGGAGCACGATTGGATTTGCTGGACGGAATGTGTCGCAGTTGTCGCGGCCAACTACCGCTTACCGCATATAGCGACCGTTTGCGGAATAAGTAACCCTCCTTAATAAACCGTGTGGAATCCTAGATAAGCACGGAGTTTTCCAGGGAGACGCTGTCCTTTGTTGTGTGCAAGGGGCGGCGTCTCTTTGGCGCTTGGACGCTGTTGTGCAACAGTGCGGCGGCGCGTGCCATGTATTGAAAAGCCAATGTCGAGATGGGTCGTGATAATAATGGGCAAGTACGTAATCGTGGTCGAGTCTGGGTCGGATGTGACGCCGGAGCTTTGCGAGCGCTACGGCATCGTGCGCGTGCCCATGCATGTCACGATTGGTGATGAGACCGTCGAGGACGGCTCGATCGATCCGCTCGAGATTTAATCACGCTGCAACGAGTTTGGCGTAATGCCCAAGACCAGCGGCTGCGCGCCTGCGGATTTTGCTCACGTGTACGACCGTATCCATGCCGAGCAGCCCGATGCGACCATTCTGCATCTTGCGTACTCCGAGGCCACGACCTGCTCGCATCAGTCCTCCAAGATTGCAGCTAAGGGTCGCGACTACGTGTTCTCTATGGACACGCGCTTTGTCTCGGTAGGCCAGTCGCTCGTTGTCGTCGAGACCGCCAAATACATCGAGGCTCACCCCGATGCCACCGTCGACGAGATCTTTGCATTTACGAATTCCGTCATGGACCGCGTGCTGCTGGGCTTTGTTCCTACCGATCTTGCCTTTCTTAAGGCGGGCGGTCGCTTGTCCAACGTCGCATTCCTTGGCGCCCATCTGCTCAAGATTAAGCCCTGCATTGAGGTGACGGGCGGCAAGTTCGTGGCGACCAAGAAGTTTCGCGGCTCTATGCTCAAGTGCGCCCGCGCCTTTATTGACCACATGGTTGCGAAGGGCGAGATTGACCACTCGCACATTGGCCTGGCGTATTCGGTAGGCCTTTCCCAGGAGCTGCGCGACGACATGGAAGTCTATGCGCATGACCTGGGCTTTAAGGACGTTACCTGGACTCAGGTCGGCGGCGTCATCTCGAGCCATTGCGGCCCGACCGCCTTCGGTGCGGTGCTCACGCTTAAGGCGTAAAGGCCTCAGACGAGCGTTCTTCAGCCTGACATCTCGACGTAGACCCCAACCATGGTGATGGGGGATAGATTAAAACGTGCCATTCTAGCCCGAGACGTTTAAACGCAAACGCATGGGCTAGAATGGCTCTGGCATTTTAATTGGTTACATCCAAGGAGAGGCAAGGTAGCGCGAATGGCAGAAATGACGCTTGAGGGTGTGGACGCTCGTCCCGAGGACTCTGCATTTGCCCTTGGCCGCGTGCATTCGATCGAGACGATGGGAACGGTCGACGGACCCGGCATCCGCTTTGTGGTGTTTGTTCAGGGCTGTCCCATGCGCTGCGCGTATTGCCACAATCCCGATACCTGGTCGGTCAACGGCGGCACCATGGTGACCGTCGAGCACCTGATGGATGAGTTCCAGAGTAACCACGAGTTCTATCGCAGCGGTGGCATTACGGTGTCCGGCGGCGAGCCGCTCCTGCAGCCCGAGTTTTTGGCCGACCTGTTCCGTGCAATGCACAACGACCCCGATGGCCGTGTACATACCTGCCTAGATAGCTGTGGCTATGCATTTGACCCCAACCACCCCGAGAAGTTCGATGCCGTGCTCAACGAGACCGACATGGTACTGCTCGATATTAAGCATGCCGATCCGGTCGAGCATAAAAAGCTGACCGGCTGCGATCCTGCACGTATCCTGGCGTTTGGCGATGAGCTTGCCCGTCGCAAGATCAAGGTCGTTATCCGCCACGTGGTTGTGCCGGGCATTACCGACACGGTGGAGGAGTGCGAGAAGCTCGGTTGCCTCATCGCTCCATGGCACAACGTGGTGGGCCTGGAAATGCTGCCGTATCACACGATGGGTGTCGTCAAGTACGAGCAACTGGGCATTCCCTATAAGCTTGAGGGCGTACCTCAGATGGATACCGCGCGCATGCCCGAGTTGCGTAATGCCGTTATGACCGGCATGAAAAAGCGCCGTGCGGAGCTCAAAAACGCTATCGGATAGCATGCCATAGCCCTCATATCCCCTCGTTCCCAGCTGAGTTGCGGTGGAATAGTTCTTGTTTTTAGGCCCATGTCGCCCAAACAGGAACCATTTCACCGCAACTTCGTTTTGGGTAGAGATGCGCAACAGAATCGTGCCATTTGGATAAATACGCTTGTGGTTTCTTTAAAGACACCTTAAACGCCGCTGAATATCTTTGGAAAGAAATGCCTGCTCGGTATCATGCTGCTCGTATATAAACGGTGGCAGTCAGGAGACCACGTGCGAAACATCGCATCGCGGGACGAGTATGTGCCGCAGCATGGCAGCAGATATAAGACGAAGGGCACGTCTTCGCGTGGCCTTGCCAGCGCTCGCATCCGCGTGAGGAAGATTGCCGCCATTGGGATGCTAACGTCGGCGGTTATTATCCTCGGAATTACCGTTAAAACCTACGCCTCGGAGCGAACGGTGCGCCCAGATGCGTCAACGGTACAGCTGCAAAACGAGAAGGTTTCAAAGTCCAAAGCGTCGGCAGATCAAGCTCTGTCGACGGCAGATCTCAAGACGAGACTTTCGAAGGCGGACTTCAACGATATCCCTTCGGGTGATACCGTTCGGACCTTCTCGTTGGTGGATAACAAGACTCCTGCCTTGGAGGATGAGAGCCTTGCCTCGCTCCAGGATGCCCTGTGTCGGGCGCAGGAGCTGGGCGATGTGGGTGTAGTGTTCTACGACCTATCGAGCGGTAGGGGCGTGACGTATAACGCCGATGTCGAGGTGTATGGAGCGAGCAGCTACAAAGCGCTGTATGCGCTCTATATTTGCGAAACGTTGGTCGAATCGGGGCAGGTGTCGCTCGATGGGCCTTTAGCCACGTATGGTGGTTACAGCATGGGCTGGCAGACGGTGCGCAACCTTATCGAGAATGTCGTCGTCAACTCAGACAACGATTCGTTTATCGCGTTACGCGCGGCGTTTGACCATGATGGCTATGAGGATTGGATTGCCAATCTGGGTGTTGATGACGAAACGGCACTGAATCCGATGAGTGATTTTCCGACCTACTGCCCGCGCACTTCTGCGAGGTTATGGCGTGAGATGAGCGAGTATCTGAGCATGGATACCGAGACTTCACAGTGGTTGTCGGGCCTTCTGACATCAACATCGCGCTCGTTTATTCGCGATGGCATTGCGGACGAGCAGGTTTTGGTGCGCAACAAGGCAGGCTGGATTAGCGAGGATGGTTACTATTCGACATGCGATGCAGGCCTCATCGACATCGATGGCCGTACCTATGTCATGAGCGTCATGACATCGATGCCATGGAGTGACCGTTCGAGCGAGGTTACGGCCGCGATTGCAAAGGCTCTGTTTGATACGCGAGCTGCACTGGCTTAGCGTGTTCGTTTGGCGAGGTCAAACAAAATGCTGGTACCATACCTTGGTTGAGAATTTCGTATAGGTTTGGGGAATGGCATGGCTACCATTGCGATTATCGGTGCGCTCGAAAAAGAGATCATGCAGATTAAGGAAGAGCTGAGCGACGTTTGCGAGGCACGGGAGGCAGGCTTGACCGTTGTGAGCGGTGAGCTCGACGGCCTGACAGTTGTCGCCACGACGGCGGGCATGGGCACGGTGAACGCCGCCGCTGCAACACAGCACCTCATTAGCAAGTATGCTCCGCAGGCTGTTGTGTTTTCGGGCATTGCGGGCGGTTTGAACCCCAAGCTCCATATCGACGACGTGGTCATTGGCAAACGCCTACGCTATCTGGATACCGATACCGCGCTTATCGCCGAGTCCGCACCGGGGCTCGAGGAGTTTGGCTCGACGCCCGCGCTGGTCGATATTGCCGCCGACGTGCTTGCTGAGCGTGGGTTTGTTGACGCTTCGACAAATGCAGTCGCTTCGAATGAGGGCACCAAGCAGTTCCTGGTCGGCACGATTGCCACGGGTAACCGCTTTGTGACGGGCGCCACCATGCGCAACGACGCTATCGAGGCGACGCATGCCGATTGTGTCGGCATGGAGGGCGCGGCAATTGCCCATGTCGCAACCAAAAATGGTGTCGATTGCCTGGTGTTGCGCGCTATCAGCGATAATTGTGACGAGGCGTACGATGCAATTTGCGAGCGCGAGTTCGATCTGTTCGAGTACGCGCGTGTCGCAAGTGACATCACGCTCGATATCGTCCGCCGCATTGCCGCTGCGCAATAGCGCGTCTATTTGTAAGAACCTACGACCAAGGAGTGTCCATGGCCGATTCCATTAACTATCAGCTTGCCAAGTTCGTTGCCAGCTACGGCAAGGTTTCGCAGATTCCCGAGTCCACCTGCCCTGAGGTGAGCTTCGTCGGCCGCTCCAACGTGGGCAAGTCCTCCATCATGAACAAGCTATTTGGCCGCAAGAACCTGGTCAAGGTTTCGAGCACGCCGGGCAAGACGAGCAACATCAATTTCTTCGAGGCCGACGACGTGCATTTCGTGGACCTGCCGGGCTACGGTTTCGCCCGTCGCTCCAAGGCCGAGCGCGACCGCTGGGCCGAGCTTATCGGCGACTTTTTCGACTCCGAGCGCAGCTTTAACTTGGTCGTCTCGTTGGTGGACATTCGTCACGACCCCAGCAAGCTCGACCACGACATGATCGACTACCTACAGGGCAACGAGTTCAACTTTATCGTCTGCCTCACCAAGGCCGACAAACTCAGCCGCACCCAGCAGGCTCGCCAAGCAGCAGCCATCAAAAAGCAGCTCAACGTCCCGGCCGAGAATGTAATCATCACGAGCTCCCAGACCGGTACCGGCATCGACGAACTCAAGCGCCGCATCGCCGAAGCCTGCCTCTAGCAAGTGCTCCTTACCAGCAAGAGCCCCTGCCAATAAAAATCAACTATCAGCCCGGCGCCCCTTCAAAGCGTGGGTCCCTGTAGACATCCTCAGCAAGGTAGGCGCAGGGACGGTCGGGATGTTCCCTCAAAATCATTCCGCAGCGCGAAGGCCCCTTGTCCGTCGCTCCGTAGGAGCAGGACAAGGGGCCTTCGCGCGCGAGGACGATTTTGAGGGAACATCCCGACCGTCCCGGACAGGTATATGAGGAGGATGTCTACAGGTACTCGATTTGAGCGCCCTCGGTGTCGCACGTCAGAATATGCGTATCGCACTTGGGGAACTGCTCGCGCAGCTTGACCTGCAGGAACTTTGCCACGATGGTGTCGTCGGTCACAGCCATGAGGGTCGAGCCCGAGCCGCTAATCCAGATGGTCTTAGCGCCGCCGTTAAGGCAGGTGTCGCGCACAGCGTTGTAGTCGGGGATGAGGCGGCGGCGATAGGGCTCTTGGATGCGGTCGTCGTTGGCGGCGGCAATCAGGTCAAGGTCGCCGGTCTCCAGGCCGCGCGTCATGCCGGCGATGCGGCCCATTTGCCATACGGCGGTGGAGAGTGGAATCTCCTGCGGCACAACCTTGCGCGCCTCGCTCGTATGCACCTCGTAGGGCGGAATCACGGTAATAAAACGCAATCGATCGCTCACCTCGTAGCGCAGGCACTGGGGGAGCGAATCAGTCGGCGTAAAGGAGCAAACGGCACCGCCCAGGATGGCAGGGGCGACGTTATCGGGATGGCCCTCGACCTCGGTGGCAATGCGGACAAGCTCGGCACGGTCGACGGTGTGGCCCGTCAGCGCGGCGGCCGCCATGATGCCAGCGACGACGCAGGTGGAGCTGGAACCCAGGCCGCGGGCGACGGGCACGTCGGTCTGGATGTCGATGGCAACGGGAAAAGCCGGCTCGCCCCATGCAGCCAGTGCATCGACAAAGCTCACGTAGACCAGGTTGTTCTCGTTTTGGAATTCCTCGGGGCAGCCCGTGATGGTGAGTTTGTCGGCGCGCTCGAAGGTGAAGTGCGAGTAGAGGCTGACGGCCATGCCGAGGGTGTCGTAGCCGATGCCTAGGTTTGCGCTTGTTGCTGGGACGGTGATCTTGATCATGTGGGTCCTCCTGGCGTGCCTGGCTGTTTAGTTCGCTGCTCGGGCAGTCCTGCGCAAGACGGAAAGCACATTAAGTGCTTTCCTTTGCGTGCGGAACTCGCGACGAACTAAACAGCCAGGCACGCTGTGCACGTTCGTCATCATCCCGGGGGTTATCTGATGGAAGAAGGTGCGCCGGCTTTCGCCGGCGCTTAATAAGGGGTTTAGTTGGTAGCCATCTTTTTTGCTGCAGACTCTACGTAGTTGGCCATGTCGGCTACGTCGCAGACGTCTTCGAAGCGGACGGGCTTGGACTCGAGCTCGGCGAGTTGGGCCGGGGCAACCATGTTGGTTGCCTGCTCGAGCACGCGCATGGCCTCAAAGTCGTCCTCGGGAACGTTAAGGCCCAGGGCGTCGCAGCAGGCGCGCGGGAACTTGTAGGGGCTGGCGGTCGAAAGTAGCACGCGGGCCTTGGCGCCCTCGGCGGGGGCGACCTGCTCAAAGACGTGATAGCCGCAGGCGGTGTGCGGGTCGATCACGTAGCCGTTCGCGTCCCAGCAGCTCTTGATGACAGCGCGAACCTCGTCTTCGCTGGCCCAACCGCAGCCAAAGACGCTCTGAATTTTTGCCAGCAGGTCGGCGGGAACCTCGTAGCGACCAGTCTGTGCCAACTGCTCCATAAGGCCGGCAACGAGCTCGCAGTCGCCATCGGACAGGAAGTACAGCATGCGCTCCAGGTTAGAGCTGATGAGGATGTCCATCGACGGCGAGATGGTCGTGAAGAACGGACGGTTGCGGTCGTAGACGCCGGTGGTCAGGAAGTCAGCGAGCACGTTGTTCTTGTCGCTCGCGACGATGAGCTTGGCGACGGGCAGACCCATGCGCTTGGCATAGTAGCCGGCCAGGATATCGCCAAAGTTGCCGGTCGGCACGCAGAACTCCACGGCATCGCCGGCCTCGATGGCGCCGGCGCGCAGCAGCTGCGCATAGGCGGCAAAGTAGTAGACGACCTGCGGTACCAGACGGCCGACATTGATAGAGTTGGCGCTCGAAAGCACCGTGCCAGCGGCCTCCAGGCGCTCGGCAAGCTCCTTATCGGCAAAGATGCGCTTGACGGCGCTCTGGGCGTCGTCAAAGTTGCCGTGGATGCCGCAGACGGCGACGTTGTCGCCCTCCTGCGTGGACATCTGCAGGTTCTGGACGCGGCTGACCTTGCCCTCGGGATAAAAGACGGTGATGCCCGTGCCCGGAGCGTCGGCAAAACCGGCGAGCGCGGCCTTGCCCGTGTCGCCCGATGTGGCGGTGACGATCATGATGCGCTCGGTGCCGCCGTCCTTGGCGGAAGTGCGGGCCATCAGACGGGGGAGCATCTGCAGGGCGACGTCCTTAAAGGCGCTCGTGGGGCCGCCAAAGAGCTCCATCACATAGGTCTGGGGGGAGTCAGCGCCCGGCGCAGCGTCGAATTTGACGAGCGGCGTAACCTCTTCACTCGCAAACGTGCCGCGGTATGCCTCGTCGACACACGCCGAAATTTCTTCGGCCGTGTAATCATTCAGTAACATTCCCAACACATCTTGAGCGATTTCAAAGTACGATTTATCTGCAAGCGAGCTGATATCGACCTGCTGAGTGCCAAGCTCGTCCGAGACAAACAAACCCCCGTCGGGAGCGATGCCGGTGCGGATTGCCACCTTACTTGAGCACGATAAAGTGCGTCCTCGTGTACTATGATAAGTTCCCATATAACACTGCTCCTCGGATGCCTTGGTCCCAATCGGTGAACCCATGGTATCAGAGCGCGCAAAATAGGTTCGCAGAGGCTTTTTAGAAAGGTAACCTCCAGTCCATGATTAAGATTGCCAAGTTTGGCGGCTCGTCGGTCGCCGACGCCGAACACTTCAAGAAGATCAAGGCCATTGTCGACGCCGACCCGGCCCGCCGTTTTGTGGTGGTTTCTGCCTGCGGCCGCCGTTTTAAGGGCGACACCAAGGTGACCGACCTGCTCTACCTGGTTAACGCGCACGTCAAGTACCACGTGTCGTGCGAGGAACTGCTCGAGGACATCGGCCAGCGCTATTTTGATATCGCTGACGAGCTGGAGCTCACCTATCCCATCCGTGAGGAGTTCGCGGCTTTTGCTGAGCGCGCCCGCTCGGGCGGTTACTCCACCGAGGAGCTCGTGAGCCGCGGCGAGTACTTCACCGCTCGCCTGATGGCTGAGTACCTGGGTCTGCCGTTCCTGGACGCCGCGACGGTTGTGGCGTTCCATCACGACGGTACGCTCAGCATGAACCGCACCTCCGAGCTGGTGCAAGAGTACGGTCAGCAGGGCGGCTTCGTTATGCCTGGCTTCTACGGCGCGACGCGCGAGGGCCAGATTAAGCTGCTGGATCGTGGCGGCGGCGATATCTCGGGCTCGATCCTGGCCAAGTGCTTGGGAGCCGATCTGTACGAGAACTGGACCGACGTCTCGGGCTTCTACTCTGCCGACCCGCGCATCGTGCCCGAGGCTCAGCCCATCGCCCGCGTTACCTACGAGGAGCTGCGCGAGCTTTCGTACATGGGCGCGAGCGTCCTGCACGAGGAGGCTGTGTTCCCCGTGCGCGAGGCCGGTATTCCGCTGGTCATCAAGAACACCAATGCGCCGCAGGACCCCGGCACTATCATTAGCGAGACGGCCGATGAGGGCGAGGCGGAGCCCATTATTACCGGCGTGACCGGCAAGCGCGGTTTTGTCGCCATCAACGTGGCCCGCGACCGCACCAAGCCCCGCGTCGGCTTTATGCGCCGTGCGCTTTCGGTCTTCGAGCGCTATGACGTTTCCGTCGAGCATATGCCCACCGGCGTCGACCGCTTTGGCGCCGTGGTGCAGGAGCAGGACGTGCACGACTCGCTGTACTCGCTCGTGGGCGACATTCAGCAGGAGGTCGAGCCGCTCGAGATCGAGGTCGTCGAGGGCCTGGCGCTTATCGCTACCGTCGGCCGCAACCTGCGTGGTCGTGCCGGCATCTCGGGCCACCTGTTTGGCATGCTTGGTCAAGCTGGCGTGAGCGTGCGCATGATTTCGCAGAGCTGCGACGAGATCAACATCATTATCGGCGTCGAGGAGAAGGACTTTGACCTGGCGATTCAGACCATCTACCGTGCCTTCTCCGACGAGAACGGCATCGTGAAGGTCTCCGACCTGGAGGCTCCCGCGCCGGTCGATCCCGCTCTGGCCGCGCTCAAAAAGTAGCGACTGCTCGGTAGATTTTTGGGTCATGTCTCAAAAAACTACGGCGGGGCGTTTCGTTTCGGTTTCGTTTCGACGGGGCGGGTTTCGTGCCCGCCCTGTTCTTGTATAAACTGGCAACAATAATCGGCCTGCTCGGCGTGCGGGCAAAAGCCACAACCTTTAAAGGGGGAAGCATGAAACAGTACACGGTTGCTATTTTGGGCGCGACGGGAGCCGTGGGCACCCAGATGCTCGAGTGCCTCAACGAGCAGGAGTTCCCGGTCGGCAAGCTCAAGCTGTTGGCAAGCGCACGCTCCGCGGGCAAGACCGTTGAGTTCCGCGGCGAGCAAATCGTGATCGAAGAGGCTTGCCCCGAGGCCTTTGAGGGCTGCGACATCGTGCTCGGCGCTGCCGGCGACGATATCGCTAAGGAGCTGCTGCCCGAGGCCGTCAAGCGCGGAGCCGTCGTGGTCGACAACAGCCACGCCTTCCGCATGGATCCCGAGGTGCCGCTGGTCGTGCCCGAGATCAATGCCGACGATATCAAATGGCATCACGGCCTTATCGCCAATCCCAACTGCGCGACCATCATCGGCCTGGTTCCCACGTGGCCGCTGCATCAGCTTGCCGGCGTGAAGCGTATGATCGTGTCCACGTATCAGGCAGCTTCGGGCGCTGGCGCGCCCGGTATGGCCGAGCTCGAGGCTCAGCTGGCCGCCCTGGGCCGTGGCGAGGAGATTCCCGAGCCGCGCGCATTTGCCGCCCAGCTGGCGAGCAACCTGATTCCGCAGATTGGCGGCGTCAAGGAGGAGGGCTTTACCTCCGAGGAGATGAAACTGCAGAACGAGGGCCGTAAGATCATGCATCTGCCCGAGCTGCGCGTGAACTGCACCTGCGTGCGCGTGCCTGTGCTGCGCTCGCACTCCGAGAGCATTACGCTCGAGTTTGAGCGCGATATTACGGTTGACGAGGCCCGTGCTGCGCTGGCTGCCGCTCCCGGCGTCAAGCTGGTTGACGATATGGCTGCCGAGGATGCACACGACCGCTTCCCCATGCCGATGGACACGTCTGACCAGGACCTGATTTGGGTCGGTCGCGTGCGCCGCGACATCTCGAACCCCGAGGCCGCGCGCGGTATCACCTTCTGGTGCTGCGGCGACCAAATCCGTAAGGGCGCGGCGACCAACGCCGTCCAGATCGCTAAGCTGCTCTGCGAGTAGTGTGGCCTGTCCGGCGGGGCCGGGCTTAGTTTTCAGAACGTCCTCGACCATGTGTGGCGCCTTGTCCTGCTCCTTCGGAGCCGCGGACAAGGCGCCACACTGGTCTGCGGAGTGTTCTGAAAACTAAGCCCGGCCCCCGCCTGCGGTGACGCTGCTGCAAGCGATCTGCGATGGGGCCGTTGTTGGTTGGGGCCGCTGGGCTGATGTGAGGGCACGTGGCCGCTGCGGGCCCTGGTCCCGGCGGTGGCCTCGGCGCTTTGCGCCTGCTGCCTGCGGGGACTTTGGGGTCGTGCGGCAGCTGCGGCGCTGCGCGCCTGCTGCCTTGGGTGACTTTGGGGTCGATTGGGGTTGTCTGCACAATTCGCGGTATTATGTTGCGGAGTTTTGAAAGGAGCCGCTGGTGGTCACGACGACGTTTGCTTCGCCTTTGGGCGAAATCTTGCTTGCCGCTGATGGCCGCGGTCTGACGGGGCTTTGGTTTGAGGGACAGGAGCATTTTGGCTCTACGCTTCTCAAAGAAGATCCTGAACATGTTGAAGGCGCCGATGCAGTTTCTGGTGCTGGCGGCATGTCGTCGGTGAGTCCTGCAAATGGTGCGGCGTCTTCGGTGCTTGAGCGTTCCTGGGCTTGGCTGAATGCTTATTTTGCAGGGCAGGAACCTCGGTTTACGCCGCCGTTGCATATGATCGGTACGGCGTTTCAGCGTGAAGTTTGGTACGAGCTGCTTTCCATTCCGCGCGGCGAGGTTGCCACGTATGGCGAGATCGCCCAGCGTGTTGCGGCTCGACATCGTGTACCGGGAAACGAGGCGCCCGTTGTGTCCCCCCGTGCCGTGGGGGCTGCGGTCGCGCG
This sequence comes from uncultured Collinsella sp., assembly GCA_902491765.1. Taxonomy (GTDB): domain Bacteria; phylum Actinomycetota; class Coriobacteriia; order Coriobacteriales; family Coriobacteriaceae; genus Collinsella. The sequence continues at coordinate 61,579 of CABUIY010000008.1, read as the reverse complement.
TAACCCTGTTTCGATTATTGTGCCGTGCCATCGCGTGGTTGCCGCCGACGGGTCGCTCAACGGATATGCCGGCGGCCTCGACCGTAAGGAGTGGCTGCTCCGGCTTGAGGGCGCGTACGAGGAGTAGCGTTCGAGTGCTTTGCCTGTAGTGGCCGACTTCGACCAAAGCTCGCTCGAGTTCGCTTTGATCAGAGCACTTAAGACCCCTGTATTCTGTCAATAGTGCTATTTGTTCGTTGATGGATATCCGCGACTTCCGGTATTTCATTTAAGCCTCTTGATAGAAAAAGAGCTGGAGTTGCGCATCGTTGAGAGGCTTTCCAGCTTTAGCAAAACAAACTTATAAGATGCGACGGGCCGCGTCAAGATAATTACCGGACGGCCTAGGAGGCGGCTGGTTGGCTGGCTTAAAACCTAGCGCGTGAGATGACGCTCCACGCTATTCAGCGCGCTTGATAGGATGACGAACCACAGTCTTAAGTTTCTCCGGTGCACATTTGCGTGGATCGGAGAGATAGATTTCGTGATGGAAACGGGTGTCTGAGAAGTCGGGGACATAGCCCTGCTCGGTCGTGTATTCATTCATAGCGCCTACGGTCGCCGGTTCGTTGTCGTAGGGCCCGGTGTGCATGCATTGAACGCAGAGGCCCTCGTCAACTTTAAGCAGCTCGACGGCAGAAAAGTCAAGTTTCTTTTTGGTCGTGGCTTCCGCGACTGCCCAGTCAAAGTCATCTCGGGTGACGAAATCGGGCAGGCGAATGCACGAGATAAAGTTGAAATCGTCCTTGCGTACATAATCGATGTCGCCGCTCGGGGAGTCTTGCCACCAGAAACCCTCGAGCGGCGGTACCACAAAGTCGAAATAGCCCTTGATACTCCTTGAGCCTTTCTTCGACATCTTGACGGTATAGGCGATGCCGTAAAGCAGCGGCAGGGCGTTTTGATACTCGCCACCTTCGGTATTTGGGTCGCCCTTTCCGCGAACGGCAACGTAGCTCATAGGCGGGACAGTTACGATACTCGGCTTGCTTGCAGGTTTGTAGAGCTCCTTGCATTCCTTCTTAAAGTCGAACGCCATGTTGGCCGCCTTTCTGCGTATTGGCCTACTTAGATAGTGGAATCATATCATAGAAACGAACAGCTGTTCGAATGATTCGGCTGACAGATAGAGATGCGTGCGTTGTGTTTGGCGGTCGGCCTGACCCCGTCGATGATTTCTCTGCCTCCCCGGCGCCTCATCTATGGCTGTCGTTTCCCCATATAAAACCTGCCAAAATGAACCTGTCCCTTTTTGGTCGGCGTGAAATGGGTAATACTAAAGAGTTATCCGACCAGATGGGAACCGATCGATGGCCTATATCGAATTTAAAGACGTCATCAAAGCATACGGCGAGGGCGATGCCCGCATCCATGCGCTCGACGGCGCGAGCTTTACCGTTGAGCGTGGCGAGCTTGCCATTATCCTGGGCGCTTCGGGCGCCGGTAAAACCACGGCGCTCAACATTCTGGGTGGCATGGATACGGCGACTTCCGGCACCGTGACGGTGGACGGGCGCGACGTGAGCTCCGCCAACGAGGCTCAGCTCGTGGAATACCGCCGCGCCGACGTGGGCTTTGTCTTCCAGTTCTACAATCTGGTCCCCAACCTGACGGCGCTCGAAAACGTTGAGCTCGCAGCTCAGATCTGCCCCGATTCGCTCGATGCCGAGCAAACGCTTTGCCAGGTTGGCCTGGGCGAGCGCCTCGCCAACTTCCCCGCGCAGCTTTCGGGCGGCGAGCAGCAGCGCGTGTCCATTGCCCGCGCACTGGCAAAGAACCCCAAGCTGCTTTTGTGCGACGAGCCCACGGGCGCACTTGACTATAAAACCGGCAAGCAGATCTTGCAGCTGCTACAGGACACTTGCCGCAAGCAGGGCATTACGGTCATCATCATCACTCACAACTCCGCGCTAGCACCCATGGCCGATCGCCTGATCCGCTTTAAGAACGGTCGCGTGGAGAGCGAGACGGTCCAGCAAAATCCCGTGCCTATCGAGACGATCGAGTGGTAGCGCCCATGGACCAGGACCGCCAAAACAGCCTACGCCGCGACGCGCAGAACACGGAGCGCGAGCAGGATTTTACGACCTACCGCACTGTCCAAAGTTCAAATGACATAGTGCCGACGGTTTTTCGCCGTGGCATCTACCGCACAATCCGAGGCAGTCTTAAGCGCTTCTTGTCAATCGTGGTCATCACCGCGCTTGGCGTGAGCGTGATGTGCGGCCTTAAGGCGGGTTGCGAGGACCTGTGCGATTCGGTTGACGCCTACTTCGACCAGCAAAATGTCTATGACATTAACGTACAGTCGACCTATGGCCTGACCGACGATGATCTCGCCGCCATCCAAGAGGTCGATGGTGTCGAGACGGCCGAGGGCATCTACACCGAGACCGCCTACACCGCTGTGGGTACAACGCGCGAGCGCGTGGTCGTGCAGAGTCTCTCCAAGGAGAACATCGATCAGCCGGTGCTCGTGAACGGCGATTTGCCCGAGAGCGCTGATGAAGTCGCGGTGACTTCGAAGTTCCTGAAGGCTTCGGGCAAAAAGCTCGGCGATACGGTGAGTTTTGCCGCCAATGACGCGAGCTCGTCCAATCAAAGCGCCAAGGACCAGTTTGCCGCGGGCGATTACACCATTACGGCCGAGGTCCTCGACCCCACTGATGTAAGTTCTGACTCGACAGTCAACGCCTTTCGCGCTGCTTCGGCGGCGGACTATAAGTTCTATGTGAGCGAGGACGCCGCGACATCTTCTTCCTACTCCGCGGTCCACGTGATCGTCGAGGGAGCCAAGAGCCTCAACTCCTATTCGGATTCCTACGCGGCAAAGATCAATGAGGTCAAGGGCAATATCGAGAAGATCCGCGAGGAGCGTGAGAAGGCGCGCGCTCAGGAACTGACGGTTGACACGCCGGCAAGCTTGGATGCGGCCGAGCGCCAGGCGAATATGCTCTTTGGGATTGAGCAGGACAACATCAATCGCATGGCCGAGGGCAGCGACGAGCGTGCACAGGCGCAAGCCGACCTGGACCAGCGCCGTGCCGCCGCCGACCAGCAGTTTGCCGATGCCCGCGCCGAGCTCTCTGACCTTGGTGAATGCACCTGGTACATCCAGGACCGCGGCAATATCGCAAGCTACTCGAGCGTGGAGAGCGATAGCTCGTCAATTGAGGCCATCGCCACGGTGTTCCCGTTCATCTTCTTTATCGTCGCCGTGCTCATCAGCCTCACCACCGCCACGCGTATGGTCGAGGAGGAGCGCACGCTCATCGGCCTGTATAAGGCGCTCGGTTATTCGCGCGGACGCATCCTGTCCAAATACGTGGACTATGCGCTGTGGGCCTGTCTGATCGGCGGCGTGCTCGGCAACATCATCGGATTTGTGGACCTGCCGCTGTTCCTGTTTACGGTGTTCGACGACATGTACTCACTGCCCCAGATGCTGCTTTCGTACGACATCGTGTCCTCGCTCGTTTCGGTGGCGCTGTTTGCCGTGGGCGTGGTGGGCGCCACGATTATCGCCTGCCGCCACGAGATGGCCGAGACCCCGGCCTCGCTTATGCGTCCCAAGGCCCCGCGCGCTGGCTCGCGCATTCTGCTCGAGCGCATCGGCTTTATCTGGCGCCGCATGGGCTTTTTGAACAAGGTCGCTGCACGCAACCTTTTCCGCTATAAAAAGCGCGCCTTTATGACCATCTTTGGCATCGCGGGTTGCACCGCGCTTGTGATCTGCGGTATGGGTATTCGCGACACGTCGGTCGCGCTTTCGCCCAAGCAGTACGGGCATATCACGCGCTATGACTTGCTGGCGGTCGCCAACCCCGATGACTTTACGCAGACGTGCGCGGCGTTGGATGAGCGCAGCGCGGCCAATGATTCCAACGTGACCGTAACTTCGACGCTGCCGATCATGACTGACAACGTTACCTTTACGTTTGGCGGCAAGAGCGAGACCGTGCAGCTGATCGTGGTGCCCGATGACCGCATGAACGATCTGGACGACTACGTGTGCCTCGAGGACGAGTCCAAAGAGCCGCTGTCTTTGCGTGACGGAGACGTGTATCTGAGTAAGAGTTCACAGCTGGTGCTGGGGATTCAGCCGGGCGATACGGCACACGTCCAGGATTTGTCGCTCAACGTAGCCAAGGTCAAGGTCAGCGACATTTCGCTTAACTATCTGGGCAACACGCTTTACATGACGCAGGGCACCTATGAGCGCGCGTTCGGTCGAAGCGCGCGTCTTAACGGCGTCTTTGTGCTGCTTAAGGGCTCGTCGGCCGACCAGATTGCGTTTAGCAAGAAGCTTAAGAGCGACGGTTGGCTCACCATCTCGAGCACGGCCGAACATTGGGAAAACTATGAGGCGAACTTTACGATTATCAATTCGGTCGTGGTACTTGTGACCTTTATGGCGGCGTGCCTATCGTTTGTGGTGGTGTTTACGCTGTCCAACACGAATATCTCCGAGCGCGAACGCGAGCTGGCGACCATCAAGGTGCTGGGCTTCCGCCGTGGTGAGGTGCACCACTACGTCAACAAGGAGACGTTGATCCTCACGGCGATTGGCACCGCACTGGGCGTGCCGCTGGGTGGCCTGCTTGCCGAGAGCTTTACGTACATTTTGCAGATGCCGTCGCTGTACTTTGATGTTGAGGTCGAGCCGCTAAGCTACGTGCTCGCCGTGGTGCTTTCCTTTGGCTTTACGTTTATCGTCAACCTCGCCACCAATCGTACCCTCAACAAGATCGACATGGTCGGCGCCCTCAAGAGCGCCGAGTAACCTGCCTGGGATTCAAGCTGTAGCGAGCTGTAACGTACCACAACCGCATTTTTGCATAAACCGTCCCGCCGATTGCATATTTCGGCGGGGCGGTTGCTTTTTGCCCGCGGGTACCCCAGGGGGCGGCGTGCAAATTCCGGAGTATTCAGCATCCCGGAGCCCGCGGGTGCGGGAGCGGGCGCACAAAACAGCGCTTAAAGTCCTGATTCTGAGCCCCCAACGCCTCAAGAGCCGCTCGTTTTTTACAGGATGCGGCCCATGGCGCCTGCCTTTCGCCCAAAATCCAGTATGCAGGTGCCCTCGGCTGCTGAATACTCCAAAAAATGCACGCCGCATCCTACCCCAGGCACCCGCAGCTACTCTGCGAGTGCGTGGCCTAATAGTAAGTTGCGGTGGAATAGTTCCCGTTTATGGCTCTGCTATGCCAAACGGGAACTATTCCACCGCAACTTATCGAGAGGGCTCTTGGTTGTTATTTGCACTGACATTTGTCATGAAATGGCAGGTCGTTAGGGGTTGCTACTGGTAGTTGCGGTAGGGTTGGGGCAGATTCTAACTAGAAATGGTGGTCGCTACCGGTTGTTTTCGGCATACTCGCCTCATTCGATTACGGTCACCACATGAAAGGAACCACCATGGACCTTGCGATGGCACAGCGTCTCGTCGATCGCCGCAAAGCTGCCGGTCTTTCTCAGGAGGCCCTTGCTGCCCAACTGGGCGTAAGTCGCCAGGCTGTCAGTAAATGGGAGCGCAGTGAGTCCTCACCCGATACCGATAACCTTATTGCGCTCGCCGCACTGTATGGCGTGTCGTTGGACGAGCTGTTGTATGGGGAAGCGGCTAGCGATGCCGACGACCTTGAGGACGGCAGTGCCGACACCGAGACGGCGGATGTGGCTGACGAGGCTGAGGATTCTGCCGAGCACGCCGATTGCGGCGACAAGCCACTTGTCGATATTTCCCTCGCGCGCGGTATCCACGTCATTGATCCCAATAAAGGCGAGGAAGTACATGTTGGCTGGAGCGGCATCCATGTGACCAACGACCGCAAGGGTGAAGAGGTGCACGTGGGGCCGGGCGGCGTACATATTGACACGCTAGAGGACGACGGGCACAGCGTGCACACCAATGCCGATGGCACCGTGGTTATCGACGGCGAACAATTCTCCAGCTGGAAAGAGGCGCGCGACAAGCTCGACCATCATGGCAAGCATTTCCACACCAAGCTCGGTCGCGCGTGGAATAAGTTCCCCTTCCCCGTGCTTGTCGCCCTCGCCTATCTGGCGCTCGGCATTATTTGCGGCGTGTGGACTACGGGACTTTTCCTCGTCTTTTTGATTCCCGTCTACTACGCGCTTGGCGATTTCATCGACCGACGTCATCTGTCAAAGCTTGTCGACGCCGTCTACCCGGCAGCTGCCATAACTTGGTTCCTCTACATGTGGTTCTGCCTGGGACAGCCCCATCCCGCATGGGTCATCCTCATCACGATTCCCATCGTAAAAGCGCTTATGCACTGGTGCCGCAAACAATGGAAGCACCGCAAACAGGCCTAAACCGCCCTAACCCGCCAGCGCCACTCATCCGACACCGCCCGTCCCTTCCAAGTTGCGGTGATATAGGGACTGTTTTGAGGCTCCAAAGCGCCAAACAGTCCCTATATCACCGCAACTAACAAACAATTGGGTCAGTTCCGGCACGGAGATAAGCATTGAGCTGACCGCGCGCCAAGAAAAGGGCCTATTTACTACGTTTAGCCCGAAGGGGCCGACCATACCCGCCTTTTTCGAAAACTGGCAAGCTTTCTACCTGCGGTTTTATTTTTACAATCTTTGTCATGGTCGAGGGTGTGGTAGCAAACGTAGTAGATAGGTCCATTTTGTGGCAACGGATCATTCAAGCTCAATCTCGAAGGCTGAAGAGAGCCTCTCATCCACGCCTGCGAGCGAAAACCAAATAGAATGAAAGGCAAATGGAAAGCCCGTTTGACGAGCGGAGAACATATGCGCGACGTAGCCGAAAGCGACTGGAAGCTGTTTAAGAAAATGCTTCCTCAATGGCAAGAACGTTATATGGAAAAGCTCATCGGCCGGTACGTTGAGATGCTGAACGGCGACAGCGAAGCGTCCAGTAGATTTTGGGCGCTAGAAGAGCGTATCAATAGGGATAAGCTGTCCTCAGGAGTGCTGGTGAACGACCTTCGCCGCAGTACAATGCACCGTGAGATAGCCAATTTGCTTATCGACAGCGTGATTACCCTCGACGATCTTGACGGTTTTACCGAAGACATTAAAAGCTATGCGCAACACTGGACTGGCCAGTAAGAGCACTGAACGACAGACATTCCCAGCAAAGCGGGGCAAACGCCGGGCCACCTAATGGTTGTCCGGCGTTTGCCCAGATTAACCTGCCAAAGATGAACCTGTCCCTTTTTGGCGGGTTACTCGGCGCTTTTAAGAGCGCCGAGTAACCCGTTCTGGGATTCAAGCTGTAGCGAGCCACCGACGCGCCCACAGCCACTAAATTGCATAAACCGCCCCGCCGATTGCATATTTCGGCGGGGCGGTTGCTTTTTGCCCGCGGGTACCCCAGGGGGCGGCGTGCAAATTCCGGAGAATTCAGCATCCCGGAGTCCGCGAGTGTGGGAGCGGGCGCACAAAAGCGCATTGAAAGCCTGACTTTGAGCTCCGGCGCCTCGAGGACCGCTCATTTTTTTGCAGAATGCGGCCCGCGGCGCCTGTCTCTCGCCCAAAATCCAGTATGCAGGCACCCTCGGCTGCTGAATACTCCCAAAAATGCACGCCGCATCCTACCCCAGGCACTTGCAGCAAGAAGACGAATAGCCTCGGCCTCCCCAGTCACCGTAGGAGGCCCCAGGGCTTACCTCCCAAATCTTTCCGCAGGACGGAAGGATCCCGCCGCGCGAAGCGCACGGCGGGATCCTGACATGTCCGAGGACGATTTGGGAGGTAAGCCCTGGGGTCTCCGATGAGAGCAGTTTCGGCCGAGGCTATTCGTCGCCGAAGCTGATGCCCAGCGCCTTGGCCTCGCGCACCAGATCACTCTGGGGGTCGACATACTTGAGCTTGCCGGCGACTTCCTCGAGCGGCATGTGGCACATCTTGCCGTCACGCAGGGCGATCATGTAGCCAAACTCGCCGCGTAGACAGCCCAGTGCCGCCTCGACGCCGCACTGGGTCGCAAAGATGCGGTCCTGGGCGTCGGGCTGGCCGCCGCGCTGCGTGTGGCCGGGGATGGCGACGCGGGTCTCGCGACCGGTCTTGGCCTCGATCTCCTTGGCGATGTCGTAGACAATCGACGGGCTCGTGCGCTCGGCAAGCTTCTTCTTGTACTCCTTCTTGGACAGCGCCGCGTCCTCCTTGGAGATGGCACCCTCGGCGACGGCCACGATGGTGAAGCGGCTGCCGGTTTCCATGCGATGCTCGATGGTCTTGATGACGTTATCCATGTCGTAGGGGATCTCGGGAATCAAGATGACATCCGCGCCGCCCGCGACGCCGGCGTATAGCGGGATCCAGCCAACCTTGTGGCCCATGATCTCGATAACGAACACGCGGCCGTGGCTCGAAGCGGTGGTGTGAATGTCGTCGATGCACTTGGTGGCGACGTCGATGGCGCTCGTAAAGCCAAACGTCAACTCGGTGCCCCAGGTGTCGTTATCGATGGTCTTGGGCAGCGCGATAACGTTGAGGCCCTCTTCGCGCAGGCGGTTGGCGGTCTTGGTGGATCCGTTGCCACCCAGCATAAACAGGCAGTCGAGCTGCAGTTTATGATAGGTGTGGACCATTGCGGGCACCTTCTCGACGCCATCGGCCTCGGGAACATCCAGGCGCTTGAACGGCGTACGGCTCGTGCCCAGGATGGTGCCGCCGCGGGTGAGGATGCCGCTAAAATCGGCGGGCGTCATGACGCGGAATCTGCTGTAGATAAGGCCCTGGTAGCCGTCCTCAAAACCATAGATCTCGATAGGTTCTTCGCTATTTGTCATAAGCGTTTTGACGATGCCGCGCATAGTGGCGTTGAGCGCCTGGCAGTCGCCGCCACTGGTAAGAAGACCGATCCTAAGCATGATGAATCCTTCCGGGCAAGTTATAACATGCGCATAAGTTTACCCCCGCACACTGTTGATACGGGGGTAAAACGTGTTAGCTCAAGCGTATAGAAATGTAAACAACGTCAGGCGAGCGTAAGGTCGACGGGCCTGGCTCCTTACAGCGCGAAGGCATCGATGTCGCCCCAGTGGCGGCGCAGCGTGATGGCGGCAGCGGGCTCGGTGTTGTCAAAGACGACCGACCACTGCGTGTTGCTGGTGATGTCTTCCGGATTGGGCTCTTGCGCCGCAGCGCGTAGGGCCTTCCAAGCGACTGCCTCGTTCTGGGCACCGACATGGGCGTCAAGGACATCGGCGATTGCGACGGCGCGCTCTTTACCATGGCCCAGCTCGCCATTCTTTTGGTTGGGCAGCACTTCGTCGCCATAGCAGGCGTAGAAGTTCGTAACCTGGCGTACAGGAGTCGCTTTGAAAGCACGGTCCGGATCGCGCGGATCCCACTCTACTACGCGCGCGTCACCGGCGGCGTCGTTGATAAAGAAGTGGTAATCGCGTCCGGCCATGGCGTGCATGTCGTAGGCGGAAAGCAGGTCGACTGCCTCTTGCGTGGTAGCCGCGCGGTCGAGCACCAGACGGATGGCGAGCGAAGTGTTGATGACGGGCCGTTGCGTGTCCTGGTCACAGGGCTTGGAATCCAGGGTGAGTACGGCAATGGACACGCCGCACTCGTTAACACCGTCGAGCTGGGCAAACGGGCCCATGAGTGCGGCGGCGCGTCCGCCGACGGAGTCAAGCGGAGTGTTATCGCCCAGGTTGTTAAGGGCGGCAAAGCCGATGGAGGCATAGACGCCGCGTGGGCGATTGCGCACCAACAGCGCCGAGGTGTCGTCCTTAAAGTCGTAATTGCGACCGGTGCGCACGCGGCCTTCGGCATCTACGGCGACAAAAGCGCTGCAGGCAAACTGGGGCGCCTGGACATGTACCGGCACACCGGGCAGCACCTGCGTCACCACGGCATCGATGTAGGCCTGGTCGTCGCGCACGCCAGCGGCGATGATGCGATCAAGATCGTAGTCGTAGGCGATGTCGATTGCGTACAGGTCATAGCCATCCGCGTGGCCGGTCAAGCGTTTGAGCGACGCGGCGGACTTGATTTGTTTGTGATAAACGATACCGGCGGCAATGGCGATGCCGACGGCGGTTCCTGCAACACCGCAGGCGATGGCAATGTTACGTGGCTTCATGACGGCTCCTCTCGTCCTGTTAGCGTAATTGTCGCAAAAGGTGCACGGGCATGATGGCTCAACTTGGCGAGCGGCGTGGGATTAAACATGGAATGAAAGGCGCGGCGCTGGCGCGGCGGGGTATGCTGGAGGGGACCATCAACCCAGCGAAAGGGGAGAGCATGACAGATCAGGAAACGCCCGAGCGCGTGCACGTGACTGCCGACGATATCGAGGCCGCCAACGACCTCATCGACTTTATCGAGGCATGCCCCAGCATGTTCCATACGGCGGCGACCATTATGGCCGAGCTCGACGAGGCAGGCTTTACCTACCTGCCCGAGAATGCGGCGTGGGACATCGAGCCGGGCGGGCGTTATTACACGCAGCGCAACACCTCGAGCGTTGTTGCCTTTAAGGTGGGCGAGGACCTGGCCGCGACGTGGGGCGAGGACGGCGTTGCCGGCGACTACCATTTTCAGCTGACGGCGTCGCACAGCGATTCGCCGACGTTTAAGGTCAAGGCCGTGCCCGAGCTCGACGGCGCGGGCGAGACGCTGCGCCTGAACATCGAGGCCTACGGCGGCATGATCGACTACACCTGGTTCGACCGCCCGCTGGCGCTCGCGGGCCGCGTGCTGGTGCGTGAGGGCGACCGCATCGAGAGTCGCTTGCTCGCCACCGAGCGCGAAGTCGCCATCATCCCGAGCCTTGCCATCCATATGAACCGTGGCGTTAACGAGAGCTTTGCTCCCAACCGAGCCGTTGACCTGTGCCCGCTCATCAGCGCCGGTGAACTCAAGCAGGGAGATTTTGACGCTCTGATTGCCGATGAGCTGGACGTTGAGCCCGAGCAGATTTTGGGCCGCGATCTGTTCCTGGTCAATCGTCAGGATGCGCGCATTTGGGGTTGGGCCGACGAGTTTATCTCGACGCCCAAGCTCGACGACCTGGCCTGCGCTTACACCTCGCTGCAGGCATTTTTGGGTGCCGAGAACGCGCACGATGTTTCGGTCTTCTGCTGCTTTGATAACGAGGAGGTGGGCTCCGAGACCAAGCAGGGCGCCATGTCGACGTTCTTGGCCGACGCGCTGCGCCGCATCAACGGATCGCTGGGCTTTGACGACGAGTCGTACCATCGCGCACTTGCCGCCTCGATGCTTGTGAGCTGCGACAACGCGCATGCCGTGCATCCCAACCACGCCGAGAAGTGCGATGCCCGCAACCAGGTTGTGCTCAACGGCGGCATCGTTATCAAGGAAGCCGCCAACCAGCACTACTGCACCGATGCCTTTAGCCGCGCGGTGTTCCAGGCTATTTGCGATGACGCCGACGTGCCCACGCAGGCCTTCGCCAACAAGAGCGATATGGCCGGCGGCTCCACGCTTGGCAATCTGTCCAATATGCAGGCGAGTATGCATGCCGTAGACGTGGGCCTGCCGCAGCTTGCCATGCACTCGAGCTACGAGACCGGCGGCGTGCGCGACGTGATGTACGCCATCCGTGCCCTCACCGCCTTCTACGAGCGCAACCTAACCATCAACGGCGCCGAAAGCGTGGAACTCTAAAACCTGCCAAAAAGGGACAGGTTTATTTTGGCAGGTTTTATCTGGGCAAATGCCGCAATGCTAACGGTAAGAGAGCCGCTAGGACCCTGTCGACAGAGTCAACGCCAGCGAAACGCCGCAGGTAGAGCAAAAGTCAGCGAGAGCCCGCCAGAGCGAGCAAGGTGACGTGAAAGAGGAGGGCATAGGCCTTTTGGCCATGCCCGACGATTGAACGTCAGATTGCCGCTCTGGCGGGCTCGCAGCGTCGAGGGGTTCCGGCGTTTGGCAAAACGCCGGAACAATTAGTGTTCGATCCAACGGCGAAGCGTCTCGCCCGCCTGCAGGTGACGCAGATTCTCCGCGGCGATGTCGACCACGTTGCTGAGCGTGGCTGCCAGGTGGAACCAACCGGAGACGTGCGGTGTGATGAGCATGTTGGGCGCATCCCACAGGGGGCTTGTCGCAGGCAGCGGCTCGGGATCGGTGACGTCGACCGCGGCGCCGGCGAGATGTCCCGACTCAAGAGCGGCAACCAGATCGTCGGCAACAACAAGGTCGCCGCGGCCGCCGTTGGCAAAGAAGGCGCCTGGTTTCATCGCGGCGAAGAACTCGGCGTTCGCCAGGCCGCGGGTCTCAGGCGTGCTGGGCATAAAGGATGCGACGATGTCAGCCTCGGCCAGGCGCTCGGGCAGGGCGTCCATGCCGTCCATGTCCTCAAACACAATGGGGTAGACGAGCGGATGGCGCTTGATGCCGCGGACGTGCGCACCCATGCTGCGGCAGAGCGTGGCAAAGTGGCTGCCGATATCGCCCGTGCCCAGCACCAGCACGTTGGAGTTTTTGAGCGAGGTAACCGGTCCCAAATCCTCCCAGCGATGCTCGCGCTGCAAATCGTGATAGCCGGGCAGGCGCTTCATCATGGAAAGGACCATGGCAAACATGTGCTCGCTCACGGCCTGACCGTAGGCGCCGATTGAGCAAGACAGCTTGGCTTCAGCCGGCAAGGTGCCGGCGGCAAGGTAGTCGTCATAGCCGGCGGTCTGCAATTGCAACAGCTGGAGATGCTCACATGCCGTGAGCATGTCAGGGTCGATGTTGCCCAAGATCACGTCGGCGTTGGCGACCTGCTCGCGCGTGGCGGCGTCGGCACTCGTGTAGATAAAGTCCTCGCCCGGAGCGCTCGACTCAAGAATTGCGCGATGGCGGTCGTTGACGGGCAGCAAAACCAGGATGTTCACAAGCAGTCCTCTCCGCTCGACCTGCCAAAAAGGGACAGGTTTATTTTTGGCAGGTTTTATCAGGCAAAACGTTCAAATAAAAACGCCGGATGCAAGACGAGCGTGCCCGTCAGCATCCGGCGCATCTACAGCTACCAGCTCAGCAGCTCGTAACCGTCCTCGGTCACCACGAGCTGTACCTCGCACTGAGCCGAATCGCTACCGTCCTTGGTGCGCACACACCAGCCATCGCCCTTGCTAATCTTGATGTCGGGCGCTCCGGCATTGACCATGGGCTCAATGGTAAAGACCATGCCCGGAGCCATGATGGTGTCCACATCGGGTGTCTCGGTGGTAAAGCCCACAAACGGGTCCTCGTGGAACTCCTTACCGATGCCGTGTCCGCCGTACTCGCGCACCACGCTAAAGCCGGCGTCCTCGACCGTCTTTTGCACGGCCTCGGCCATAACGGACAGCGGCAGCCACGGCTTGACGGCGGCCAGACCCGCCTCCACGCTGGCACGGGTGACCTCGACCAGGCGCTGGCGCTCGGCCGAGACCTCGCCGATACAGAACATGCGGCTCGAATCACTAAAGTAGCCGTCCAAAATCGTGGAGCAGTCCACGTTGATAATATCGCCCTCGTGCAGCACGTCTGTATCGCAGGGGATGCCGTGACAGACCACGTCATTGATCGAGGTGCACACGCTCTTGGGGTAGCCCTCGTAGTTGAGGTCGGCCGGCGTGCCGCCGTGCTCGACGGTGTAGTTGTAGATCATCTGGTCGATCTGGTTGGTGGTCATGCCCGCGGCGATGTGCTCGCCCACGTAGTCGAGCACGCCCACGTTGATGGCGGCCGAGCGCTTGATGCCCTCGATATCGGCGGGCGTCTTGTAGAGCGTGCGGGGCAGGACCTCCCAGCCCTCTTCCCACAAGCGCTCGAGGCGCTCGTCGAAGGCGCTGTGACATTTCTTATATTTTTTGCCGCTGCCGCACCAGCAGGCGTCGTTGCGGCCGGGTACGGGTCCTTTGTCATACATGGCTAACTTCCTTTCATCCGCAGCTAGTATAGCCCACTCACGCGTCCATAAAAGTTGCGGTGATATAGTTCCGATTTAAGCGGTTTAACAGCATAAACAGGAACTATATCACCGCAACTGATGGAGCGGGGTGGCGGGCACTAGCTGCTGCGTGGTTTTGCTAGTAGCTCACCTGGCAGGGAATGCCGAGGGCTTGGACGTGCGCGGCGATGGCGTCGAGCACCTCGGGCGCTGCTTTGGCAAGGCCGGCGATCGGTGTCTCGCGCGCTACCGTGTAGATGGTCGCTTCTTGTGGGCGAATGCGCTCAAGCGCCGCGAGCCAGGGGGCAACGTACTCCTCGCCGGTGTTGTCGATGAGCTTGCCCTGATACTCGCCGGTCAAAAAGATCGTCTGGATAATAACGTGACCGTCAAAGCTTGCGAACGTCTTGATCTGGTGCTCGACGTCGTAGGGGCCAACAGGCTGGTCGAGCAGCTGGATAAACGCCGGGTCGACGGTATCGAGCTTAAGAATGTTGTCGTCGACCATCATGAGCGCGTCGTGCACCTCGGGACGGTCGGCGCGCGTGCCGTTGGAGAGCACGGCGATCTTGGAGTTTGGGGTAAGCTCGTCGCGCAGCGCGACGGCGCCGGCGATGGCATGCGGAAACTCCGGTGCGGCGGTGGGCTCGCCGTTGCCTGCGAAGGTGATCACATCGGGGAGCTCGCCCTCGGCTGCCATTTCGCGCAGCTTTGCCTCGAGCGCGCCGAGTACCACGGCAGCTGTGTTGTGCGGCTCATGGCAGGGGCGCTCGGCGTTGAGGCCGTTTTCGCAGTAAATGCAGTCGAACGTGCAGATTTTGCCGCTGGCCGGCATCATGTTGACGCCGAGCGAGAGACCAAGGCGACGGCTGCGAACGGGCCCAAAGATGGGGCTGGCATTCAAAAACGTAGACATAGGCATATGCTCCTCAAGACAATTGTGCCTAAGCATAGCATCGGCTCCAAAGCAGGGTGCAGGCTCTTGCTTTACAAGTTTCGTTTTTTCACGTCGCTCATTATGCCGTGTCATGAAAAGCCTCGGGTCGGGTAAAGTTAATCTGTTAACAAGGCGTAAAGAAATGCGGGTCTATCCAGCCGTACTGACGCGCAACTGGATGGGCGTTGATGATGGGGGCACAACATGGATTTTACGGTCGAGAATGCGGGCACCACGATTGCCTGTCGCGAATATGCCGGCCCGGATGTGTCGCCTGATACTCCTGCTTTGGTGTGCGTGCACGGCGCTTGTGTCGACGGCACATTTTTCGACGGCATCGCTTGTGAGCTCAGCCGCAACTACCGTGTAATTGCCTACGACCGCCGCGGCTGTGGTGACAGCAGCGAAGCGGCAGACGGCAGCTATGATCTTGCCGCTCAGGCCGCCGACCTGCAGGCCGTGATCGAACACGTCGGCGCTCCGACAAATGTGCTTGCGCACAGCGCCGGTACGTTGGTGGCGCTGGAGCTTCTTCGCGCCGAACCCCATCTCGTCGCCCGTGCGATTCTGCACGAGCCGGCTGTGTCGGCCGAAGGCGTCGGCATGGGCGCAGCTCCGGTTTTGCTCGATATGATTGCGGCTGGAAAGGTTTCAAGGGCGCTCCGGCTTTTCTTGGGAGCCCTCGGCGACTTGGACCCCGAGGCTCCTGGGACGACTAAGGCGGAAGCCAAACATGCCCTGCGCAATGGTCGTTGCTTCATGGCCAATGAATACGGAACAAATATGACATATGCTCCCGACTGGGAGCGCGCCTGCGCGTCAAAGGCGGTGTCGGCTGTGTTTTTGGGCGAGCTTTCGGTCGATACGCCCCGCGAGGCTGGCACGCGAGCGGCTGCCGAATATCTCGATTGCCCCCTTGTGACGATTCCGGGCGCGCATAACGGTCTGCGCGATCGCCCCGTTACGGCGGCAAATGCCGTTCGTGATGTCTTGGAGCGTTAGCACGCTCGATGACCTGCGGGGAGAGGGGTTGTTAGCGTTTCGTCATTGTTAACGAATGCGTCCATAACCGCGCGCCCGCGGCTCCATTACCGCCGCTTGCCAGGTCATAAAAATGTAACGATAATCGCGCGTTTGCCTTCAGCTGTTAGATGTTACCCTTGTACCAATTGATATGCACCGTTGCCGTGCATAACGATAGAAAGGGCCCCATATGCGCAAAAATCACGAGGTCAATCTAACCGACGAGGAGGCTGCCGCTGAGGTCGCCCGCGTCGCGAAGACCTACCCCGTGGTGCGTTTGCTGTCGGCCGATCAGATTAAGAGCGAGCCTAACTGCCTGCTCGCCGGCAATCGGTGCCCTTGTCTGCGTCAGTCGAGTCTTGAGGCCTTGGCAGATTCCGATGAGGTGTCGGAGCAACTGCTCAACGATGGTGTTGAGTACCGCGCCCGCCTACGCCCTCTGAAGGTCGAGGGCGAGCCTCACGTCCTGCTGATGGTGCGCCCGATCGATGAGCAAGAGGCTGCAGAAGAGGACCTCGTCTACACCGACGTGCTGACGAGTGTGCGCAATCGCCGATATTACGAGGAAAAGCTCCGTAGCGCCCGCATGAATGCCGGCGTTGCGGTGATCGACCTTGATGATTTTAGGGTCTTCAACGATACGTGTGGCCGTCATGCCGGCGACCTTGCGCTCGGTGCTGTGGCGACGGCCATACGCAGCGGAATTCGTTCGACTGACGAGCTCGTACGCTATGGCTGCGACAAGTTTGTGGTCGTCATGCCCAATATTCCCTCCGATGACTTCACCCGTCGCCTGCATCAGGTGTCCGATGCCGTTCATGCCACGATTGTTCCGGGCCATGAGTACGTGAGCTTGACGGCATGTGTTGGTGGCGTTCGCATTCATGGCGAGACGGTCGATGAGGGCGTTGGCCGCGCTGTCCAGTTATTGAGCCGCGCTAAGGCAAAAGCCGGTACGGTCGTGACCGATGCCGATTCCATCGAAGCCTTCCAAAGCGAAAAGCCTTTGGTGCTTATTGTCGATGACTCCGAGATGAACCGAGCCATTCTCAACGAGATGCTCAAGGACGAGTATTGCATCCTCGAGGCCGACAACGGTCGTACGGCGCTCGACATGGTCGACCGCTATGGCGATGAGTTGTCGCTCGTGCTGCTGGATATTGTCATGCCGGGCATAAGCGGCTTTGAGGTGCTGGCCGATCTGTCGCGCCGATCGGGTATCGACAATCTGCCTTTCATCATGATATCGAGCGAAGATTCCGATGATATGGTTCTGCGCGCGTACGAGCTGGGCGCCTCGGACTATATCAACCGCCCGTTTGACTCCCGTGTCGTGCGCCGCCGTGTAAGCAACACCATCCGCCTATACGCCAAACAGCGCCGCCTGACGAGCCTGCTGTCCCAGCAGTACAACGAGCGCGTCAAGAACAGTCGCATGCTCATCGACATCATGGTCGGCGTCATGGAGCTTCGCAATGGTGAGAGCGGCAGGCACGTTACGAATATCGAAAAGCTGACCGAGCTGCTGCTTGACTGTCTGGTTCAGCGTAGCGACACGATCTCCCCCGACAATGAGGAGCGCTCCACGATTGCCCTGGCTTCGGCGCTGCACGATATTGGCAAGATGTCGATTGACGATGCGATCCTCAACAAACCCGGGCGCCTTACGCCCGAGGAGTTCGAGATTATGAAGACGCATACCACGATCGGCGCCGACATGTTGCTTGAGCTGGGCCGCCATCACGTTGGCAATGCGCTTATGGAATATGCGTACCAGATTGCGCGTTGGCATCACGAGCGCTGGGACGGCAAGGGTTATCCCGATGGCCTTAAGGGCGACGAGATTCCCATTGCCGCACAGGTGGTTTCGGTGGCCGACGTGTACGATGCGCTGACGAGCGTGCGCGTGTACAAGGACGCTATCCCGCACAAGGAGGCGATCCAGATGATCCTGGACGGTAAGTGCGGCACCTTTAACCCGCTGTTGCTCGACTGCCTGCTCGAGGTGCAAGACCGTATTGCCGAGACGTTGGCACGCCCCGCCGACGTCGTCGCGTTTCCCACGATTTAGTTTGACCAAAGGAGTTTTAATCCATGATTTCCATGCGTGAGGCGTATGAGAAGATCGGCGCTAATTATGATGACGCGTGCGCTCGGCTGATGGGCGAGGAAATGCTTGCCCGCTTTGCCCTCAAGTTTTTGGATGACGAGAGCATGGACAAGCTGGAGGCCGCCATGGCGGCAGGAGACGCCGAAGGTGCGTTTATGGCAGCGCACACGCTCAAGGGCGTGAGCCAGAACCTGGGATTCGATAATCTGTACGAGCCGGCGGTCGTGGTGACCGAAGCACTTCGCGGCGCCGATGCCGTTGACGGCGCTCGCGAGGGAATGCATGCGTTGCAGCAGCAATATGCGGCAACGATGTCGGCTCTGCGCGAGGCGGCTGAATAAGAGCTTGCGAGCCTTGGGCTGCTTGCCGGCCACATATAGGTGAAAGGGTGCCCCGCCGGACCATGTGGCCGGCGGGGCGCCCTTATCTGTTTTGTGGTTCGCGTGCTAGCGGGCCTGCTTGACCTTGACTGCCGCCTCGACAAACGACTTCCAGAGGTTAAAGTCGGTTTCGAGCGTCTGCCAGGTGTACTCGGGATGCCATTGCACGCCCAGGCAGAAGGGTTGGCCTTCGACTTCGATGCACTCGGGCACGCCATCGGTTGCCTTGGCGACCAAGCGCGTGCTTTTACCCAGACGATCGATGCAGCAGTGGTGTGCGGAGTTGGTCTGGATAAGCCTGTGCCCGCCAAGCGCGCGCTCCAGCAACGAGCCCGGCACGACCTCGACGGGATGCACGGGGTCGTTGAGCACGTGGGTATGGCGCCACTGCGTGCGGCCCTCGCGCGCGCCCAGGCTTGGCACGTCCATGCACAGGGTGCCGCCGGTGGCGACATTGAGCAACTGCGTGCCGCGGCAGGTGGTAAAGAGCGGCTTTTTGGCGCGGAGCACCTCGCCGACCAGCTTAAACTCAAAGCTATCGCGGATCTCGCAGCAGAGGGTGGGGTCGTAGGGTCGATCATCGCCCCAACGTTTGGGATTGACATCGGGGCCGCCGGGAATGGCGATGCCGTCGGCGATATCGACGTAATGACGGATGACCTCAATGTCCTCGGTGATGGACATCTGCAGCGGCAGGCCGCCGGCGGCAAGGATGGCATCGACAAAGACGCTCGCAATCTCCTCGTTGGGGGAGAGCGTCTCGCTCAAATAGGGTTTCGCTTCTTCCCAGCGTGGTGCGACCAGGACGAGCGGACGGTCGGCGGGATCGACGTCGACGTGCGGAGTGTAGGACGATGAGGTGCGGGTTCCGATCATGGGCGTAGCTTTCGAATCCGGGTGGACATGGCACAGGGGTGGCGCGGAGCAAACGTTACTGATGAATTTGCCCGCGTGGCAATTGGGTTAGTGACCCTTGATGGAGTTGAGGAAGTCCTGGGCGCGCTTGGTCTGGGGGTGGTCGAAGAACTCGTCGGGCGTGCCGGTTTCCACGATCTGGCCGTCGGCCATAAACACGACGCGATCGGCCACGCGGCGGGCGAAGTTCATCTCGTGCGTGATGACGATCATCGTCATGCCCTGCTGGGCCAGACGGACCATGACCTCGAGCACCTCGTTGATCATCTCGGGATCAAGAGCGCTCGTGGGCTCGTCAAAAAGCATGGCCTTGGGCTGCATGGCGAGTGAACGGGCGATGGCCACGCGCTGCTGCTGGCCGCCCGAAAGCTGTGCGGGTACCTTGTCGGCCTGCTCGGCCACGCCCACGCGGCTCAGCAGGTCCATGGCGCGCTCACGAGCCTCCTCCTTGGAGACACCCAGCACGTCGACCGGCCCCATCATGACGTTCTGCAGCACCGTCATATGTGCAAACAGGTTGAACTGTTGGAACACCATGCCCAGCTCGGCACGCATGCGGGCAAGGTCCTTGCCTTCCTGCGGCAGGGGCTCGCCCTCGATGAGGATCTCGCCCGAGTCGATGGTTTCCAGGCGGTTGATGGTGCGGCACATGGTCGACTTGCCCGAGCCCGAGGGACCGATCACAACGACGACCTCGCCGCGGTCGACCGAGAGATTGATGTCGTTGAGGACGTGCAGATCGCCATAGTGCTTATCGACGTGTCTGAGCTCGATTAGCGGCTGATTGCCGGTGGAAGAGGTGCTCTGTGCCATGGTGCTCGGCTCCTTATGACTCGAAATGGTAAAGCGTTAGCGGATGATGGTCGCGCCGGTCTTGTGCGAAACATAGACAGCGGCCTTGTTGATCGCGACGTTGATGAGGATGTAGATGACTGCGATCACCAGGTAGACCGACACGAGGGCGTCGTAGTTGGTAATGAGCACGCGGGCATTTTGCATCAGGTCGGGATAGCTCACCACATAGGCGACGGTGGTGTCCTTGACCACGACTACAAGTTGTGAGATCAACGACGGAATGATAAATCGAATAGCCTGCGGCAATACGATTTTAAAGGTGATTTTAGCCTTGGAGAGACCGAGCGCCTGGGCCGCCTCGACCTGGCCACGCGGCACGGCGTTGACGCCGGCGCGGAAGATCTCGGCGAGTACGCCGGCTGCGGCGAGCGCGACGGGAAGCGTGAGCATCCAAAACGACGGTAGCGCGATCTTGTACTGGGGCAGCACCAAAAAGAAGAAGTAGATGAACAGCAGGCTCGGCACGCCGCGGAAGAAATCGGTGAGCACGCGGCAGACCAGCTGCAGCGGCTTGATGTCGCTGGTGCGGCCGAGCATAAGGCCTAAGCCCAGTACCAGCGCGATGGCGCCAGCGGTGAGTGCGACTTTAACGGTGCCCTCAAAGCCGGCAAGTAAGAACTTCCAGGTGGAGAGGTGCGTAAAGAAATACCAATAGTGGACCGAAAGCTGACCGGTCACATAAAAGCGCTGCAGTACCAAGGCGATGAGCGCCGCCACGGCAACCAATGAGATGGCGGTGCCGATGCGAATCTTGGCGCGCATCTTGGGGCCGGGAGCCTCGTAGAGCGCATCGCGCATGGTGAGCGCGGAGGTGGAATGCTTGCTCATCGGAGGATCCTCACCTTCTTATCAATGTAGTTGCCAATGTGGCTCACCACAAAGGCAGTGCCCAGGTAGCCGAGCGCCGAGATAAAGAACGCGGCGACGCCGCCGAGCGAGCGCGTGTTGATGTAGCTCACCACGCCGGTGAGCTCCTGCGGTTTAAGTGGCACCTGACTGCCGAGCGCGGTGGTGAGCATGACGGCGATAAAGAGGTTGGTCATGGGCAACACGCTCGAGCGCAGCGCCTGCGGAATCACGATCTTGGCGAGGATACGGTTAAAGCTCATGCCCAGCGAGCGGGCGGCTTCCACCTGGCCGACGCCGACGGTGTTGATGCCGCTCATAAAGTTCTCGGAGCCAAAGGCCGAGCCCAAAAGAACCGTGGCGACGATAACGCAGGTGCGGTAGGGTAGGACGACCTTGAGCGGCGGCAGCGCATAGACGACGATGATGAGCAGCGCGATGCCGGGGATGTTACGGAAGACCTGGACATACAGGTCGCCAAAGACGCGCAGCGGCTTGAGCGGCGACACGCGCATCACGGTGACGGCGACGGCCAGCACCATGGCGATGACAAACGACTCAAGTGTCATGCCCCAGGTTGCTAGCAGCGCGTCGATATAGTTCTGGCCATAGAGCGACCAGAGTTCGGAGAGACTCATGCGGACCTCCCGCCGATAAGGAAAGGGGCTCCCGTGTGTACGGAAGCCCCGACAACTCTGTGAGGAAACAGTTTACCGCAATAAAGCGCATCGTGCGTTTCCATATG
This sequence comes from uncultured Collinsella sp., assembly GCA_902491765.1. GTDB lineage: Bacteria > Actinomycetota > Coriobacteriia > Coriobacteriales > Coriobacteriaceae > Collinsella. The sequence goes on along the minus strand of CABUIY010000008.1, from coordinate 39,826 downwards.
GTTTCGTTGCGGCCGTTACCAGGCTCGTTGCCTAGGCGCCGATTTCGGGCAGCTCGGGAACATTGGTGTCGCCCGTGCGGTCGCCGATGCAGATCTGCCACAGCTCGGTCCAGGTGCCGTCGTCCTCGATCTTCTTAAGGAAGTCGTTGACAAAGGCGACGCCGTCGGAATCGAGCGGTAGACCGATGCCATAGGGCTCCTTGCTGCCGAAGGGCTTGCCGGCGATCTTGTATTTACCGGGCTCGCGGACCAGGGCGCTCTGCTGCATGTTGTTATCGATGACGTAGGCGTCAACGCGACCCTGCTGGAGGGCCTGACGAGCCTCCTCGTCGGTCTTGAACTCCTGCTGGCTGGCCTTGGGAGCGAACTCCTCCAGGATGGCGGGGCCGTTGGAGCCGGACTGGACGGCGACGTTCTTGTCGGCCAGGTCGTCGACGCTCTTGATGTCGTCGTTGTCGGCGAGCACCAGGATAGCCTGCTGCGTGTAGTAATAGGGACCGGCAAAGGAAACGAGTTTCTTTCGCTCGTCGGTAATGGTGTAGGTGGCAAAGACAGCGTCGACCTGGCCGTTCTGCAGGACGGACTCGCGCGTGTCCGAGGTCACCTGGGTGATCTCGACATTGTTCTCGCCCAGAATGTAGTTGGACAGGAGCTGTGCGATACCGGCGTCGAAGCCGCGGGTCTGACCGTCTTTCTCGTTGAGGAGGGAGAAGAGCGTGGAGGTCTGAACGCCACCGATCTTAAAGACGCCGGCGTCCTTAACGGCCGTGGCCCAGGTGCTGGCGGCGATGGCGTCGTCATCGGCCTTGGGGCCGTTGTCGACGAGCTTGTCGAATGCCTTAGCGTCGAGCGTGGCGGAAACTTCGGTATCCTTGGAGCTCTTGGAGGAGCCGGCGGCGGAACCCTTGTCGGCCTCGGCGCTGGTGTCGGAGCAGCCGGCAAGACCAAGGCCGGCGACGGTTGCGAAGGTGGCGGCAACGAAGCCGCGGCGGTCGAGAACGACCTGCTGGGAGAGGTTCTTGCTCATGGGAGAACACCTTTCTCAATAAAATCCCTAGCGGTTGAGTAGAGTTATACCCTATCCCGCTCAAATGGGTCAACACGAAATAACTCAGAAACATACTTGCCTTATGGGTAATTCTACCTACCAAAAAGGGACAGGCACCTTTGTGGTGGTTCTGACCGATGCAGCGGCATGCCTTGCTGTTTTGTCTCGATCTGTAACATCTGCAGCCATTTTTGCCGAGTAACTGTTACAGATCGAGATTTTCTCTTCAGGGGAATTCGAATGTCTCAATCTGTAACATCTGGACGGCCAAAAGGTCCCTAACTGTTACAGATTGAGACAAACGTCGGGGACTAAGACGTCTTGTCTCGATCTGTAACAGTTAGACGGGAATTCAGGCCATAGATGTTACAGATTGAGATAATCGCGTCGCGAAAATAAAAACCTCCGCAGGGATGCTTTCCTTGCGGAGGTTTTCTTACTCGTTGAGTAGCCTTACGGCTTCGGCGGCCATGTTCTCGACCGTCATGCCGTTCTGCGCGAGCAGTTCGTTGGGATCGTAGCGGTCGGGAAAGCCCTTGGCGATGCCAAAGGTGCGCGTGCGCAACGGCGTGCATGCCAGATAGCATGCCACGCGCTCGCCCCAGCCGCCGTCCAAGATGCCGTCCTCGAGGGTGACGACGACGCGATGCTCGGCGGCAAGACTGTCGAGGAACTCGCGGTCGAGCTCGGTTGCAAAGCGCGGGTTGACGAGCGTGGCCTCGATGCCGTACTCGGCAGTCAGACGGTTTGCCACGCGCTCACCCAGCTCAAAGAAATCGCCAAGCGCGAGCACGGTAACGTCGCGGCCCTGACGCACCACGTTGTAGCGAACGGCGCTGTAGTCGGTGTCTTCGGCGGGCGCAAGGTCGGGGCGGCTTACCAGGCCGATGCCCGGTACGCGGATTGCCACGGGATGCTCGCGGTGGTCGAGCGACCAGCTCAGCATGGACAGATATTCCTCCATGCAGGCCGGCGCCAAGTAGTGCATGTTGGGAAGACCGCCCAACATGGAAATATCAAAGAACGAGAGGTGCGTCTCGGACGTGGTGCCAAAGATAGACGCACCAAACACCAAAATGGTTGCCGGGGCGTCGTTGAGGCACAGGTCGTGCCAGAGTTCGTCGTAGGCGCGCTGCAAAAACGTGCCGTACACACCAAAGACTGGCTTGGCGCCCGAGCGCGCAAGCGCGGTGGCAAAGGTCACGGCGTGCTCCTCGGCAATGCCCACATCGACGAACTGTTTGCCGGCGGCAGCGCGAAGCTCGGGTGTAAAGCCCATGATGTAGGGTGTGGCGGCCGTGATGCCCACGACCTGCGGATCGCGCTCGATGGCGGCGCTGAGCGCCTCGCCCGTAATGTCGGCGTAGGTGCGCGGCGCAGGCTCGCTCGGATGGCCCGGGCAGAGCTTGCGCCCGGTCGCCATGTCAAACGGACCCACGTGGTGCCAGCGTTCGGGGTCGCTCTGGGCCGGCTCAAAGCCCTTGCCCTTGGCGGTGGAGACGTGCAGCACGATGGGATGATCGATATTGCGCAGTTCCTGCAGCGCGTCGACTAGGGCCAACACGTCGTTGCCGGCGTCCAAATAACGGTAGTCGAGTCCCATCGCGCGGAAAACGTTGCGCTCACAGGTGCCGTTGGTGGCGCGCAGCTCGGCCAGATTGCGATAGAGGCCACCGTGGTTCTCGGCGATGGACTGGTCGTTATCGTTGACGATGATGATCAGGTTGCTGTCGAGTTCGGCGGCATTGTTGAAGCCCTCAAACGCCAGGCCGCCCGAAAGCGAGCCGTCGCCAATGATGGTGATGACGTTGTACGCATCGCCCGCCAGGTCACGAGCGTGCGCCAGGCCGCAGCCCAGGCTCACCGACGTGGAGGTATGGCCCATGGCGAACAGGTCGTGCTCGGACTCGTCGGGATTGGCAAAGCCAGAGGCCTCGCCAAAGCGCTTCGGATCGATATAAGTGTACGCGCGCCCAGTCAGCGCCTTGTGGGCGTAGGTCTGGTGCGAAACGTCAAAGAGAATCTTGTCGATAGGGGAGTTAAACACGCGATGGAGCGCGACCGTAAGCTCAACGACGCCCAGGTTGGGGGCAACGTGCCCGCCGACGGCGGCGGAGCTTTCGAGGATGGCGTGGCGAATCTCGTCGCAGAGCTGCGGGAGCTCGGCACGATTAAGAGCCTTGACGTCCTCGGGCGTTGTCGTTTGCGTAAGCAGCATCGTTGTGGGTTACTCCATGCGAATCGAGCGCCGGCGCTCCCTCGGCCGACACAATTGCACAAGACAGTCTCGCACATTTTGGCGTTTGATATGTGACGGCGGCGCGGTAATTCGCCAACTGGTGGGGCAAAACGTTTTGTCCGATGCCATACTGATAGATTCGATGATGATTTTTTCAATACGTGCAGGCCGTGGCTTGCCGCCGTGAGCCGCTGGAAGGAGGCAGCATGTCCGATGCCGTTCGTGCCGAGAAAATCGCGCACGAGGTCGACGATGCCGCCCGCCAGCTCGCCCAGGCGGGCCGCTTGGACCTGACGCGCGAGTTTATCCAGCATGGCGACGTGACGGTCTATGCACATGTGACTTCGGTAGCGCGGACGAGCCTGTCCTTTGCCGAGCGCCTGGGCCGCGTCGGTGTTTCGATCGACCGTGCCTCGCTGCTGCGCGGAGCCTTGTTACACGATTACTTTCTCTACGATTGGCACGATCCCGACCCAAGCCATCGGCTGCATGGCTTTCGCCACCCGTTTTTTGCCCTAGCGCGCGCGGAGGAAGATTTTGAGCTGACGTCGCGCGAACGGAATATTATCGTGCGGCATATGTTTCCGCTGGTGCCGGTGCCGCCGACGTGTCGTGAGGCTTGGATTGTGTGCCTGGCGGATAAATGGTGTGCTCTGCGCGAGACGGTCGCCGGCCGCCTGCCGCGCAAAGACGACGCGAACGATTTGAGCGAGGGCTCGAGCGACGGCTCGAGCAAAGATTCGAGTGAAAAGAGGAGAGGGTAGACGGTGGGGACCGCGATCGACATGGCATTTGACGGCGCGACGCTTGCCGCCTGTCCGCTTTCGGCACTGGTGCTCTCGTTCGCCTTCTACGGGTTTTGCGGCTGGGCATGGGAATCGACGGTCTGCGCCATGCTCAACCACGGACGCTTTGCCAACAGCGGCTTTTTGCTGGGACCGTGTTGCCCCATCTATGGCGCGGGCGGCATTGCCTGCTGGCTGCTGTTGCGCGGAATTCCTGACGCGTCGAGCCAGTTTGTCGCTGCAGCGCTCGTATGCAGCGTGATTGAGTACAGCGTAGGCGTGCTGTTGGAAAAAACAACGGGCGCTCGCTTTTGGGATTACTCGCACCTGCCGTTTAACTTGCACGGACGCATCTGCCTGTACTGGGCATGCGCGTTTGGCCTGGGTGCGCTGTGCATTTGCCGTTTAGTGGAGCCGGCATTGCTGGGGCTGCTTGGTCATCTGCCGGTGCTGATTGTGCGGCTGTCCGCCTTTATCGTCGCGGTCGCGATGATGGTCGACGCGTTGTGCTCGCTGGCGAGCTGGCGGCGTCTGTCCGATCAGCTGGAGCGCGTCCGGGCCGACCTTGCCGACCGCATCAATGAGTCGCTTGCCGATGCCTCGGACTCAATGCTCGAACGTATTCCCGATTCTACGATTGACTCGGTGGCACAGACGCACATCCGTAGCCGTGCCGTTAACGCGTGGCTGGCCGAGCTGGGTGACGCCGCGCTCGATGCCCTGCGCGAGAAGGCTTCGATGCCGACGTTTATCGCGGATGGTGCTCGCGGCCTGGCGCTTGCCGCCCGCCGCGTGGCCGATGCCGCGCCGAACATGCCGCGTCCGTCGCTCAGTCGTCGCCTTGCCGGCAAGCGCATGAGCCGTCCGGTGCCAAGCGTGTCGCTCAGCCGCCGCGACCTACGCTTCTTTAACGCCTTCCCGCGTCTGCGCATCAATCGCTACGAAGGCGTCATTCGAGCAACTAATCTCCGCGACCGAGCCCGCGAGCTGTTCCGCCACTAGCCGGGACGGGCGCGCTCACGGCTTCCTTGCTCGCGTATTTCCCGTTCGTTTCGCGTCCGTTGCCGCGCCGTTTCCAAGATTGCGGCGCCGTTTCCATTCGACAACGCCGCGTTTAACAACGCCGTATCTGGTCTACACCAGTTGCCCCTCGGCCGCATTATGGGCGCCGACAACGTTCATGCGACCAAGGGAGAGCGAATGTACGATACGGGATCGACAACGTTTATGCTCATCTGCACCATGCTCGTGTTTTTAATGACACCGGGTCTGGCGTTTTTCTATGGCGGCCTGTCCAGGCGCAAAAATGTCATCAACACCATGCTCATGTGCTTTGGCGCCATTGGTCTGGTTGGTGTGCTGTGGATTGTTGCCGGCTGGTCTCTGGCCTATGGCGGCGACGGTTCGAGTCCGTTTATTGGAGGCCTTGACCAGCTGCTGTGCCTGCCGGTGCTCAACCAGGTGCTGCAGGCGGCCGAGGGCAATGCTGCGGACGGTGTCGTCTACCCTCAGATCATCAACATCGCCTTCCAGATGGCATTTGCCATGATCACGGCTGCTATCGTCACGGGCAGCCTGGCCGGCCGCGTTAAGTTCGGTGCCACGACGGCCTTCCTGGGCATTTTGCTGCTCGTGGTCTATGCGCCGCTTGCTCACATGGTTTGGGGCGGCGAGGGCTCCTTTATCGGCGATATCATCGGCGCGCTCGACTTTGCCGGCGGCGACGTGGTGCACATCTCGTCTGGTCTTACGGGCCTGATTCTCTGCTTAATGCTCGGCCGTCGTCGCGGCTTTGGCATGGTGAGCTACCGTCCGCATAACGTGCCGTTTGTGGCGCTGGGAGCCGGCCTGCTTTGGTTTGGCTGGTTTGGCTTTAACGGCGGCAGCGAGTTTAGGGCCGACGCCGTGGCGGCACTTGCCATCCTCAATACCGTGACGGCCAGCGCGGCGGGCATGGTCTCGTGGCTTGCCGTCGAGCGCGTGCACACCGGTCGACCCACGCTGGTGGGCGCCAGCACCGGTCTGGTTGCGGGCCTTGTGGTGGTCACGCCGGGCGCGGGCTTTGTCGAGCCGTGGGCGGCGCTGGTCATGGGCCTGATCGTATCTCCCGTCTGCTACCTGGCCATCAGCCATCTTAAGACCAAATTTGGCTACGACGATGCGCTCGACGCGTTTGGCTGCCACGGCATCGGTGGCATCCTGGGCGGCGTGCTCACGGGGCTGTTCTGCGTGCCGGAGCTCTCGTGGACCGGTAAGGGCGGCCTGTTCTACACGGACGATGTCTCGCTGCTCATCTCGCAGATTTTGGGCATTGTGGTGACGGTCGCTATTGTACTGGTGCTCGACTTGGTGATCGCCGCGGTGGTCAAGGCGCTGTTCCACGGCAGCCTGCGCGTGGACGAGGCCGACGAGGCGCTGGGCCTGGATGCGAGTCAGCACGGCGAGAGCGCTTATCCCTCGTTCTCGGGACTTGACTAGCGGCTTCCCCAGGCTCCGCACCTTGCCCTTCAAACCGTCGCGCGGCTTCCCCAGGCACCGCACCTTGGGTTTCAAACCGTCGCTTGCGTACAAAAGTACGCGGCGCTCCTCTTTCAACCCAATCTGCGGCACCTGGGAAACCCGCGTCATTGAATGGCAATTCATTTATTTGATAAAGAGAGGAATTCATTATGAAAAAGATCACGGCTATCGTGCGTCAGGAAAAGCTTGAGGTTCTTAAAGACGCGCTGTTTGCTGCTGATGTTCGCGGTATGACTATCAACCAGGTGCAGGGCTGCGGCGCACAGCATGGCTGGAAGGAATACGTGCGCGGCAACGAGTTGCTTGTCAACATGATCCCTAAGGTGCAGTTCACCCTCATCTGCGCCGACGAGCACGTCGACGGAATTGTCGACATCATCTGCAGCGCCGCCCGCACCGGTGCCGTTGGAGACGGCAAGATTTGGGTCGAGCCGGTCGAGGAGGTCATCCGCATCCGTACCGGCGAACACGGCCCCGCCGCGGTGTAGAATCGACTGCCTGCCATCCGCAACGTTAAAATACTGCAATGAGGCACAAGACTTGCGTTGCGGATGGACAGATTATGGGGCGTAATAAATATCCCGAGGAGACGGTCGCGAAGATTCTCGACGCGGCGCTGGAGCTATTCTGCGCACAGGGTTATGAGGGGACGAGCATTCAAGATATCGTCGACCGCCTCGATGGCATGACCAAGGGCGCTGTCTATCATCACTTTAAGAGTAAAGAAGAGATTTTCAACGCCGCATTTGATCGGGCAATGGCTCCGATTGTTGAGCGCCGCCGCTCAACGCTTGGTATCGGTAATATGAACGGAGCCCAAAAGCTCAAGCGGCTGTACGCGCCCGAGTCCGTCGTTCCACAAATTGAGCTATGGGCACGCATACATCCTGCGGCGGATCCGGTAAAAAGCTCGCGTCTACTGGCGATGCAGTACCAGGGCTCGTTTGACGAATCGGCCGATGGCTGTCTTTTGCCAGTGATCGAGGAGGGCATCGCCGACGGCTCCATTGCGTGCGAATGCCCTCGCGAAGCGGCGGAGGCCGTATCGTTGTTGGCGAATCTTTGGTTGCTGCCATTGTTCCGTCCGCTTGAATCCAAGGACCGAATGCTCGCTCGCGCTCAATGTTTGGCGCAGATGGCTGCCGCGGTGGGACTTGATTTGGGGGAAGAAGTGCTTCAGACAACGGCGCAGATTTGGGACGTATGGGACCGCGCCGGGTGGTAATATAGATACTGACGGTATGTAATTGATTTGTAAGGGTAGCCACGGCTGCCCTTTTCAAGTCATTAAATACATACTAACGGTATGTATAGGGGATAGGCTTATGGCTGAAATGCGGAGGAGTAGCGTCTCGTTGGCGCAAAAAACAGTGCGATCTATCAGGCTTTTCGGTCTTCTTGTTGCACAGCTGTGCGCGTATTCGATGTTGTCGGCACTGTGCTTTGCGTGCCCGCTTTACTTGTTCGATTGCAGCGGCTCGTCAACGTTATATGGTGCCGTCGCGGCGATAGCGTTCGTGCCGGGCGTGCTTGCGACTCCGGCTGGCGGAATCTTGGCGGATCGTGGGAGACATCGCGGGGTTCTTGTGATGCTCGGCATTGTTCTGATGGCTGCATCGCTGTTGTTTATCCCTATGAAGCGTTCGCTGCCTCTTGCCGTTGTCGTGGCAGCAATGCTTTGCGTCCAATATGGCATCCAATCGCTGCTGAAACCGATGCTTCAAATTGAGACGGTGCACATGATGGGCCAAGAAAAAGTTGAGCGTGCCACAGCGTTGGTCTCGCAGGTAACCATGGCGAGCAATATCTTGGGGTCTGTAGTCGGGACGGCAGTCTATGGGTGCTTTGGTATCGATGCTCTATGCGAAACCGCGGCGTTGACGTTTGCGATGTCAGCCCTGCTGTTCGGGGGCGCACTCAAGCAAAATGCCTCATCTGGAATGACAGGAGACAGTACGACTTGCTCGACATGCCGAAGCGATTTCCGGGAGTCGATTCGGTACCTGGTTCAAAACGCATCATTGCTCGTTGTGTTTTTGCTTGCGGCTATTTTGAACCTTGCGTTAGTTGGGTTAACGATTGGTGCTCTCATTGTTGTTTCAAAGCATCTCGGAATACAGTCATCCTTTGTTGGGATTATTGAGGTGGCTATGGGCTTGGGCGGTCTTGTCGGCAGTGGTTTGGTCGGTATTTGGCCGCATCGTTTTTCCTTCAAGGGCATATGTCGATATGTTGCGATGATCTGTTTTGGAGTCGTACCGATTATTGTCACGCTACTGAGCGGTCCTGATGAATTTGCGTTTACCGCGCTTGCGGCCGGCTCGGCATGGGTCATGGCGTGGGCAAGCATTACATCGGTTGAAATCGTTTCATTTGTTCAGCGGTCAGCGCCAAAGGAACTCTGCGGAAAAGTGCTGGCATTCGTTTATATGATGCTTTCCTGTGCAACGCCTATTGGCCAATTGGTTTACGGGCTCGCATATGATCGATGGGCTCCGGCGATTGTATTCGCAGGAATGTTGGCGGTACTGACGTTGACTACGGTGCAGTTTTATCGGCTGAAAAGTCGCTTGTGGCAATTGTCTTAAGGCGCAGGGACACCGTGGATTTGCGGAAGCATTGTCCCGCCGCGCCGGGACGCCATTGTCTGGGCATGCCTCACCTTCGTCTACAATATCGTGCAGACGAAGGTGAGGCATGCCCATGATCAAGATGTTTGCGAGTGACTTAGACGGAACGCTGCTGAACGCCCTGCACGAGGCGGATGGGACCATCCGCCGTGCCATTCGCGAGCTGACCGAGGCTGGCTTGCATGTGGTTCCCGCGACCGGGCGCTCGACGTTGCCAATCGGCGAGCATGGCTTTACGGGGCTGGCACTCGACGCCTGTTGCTCCAACGGATCCATCGTGCGCAACAGCCATGGCGAGGTGCTCAAGACCTGGACCATCGACCCGCAGGTTACCGAGGAGCTGCTCAAGGCGTTCCCGGACATTTGCTTCGACTGTTCCACGCCCGACGGCATGTTCTCGAGCGGTTCGTTCGAGATGCACCAGGCGGGCTTTAAGAAGGACAGCCCTATCAAGCGCATCGTGATGCGCGGCATGCGCGCACGTGGTGGGTATCACGAGGAGCAGTATTTCGATCAGTCGATCGGCGACATCCTGCGCCACGATGTGTGTAAGATCAACTGCCGCGTGACCTCGCCCGAGCTGGAGCGCGACCTTAAGGCGTATTTGGCCGAGCGATCGGACCGCGTGGTCAACGCGCCGTTCGATCCGGTGATGTTCGAGATCACGGACGTGGCGTGCAACAAGGGTGAGAGCGTGGCCTGGCTGGCGGGCTACTACGGCATTGCCGAGGACGAGGTCGCGGTTTACGGCGACGGCGGTAACGACATTGCCATGCTCAAACGCTTCCGTCACAGCTACGCGACCAAAAACGCTAGGGATGCAGCCAAGGCTGCTGCGAGCGCGACCATCGGCAGCTGCATGGTCCACGCCGTCCCCAAACACATGCTCGCCACCATGCGCAAGCAAAACTCTCGCACCGTCATCGAATAATGTGACAAAGGGACAGCCCTTCGTCACATCTAAAATATTGCCTTTACGTGTTGATGCACACGGTGTGCAATAATACTCGCACTGTGCAATAGCGCACAGGCTGAGTAACAAGGAGGACGCTTGTCCCAGCTCGAGAAATGCGATCGCCGGTCCCTTCGCTCGCAGCGTGCCCTTCGCCAGGCACTTGCCAGCGAGCTTGCCGAAAGCGGCGACCTTTCGCGCATTAATGTCGCGTCGCTCACCGAGCGTGCCGGCCTTACGCGCCGCACGTTCTATTCGCACTACCGCGATATCCCCGACTTTATCAATCAAATCGAGGACGGCTTGCTGGCCGAGATCCGTGAGCGCATTGAGCTCATCACCGCAGCTCAGCTGCCTGATCTCTATCACAACATCGATGAGCTCGAGCCGGCACCCGGTTCGGTTGAGTTGCTGCGCTACCTTGCGGCCAACCGCGATTTAATCGGATCGCTGCTGGGCCCGGGCGGCGACCCCGCCTTTATTAAAAAGATCATCGATACCGCACGCGAGGCCGTGGTGCCGCGCGCACAGACGGGCATTTTGGGCTTGGCGCTGGGCACCTTCTTTGACTACTACGTCACCTATGTCGTGAGTGCCGAGGTCGGCATGATCCAGCGTTGGTTTGAGCGTGACCTTTCTGAATCGCCCGAGACCATGGCGCGCATTATGACGGTTATCGCCTTTGTGCGCCCCGGCGACCTGTATGGCCAACCCATCGATATCAACGTGCCGGAATACGGCATGAAGCTATTGAACCTGCAGCTCGAGGACGCGGTCGACACCACCGCAACCGTCGAGTCCAACAACTAAGAGGAGAGACAATGAGCAAACTCGTCGAGGGCATTAAAGACCGTGTGGTCGCTGCCGCACGCGAGGCCGCGCCCGCCGTGGTGGACGCCGCGCAGAAGGCTGCGACCGCGGCTGCCGAGAAAGTTGCCGAGGCAGTTGCCGATGCCAAGAACGTGGCAGGGGAGACGTCCGTCGTCAGCGAGCCCGCCACCGCCGCTGAGCCCGTAGCCGCCGCCCAGGCCCCCGAAGGCGCGATCTTCAACCCCGAGGCCGCCCGCGGCAACCTGCACCTGGGCATCGACGTGGGCTCCACCACCGTTAAGCTCGCTGTGCTCAACGACGACAACCAGATCGTCTACGCCAAGTACCAGCGCCACCACACCGACGTCCGTGCCTGCGCCCGCGACCTGTTCGAGGGTGCTGCGACCGTGCTGCCGACGGCCCAGATGACCTGCGCCATCACCGGCTCGGGCGGTCTGCTGCTGTCCCAGTGGCTCGACCTGGAGTTTGTTCAGGAGGTCATCGCCAGCAAGCGCGCCGTCGAGACCCTCATCCCCGCTACCGACGTTGCCATCGAGCTGGGCGGCGAGGACGCCAAGATCATCTACTTCGATAACGGCATCGAGCAGCGCATGAACGGCACCTGCGCCGGCGGTACGGGCGCGTTCATCGACCAGATGGCAACCCTGCTGCACACCGATGCGAGCGGCCTCAACGAGCTCGCGGCCAACGCCACCACCATCTATCCCATCGCCAGCCGCTGCGGCGTCTTTGCCAAGACCGACGTCCAGCCGCTGCTCAACGAGGGCGCCCGCCCCGAGGACGTGGCCGCGTCCATCTTCCAGGCTGTTGTGACCCAAACCATCTCGGGCCTGGCATGCGGCCGACCCATCCGCGGCAACGTCGCCTTCCTGGGCGGCCCGCTGCAGTACCTCTCCGAGCTGCGCCACCGCTTCTATCTCACGCTCAACCTGGACGAGGAGCACCGCATCGTGCCCCAAAACGCTCACCTGTTTGTGGCGAGCGGCGCCGCCATGGCGCACGAGTCCAACAAGCTCAGCACGTTCCCGCAGCTCATCGATGCCATCGATGCCCTGGGCGACACGCAGGGTGCCGAGGTCGAGCGCTTGGACCCGCTCTTTGCCACCGACGAGGACTTTGCCGAGTTCAAGAACCGCCACGACACCGAAGTCGTCCCCAAGGGAAAGCTCGACGGCTACACCGGCCGCGTGTTCATCGGCATCGACGCCGGCTCCACCACCATGAAGGCCGCGCTCGTGGGCGAGGACGGTCAGCTGCTGCACACCTGGTACGGCAACAACAACGGCGACATCCTGGGCACGGCCAAGGTCATCATGGCCGATTTCTACAACCACATTCCCGCCGGCTGCACCATCGGCCACGTGACCACCACGGGCTACGGTGAGGCGCTGCTCATCGAGGCCCTCAAGGCCGATTCCGGCGAGATCGAGACCGTCGCGCACCTGCGCGGCGCCAAGGCGTTCCTGCCCGGCGTCGAGTTCATTCTGGACATTGGCGGCCAGGACATGAAGTGCCTGCGCGTCAAGGACGGCGTCATCGAGCACATCATGCTCAACGAGGCCTGCTCGTCGGGTTGCGGTAGCTTTATCGAGAGCTTCGCCGTCTCTATGAACATGGACGTGCGCGCGTTCGCCAACGCCGCCATCCATGCCAAAGCCCCGGTCGACCTGGGAAGTCGCTGCACGGTCTTTATGAACTCGCGCGTCAAGCAGGCGCAAAAGGAAGGCGCCACGGTGGGCGACATCGCCGCCGGCCTGTCCTATTCCGTCATCAAGAATGCCCTGTTCAAGGTCATTAAGCTGCGCGATCCCAAGGAGATCGGCAGCCAGGTAATCGTCCAGGGCGGCACCTTTATGTCCGATGCCACGCTGCGCGCGTTTGAGCAGCTCACCGGCGTTCATGCCGTGCGTCCCGACATCGCCGGCTGCATGGGCGCCTACGGTGCGGCCCTGCTCGCCCGCGATCGCGCCGGCGCCGACGGCACCTCGACCATTCTTTCGGCTGAGGACATCGCGCACCTCACCGTGACGCAAAAGCATGTCCGCTGCGGCCGTTGCTCCAACAACTGCCAGCTTACCGTCAACGACTTTGGCGGTGGCAGGCGCTTCATTACCGGCAACCGCTGCGAGAAGGGCGCCGGCCACAAAAAGCAGAAGACCGAGGCCCCCAACCTCTTCAAAAAGAAAAACGAGTTGCTGTTTAACCGCGAGGTGCTGAGCCCCGACGAGGCCCCGCGCGGCACCGTGGGTATCCCGCGCGCACTCAACATGTACGAGAACTACCCCTTCTGGCACGCATTCTTTACGCGCCTGGGCTTTAGCGTGCAGCTGTCCGACCAGTCGAGCAAGAAGACCTACCAGGCGGGCATCGAGTCCATGCCGTCCGAGAGCGTGTGCTATCCGGCCAAGATGAGCCACGGCCACGTGATGAACCTTATCGACCGCGATGTCGACTTTATCTGGATGCCGTGCGTGCGCTGGGAGCGCAAGGAGGATCCGACGGCTGGCAACTGCTATAACTGCCCCATCGTCATGAGCTACCCCACGGCGCTGGCGCTCAACATCGACGAGATCCGCGAGCAGAACATCGAGTTCCTGTATCCGTTTGTGCCCTATCACGACAAGACCGAGCTCAAGCGCCGCCTGTACCAGGTGCTCGCCGTCGACCGTGTGGCCGATGCTGAGGCCGGTCGCGGTCGCGTGCGCGGTCCTAAAATCACGCGCTCCGAGGTTGATGCCGCCGTCAACGCTGCTTTTGAGGCCGACGCGCGCTTCCACGAGGATATCCAGACCATGGGCGAGGAGGCTCTCAAGTGGGTCGAGGACCACGGCGGCCACGGCATTGTGCTCGCCGGCCGTCCCTACCATAACGATCCCGAGATCAACCATGCTCTGCCCGAGCTTATCTCGAGCTTTGGCTTTGCGGTCTTTACCGAGGATTCGCTTGCACACCTGGTAAAGCCCGAGCGTCCGATTCGCGTCGTCGACCAGTGGATGTACCACAGCCGCCTGTACGCCGTCGCCCGTTTTGTGACGATGCGCAACGACCTGGACCTGATCCAGCTCAACTCTTTCGGCTGTGGCCTGGACGCTCTGACCACCGACCAGGTGCAGGAGATTCTGGAGGCCAGCGGCAAGATCTACACCGTACTCAAGATCGACGAGGTGTCAAACCTGGGCGCCGCGCGCATCCGCATCCGTTCGCTCATGGCCGCGCTTAAGGACCAGGAGGCCGAGCGCTTGGCCGAGGCCACGGCAGCGGGCGAGGCCTACGAGCAGGGTGACGCCGCGCCGGTGGCGCCCTCCACGGATGCCCCCGCGTTCGCGAGCCGCAAGTACACGTTCGAAGCGCAGCGTGAGAGCGCATCGACCGCGTGGCCCAAGGTGCCCTTTACCGAGCAGATGCGCGAGGAGGGCTACACCATCCTGTGCCCGCAGATGGCGCCGATCCACTTTGACCTGGTCAAAGAGGTGTTCCGTGGTGCTGGCTACAACTTGGAGCTGCTGCCCTCGACCGATCACGACGCTGTCGAGGCTGGCCTGCGCTATGTGAACAATGACATTTGCTACCCGTCGATTCTGGTAACGGGCCAGATTATGGAGGCCATCGAGAGCGGCCGGTACGACCTGTCCAAGACGGCCGTGGTTATCAGCCAGACCGGCGGCGGCTGCCGTGCCACCAACTACATCGCACTCATCCGCAAGGCCCTGCGCGAGAGCGGCCACCCCGAGATCCCGGTGATCTCGCTTTCGGCCGTGGCGCTCGGCGAGGATAATCCTGGCTTTAAGATTACGCCGGCGCTGCTCAAGCAAGCAGTCTACGCGGTGCTCTTTGGCGACGTGATGATGCAGATGCTCTATCGTTGCCGTCCGTACGAGGCTACGCCCGGTGCCGCCAATGCGCTCTACGAGGAGTACATGGCGCGCGCCCGCAAGCTGGCGCCCAAGTTCAACAGGCATAATTACACCAAGCTGTGCCGCGAAGCCATCCGCGCGTTCGATACCATGCCGCTCGTGGGCGAGGGCACCAAGCCGCGCGTGGGCGTGGTCGGCGAGATCTTGGTCAAGTTCCATCCCACGGCCAACAACCACGTGGTCGACGTTATCGAGCGCGAGGGCTGCGAGGCCGTGGTGCCGGGCCTGCTCGACTTCTTCCTGTACTCCATGAGCAACGCCGAGCTGCAGAAGGATGAGCTGGGTAGCTCTGCTACAACGCGTGCGGGCATGCAGGCGCTCATCAAGCTCGTGGACTGGATGCGTACGCCGGTGGAGGAGATGCTCGAAAAGTCCCGCCGCTTTGAGGCGCCCGAGCGCATCGGCACCATGGCCGATAAGGCCCGCACGGTGCTTTCGGTGTGCAACAACATGGGCGAGGGCTGGCTGCTCACGGCTGAGATGCTCGATCTGATTGACCACGGTGCGCCCAACATCATCTGCACGCAGCCCTTCGCGTGCCTGCCCAACCACGTGGTGGGCAAGGCCGTGATCAAGGAGCTGCGCCGCCAACATCCCGAGAGCAACATCGTCGCGGTGGACTACGACCCCGGTGCATCCGAGGTCAACCAGCTCAACCGTATTAAGCTCATGATCAGCGTGGCAAAGGAGAACATGCGCGCCGGCAAGGGCTTTAAGCTCGAGAAGGTGGCGCCGCTCGCGATGGACGAGGTCACCGGTCAGATGCATGCCCACGACGGCTGTGCGAGCTGCGGATCTGCCAGTGAGGAGGCCGTTGCATCGGTCGCCAAGCGCCTGGGGCGCGGCATTAAGAAGTAGCTGGTCTGCTATGGGCTAGATATGAGACAAACGGGTGGTAGCCGTAGCGGCTGCCACCCGTTTTTACTGGACATGGAACCCTGAGATAATGAACAGATGTAGCCGTTCGCCGCAAATTACCGTCCGTTTATAGAACCCACCCCCAGTGTGCAGCCCTCTTACGGTTGAATAAATACACATCTATGGAATTACGTAAGAGAGGACTGTTCCTATGAGCTACAAGACCGTTTGCGTTGCCGGCGGCGGCGTGCTGGGAAGCCAGATTGCCTTTCAGGCTGCCTACTGCGGCTTTGATGTAACGATTTGGCTGCGCAGCGAGGGCAGCATCGGCCGCACCCAGCCCAAGATCGATCATGTGCGCGAGGAGTACATCGCGGCAATCGAGGGTATGGCGGACGGCACGGGCGAGTGGTGCTCCGGTATCGCCGATAGCGGCAAGCCCTTCGACAAGGAGGCGGCACTCGCCGCCGTTGAGCGCGCCTACTCCACACTCAAGCTGGAGCTCGATCTTGCCAAGGCAGTGGCCGACGCCGATTTGGTCATCGAGTCTATGGCTGAGGATACCCAGGCAAAGATTGACTTCTACAAGAAGCTCGCCCCGGTCCTTCCGCAAAAGACCGTCGTCGTGACCAACTCCTCCACGTTACTGCCGAGTACCTTTGCCAAGTACACTGGCCGCCCCGAGAAGTACCTGTCGCTGCACTTTGCCAACTCTATCTGGAAGAACAACATGACCGAGGTCATGGCACAGGACCAGACCGACAAGCGCTACTTCGATGAACTCGTCGACTTTGCTAACGACATCCGTATGCTGGCGTTGCCCGTCAACAAGGAAAAGAACGGTTATCTGCTCAACTCCATGTTGGTACCGTGGCTGCTTTCGGGCCTTGATCTGTACGTCTCGGGCGTGAGCGATCCCAAGAGCATCGACCTCGCGTGGACGCGTGGCACCGGCGCTCCCAAGGGCCCGTTCCGCGTATTCGACACGGTGGGTATCCAGACGGCCTACAACATCGTCATGCAGTATCAGAAGGTGCCGGGCCTGGTGAGCCCGCTGCTCAAGAAGATGATGATGCCCTACAACTTTAAGGCCATGGCCTCCGTCCTCAAGAAAATGCTCGACGAAGGCAAGCTGGGCGAAAGCTCGGGCGAGGGCTTCTTCAAGTACTAAGAACGATCCCTCGGGGTCGGAGGAAAACGGATCATTTTCGGCCGCCAGCAGTGAGAAGATGGACCCAGAAATAGAAAGGAGTGGCAATGGGCTGGCTCGGGCTTTGAAGACAAGTTATTGCAGGCCCAGGGCGATTTCTCGCTCAATGCAGGCCAGCACAGCGTGACGTATCTGCCGAGTTCTGACACGGCAGCGACTGGTCGCTACCAGGTGCTGCTATACGACAACAACTTTGGTGCGACCGAGCGCTATCCCAAGTTCGACTGGGGCCAGCTGGGCGCCGCGGTGGTGACCGACTACAGCAAGGGAACGCATTCGTTTGGGCGCATCTTTACGGTGGACGAGGCCGCGCGCACCTACGAGCTTGTGGACCAGATCGCAGTGCCGTTCTCGGGTTATGTGAGCAGTGCGCAGCGCGTCGGCGGTTCGAATAGCACGCTCGTGGCATCGGACATGGCCAAGACCTTTGCCGAGTACGATCGCTATGGACTGCCCATCGCCACCTACGAGATGGAAGCCGAAAAGTACATCTACCGCGTGTACAAGTACGAGCTGTAGCGCTGCGCTTAGGTTTGACCAATGGAGTATGAAAACACGCCGCTCGCCGATACCCCCTCCGCGAGTGGTAGCCATATGGTTTGATGTCAGAAACATATAGTTGTCGCCAGCCTGCTGGCGACGTTCCCCCTGACATCGGAGGTTTCAGGTATGTTTCGCGCTCCGTTAAACAACTATCGGTTGGTCTAACATGGGCCGCCGTGCTATTTCGATAACCCTTGCAGTGGTCTGCCTGGCTGTGCTCCTGGGCGCTACAGGGCTGTTTGCTATAAGCCGAGAAACGTCCTATATGCAGGAGTGCGCTTCCGAAGGGTTTGCCATTGACGGTTACTATCGGGACGACAAGACGAGTCTGGAAACCCTGGCCTTTCTTGAAGAGGATAACCATCGGTGGCAACTGGTCGACAAAGACGGCAGCTGCGTTGACGGGCAGTTTAAGCGTACGGATGACCCCAACATCCTGATATTAAAGAAGGAAAACGGCGAAGAATCGGTACGGTCCACGTGGCGTATATGTCACGCCGACGCGAGCAGGGCCAGCTCTATCTATTTAGAGATAGCAAGGTGACCCGATTTTATCTTGTGAGCACCGATCCGGCGTTTACGGTGGAGTCTGGCGATGTCAATGCGGACGTCTGATTCACGGCAATAAAACAGCGAGCGGGGCTCGGGTGTGAACTGCACCCCGCAATTTGCTCGTGTCCGTATCGCGTCTGCGCCTCGTCGTAACTTGCGTCCGTGCGAGCATTCATCCCGCGCTCTGCATCACTTCACATCGAACTCCACGCGATCGAGTTCGGGTACGTTGAGGTCTATGAGCTTGCGGGCGACGTGGCGGTCGTGCGCCCCGAGCGCCTCGCTTGTCGTCACGTGGGCGACAACCTCGCGCTCGACGATGCCCTCTTCCTCGCCCTCGGCAGCCGAGGTCTCGACGGCGACGGTGTAATCCTTAAAGCCCGGCAGCACCGCGGCAAGTTCGCGCGTAGTTTCGGTGACGCCATAGCCGTCCTGCACGCCGGCCTGCGCCGAGCCAATAGACCCCGCGGTCATAACGATGCAGGGGATGGCAAAGATGGCCGTTCCCACGATGATACGGCGGCGCACTTTGCGTGACAGCTCGTCGACCTCGGCGTCTTCCTCGGCGGTCACAATGCCGTCGCCGTTGAGGTCGCGCTTGAGCGGCACGCGCAAAAGAAGCAGCACGGCTTCGGCAGCCAGTGCGATAAAGATCACGTTGATGCCAAACTCGTAAAGCGCTGAGAGAAATAGCGACCCGCTTGCGATGGCGATGCCGTAGCCCGCCGCGCACAGGGGTGGCATGAGCGCGGTCGCCACGGCCACGCCGGCGATGAGCGTGGCGGGTTCCTGATCGCGCGAGTTGCCCAGCCCGCCCGCAAAGCCGCCCGCGAGCGCGACGGCAAGGTCCCACACGGTGGGCGTCGAGTTGTCGATGATGGCTGCCGTGGTGGCGCCAAGGGGCGAGAGCTTAAAGTACAACGTGGACGTGACCAGGCAAAAGACCATCTGCAGCGCGAGGCCGGCGACGGCCTCGACGGTAATCTCGCGGTCGAGCGTGGCAACGCCGTATGCCATGGCAAGAACCGAGCCCATGAGCGGACAGATGAGCATGGCGCCCACAATGGCGATGTCCGAATCGATATCGAGTCCGATGCTCGCGATGAGCATGGCGATGATGAGAATGCACAGGTGAGAGCCGGTCAGCCGCGCCCCGTTTACAAAGCGCTTGCGAATCACGTGATAGGGCGCGCGTCCCTCGCGAATGTTGAATGCCTGCTTCAAAAAGCGACTTGCCTGCTCGGCTGCCTCGCTATGGGCAGGACGGATGCCATGGCGCCGATGATGGCGCTCGCGCAGTCGCTTGAGCTGTTGTTTATCGAGTTCCATGTCCACCTCGTATTGCCGCAGGAACGCGGGTGCGTTCGCAGCATGTACTCTACACCGTGACGGGCGGGGCGGTCATCTTGACATGGAACTTAGGCGAGCAGGCAAAGGAAGACACGCCACATACGAGTACTGCCGAGGGTTTCGACAGATACAGAAAGAGCGCGGGGCCGGATGGTCTCCGACCCCGCGCTCTGCGCTGGTGCGTTGTTGTTCGGCCTACCCCAGTAGGCTCAGGCCAACAGAGACAAACGCCAGGATAACGCCGACGACGGACTCGCCGCCCAGCAGGCCGCTGGCGACAACCAGGCCCTGCTCCTGGAAGGCGGCATCCTTGGCGGCCTTCTCCTCGTCCGAAAGACCGGCCTCGGCGTCGCGGTGTGCGGCCCACTTGTCGTAGGCGAGCTTGACGCAGGAGCCCAAGAAGGCCGTGAGAGACATGTAGAACGGCAGATACACGCCCAGACCGATCATCATGGCCGGAATCCCGAGCCAGTACATGACGATGCCGGCGATAAAGCCGCCTGCGAACCACGGCACGCTCGGGATGCCCGAGACCATGGTGGCGACCACGCTTGCCTGCGCGGCAACGAAGCTCTTGTCGGGGCCGAAGGCGTCCGGACCATAGGCGGTGACGAGCGCGACCATGACGGCGGCGGCGACCAGGGCGCCCACGATGCCGCCGATGGCCTGGCCGACCCACTGTGCACGCGGGTTGGTGCCCAGCACGGCGCCGGCCTTAAAGTCGTTCATGACGTCGCCCGCAAGGCCGCACGCTACGGCCACGATGCCGGCGATAAAGAACAGCTTGACCTGAGCGAGCTGCGCGAAGGCGGCAACGATGAGCATGACGATGAGGCCGAAGATCTCCATGGGGTCGATGCCCGTCTGGCCGCAGCTCTGCGCGCTCATGATGGTGGTGACAAAGGTGAACAGCGTGACGATGACGGCCGGGACGGGGCCAAGGTCGAGCACGATGGCGATGATCACGGCGATGGCGGCAGCGCCCAGGCCGATGATACCGGCGTCGAGTTTAAGGGAGCCCGAGATGAGCGACTGCTCGTCGGTGTCGGTGGAGCTGTCGGCGGCGAGGCCGCGGACGATACCGGCGACCTGCGGCAGGATGTCCTTGAGGACGACGGCGACGCCAAAGCCCATCATGAGGCCCATACCCAGGGACTTAGCAATGCCCTGTGCGGTCACAACATCGAACAGACCGGCAGCGGTGCCGCCCACGATGATGCCAAAGTTGCCCAGCAGCGCGCCGGCAAACCAGAACGCGACGGGGGCGAAGCCCACCAAAAAGCCGATGGACAGCAACATGGGCGAGTTGTAGATGGCAAAGGTCACGCCGGGGATATTGAGCGTGCACAGCATGCTGGGCACCACGCCCAGAGCGTCGCGCAGCACGCTGTAGATGCCGGCGATGGCCATGGAGCCAAAGAGCTGCTTGCCGGTTTTGCCGCCGGCCTCGGTTGCGCGCAGGGTCTGAGCTGCGGCGTTGCCGGTGGGGAACTCAAGCGCGGCGTCCACGATAAAGTGACGGTGGATGAGCGCGGTGGCCAGCAGGCCCAGGATGGTGCCGGCGAGTGCCACGATAAACATGTCGAGCCAGCTGATCTGGTCGGCATATCCCAGCATCCAGGCGCCCGGGATGGTAAACGCCAGGCCGCCGGCGACCATGGCGCCCGCGGACATGATGGTGTGGGTGACGTTGGCCTCGTTGAGGCTGGCATTGCCCATGAGCTTAAGGAAGAACAGCGAAATGACGGCAGCGAAGACGATCGGCCAGGGGAGAGCGCCCATCTTGAGGGCGGTGTAGGCCGAGCTTGCCGTGATAATCACGCAGCCAAGGACGCCGATGACGACGCCGCGCAGCGTGAGTTGCCCGCGCATCGAAGCGCGGTTCGAGGGATTGCTCATATAGAACTCCTTTGCGTATATCCGCTTCCCCCGGGAGCGCCGCTACGGATACGGCGCGGGAAGTCGGGTTACCAAGGGCCGCCGCGTGAGCTCGCGCGCGACCGCGCACCAGTATAACCGCAAGCTAGTCATTTCGGGATGACTGGTTTAGGTAGGCGATATACTGCTGGGCAGACGAAAGGAGCGCCGACGATGCTTAATGGGTGCGCATATATATTGACGGTCGACGTGGGCAACACGTTCATTCGCTTTGGCCTGTTTGCCGAGGATTCGGCCGCGGCGCAGGAATGCCCGCTTGCGACGTGCGAGATCACCACGCCGTCGAGCATCACAGCAGACGAGGCGCGCATGCGTCTCGCTCAAGTCATGGCCGCGCTAGCGGCCGATGCGGGCATGCCGGGTGCACTCGTTCCCGCGGCCGCAGTGCTGAGCTGCGTGGTGCCGGCGCTCGAGCGCCCGTGGAAGACGGCGCTTTCCCGCATCTGCACGGGGCGCGTGCTCACGGTGGGGCCGGGACTTAAGACCGGCATGCCCGTCCACTACGACGACCCGGCCGAGATCGGCCCCGACCGCATCGCCGACGCCGTGGCGGCCCGGGCCGTTTACGGCTCTCCGTGCATCGTGATCGACCTGGGCACTACGACCAATATCGAGGTCATCGACGCGTGCGGTACCTTTGTGGGCGGCGTCATCGCGCCGGGTCTGGAGCTCGGCGCCCGCTCGCTCTCGGCCGCTGCGGCGCGTCTGCCGCAGGTCGAGCCTTCGGCGCCCACGCATGTGATCGGCCGCAACACGCGCGAGGCCATGCGCTCGGGCGTGGTCTTGGGCGAGGTGGCACGCATCGACGGCATGCTCGACATGGTGCTCGCCGAGATGCGCGCGACCAAGGCTGCGGGGGAGGGCGATGTGCCCATCGTCATTACCGGCGACGACGCCGAGGCGCTCGCGGCCCTTGTCGGCCATAGCCTGACGGTCGACGACGCGCTGACGTTGCGAGGACTCGCCGAGCTCTACCACATCAACCAAAAGCCCCGCCGCGTGTAAAAGTGAGGGCGCCGGCGGGACAAACGCCCTCACCTTTCACCTGCTACAATGGGTCAAACTATTGCGATTACGGAGGTGTCTGCCATGTCGGACGATCTTCATCAAACTTCGTCAGGCAAGCGCCTGGACGTCATTAGCTGGGACGAGTTCTTTATGAGCGTGGCCATCGCCGCGCAGCGCCGCAGCAAGGACCCCAACACGCAGGTGGGTGCGTGCATCGCCAACACCAACCACCGCATCCTTTCGGTGGGCTACAACGGTACACCCTCGGCGCTCAACGACGACTTTTTTCCGTGGGGTACGAGCGACGACCCGCTGCAGGACAAGCACAACTACGTGGTCCATGCCGAGGCCAACGCCGTGCTCAACTACCGTGGCTCGCTCAAGGACCTCGAGGGTTCCACGGTCTACGTCACGCTGTTCCCGTGCCACGACTGCGCCAAGATTTTGGCTCAGGTGGGCGTGGGCGAGGTTGTCTACCTGGACAACAAGTACGCCGACACCGATGACGGACGCATCAGCCGCCGCATCCTCGACTCCTGTGGCATCAGCTACCGCCAGGTCATCGTCGATGTTCAGATTGGTACCGGGGGACAGGCTCGACAGTAATCATGCGTTGTCGCTATCTGACGACGAACGCAGCTCAAAGAGCCCCGTCCCAAATTGACTACTCGTGAAAGTCGCGTCTGCGCGCATGGACGGCTCGTGAGCGGGTACATGGCTGTAGTAACATAGCTTCTGTCCGCGGGCGTGCCCGCGTTATTGTGAGAAAGGAGCCCCTGTGGCTGTTAACGAAGAGCTGCTTAAGAAGGTTCTTGAAGAGATTCGTCCCAACCTGCAGGCCGATGGCGGCGATATGGAGTATGTGGGCGTCGACGACGAGGGCGTCGTCAAGCTGGAGCTGCAGGGCGCCTGCGCCGGCTGCCCCATGAGCTCGCTGACCTTGTCTATGGGCATCGAGCGTATCCTGAAGGAGCACGTGCCCGGCGTTACCCGTGTCGAGCAGGTCAATGCCTCCGGCGAGACCGACGACCTGTACGACGAGTACGCGCCGTTCTAAGATGCGAAAGCTGCGGACGGTACGCTCCGCATAGACGTTACGCCCAAATATGCGGCTGCGAGCGTAAGGCCCGCGGCCGCATTTGTATGTAGGGAGTAGGAGGGTCGACATGCTCAACGACTTCTACCATATGCTTGATCCCGTCGCGATTTCGGCGGGGCCTATCACGATTTACTGGTATGGTCTGGCCTATGTGGTCGGCGCCCTGCTCACGGCGGTTGTCATGTACCGCACACAGCGTCGCTGGGGCTTTAACATCACGATTGATGACCTGACGAGTGTCGTGGTCGGCGTGGTCTTTGGCCTCATTATCGGTGCGCGCCTGTTCTACGTCATCTTTTACGGCGACGGCTACTACTGGGCGCATCCGCTCGAGATCTTTGCCACCAATGAAGGCGGCATGAGCTTCCATGGCGGCCTGGTGGGCGGCATCATCGGCGGCGTGCTCGTGTGCCGCATGTATAAGCTCGACGCATGGACTTTGGCAGACCTTGCCGTCATAGGCGCGCCGCTGGCCTTGTGCCTGGGCCGTTGTGCCAACTTTGTCAACGGAGAGCTGTGGGGCAAGCCGACCGATCTGCCCTGGGGTGTGGTTTTTGGCGGGACTGCGGGCGATATGCCGCGTCACCCCTCCCAGCTCTACGAGGCATTTCTTGAGGGCATCGTGCTCTTTTGCATTCTGCAGGTGCTCAGCCGCAAAAAGCCGCTGCTGCCCCAGGGTACGTTTATGGGCGTGTTCGTGATGGGGTACGGCATCGTCCGCTTTCTCGTTGAGTTCGTGCGCGTGCCCGATGCCCAGCTGGGTTATCTGCTGGGCGGCGTCATCACCATGGGTCAGCTGCTGAGTTTGCCGCTCGTGATCGCCGGTCTGGCGCTCATCATCTTCGCCCGACACCGCAATCGCCCCCAGCGCATCTACCTCGACGCCTAACCACCAAAACCACCACAAAGGGGACAGGCACCTTTGTGGTGGTTTTGCCGAGTTTGATAGGTTTCTAGAAAGGCTTTCGGACTGTGAAGGATTCCGACCTCTCCACAACGGCTGCGCGCGACGCTGCCCGCATCGTCTGGTTTAAGCGCTATCCCGCCAAGCAGACGCTCATCGCATTTTTGCTCGCGCTGTTGGCGACCACGGCGTTTTCCATCGATCCCGCCCCGGTGTCGAGCAACGCAGTCTTGGCGATTGACCCCAAAGCCTCGGGCATGCTGTACGTGTGCTACGAGGTGCTTCTCTCGTTTGCCGGCCATACCGACGCGGTCATGCTGCTTGCGCTTGCCTGCCTGCTCACGCTGCCGTTTCGCTACGTATTCTTTGGCCGCGGCGACGCTTGGCGTCCCTCGGTGATCCTTCCGTCGCTGTTCTTTGCCGTCTGCATGGTGTTTGGCCGCAGCTACGACCTCACCGACTCGGCCGAGATTGTCCTTGGCGACAAGGCCCGCATCATCTGCGCCTGGATAGGCGGTGCGGGCTGGATGCTCTTGGCGGTCGTTGCCTTCTACCTCGCCTTTGAGTGTCTAGATTGGTTGAGCTCTCGGCGCATTCCGTTTTCTGAAGCGCACTTTGGCCGCGTATGGCGTGTGGCTCACGCCGTGCTCTCGGTCCATCCCTTTGCCGGGCCCTTCCTGGTGCTTATGGTCGCCTGGGCGCCCACGCTCATCGCTTCGCTGCCCGGCCTTTTTATGGGAGACACGGGTGCGCAGATTCGCCAGTGGTTCAACTACCCCAACGGCACGAGTGACTACCTGCGTCTGCTCAACCCCAATGTGTTGCTCAACGGACATCATCCCGTGGTGCACACGGCTATCATCGGTTCGTACGTCCAGCTGGGGCTTTCACTGTTCAACAGCGCCAACGCGGGCCTCATCATCTATACCTGCGCTCAGTTCGTCATTACGGCCGCCTGCATGGCCTATTCAATCTCGTCGCTGCGCAAGCTGGGCGTGAGCCTGCCGGTTCGCGGTGCGATCCTGCTGTTCTTTGTGTTTATGCCCATGTTCTCCAACTACGCGGCCTTGCTTACCAAAGACGTGCTGTTTGCCGACGCGTTTTTGATGCTGTTGGTGCAGACCGTGAAGCTCGTGGCCTGCGGCCTGCCCCGTCGCGATGCCAATGCCGAGCGTGCAGGCGAACAGAGGCCTATGCTCTTTGCGCGCCATGATTGGCTGCTGCTCGCTCTGGGTGCCATGGGTTCCACGTTTCTGCGCAACGGCGGCCTGGTGTTTCCCCTGGCGGCATGCGTAATCGCGGCAGCTTTTTGCGCATGGGACGTGCATGTGGCTCGTCGTGCAGCCAAGCAGGCTGGTGCTGCGCCTTCGGGCGCCACCCCGCGTTTCCGCTGGGTGGGAGTTCTTGCGGTGCTTGCACTCTGCCTTGCCTCTAATATGTACTTCACCAAGGTCTTTATGCCGGCACACGACATCACGCCTGGTTCCAAGCGCGAAATCCTCTCGATTCCGTTCCAGCAGACGGCTCGTTTTGTCCAAAAGCACGACGGCCTCAACTCGGGCGTCAACCCCACGGTTAAGGAGGACGGCACCATCGTGGAGGCTCCTTGCGACGGCTTGGTGACCGACGAAGAGCGTGCCGTGATCGACCGTGTGCTCAAGTACGAGAACCTGGGCCGCCGTTACAACCCGGATAAGTCGGACGCCGTCAAAAATTGCTTTAACGAGTACGCCTCGCAGGAGGACATCAAGGCCTATTTTGAGGTGTGGGCCCAGATGTTCAAAAAGGACCCCGGGTGCTATATCTCGGCGCTCATCAATAACTACTATGGGTATTTTTATCCGAGCGCTCGCGACGCATGGGTCTACAGCACGGCGCGCAGTGCCGAGATCATGGCGAAGCCCGATAACCTCAAGTACTTCGACTTCCATCCGGTCGATAGCAAGGTTGTGCGCTGGTGCGACCACCTGATCAACCTGTATCGCGTGGCAGTACAACGCATCCCGTTTATCTCGCTCACCATGAGCTCGGCCACCTATGTGTGGATCATGATCGCCGTGGTGGTCTATCTGCTACGTCGTCATTCGTGGCGCGGGCTGGCCATTTGGGTGCCGCTGCTGGGCGTGCTTGCCGTGTGCCTGATTGGCCCGTGCAACGGCTCGACCTACATGCGCTATCTGTATCCGGTCATCGCCTGCATGCCCTTCGCCATCGGCGCCACCGTCACCCGCAGCGACTTCCTCTGGTCCTAACTTGGTGCATTGGGGGTCAGGTTTCTTTGCACCAAAGGGGTCATCATCACGACGCCTTCATTTTGGGGTTTATCTCGCAGGCCAGTAGGTATATCATAACGACGTTTGTTTATATTGCCCGAGCATCTGCGCTGGGCTTTAGGTCGAAACCGATAGGAGACACGTATGTCCGGACACTCTAAGTGGGCCACAACCAAGCATCGTAAGGGCGCGCAGGACGCCAAGCGTTCCGCCCTCTTCTCCAAGCTGAGCCGCAACATCACCGTTGCTGCCCGTCTCGGCGGTGACCCGCTGCCCGAGAACAACGCCAGCCTCGCCGCTGCCGTTGCCAAGGCCAAGGCTCAGTCCATGCCTAAGGACAAGATCAAGTCCGCTATCGACAAGGCTTTTGGTTCGGGTGCTGACGCTGCCGTCTACGAGAACATCGTGTACGAGGGCTACGGTCCCGCCGGTGTCGCCGTCTACGTCGACTGCCTGACCGACAACCGCAACCGTACCGCCGCTGATGTCCGTTCCGCCTTCTCCCACGCTGGTGGCAACCTGGGCACCTCCGGCTCCGTCGCCTTCCAGTTTGAGCGCAAGGGCCAGATCGTCGTCGCCAAGGAGATTCTGGACGAGAACGCCAAGAAGGAGACCATGATCGCCAACGGTGCTGCCGGTGACGAGGATGAGTTCATGATGGCCATCGCCGAGGCCGGTGGCGAGGACTACGAGGACGCCGGCGAGGAGTGGATCGTCTGGACTACTGCCAACGAGGTCATGGCTGTCTCCAAGGCGCTCGAGGAGCAGGGCGTCCAGGTCAAGGGCTCCGAGACCACCATGGTCCCGACCACCCCGACCGAGGTCTCCGGCGCCGACGCCAAGAAGGTTCAGCGCCTCATCGACCGTCTTGAGGAGCTCGACGACGTCCAGGATGTTTACAGCACCATGGACATGACCGACGAGGTCATCGCTGCCCTCGAGGAGGAGTAGTGCCCGCACGGGTTAAGCCGTGCATATCTGGGCATAATGAAGCGAGCATGCAAGCCTCGTGGAATAGATGAGCCGGATCCGCGTGCGTAGAGCACCGGACCCGGCTCTTTTATAATGATGCGAACCGTTTTGCATTTCGAGAGCCGAGATTTGAAGGGAGCGCCGCGTGCGCGTACTCAAACGAGCCCTAGCGATCGTGTACCTTGCCGCTACCATCGTGGCGCTGGGTACGCTTGTCTGCCAGTTTTGGGGGCCGTATACGTATCGCTTTATGTTGCTGATGCGCGACCCCATGCCGCGCATTGTCGTGACGGCATGCGGCGGAGTTGTGGCGATCGGCGTGCTGGTAAGCTTCTTTCGCCTGATGTTTGCTCGTCGCGAGCCGTTCTGCGTGCATCCGGCGGGGGAGCGCAATATCGAGGTCACGCTCGCGGCGCTTTCTTCGTGTGCCAGGGCTGCTGCCGAGCGCGACGACCGCGTGATGATCGAGCATGTCGAGGCCCGCGTCCAAGGTTCCGACGATTCGCACGTCCGTTTTAAGGTCGAGGCTATCGCGCTTGACGATAAGGACGTGGCATCTTTGGCTACCGCGATGCAGCAGCGCATCGAGGAAGCTTGCGACACCATGCTCGGCACGCCGGGTACGACCGCGCGCGTCCGTTTTTTGCCGTCCAAGACTACCGTCCAGACCGTGGAGGTTTCCGGTGAGTGATACCAATCAAGATAAGACCGCTCGTACGCCGCGCCTGACGATTGACCAGAGCGCTGCGCCGGCGAGCGAACCTGTTGATTCCAAAGCAGAGGCAGCCGAGTTACAAGACGCGGCAGCCGCGGATTTTGACGAGGCTATGGGTCTCATCAAGGGTACGGGCGCTGCCATCTGGAGCTATGCTGTGCGTCATCCCAACACCACGCTCGGTGCCGTCGCCGGCTTTGTCCTCGCCGTGTTGGTGCTCACGCTCGGCCTGTGGGACACGCTCGTCATTGCATTCTTCGTGCTGATCGGCGCCGTGATCGGCCAAATTCGCGACGGCGAGAACGGGATCGTCAACTTCTTCGGCCGTCTGTTTAGCGGCCGCTAATATGTATTCGACTGTCGCATCTGCGGCAGGCATAAGGAGGAACCATGGCTTTTAATACGAAGGTCGATGTAGCCGATACCGAGCTCGAGGCAGACGAGACCGTCGCTGCCGAGGCCGAGGATGTGACGCTCGAGGACGAGGCGCTCGTCGAGGCCGAGTCCGATGCTGATGAGGACGACGAGGAGGCGGACGAGGAAGCGGACGAGTCCGAGGACTCGCTGACCTATTCCAACGGCGTAATCGAGAAGATCGTCGCCATGGCCACCCGCGAGGTACCGCACGTCCTGGGCATGAAGGGCAACCTCATGCACTTTGTGCAGGAGCAGTTTGGTGCCGAGAATCTGACCAAGGGCGTGACGGTCGAGGTCACCGATGACAACCGCGTGGTCGTCAACATTTCCGTCATTATCGAGTACGGCGCCTATGCGCCCGCGATTTTCGACGACGTTAAGGCGCGCGTGACCGAGCGTCTGGCTGCGATGACCGGCCTTGAGGTGGCAGGCGTCAACCTGCGCATCGAGGACGTCATCACCCCCGAGGAGTATGAGCACCGCACCAACCAGCACGAGTAACCTACCAAAAAGGGACAGGTTTGTTTTGGCAGGTTTTATCTGCGAAAACGTTAAACGGCCGACCGCGCAAGCAAAAGCGTGGCCGGCCGTTTCTGTACGCTCCCGATGTAGTCATACCGCTCGTCTAACTAAGGGTTGCAATCCCCACGTTCCGCGTTACCCTAATGAGCGCATTGTTTCCAAATTGTTAACGAGGGGTTGCCGTAATGGCCGACGAGCACGAAACAGAAAGCAAGGCATGGGCGATTGAGGCCGCCGCGGCAGAGGCGGCATCGCGTGCTGCCGAGGAGGTGCATCGTCCTCCCGTGGTGCCGATGGAGCGCGTGGTTGATCGCACCGATATCGAGCGCGGCGAGCGTGTCGGTCAAAAGCGCAGCCAGGAGCCAGGTTTCCCGCGCTTTTTCGCCGAGCTCAATCTGGGTCTGATTCTTACGGCCTTTGCCATCGTTGCGTTTAAAACCCCTAATCACTTTGCTTTTGGCGGCACCTCGGGCGTGTCGGTTATTCTGTCCACGCTGTTCCCGACCCTGCCCGTCGGCGTCTTTATGTGGATTATCAACGCGGTTCTCGTCGTTTTGGGCTTTATCTTTTTGGAGCGCAAGGCAATTCTGTGGAGTGTCTTCGCCTCGTTTGCGCTGTCCGCCTATGTTTCGCTTTTCGAGCTCTTTATCCCGACCAGTGTCTCGATGACGGGCGATATGTGGCTCGACCTGTGCTTTGCCGTGATTCTGCCGGCGCTCGGCAGCGCCATCGTCTTTGATATCGGCGCCTCGACGGGCGGCACGGACATCCTCGCTATGATCCTCAAACGCCGTACCACACTCGAGATTGGTCGCGCGCTGTTGCTGGTCGATATCGGCATCGTGACCATCGCGGCCTTTTTGTATGGTCCGCGTATCGGTCTGTATTGCGTGCTCGGCCTGTTTGCCAAGACGCTTGTGGTCGACAAGGCCATCGAGAGCATTCATCTTCGTAAGGTCTGCACGATCATTTGTTCCGAGCCCCTTAAGGTCGAGGAGTTTATCGTCAAGCATCTCAACCGCACGGCGACCATCAGTCGCGGCTACGGTGCCTTCTCGGGCAAGTGCGTGACGGTGATCATGAGCGTGCTGAGCCGTCGCGAGGCCGTGCAGCTGCGCCGTTATGCGCGCGAGGTCGATCCGGGTGCCTTTATCACGATCGTCGACAGCTCCGAGATCGTCGGCAAGGGTTTCCGCGGAACGAACTAACGCGGACGCACTCATCAAACAATCGAAAAGCGCCTCGCGCGTTGCAAATACGTCATCTAAGAGTATTTGTCCCCACATTGGGCGATAATGATGCCAATGACATCGTTTGCGATCCAGGTGATTCGCTCTAGATACGAAGGGATGATTTCGATGTTCTGTTCGCAGTGTGGCGCCCCCATGGGCGATAACGACAAGTTCTGCGGCGTGTGTGGTGCCCCCAATGCCGGTGCTGCAGCTTCCGCCCCTCAGGGTCAGCCTCAGCCTCAGCAGTTTGTTCCTCAACCTGTCGCGAACGCGTCCAAGGGCTGCACGGCTCAGGCGTTTGAGGATATGACCAAGACTCCGGGCGTGCTGCAGCGCGTGTGCCAGATTGCCTTTTTGCCGGCGCTTATCTGTGTCGTGTCGGTACTCGTGCTGTTCATCCCCGTTATCGGCGGTATTGCGGCTGCCATCGGCTTTTTGGCTGCCTACGTGGCGAGCGTGTGCGGTTCGGGCTTTGGCATCGAGTGGGGTCGCGACCTGTCGCTTAAGATCGATGACGGCATGGGTCGTCCGTTGATGCGTTCCACGTCGTTTGGTCTCGGAATCTTTTCGAGCGTTATTTCGGTCGTGCTCGAGGTTATCGCTGCCATTCCCATTATCGGTGTAGTGCTTTCGCTGGTGGAGGGCGTGGTAATTGGCGCCGCGGGCTCGTATTCTTATTACGGCTCTTATGCGCTCGAGGCTGCGCTGTTTGGCTCGCTTGGCCTGCTTGTCCTGGCGCTAATTGCCTCGGCGATTCTGGGTGTCTTCTTTAAGATGTTCGCCGACATTGCCGTGATGCACTTTGCGGTGACCGGGCGCGTCGAGAGCGCGTTTTCGCTCGATAAGGTCTGGGCGGCCTTTAAGCACAACAAGACCAAGCTGTTCTGTGCTTCGTTCCTTCCCGAGTTTTTGACGGGCCTGGTTTCCAACGCCATTACGTGGATCTTGACAGCTGTCTTTGGTGCCATCGCCGGAATTGGCGCGTACGGCTATTACTATCGCCCCACGGGTATCGAGGCGATTGTTACCGCCGGTGGTGTCACGCTCGTATTGTTCCTGGTGCTGATTGCATTCGTCACGGTGTTCCTTACGGTCTTTGGCAAGATGCTCAAGCACCGTGCCGTTGGCTATTGGGCTGCACGTTATGCAAGCGAATGGGCCGATGAGGACAAGGACGACGTTTTGACTTTTGTGCTCCCGGGTGAGAAGAAGCCTGCTCCTGCGGGATTCAATCCCACGGCAGCCACTGGTGCTGCGCCTGCCCCGGCGCCCGCGCCTGCACCTGCCCCGGCACCCGCGCCTGTCCCCGCACCGGCGTCCGAGGCGACGCCTGCGGAGCCCGATTGGGATGCCGTTGCCACGCCGGCGGATGAGCCGGGCGATAATCCTGCTGCCGAAAACAATCAAACCGAATAGCCGGTCGAGGCGCCCTGGGCAACTGAGCCCGGGGTGCCTTTTTCTACTGCGAAAGCAAGAAAATGCCTGGGAAAACGGTTGCAGCAAAATTTCTCGGAAATTGGTCAATGTTGCGCAACAACGTCGCGGCTATTGTTGAGAACGTAGACGTGTAAGGTTTGAAGGCGTGCGACGCCTTAGGAAAAGGAGATGCTCATGTTCTGTCCCACTTGTGGTTCTCCCATTTCGGATGATGCCAAATTCTGCCCTGTTTGCGGATCCGCCGTTGGTGCCGCTTCTGCCGCTGCGGCCCCGCAGCCCCAGCCCGCTCCGGCCCAGGCTATTCAGCCCGCGCCCCAGCCTCAGCAGCAGTACACCGGTCAATACGCCCAACAGTCCGCATCCGCTCCGATGGGCTATGACCCCATTAAGGCTGACCGCAGCCTGATCGGCTGGCTGCTGCTCTCTCTTGTGACCTGCGGTATCTATTCGTTCTACTTCCTGTATTGCTTGGCACGCGACGTCAACACGTTGTGTCAGGATGACGGCGATTACACGCCGGGTCTGGCGGAATTCATCCTTCTATCGTTTGTGACCTGCGGCTTCTACGCGTACTACTGGTATTACAAGATTGGCAACCGCCTGCAGGCCAACGCTCCTCGCTACGGCCTGGTGTTCCAGGAAAACGGCACCACCGTTCTTCTGTGGCAGATCTTCGGCGCGCTCCTGTGCGGCCTTGGTCCCATCTTCGCTATGAACATCGTCATCAATAATACCAATGCCATGGCAACGGCTTACAACACTCGCCTTGGCGCTCGTGCCTAACAATAAGGGCGGCGTGAACAGCTTCCAGGGACATAGGGGCACGGCAGAGCTCCTTCGCCGCGCCCTTTTTTGCACCGGCGCGCTCTTTGTCGCCTGGCTCGCGCTCTACCTGCTCGACATTGGCTGCATTTTTCGATTGATGACGGGCATTCCTTGTCCGGGATGCGGCATGACGAGGGCGTGGCTGGCGGCGCTGCGCCTCGATTATGCGGCTGCCTTTGCCTACCATCCGCTGTTTTGGGTGGTGCCGATTGCGTTTGTGCTCGCGTTCGTGCGCGAGGAGGTGGCATCGAGCAAGCTAAAGCGTGGTATCGACATTGCGGTTATTGTTCTGTGCGTGCTGGTCGTTGCCGTATGGATCGTGCGCCTTATCAACCCGGCAGACGCGGGCCTGCTCTTTGGCGGCCATGCGCCCGCCGGAGTCCCCACCGATATCATTCACCTCGAAACCCCACGCTGGCTCGCCATCCTTCGCTCTTACCTGGCGTGACGGAGGACGCGCTAGAAAAACGGTCGACACATAAGCGGGGGCGAACGTTGAGATAACGTCCGCCCCCGCTTTGCTTTAGCCAGGCTGTTATGGATGGGCGTGACGGCTACTCGTCGCGCTTTTCCTCGTGGCGAGCGGCAGCCCGCGCATCGTGGATGCCCTTGATTGCAGCATGGCGGGCGGTGCGAGCATCGTGCATGGCGTCGCGCGCCTCAGCGGCCGTGGCCTTGGCAGAGCGCAGCTTGGCGGCCAAGTCGGGGTTGGTCTCGGCAACCGCGGCGATCGTGGGGCCGTCGAGCTCCTCTTGCGTGGGCTCGGCCAAAAAGTCGATAGCATACTGGGCGGCCACCATGGAGCCCTTTGCCAGCACGGTCTCGTCAATCTTGTAGAAGCAAGAATGTTGGGCGTACGTGGCGCCAATCTGGGGGTTGCGCGTGCCAACAAAGGCGAGCACGCCCGGCACGCGGCGCAGGTACTCCGAGAAGTCCTCGCCCGAAAGCGTGCCGCGATAATGGCCTTCGCCCGCGGGGCCCAAGCACTTGACCACGGCCTGACGACAACGCTCGCTCGAGGCGACGTCGTTTTCGACCTTGTAGTTGGCGATGGTGTAGTCGGTAAGTTCGGCCTCTGCGCCCAGGGCTGCCGCGGTGTGCTCCACGATGCGGCGCATAAGCTCGGGCATTTCCTCGTGCGTCTTGTCGCCATAGGTGCGCACCGTGCCGGCGAGGTAGGCCGTGCCGGCGATAACGTTGCGCGCGGTGCCGCCATGCAGCTCGCCGACGGTGATGACGGCAGGTTCGTAGGGGCTAATCTCGCGCGAGACGATAGTTTGCAGGGCGTTGACGATCTCGGCGGCAACCATAACGGCATCGTGGCCGCGCTGGGGCATGGCGCCATGGCACGAGGTGCCGCGGACGTCGATGCGGAACCAGTCGGTGTTTGCCATGCGTGGGCCGGGCTCGCAGCTTACGGTACCGGCGTCGACCTCGCTCCAGATGTGCGCGGCGTAGGCGCCATCGACGCCGTCGAGCACACCCGTGCCAATCATGAGTTTGGCGCCCTGGCCGTTTTCCTCGCTGGGCTGGAAAACGATGCGAATCTCGCCGTGGATGTCATCGGTCATGTGGCGCAGAATCTGCAACGTGCCGAGCATCATGGCGATATGGCAGTCGTGACCGCAGGCGTGCATGCAGCCCTCATTGACGCTGGCGAACTCCTCGCCGGTCTGCTCAGTGACGGGCAGGGCGTCGATATCGGCGCGCAGCAGGATGCGGCGGCGCGGCGTGCCGTCCTCGCGGTAGGCATCCGGCGCGGTGCCGCGAAGCGTCGCCACCAGGCCCGTCTTGAGCGGACGCTCGTAGGGGATATTCATGGCGTCGAGCTGGTTGGCGATGTCGGAAGTCGTGCGCTCCTCGGCAAGGCTCAACTCCGGGTGCTTATGGAAGTGCCGGCGCTGCTTGATGATGTAGGGTTCAAACTCGGCGGCGATATCCTGGATGGCCGCGGTGACGTCGTCTGCCGCGCGAACCTCGGTTGCCGCCATAATTTGCTGTGCCTTGGTCTTCGTCATGGTCGATTTGCTCCTTGCTGGGTTGATCGCAAAATCGTACAGGCTTTCTCCAGTATGCCACCTGCCGCTAGGGCTGGTAAAGTTGCCGTTTGCCGCTTGGGGTTTTGTTACAAGGGCGGGGGAGTACACTCGGGGGTGTTGAATTACCTGCCAGAGATGGGGATGCCCATGCGACATATCGATCGGATTATTCGCTCCAAGAACGTCTTTACCGCGCAAGACGGCATCGATACCGCCCGCGAGTTGGCGATCGCCATCGCGGGCGATCGCATCGTCGCTGTCGGCGCGCCCGATGACGTGGTTGCCGCCGCCCCTGCCGCCACGCCGGTGGTCGATTACGGCGAACAATTTATCTGCCCCGGTTTCCATGATGCGCACCTGCACTTCTTCCATACCTCGGTCGGTTCCTCGCCGTACATGCTCATGGATATGGGCACGTCAGAGGCGGCAATGGTGCAGCATGCGCTCGAGTTTTCCCAAGGCTTGCCCGATGACGCCTGGGTCGTGACCCAGGGCTGGCGCGATTACCGCTGGGATCCGCCCGAGCACCCTACCAAGGCTTCCCTCGACGCCGCCTTCCCCGATCGCCCCTGTGTTATGTACTCGGGCGACGGGCATACGCTGTGGCTCAACAGCCGCGCGCTCGAGGCGCTCGGCGTGACGCGCGACAGCGAGCCTCCGGCGGGTGGCAGTTACGACAAAGACTCAAACGGTGAGCTTACGGGTATTGCCCACGAGGCTGCGGCCATGCAGCTGCTGCCGCGCTGCCTGGAGTGGCTGGGCGAGGACCGCATCGCGAGCGCTTACGCCGACCAGATGAAGCGTATGGCCGAGCAAGGCATCACCTCGATCTGCGATATGTCGCTCATGCCCATGCCGGGCTGCGACTTTATTCGCGACGATGTTTACGACAAGCTGCAAGCCGCCGGCAAGCTGGGCATTCGCGCCCACCTGTTCCCCACGCTGCTGGATGACCAATCACGCTTGGAAGAGCTGCAGGCTCGCTATGCGAACAACGCGCTGCTCTCGGCGCCTGGTTTTAAGCAGTTCTTCGACGGCGTGTCGAGCGAACACACGGCGTATCTCACCGAGCCCTATACCAATCCGCGCTTCCCGGGCGATCAGGGCCGTTTGACAGTTCCTGCCGAGCGCATGCGTAAGCTGGTTCTGGCGGCTGCGGAGCGCGGCCACACCGTGCGTATCCACGTCATCGGCGACGGTGCCATCCATGCCGCGCTCGATATCTTTGAGGAGGCCGCCGAACTGTACGGCCTGCCCCAGCACTGCCATAATACGCTCGAGCATCTGGAGAACCTCTTGCCCGAGGACATCGATCGTCTACGCAAGCTTAACGTCGTTGCCTCGAGCCAGCCCTGTCACATTACACTCGACCCGGGCGGCCCCGAGCGCGATCTGGGCCTGGAACGCAGCCGCATCATGTGGCCGTTTGCGACCTATAAGCAGCGCGGCATTCGCCAAGCTTTCGGTACCGACAGCCCTATCACGCCCGTTACCAGCATGAACGTGCTCTACACGGCTATCACGCGCCAGGACCCCAAAAGCCACTGGCCCGAGGGCGGCTGGTTACCGAGCGAGCGCATCGATGCAGCAACAGCCCTGCGCAACTACACCCTGGGCAGCGCGTACGCAGCGGGCGACGAGCAAAACCTCGGCAGCTTGGAGCCCGGCAAGTATGCCGACCTTGTAGTCCTGGACCAAAACCCGCTCACTGTCGATCCACAAGAGCTCCAGGCTACCAAGGTTCAGGCCACCTACCTGGCAGGTAACTTGATTTACGAGCGCTAGCCTCATACCCCACTCATAAGGGGCACGTTTCAGCAACGTGCCCCTTTCTTATTCGCACCATCTGCATCGCCATTTTGCTGCACTGACTTTTCTGAATACCAGGCTCGAATTAGTTAACCTAGCTCCCGGGGCGGACCGGAGGGCATGAAGTTTGTCGCGAGTTCCGCACGCAAAGGAAAGCACTTAATGTGCTTTCCGTCTTGCGCAGGACTGTAGAGCAGCAAACTTCATGCCCTCCGGTCCGCCCCGGGAGCCACCGCTAAGTTATCCCCCGGCATTCAGAAAATCTAAGTGCCAAAAAATAAGATTTTTTGACTCCGTGTTGTATAACCCGCCATTCGTGGGTACCATTCAACGCGTACGCAAACAAAAAGGGTTAATTCGCGTGGTATAACCGCGCGGCCCAAAAAGGAGGAGACAAGCATGTCGTCTTTGAAGCCGCTTGCAGATCGTGTTCTGGTCAAGCCCGACGAGGCCGAGCAGAAGACCGCTTCTGGTCTGTATATCGCCAGCAACGCTCAGGAGAAGCCGCAGCGCGGCACCATCGTTGCCGTTGGCGCCGGCAAGGTCAACGACAAGGGTGAGCGCATCCCCATGGACGTCAAGGTCGGTGACGTTGTCATCTACGGTAAGTTCGGTGGCAACGAGGTCAAGGTCGACGGCGAGAAGTATCTGCTGATGCGCGCCGACGACATCTACGCTATCGTCGAGGCCTAGTCTCGTCAGAATCTCTGATTCGTCTTTGAACGCGCCCGCCGCATAGGACTCGGAAGCGGCGACGCGAGTCACATTTCTTTTGGAGGATTACCTACCATGGCAAAGAACATTACGTTCAACACCGATGCCCGCGCTAAGCTTGCCAAGGGCGTCAACACTCTGGCCGACGCCGTTACCGTCACCATGGGCCCCAAGGGTCGCTACGTTGCGCTGCAGCGCACGTTCGGTGCCCCGACCATCACCAACGACGGCGTTTCCGTCGCCAAGGAGATCGAGCTCGAGGACAACATCGAGAACATGGGCGCTCAGCTGGTGAAGGAGGTTGCCACCAAGACCAACGACACCGTGGGTGACGGCACCACCACCGCAACCCTGCTCGCCCAGGCCATCGTCAACGACGGTCTGCGCAACGTCGCCGCTGGCGCCAACCCGCTGGCCATCCGTCGCGGCATCGACAAGGCCGTCAACGCCGCCGTCGCCGAGATGAAGAAGCAGGCCAAGCCGGTCGAGACCAAGGAGCAGATCGCTTCCGTCGGTACCATCTCCGCCGGTGACCCCGAGGTCGGCGAGAAGATCGCCGAGGCCATGGAGGTCGTGGGCAAGGACGGCGTCATCACCGTCGAGGATTCCCAGACGTTCGACATCACCATCGACACCGTCGAGGGCATGCAGTTCGACAAGGGCTATGTCTCCGCTTACTTCGTCACGGACAACGACCGCATGGAGGCCGTGATGAAGGATCCGTACATCCTCATCACCGACCAGAAGATCTCCAGCGTTCAGGACATCATGCCCGTTCTCGAGGCTGTCCAGCGCGCTGGCCGTGGCCTGCTCATCATCGCTGAGGACATCGACGGCGAGGCTCTGCCTACCCTGGTCCTCAACAAGATCCGTGGCGCCCTCAACGTCTGCGCCGTTAAGGCCCCGGGCTACGGCGATCGCCGCAAGCGCATCCTCGAGGACATCGCCGTCCTCACCGGTGGCCAGGCTGCCCTGGACGAGCTGGGCGTGAAGGTCGCTGACATTACCGCCGATATGCTCGGTACCGCTAAGTCCGTCACCATCTCCAAGGACAACACCGTCGTCGTCGGCGGCGCTGGCTCCAAGGAGGCCATCGACGCTCGTATCGCTCAGATCAAGGGTGAGATGGAGAACACCACCTCTGACTTCGACCGTGAGAAGCTCCAGGAGCGCCTGGCCAAGCTCTCCGGTGGCGTTGCCGTCATCAAGGTCGGCGCTGCTACCGAGTCCGAGCTCAAGGAGATCAAGCATCGCGTCGAGGACGCCCTGCAGGCTACCCGCGCTGCTGTCGAGGAGGGCATCGTCGCCGGTGGCGGCGTCGCCTTCATGGACGCTGCTCCTGCGCTCGACGCCGTTGAGCTTGACGACCCCGAGGAGAAGATCGGGGTCGATATCGTCAAGAAGGCTCTGACCGCTCCGGTCGCTACCATCGCCAAGAACGCTGGCTTTGAGGGCGCTGTCGTGGTCGACAAGGTTGCCGAGCTGCCTGCCGGCCAGGGTCTCAACTCTGCCAACGGCGAGTGGGGCGACATGATCGAGATGGGCGTCCTCGACCCCGTCAAGGTCAGCCGCGTCACCCTGCAGAACGCTGCTTCTGTCGCCAGCCTGATCCTCATCACCGAGGCCACCGTCTCCGATGTGCCCAAAAACACTCAGCTTGAGGACGCTATCGCTGCTGCTACCGCTGGTCAGCAGGGCGGCGGTATGTACTAAGGCCGACAAGGTCTAGAACTCCCACCGGGAATCCGGGGGCGGGACGGGGACTTCTCTCCGGAACGTCCTCGGACATGCAAAGAGGCTCCGCATCGCGCTTCGCGCTGCGGAGCCTCTTTGCGTCCTGCGGAATATTCCGGAGAGAAGTCCCCGTCCCGCCCCCGGATTCCCTGCGTTTACGGCCTTGAGGTCGGCGGGCGGAGAAGGATGTGGTCGATAGGGATACGTGTCCCCTTCGCTGTTTCGCGCTTTGCGCGAAAGGCGCGTTACTTTGGGATGGGTGGGGAACGTGGTTGTTTTGGCAACTGATCTCCGCCACAAATTACCCTTGGCATACTTGCGCGAAAGCCTACTGGTGCTACACTTGCAATTGCTGTTTCAGGGCGGGGTGAAATTCCCCACTGGCGGTAAATCGGGCGGTGCCAAAGGGGTACCGTGGCGCAGGTAAAGTGCCTGCGACCGAGCCGATGAGTCCGCGACCCGTGTGTGCGTTGGTTCGCATGCCGGCTGAACTGGTGAGATCCCAGTACCAACGGTTAGAGTCCGGATGAAAGAGGCAGGTGATCTTATGTCTGAACAGTCGCAGCATATCCATTTTGAGAACACGAATAGGTGGAGCACCAAACAGCTCGTTACCATGGCGCTGATGTGCGCCTTGGGCGCCCTGTTTATGTATGTGCAGCTGCCCATCCTTCCTTCGGCGCCGTTTTTGACGTATGACCCGTCGCTGGTGCCGGCGATGGTGTGTGGATTTGCGTATGGCCCTGGTGCCGGCAC
>CABUIY010000007.1 GCA_902491765.1 uncultured Collinsella sp. | reverse complement strand
GCCCGTGGGTTATACCCTAAGAGCAAACCACCCTTTTTAAGGGTGGTTCTGATTTAGGGCTTTGCCCGGCCAGCTCTTTTTGATTTAAAATACCTGCTCAGTTGTGATTTATGGTGCTGGGAGGCGCTTGTGGGCAAGGCTAAGGCTAAGGCGAAGAAAAAGACGACGGGGGCGCGGGCTAAGCGCGATCGTCGTCGGAAGCTTGCGACCGAAGCCCCCGCATCTGCCGAGGAGCTGCTGGCAAGCGTGCCGGGGCTCGATGCGCTGCGGGATGTTCCGGCGTTCGGCGACCTGCCGGTCGACGATGCCCAGCGGGCTGCCTTCGATGATTTTTGTGTCCAGGCAGAGGAGTCCGAGCAGATGCAACTTGGCGCCGTGGTGCGCCTGGATCGCGGGTTTCCGCTGGTGGCCACTGCCGACGACACCTTTCGCGCCGAGCATGCCGTGGGGTTTGCCAAGTCGCGCGGCGAGGACGAGGTCCTGCTGCCTGCCGTGGGCGACCGTGTGGCGGTGCGCCGCGCTCCCGGGCACGATATGGGCGTGATTGAGTGCGTGCTGCCGCGCCGTACGAGCTTTGAGCGTTGGCGCGGCCGTGCCCGCGGAGAGCGCCAGGTGCTCTGCTCCAACGTGGATAGCGTGCTAATCGTGCAGGCGCTCGGTGCCGGCAAGGTACTGCTCGACCGCGTGGCGCGCTCGCTGGTGTTGGCGCTTGACTGCGATGCCGAGCCGGTGGTGGTGCTTACCAAAGCTGACCGCTGCGATGCCGAGGAGCTCGAGCGCGATCTGGACCGCGTGCGCCGCCTGGTGGGTCCGGACGTGCGCGTGATCGTGACGTCCTCTGCCGAGGGCCGCGGCCTGGACGAGGTCCGTGCCTGCGTGCCTGCCGGGAGCTGCGCCATGATTCTGGGCGAGTCGGGTGCCGGCAAGTCGACGCTGCTCAATGCACTGCTGGGCCACGATGCGTTGGCGACCGGCGGTGTGCGCGAACGCGACGACCAGGGCCGTCACACTACCGTCGCGCGCGTGATGGTGGCGCTGCCGGGCGACGCCGGCGTGATCGCCGATGCCCCGGGCCTGCGCAGTCTACCGCTCGTGGGTCACGAGCGGGGTCTGGCGCGCGCCTTCCCCGAGATTGTCGAGGCATCGCGCGCATGCCGGTTTGGCGATTGCACACATACACATGAGCCGGGCTGCGCCGTTCGCGAGGCCGAGGACGCCGGGCAGATCGACAGCCTGCGGCTGGAAACGTTCCAAAACCTGGCGTCATCCATGCGCGTGAGCGCTCAAATACTCGATCCCGATGTTCATCTGTAATTGATTTTTCCTATGACAGCCGTCTCCCAACTGTTCGGGAGACGGCTTTTTTGCTGCGAAAAAGCCTCGAAACATGCAGTTTGCTGACGTGCTGACCAAAACCTTGCCATGAGCTTGACGGGCTGGTCAGCTTTTGGTCGGCGATTGGTTTGACATCGAAAACCAAGATCGCGATTGCGCCGCTTTGCACTCTGACCGCCCAGACAATGGTGGTACGGGCATTCGCCCGGCACTGCCATGAGAGGAGCGGCCGTGAACAAGAGCAAGCGCATCGCCATCAGTCTGGTCGCGGGCGTGCTCGCTGCTCTGCTCTGCATGGTTTACGGCTCGTCGATCCGCTCGCAAGCCGAACAGGTCCAGGCTGAGACCTTGGCCAAGTACGGTGGCGATCGCGTCGAGGTATGCGTCGCGGCGCGCGATATCGATGTGGGCGAGACCCTCGATGAGACCAATGTCATAACCCAGGAATGGCTGACGAGCCTGCTGCCGCGTGACGCGGCGACCGAGCTGCGCCAGGTGCGCGGCGACGTGACGACTTCGCGTATTCCCAAAAACGCCGTGATCTGCAATGTCTACACCAAGGCCGAGAGCTACAAGCTCGAGGTGCCTAAGGGCAAGGTCGCCGTTTCGGTGGCGGTCGATGCCGAGCACTCGGTCGGCGGTGCCACGGGCGTGGGCAGCTATGTGGACGTGTACGTGCAAAAAGATGGCGTAACCGATCGACTGTGCGGCGCGCACGTGATCGATACCAGTGAGGATTCCGGTGCCACGCGCGAGGGCAAGATCGAATGGGTGACGCTGGCGGCTGACCCCGAAGACGTCAAGGAACTGCTGGGAGCCTCGGGCAAGGGAACGGTCAGCTTGACGATTCCCGCCACGGCGCGCGGCAAAAAGAGCGGAGGCGACGAGTGATGAAGGCGATCTGGCTTGCGTGCTGCGCGTGCGGCGATTACGGGCTGTTGCAGCGGGAAGTCGAGGGCCGTGATGCGGGTGCACAGGTGCTTCGCGTGGGTGACCTGGACGGGCTGATTTCCATGGCGCGGGCGTTTCCGTCGCGCCGCGGGGCTGCCATCATCGCGGCGTCTCTGTTCGATACCGAAGATGTGCGCAAGACTGTTGCGCGCCTGACGGCCGAAGGCCGCGTGAGTCGCGTGGTCGTGTTGATAGAAGCACTCGATCCGTCGGATATCGAGGGGCTGTTTCGCGCAGGGGCGACCGAGGTCATCGCTGCGCACAGTATATGCGGCAACGGGCGCGCGGGCGAGGGAGCGGTTGATTCCGATCGGTGCATGACGATTGAGCCCGATGCTTTTGTTGATAGGGAACCCGGGGCGCCTCGCGCTACAAGAGGCCCGCGTGTTGATGATTATGGAAAAGCGGAAGCCGAGCATGGTCGGCGCCCCCGGAACCCCCTTGTATACGATGACGCTGGAGGGCCGGCGCAGCATGCTGGCGACTCCCCGGCTGTAGATTTGGGATACGTGCACGGCGTGAATCTGGCGGATGAACTCGACGAAGTTGAGGGCTTTGCCGGGTGCGGCGAGTTGTCGCTGATGCAGCATGAGCAGATTGTGCAGAACGAGCCTGCCTCGCAGACCGAACAAGCTGCCATGCCGGCTTGGACGCAGCGTGTGGTTGCGGCGGGGGAGACGGGGACGCTGCCGCCGACGCCCGCCCCGCCGCCTCCGATGCCGCCGGCAGACGCTGCCGCTTCGCCGCACCGAGCTCCGGTCATCTGCGCCATTTCGGGTTCGGGCGGTTGCGGCAAGTCGACGATCGTTGCCACCATGGCACACACATCGTCGCTGTTGGGCTTGCGTGCCGCCGTGCTCGACCTGGACCTGATGTTTGGAAACCTTTACGACTTGTTAGGCGTCGATGCTCCGCGCGATATGGCGGCACTTATCGAGCCGTCGGCGGCGGGCGTCCTCGCCGAGCCAGATATCGTAGCCGCATCGATGCGCGTGGCGCCGGGCGTTACGCTCTGGGGTCCCGTCGCGGCGCCCGAGCAAGCCGAGCTCATGGCACGTCCGGTGGAGCTACTGCTTGATGTTCTGCGTCGCGAATCCGACGTGGTCTTTGTCGACACCTCGGTCTTTTGGGGTGATGCCGTGGCGGCTGCGGTGGCGGCGAGCGACCGCTGCCTGGTCGTTGGCGATGCGGCGGTGTCGTCCGCGACATCGGCGTCGCGCGTCATTGAACTGGCAAGTCGAGTGGGTGTGCCGCGCACGCGCATGAGCGCCGTGTTCAACCGGTTCGGTGCGCGCGGGGCAGACGAGGACGTCGCCATGCGCTTTGAGATTGCCTGTGCGTTGAGCTCCAAGATTCATATCGCCGATGGCGGGCAGGATCTCGCCGCGCTCATGGCGTTTGGACGCGCTGACGAGGCAGTGGGGCAGACCAGCGCTTTTGCGACCAGCGTGCGCGAGGCTACGCGCGAGATGCTCGTGGAACTGGGGTGCGCCGTCGGCCCTTGGAGCGATATGGTCGCCGACCGTGCAACGCGTACCGAGCGCCCGCGTATCCGCCTTCCCTGGTCGCGCGAGGGTGATCAGCGATGAGTCTGCAAACGAGGATTAAGGCTGCCGGCGCTGCAGCGGCGGCAGCGCCTGTAGATGCGGGGCGTCGCCGCGCGGTGAAACGACGCACCAAGCGCGCCGTGATGGACCGCATGGGTTACGACGAAGTGGCGCGTATCAGCGCCTATATCGACCCGGCACTTGCCCGCTCGGAATTGCGTCCCGCGGTGGAGGCGGCGCTCAATGTTGAGGAACCGACCGATCTCGCGACGCCCGAGCGCGAGACCATCATCGACGAGATTTTGGATGACGTGGTGGGCTTGGGGCCGTTGCAGCCGCTCATCGAGGACGACACCGTTACCGAGATCATGATCAACGGCTGCCGCTCGGCTTTCTTTGAACGCGGCGGCGTCTTGTACCCCATCGAGCATGCGTTTGAGGATGATGAGCAGATCCGTGTGCTTATCGACCGCATCATCTCGCCACTTGGCCGCCGTATCGACGAACGCAGCCCCATCGTCAACGCCCGCCTCAAAACGGGCTATCGCGTCAACGCGGTGATTCCGCCTGTGGCGATTGACGGACCGATTCTCACCATCCGAAAGTTCTCGGACCGCATCTGCTCACTGGACGAGCTTGTGGGGCTGGGGTCGCTGCCGCTTTGGTATGCGCAGCTGCTGTCGTGCGCGGTGTCGCTGCGACAGGACCTGGCGGTTGCGGGAGGCACGGGATCTGGTAAGACCACCCTGCTCAACGCGTTGTCATGCGAGATTTCCACCGGCGAGCGCATCGTGACGATCGAGGACTCTGCCGAGCTCAAGTTTGCGCATCATCCGCACGTGGTGCGCCTAGAGGCGCGCGAGGCTTCAATTGAGGGTGAGGGTGCGGTGACGATTCGCGACCTAGTAACTAATGCCCTGCGCATGCGCCCCGACCGCATCGTGGTGGGCGAGGTGCGTGGTGCCGAGTGCTGCGACA
Source organism: uncultured Collinsella sp. (assembly GCA_902491765.1). Lineage (GTDB taxonomy): Bacteria > Actinomycetota > Coriobacteriia > Coriobacteriales > Coriobacteriaceae > Collinsella. The sequence goes on along the minus strand of CABUIY010000007.1, from coordinate 86,696 downwards.
TGTTGCAGGCCATGAACACGGGCCACGACGGGTCGCTCACCACACTTCATGCGGGCTCAGAACAGGAGACCGTGGTGCGTCTGACGTTGCTTGCACGTTATGGCATCGATCTGCCGAGCGAGCTCATCGAGGAGCAGATTGCCATGGCGCTCGACGGCATCGTGATGTCTGAGCGCCACGCCGATGGCAGGCGTTTCGTCTCCTCGTATTCGGGAGTGCGTCGCGCCGCGTCGGGCGGCGTAGAGCTCGAGCGCTATGTGACTTTCGATGCCGCCGAGCGCACCTGGACGCTTGACCGCGAGCCGCCGTTTATCGCAGAAGGCCTGCGGTCGGGGACGCTCACACAAGAGGAGGTGGACGAATGGAGGTCGCTGTGCCCCTCGTCGTAGGGGGTTTAGCAGCGTTTTCTGTCGCGACGGCGTGCGGGGCGGAACCTCGTGTGCCGCAGATACCGCCGGCGGAGCTGGCGCGTCAGGTGCTCGAGACGGTGGCAGAGAAACTGCCGCGTGAGCTGGTGGAAAACGATCTGCTGAAAAAGATCGCCCGTTCGTGGGCATCGCTGGCTCCGGCGCATCGCCTTGGCCTCGTGATCGAGGATGCTTCGGGGCGTTTGGCGTTTCTGCTGCTATCGAGCGGTGTCTGCTGCGTTTTACTAACGATGGTGTCGTTATCGCCCCTCGGATTTGCCTTGGGACTTGTTGCTCCGATTGCCGTTGGCGCCGCTCGGGATGGCTTTGAGAGCCGGCGCGAGCAACACGATGCAGAAGAGGCCATGCCCGAGGCGTTTACCGCACTTTCCATGTCGCTTGCCTCGGGACATTCGCTGGCCCAGGGCATGCGCTTTGTGGGCGCTCATGCGCAAGAGCCGGTGCATACCGAGTTTTTGCGGGTGGCGGCGGCGATCGATTGCGGCATCTCGGCGACCGACGCGCTCGATGACTTGCTCGTGCGCATCGACGCCCCCGGCCTTTCGCTTGTGACCTTGGCGCTTAAGGTGTCTCAGCGCACCGGTGCTCCGCTTGCCGACTTACTGTCCGAGGCGTCGAGCATGGTGGGGGAGCGCATTGAGCTCAAGCGCCGCCTGGATGTTAAGACGTCGCAGGCTCGCATGTCTGCGCATATGGTCGCGGCGATGCCGGCGGGCATGTGCGCGGTGTTGGCGCTGCTTTCGGCAGATTTTCGTCGCGGTCTTGCGACGCCTGCCGGCGCGGGCGCTGTGGTGCTGGGTCTTGCCCTCAACGCCGTTGCCCTGGTGGTTATCAGGCGCATTATGCGGGTGGAGCTATGAGCGCCCCGGTTGCAGTTGCGGCTTGCCTGTGCGCCCTGAGTGTATTTGTCGCGACGGGTTTGGATCGGGCGGATGCACGCAAGATCGCAGGGGCCTGCAAGCGCGAGGCGGTGCTGGTCGCTGCCGCGGGTCGCTCGGTGGTCGATGCTTTTACCGCGCGAGTGAAGGGCGCGGTTGGAGTGGGCGGCCCGGCGCGAGTGTCGCTCGGCGAAGTGTCCGAGATGATCGATGTTGTGCGCTTGGGTCTTTCGGCCGGCCTTTCGTTTGATGCGGCGCTTGAGATTTTCTGCGCCAACCGCCGGTCGGTGCTGGCTCTTCGCCTTGAGCGGGCCTGCATGGCGTGGCAGGTGGGCGTGGGTACGCGTGAGGACGAGTTGTTGGCCGCCGCGCGCGACCTGGACGTGCGAGCGCTCGAGACCTTTGCCATCACGGTGGGGCAGGCACTCGCCCTGGGTGCCCCACTTTCCGAGACGCTGGCCGCTCAAAGTCGCGAGATCCGTGCGGCTCATCGCGCCGCGGTCGAGCACGAGATTGAGCGTGCGCCCGTCAAGCTGCTGATTCCCACCGGCACGCTCATCTTGCCGGCGTTGCTTCTGTCCATATTGGGCCCGCTGCTGGGAGCAGGCGGGATGATGTAGGGAGGAATACATGAACACGATGACTGACGCTGCTGGCAAGGTCCAGGGCTGGGCGTTTTGCCGGGCGGCACATGTTCGTCAGCGCGCCAAGGAGCTACTGCAGGAGGAGAGTGCGCAGGGCACCACCGAATACGCCATTTTGGTGGGTGTGCTTGTGGTGATCGCGATTATTGCCATCGTTGCATTTAAAGGCAAGGTCCAAGATCTATGGAACGCTATCAGCGAGGGCATCAACAGCCTGTAGAGGGCGAGCGCCCCATCGGGGTGCTGCTGGTGTTTGCTTGCCTGACCGTGGCGATAGCGGCGGTGCTTTGGGGGCTTAACGCCGCGCGGCAGCAGCGTCCTGGGGCCGCCTTCGATTCGGGCTCAGATTCGGCGGTGGCGTCTCAAAAAGATGAGATGCGAGATGCGGACGATTCGGATGCCGCTGTCACGGCGCAAACCTTTCTGCGGACGCTCGACAAGCGGTCTGGCACTGCGACGGATTCGCCTGAGGACAACGCGATTGCGGTCCGGCTTGCATGGTCCGAGGACCGACCGATGACCGAGGCAGCGGCGGATATGTTACGCGCCTACCGCGAGGTGCCAACGGCCCAGCTCGCCCTGAGCGGCTATCTCGATATTAAGGGCAACGTATGGGGCGCCATCGTGCGCGATGGGCGCGGCTGGGTCGATATGGTGACGGTTGCCGCGGATGCTGGCGATGCTTCGTGTCGTCTGCGCGCGGTGCGCCTGGTCCCGCAAACAATAAGCTCAAAGGAGGGATCGTGAAATGCATGGCGTTCTGCGTGAAGAGGTTGCCCAAGCGACTGTGGAATACGCCATCGTCACGGTGGCGCTGCTATCGATCGTGCTGGCGATTGCGGGACTTTGGCGTGCTGGCACCGATGGACGCTTGGCAGCGCTGGTTGAGCGGGCGGCATCCCATGGCGTTGCCTCGATGTCGGTTATCGACGCCGCCGCGGGCGCTAAGGACATCGCGTTGTATTGATATCGCGCGCGAGGACCGGGCGCAGTCTACGGTCGAGGCTGCTTTTTTGCTGCCGACGTTTCTGACGCTCATCCTTCTCGCACTGCAACCGGTGTGCCTGCTTTATACGCGCGCGGTCATGGAGTCTGCCGCCGCCGAGACCGCGCGGCTCATGACCACGACGACGGCGGAGGACGACGATCTTAAGGAGTTCACCCGCCGCCGGCTTGCCGCAGTGCCCAACGTTTCGATCTTTCATGCCGGCGGGCCGTTGTCGTGGGATATCGAGCTTGGCCGGGCCGGTGCGGGTGGCGTCTCGTCCGTGTCCGTTTCCGGCGAGGTCAAGCCGTTGCCTGTGATCGGTGCGTTTGCGCAGGCTATGGGTGGTACCGCCGAGGGCGGCTACGTTGAGCTCAAGGTCGATGTCTCGTATCAATCGCGTCCCGAATGGCTGGAGGGAGATTATGATTCGTGGATTGTTGCATGGGATTAAGCGTTTCTGGTCTAGATGCGTTTTGACGCGCCGTCCGAGCTGCCATCGCAAACGAGGCGGCTTTATGGGCCGCGCCGGTGTCGATCTGTTTATCGAAGACGGTGCCTACACCACGCTTTCTTCTGCCGTGGTCATCCTAGTGGTGCTCACGTTGTTGTTTTCGTCGACCGCGGCGATATGGAGCATGTCGCGTGCCGGGGATACCCAGGTGGCGGCCGATAGCGGCGCGCTGGCGGGTGCCAACGTAGTGTCGTCCTATCACACGGCTGCCACGGTGGTTGATGCGAGCATCTTGAGTCTGGGGCTGGCGGGGTTTGCCACAATCGGGACGGGCCTGGTCGCCATCCTCATCCCAGGTGCCGAACCAGTTGCCGGCAATATGGTCGACACCGGGATTGAGATCATTAAAACGCGCAACAAGTTTGCCAAAAGCGCATCGGAAGGCTTACAGAAAATCGAGACGGCTCTGCCATATCTGATCGCCGCGCGTGCCACGCAGGCGGTGTCGGCGCAGGATACCGATAGTGTGGCCTATACCGGTACGGCGCTTGCCGTGCCCAGGACATCCGAATCGGACTTCGCTGCGCTCAAAGGGTCAGAGATCTCGACCGATACCATTAAAGACACATCAGATGATTTAGAGCGTGCGGCCGAGGAGCTGCGGAAGGCTTCTGAGGACACGGCGAAGGCTAAAGAGCGCGCTTGGCTGGCGGATTGTGGTGGATCGGTTCCGGCTTCGGTCGGTAGCTGTTCATGCATGTGGGAACGTGCGAGGAGTTTGGCAAAGCTCTCGGGTGAGCAGAACCCGCATTATGCCTCGAGCATTTCGTGGGAGCCACAGGTGGCGCTCGACCGCGCGAAGACCTACTACCGTCAACGCCTGGCAGACGAAAAACCGCATGGTTCAAGCGTCGAGACGAAGGCGGAGTCGGCGGCGCGCAAGGCGTTTTACACCTATGCGAGTACAGAGGTCAATCGTGCATATGTAACCGAGGACGGAGATGAAGTCGCTTCCTATATCCCGCTGTTGCCGCGCAACACTGACGAGGTGCGAGCGACGGAACTCTATACCGATACGGTGTGGCCAACCAGTGCCATCGATGGCAAGACGTATCTGCATTACGGAACGAGTTGCCCCAACTATAAGAAGGGGGCGCCATGCGGGCTGGCCTCGGTTGCTGCTTATGACGGGCAGGACAAATGCAATAGATGCCATTTTGGTGTTTCGTCGCTCGGTGCCGTTGCGGCTCCTTCGACTTCTATCGAAAACGGCTTTGAGTACCACTTTGATCGATTCAAAGAGGCTCTGGAAGACTACGTCGAATGCCGCAACAAAGAACTCGAACTTGAGCGTCAGACCGAGGATGAGGCCGACCGTGCGGGCAATGCGTTTGACCAGGCCATTAAAGCGCTTTCCGGCGAGCGCCCGCGTATCGCCCCACCTGGCCGTAACGGCGTGGTCGCCTTTGCAGTTTCGGGTGACATTACCAGCCCCGATCAACTTAACTCCTCGTTTAACGCGGCAGTCAGGCTTGGCGATCGCGGTGCTATCTCTGCCGCGGTGCTGGCCCCCGATGAGGCGACGGCGCAAAACAACGTGCTTTCGCGATTTTTCTCGACATTGAAGGAACGCTCGGGCGGCGTTGCCGGCGTACTCGATGGCGTCATGGATGTTTGGGGACGGCTGCTCGTAGGATACGGTGATATTCAAGGTTCGGCCGACGAACTTATGGACGAGATGATTAAAGGCCTAGGAGGGGGTAGCGGCGCGTTGGGCTCCATCGCATCGTGGCTCGGCGATACCGTTTCGGCGTCCGTGGCGGCGTTGGGTTTGGAGCCGTGCGACTTGCGCCTGCGAAAGCCAGTGCTGACCGATTCCGCCAACGTCATTAAGAGTCCGGGGTCTGACATTGCTGGTCTCTCTCAAGCGCAAGACAAACTGCGAAGTATTCCGTTGGGCGTGACCGATCCCAAGGCGCTTTGCGAGGCGTTGGAATATCAAGTCGAACGCACCATTAGCGGTACGGTGTTCACGCTTGCGGAGATTCCTCTGCCCGGCGGCGGCTCCATCCCACTCACCGTCGATGTCGCCACGCTGGTTGGCGCTCTGGGCGGTGGGTCGTAATGAGTATCCGCATGCGTCTGCGCGAGGAGCGCGCCCAAGCGACGGTGGAGATGGCGGTGGTTACGCCCGTTTTGCTGGTGCTGGCACTCATCGTGTACAACGTCATGATCTTTGCCAGCGCTGTCGCGCGCTTCGACCGCGTGGTACCCGACATCGTGTTGGCGCACGCCGTGGCGTCGGAGGGGGAGGGCGACGAAAGCTCTGCCGATGCCTCGGCGACGGTTCAGACTCAAATTCTGAATGCCATGGAAGGCTATGACTTGCGGATCGAAGTGTCGAGCGAGCAAGGCGCGGAGGCATCGGATGGTGGCCTGCTCTCCCTATCCGGTACGTTTAGGACCTACACCTGCACCATGCACTATGAGCCGTGGCCGACTTCTCTCAGCATCGCTGGCGTTCCGCTGGGGGCGCCGACAACGTTGTCGCACGAGCGTGCGGTGACGGTCGATCCATGGCGTCCGGGGGTGGTCATGTGACCGCGGTCTCGTCCTACATCGCCTACGCGCGGGCACTCAATAGGCTGGGTTGGACGCCGGCCGAGTTTGCGGTGGCGGAGTCGTTTGTCGTGCGCCTGCGCGGCATGCTGGGACGTCGTCCGGTTGCCGCCAACGGCCTGCCGCTCGTCATGGCGTTTCCACGCTGCTCTTCGGTCCATACGTGTTTTATGGCCTATCCCATCGACATCGCCTTCATCGATCGCGACGGCAATATCCTCGCGCGCTACGAAAACGTATGTCCCTGGTGTATGTGCTCCTGTCCCGGCGCCTGGGCGGTATTGGAACGCCCTTCAATCCTCGCTACACCTCCCGCCCTCCAGCAAGTGCCGGCGTAAGAGATTGGCGACAGCGGACTTTCGTCATACGAAATTGGGTAAGATGGAGGAGAAGATGCATGGATGTTGAGATCCATCCGAACGCCAAAAAACACTTGACGGAAAAGCAGGTACTAGGTGCCTGGTTCGCGGTTACTGAGTGCATTCGCCGCGAGTCGGAGGACGAGCCGCCGAGATGGCTTGCCATTGGATGGCTTCCAGATGGTCGAAGTGTGGAACTTGTTGCGGTCGAACTAATTCGTGGATGGCTCATTATTCATGCCCTGTCTCCGGTTCAGAAGAAATTCTGGCAAGAGATCGAGCGAGCTCGGCAGAGGGGTCGATGATGGGCAAGACGTATACGGCCGCTAATGGTCAGGTTGTAACGGATGAAATGATTGACGCGTGGTGCGAGTCGTACGAGCGCGGAGAGTTTCCGGATGGCGAACACACCGTTGGTGGGATCGTGCATGGACGGCCTCCGCTCTCAGGTGAGGGGACGGCAACGCTGTCGGTCAAGATTCCTCTGGGAATGAAGGAGGCCATTCGTCGACGGGCGGCTGCCGAGGGGATGACGCCAAGTGAGTTTGCCCGTGCGGCTCTGAGTGAAAAACTTCTTGCTGCCGGCTGATGCCTCTGACGTGCCGATTTATAGAACCGAGGCTGTGCTCAAAAACTTTTTTAAAATTCTCGGTTGACCGGAACGCGTCCTTGGTTATACTAATCAAGCCTTGAAACAAGGCACACCTCAAATGGCTGGGTAGCTCAGTTGGTAGAGCAGAGGACTGAAAATCCTCGTGTCAGGGGTTCGATTCCCTTCCCCGCCACCTTGAATTGTTTAGGACCTCTGCAAAGGGGTCCTTTTCTTTTATGCAGCCCCCACATGGAATCGAACCCCGTGAGGGCGCGGAGCTGAGTAAACGCGTGAGCGTTTGCCAGCGGAGCTCGCAAGGCGCGCAAGCGCCGCAGCGGTCCGCACGCGCGGAGCGCGGGCGCGATTCCCTTCCCCGCCACCTTGAATTGACTAGGACCTCTGCAAAGGGGTCCTTTTCTTTTTTGTGGGGTTCTGCGGAAAATGCATCCCATTATTTTGACCCAGAGTGAGATGCGCTTTCCGGCGCTTACTTCCGACGTGCGTGCACATCTCGGCGCGCCATCTCGGGCCCGCTCAGACATTCCTCCCACTTTCGCGCCACTTTACAGACCGTTCGGTCGTCTGTCCGCACGCGCGGGTATACTCAAAACGATACTTTTCCTATGCAATACGATGCAGGCTCGGCCTGCACGATCCGAAGGGGGCAGTGATGGAGAGGATACTCGGCGTTAATCTCTCTGGCTGGTTTATTCCCGAGCCTTGGGTGACCCCGTCGCTGTACGCGGCGACCGGTGCATCCAACGCGGCCGAGCTGCAGGAGGCCATGGGCACCGCCGCCTATAACGAGCGCATGCGCCGTCATTACGAGACGTTTGTGAGCGAGGATGATTTCCGTCGCATGGCGCAGATCGGCCTCAACGCCGTGCGCCTGCCGGTGCCTTGGTATGCCTTTGGCTCACAGGAGTCCGATGCCTCCTACATCTCGGTTGTCGACTACATCGACCGCGCGATTGAGTGGGCTGCCAAGTACGACATCCGCGTGCTGCTCGATCTGGCAACTGTGCCCGGTGGCCAGGGCGATTCCAATGATTCGCCCACCACGCCAGAGGCTGTTGCCGAGTGGCATTCGTCCACCAACGGCCGTCATGTGGCACTCGACGTGCTCGAGCGCCTGGCCGATCGCTACGGCGAGGCCGAGAGCCTGCTGGGCATTGAGCTGCTGGATACGCCGCAGATGAGCGTCCGCAAGAGTCTCTTTGCCATGACGGATGGCATTCCGGCTCACTACCTGCGCAATTTCTATCGCGATGCCTACGAGCTCGTCCGTTCGTATATGCCCGAGGATAAGATCGTCGTCTTTTCGTCTTCGGGGCATCCCAGCGAGTGGAAGCATTTTATGCGCGGCGCCAAGTACAAGAACGTCTACATGGACCTTCACCTGTACCATTACCGCGACGAGTATGCGCTCGATATCACGAGCCCCCGCGGGCTGACGACGGCGATTTCCCGTAACAAGCGCGAGCTTAAAGAAGCGATTTCGACTGGGTTCCCCGTGCTGGTGGGCGAATGGTCGGGCGCGGCGATCTTTGCCAACTCGTCGGTTACGCCCGAGGGCCGCAATGCCTACGAGCGCGTGTTTATCGCCAACCAGCTGGCTTCGTTTGCGCCGGCTGCCGGTTGGTTCTTCCAAACGTGGAAGACCGAGAAGCGCATTGCAGCATGGGACGCCCGCGCGGCGCTCGGTACGCTCGAGCGCGGCATGATTGAATAGGTTGATATGACGCAAAACAGCACCCATACGGGCAAACTCTATGTGGTCGGCACGCCCATCGGCAACCTGGGCGACCTGTCCCCGCGCGTTGGCGAGGCGTTTGCCGCCGCCGATGCCATCTGCTGCGAAGACACGCGTGTGACGTCAAAGCTGCTGATGCATCTGGGCATTTCCAAGCCGCTTGTCCGTTGCGACGAGAATGTGATCGCCAGCCGCGCCGTCGGCCTGGTCGACCGTCTGCTGGCGGGGGAGACCCTCGCTTTTGCCTCGGACGCCGGCATGCCGAGTGTGTCCGATCCCGGACAGGCGCTGGTCGAGGCGGCGCGTGAGGCCGATGTGCCCGTTGAAGTTATTCCCGGGCCCTCTGCTTGCGTCACGGCGCTCGTTTCGTCCGGCATTCCCTGCGAGCATTTTTTCTTCGAGGGCTTTTTGGGCCGAAAGCACGGCGACCGCGTGCGCCGTTTACAGCGCCTTGCCGTGGTGCCCGGCGCACTCATCTTCTACGAGTCTCCACATCGCATCGTGGCGACGCTCGAGGCCGTGGCGGAGGTCTTTCCCCAGCGTGAGGTTGCCGTCTGCCGCGAACTCACCAAGCTGCACGAGGAGGTCTTGCGCGGGCCCGCTGCTCAGCTTGCCGAGGAGCTGCATGCTCGCGGCGAGGTAAAGGGCGAGATTGCGCTGGTCATCGCGCCGCCGAGCGAGGATGAGGAGGCCGGTATCGTGCCGGTTGGCGCCGCGGCAGCGGATCCCGACGAGGCCCTGCGCGAGGATATCCGCGCCGCGCTCGAGGAGGGGGAGCCCGCCTCTGCGGTGGCCAAGCGCCTGTCTCAGAAGTATTCGCGCCGCAAGCGCGATGTCTATGCCATGGTGCTCGATATGCAATAGATGGAGGATATCCAGCCCTTGCGCTAGAATCATCCCCTGTATGCAACGTTTTTCTGGAGGACAAACCCCATGGATCAAAGCAAGCCTTCGTTCTTTATCACGACGCCCATCTACTACGTCAACGCCGATCCGCACCTGGGCACGGCTTATTCCACCATCATCGCCGACGTTCAGGCTCGCTATCGCCGCTCCGCCGGCTATAACGTCAAGTTCCTGACCGGCATGGATGAGCACGGCGAGAAGGTCGCCGAGGCCGCGGCCAAGCACAACATGACGCCGCAGGAGTGGACCGACAGCCAGGCTCCGCACTTCAAGGAGCTTTGGAGCAAGCTCGAGATTTCCAACGACGACTTCATCCGCACCACCGAGCCGCGCCAGCATCATGCCGTGCAGTACCTGTGGGAGCGCATGAAGGAGTCCGGCTACCTGTATAAGGGCAGCTACGACGGTTGGTATTGCGTGCCTGACGAGACCTACTTCACTGATACGCAGGTCCAGAAGGGCGACGAGGAGTACGGCAGCGTCGGCCAGCACCTGTGCCCCGACTGCCACCGTCCGCTTGAGCGCGTGCAGGAGGAGTCCTACTTCTTTAAGCTTTCCGCCTTCCAGGACAAGCTGCTCAAGCTCTATGACGAGCACCCCGACTTTGTCGAGCCTGCGTTCCGCATGAACGAGGTACGTAGCTTTGTCGAGGGCGGCCTTAATGACCTTTCCGTGAGCCGTACGAGCTTTGACTGGGGCATTCAGGTCCCGTTTGACGAGGGTCACGTGACCTATGTGTGGTTCGATGCGCTGCTCAACTATATGACGGCCGTCGGCTACGGTGTCGACACCGACGAGGCGCGTGCCGAGCTGGCCTATCGCTGGCCCGCGCAGTTCCACATCGTGGGCAAGGACATCATCCGCTTCCACTGCGTCATTTGGCCCGCCATGCTCATGGCCATCGGCGAGGCCCTGCCCGAGCACGTCTTTGCCCACGGCTTCCTGACCGTGCGCAATGCCGAGACCGGCAAGGCCGAGAAGATGTCCAAGAGCCGCGGCAACGCCATCGCTCCGCAGGACGTTATCGACATGTTGGGCGTCGAGGGCTATCGCTACTACTTTATGACCGACGTCGTCCCCGGCACCGACGGTGCCATCAGCTTCGATCGCATGGAGCAGGTCTACAACGCCGACCTGGCCAACAGCTGGGGCAACCTTATCTCGCGTTCGCTCAACATGAGCGGCAAGTACTTTGACGGTTGCGCGCCCGCCAAGCCTGCGTCGTTCGATGCGTTCGACAACCCGCTGGCAAAGATCGCCGATGGCCTGGTCGAGCGCTATATGGCCAAGATGGACGTGCTCGATTACGGTGGAGCTAAGGACGAGGTCATGGAGCTCATCCATGCCGCCAACCACTACATCGAGGACTCCGAGCCCTGGGCGCTTGCCAAGGACGAGGCCAAGGCTGACGAGCTGGCGTTTGTGATTTACAACCTGCTTGAGGCCATCCGCATCGCCGCTCACCTGCTGATGCCGCTCATGCCCCAGACTTCTGCCGAGGCCCTGCGCCGCCTGTCCTGCGAGGACGAGGCCGCGAGCGACGACCTCAAGGGCATTTGCGCTTGGGGCTTGCTTGCCGGTGGTCAGCCCGTCGAGAAGGGCGAGCCGCTGTTCCCGCGTCTGGGCTAAGACGCCGCGCGCCATATCGGCAATTTGCTGTTTAGATGTAAGGGCATGGCCGCAACGGTCCATGCCCTTTCGTTTCAAGACGCCGCCATCATGCTAAGGAGGCAACTATGACAACTTCGCCTTTGGCAAACCCCACGGCCACCAGGGAGCTGCTAGAGGAGTTTGGCCTTGCGACTAAGCATCGCCTGGGCCAAAACTTCCTGATCGACAACCATGTGATCGAACGTATCTGTGAGCTCGCTGAGCTTGCGGGCGATGAGCGCGTGCTCGAGGTCGGCCCGGGTTGCGGCACACTGACGTTGGCCCTGCTGCAGGAGGCGGCGTGCGTTACGTCGATTGAGGCAGATCCCGAGCTTGAGCCGGTGCTTGACGCCCACGCCGCCGACTATGCCAACTTCCGCTTTATCATGGGCGATGCGCTCAAGGTGACGCCGGAGCAGATTGAGCAGGCCGCCGGTAGTGAACCCACGGTGTTTGTCGCGAATCTGCCCTATAACGTGGCGGCGACGATCATCCTTCAGTTCTTCCAGACGATGCCCGCGCTTAAGCGCGCTGTCGTCATGGTGCAAAAGGAGGTTGCAGATCGTATTGGCGTAACGCCGGGCAACAAGACCTATGGCGGCTACACGGCAAAGCTCGGTCTGTATGCGCAGGTGACGGGGCGCTTTGAGGTGCCGCCGCGCTGCTTTATGCCGGCACCGCATGTGGATTCTGCCGTGGTGCGCATCGACCGTGTTGACGGCGTGGTGCCCGAGGGGCTCGATCGCGAGTTTGTGGCCCGCGTGATTGACGCTGCATTTGCTCAGCGTCGCAAGACCATCCGCAATTCCATGAGCGCCAACGGTTTTGCTAAGGACGTGCTCGACGCCGCCTTTGAGGCCTGCGGTATCGCACCTACCACGCGCGCCGAGACGCTCGATGTTGCCGACTTTGTCCGCCTGGCTCAGGAGCTTTCCCATGACGCCTAATGTCGAACGCGTGACGTTTACCAAGAAAAAGAAGACGGTTGCTTGTCCCGTGCCCTTGGCGCCGCTTGCCGATACGCACGCGCACCTGCTTTCGTTTTGGGGCAAAGAAGTGCCCGAGACGCTCGTGCGCGCCAAAGCTGCGGGCGTCGACCTGTTGGTGACGATGTTCGACCCCATCGCTGACAAACGCAGCGTGACGGACTATAGCGACTGGCTGGTTCGCGAGATTCTGCCGATGCGGGATATTCCGCAGGTCAAGTATCTCGCTGGCGTTCACCCCTATGGCGCGCCCGACTACACCGATAACATCCATGCCCAGATTGTGACTGCGCTCGATGATCCCCTATGCGTTGGCATTGGCGAGATCGGTCTGGACTACCACATGGATTACGACGACGATATCGCGCCGGCGCCCCACGACGTGCAGATCGACTGTATGGCGCGCCAGCTTGAGCTTGCCGTACGCCGCAATGTTCCGGTGGAGTTGCATCTGCGTCATGAGGACGCGGACGAGGAGCGCACCTCGCATGTGGATGCGTACAACGTGCTGCGCGAGGTGGGTGTGCCCCAGGCCGGTTGCGTACTGCACTGCTTTGGCGAGGACCGAGCCACAATGGAGCGCTTTGTGGATTTGGGTTGTTACATCGCCTATGGCGGCGCGGCTACCTTTAAACGCAACGACGAGGTGCGCGAGGCATTCGCGGCAACACCGCTCGACCGTATTTTGTTCGAGACGGATTGCCCGTACATGGCCCCAGAGCCTATTCGCGGTCTCGAGTGCGAGCCCGCGATGATTTCCATTACGGCAAACGCGCTGGTCAACGACCGTGTCGACCGCACCGGCGAGGATGCTGAGGCAATCGCGCGAGCAGCTTGGGAAAATGCCTGCAAACTTTTTCAAAAATAGTTCTTGCGTTCGCGATGGCGCTCCGTTATTCTAATTCCTGCACGCGGGCGTGGCGGAATTGGCAGACGCGTACGGTTCAGGTCCGTATGGGGGTAACCCCATGAAGGTTCAAGTCCTTTCGCCCGCACCATTGAATGAAAGAGCTCCCAGCAATGGGGGCTTTTTTGTTATGGGCCCATCGCAGGGACTTGAACCTGCGAAGGAGCGAGCGTAAAGAAAACGCGGAGCGGTTTTAGCGAGCTGGCGAGTCCGCCGGCAGGCGGGCGAAGCCGGTGCGGATCCGCGCAGCGGATACGCGGACGTCCTTTCGCCCGCACCATTGATTGAAAGAGCTCCCAGCAATGGGAGCTTTTTTGTTATGGGTCTCTTGTTGATGTCACGTGGCTGCTTCGTGCGGGTATCCTAGTGCCAACGTGTGCCTATCAGAGGAGAGACCATGCTGTTGTCCGGTATCATCGCCGCCCTTACCAGCCTTTTGATTCCCATCATCATTCTGTTGCTGCTGCTTCCCAACGCCTGCTATGTCGTTGAACAACAGCATGCCGTGATCATCGAGCGCCTGGGCAAGTTTAACCGCATCGTCAACGCGGGCTTCCACATGAAGGTGCCCGTGATCGACCGCAAGGCCGCTACGGTGAGTCTGCGCACCATGAAAAACGGTTTTGGCATCGACGTTAAGACCCAGGACAACGTGACCATCGGCCTTGAGGTCTCTGCTCAGTACCACGTGAGCTATGACATGGGCGCCGGCCCGGCAGATTCGGGCATCTACAAGAGCTACTATATGCTGCAGGAGCCCGTCGACCAGATGCGTGACTTCATCACCGACGCTCTGCGCTCTTCGATTCCCGTCTACACACTCGATGAGGTCTTTGCCAAGAAGGATGACATCGCCAAGGACGTTAATGCCACCGTGTCCGAGCAGATGGCTGCCTACGGCTTCACCCTCGTGTCGACACTCATCACCAAAATCGCGCTGCCGACCGAGGTCGAGAACTCCATGAACGACATCAATGCCGCCCAGCGAAAGCGCGCTGCCGCGCAGGAGCTCGCCGAGGCCGACCGCATCAAGCGCGTCACCGAGGCGACCGCCGAGGCTGAGGCGATGGAAAAGGCGGGCGAGGGCATCGCCAACCAGCGCAAGGCCATCGCGCTGGGCATCAAGGATTCGCTCGAGATCATCCAGGAGACAGGTGTTGGCAACGATGAGGCCAACCAGCTGTTCATGTTTACGCAGTGGTCCGAGATGATGACGGAGTTCGCTCGCACGGGTAAAACCTCGACGGTCGTGCTGCCGAGCGATTTCTCGCAGTCGGCCTCGATGTTCGAGCAGATGCTGACAGCCAGCAAAGTTCAAAACGATTCGAAGGAGTAGACACGCGTGAAATACACCGTCGTTTGCGTCGGTAAGCTCAAGGAGCGCTTTTGGAAGGACGCGTGCGCCGAGTACACCAAGCGCCTAGGTGCCTATGCCAAGGTGGATATCCGCGAGGTGGCCGATATCGACCCGGCTAAGGCGGGCGGCGTGGATGCCGCGCGCGACAAGGAGGGAGCGGCGATACTTGCAGCCCTGCCGCCTCGAGCGCATGTGATCCTGCTGGCCATTGAGGGCAAAGAGCGCTCGAGCGAGGAGCTTTCGGCGCGGCTCGATGATCTTATGCTGCGAGGCAATAGCGACATCGCCTTTGTGATTGGCGGATCGGACGGCGTGAGCGATGACGTGCGCGCACGAGCCGACGAGATGCTCAGCTTTGGACGTATTACCTTGCCGCATAACTTGGCGCGCGTGGTGCTGCTGGAGCAAATCTATCGCGCCTGCAAGATCAGCCGAGGCGAGCCGTATCACAAATAGGTTGGCAATACGAAACAATGGCGTGGGACAATACCTTTCGTTTTGAGGAATGTGTCTGAAAGGACTATGCGATATGAAGATTGGATTTGTCGGTTTTGGCAATATGGCGAGCGCTATGGCCGATGGCTGGATCGCTGCCGGTGTAGCTGCGAGCGACATGTGCGCCTGCGCGGGTCGCTACGACGCACTGGTTGAGCGCTGCGAGGCGCGCGGCATGGTCGCCTGCCATGATGCCGCCGAGGTTGTCGCCGCATCCGATATCGTGGTCGCTGCGGTCAAACCGTACATGATCGAGAAGGTATTCGCCCCGCTCAAGGACATTCTTGCCGACAAGGTCGTTCTGTCGGTTGCCTGGACTTGGGACAGTGCCAAGTGGGAGCAGGTCCTGCCGGGCGTCGCGCACATCTCGACGGTGCCCAACACACCGGTTTCGGTGGGCGAGGGCGTCATCGCCTGCGAGAAGGCTTCCACGCTTAGTGATGAGCAGAGCGCAGTGGTGCTTGATCTGCTTGGCAAGCTCGGTGCGGTGGTCGAGCTCGATACGAGCCTGCTGTTCGTGGGCGGCACGGTGGGTGGTTGCGCTCCGGCATTTGTCGCCATGGCAATCGAGGCCCTGGGCGATGCAGCGGTCAAGCACGGTATCCCGCGTGCCGATGCCTATCGCATTGTGAGCCAGATGGTGCTGGGTACGGCAAAGCTGCAGCTTGCAACTGGCCAGCATCCTGCGGCGATGAAGGATGCCGTATGCTCGCCCGGTGGTGCCACCATCAAGGGCGTCGTTGCGCTCGAGGACGCCGGCATGCGCAGCGCCCTGGTCAAGGCAATCGACGCAACTCTCCAGTAAAACCTGCCATTTAGGGACAGGTTTATTTTGGTAGGTTTTTCCTGCGGTTTTGTTGTATGTGCGAAAAGCGCCCCGCAACTGGCTCAATTCCAGTTGCGGGGCGCTTGCGTTTGCCCAGATAAAACCGACCAAAATAAACCTGTCCCTTTTTGGCAGGTTAGTCCCAGAAGCTGTCTTCCTCATCCTCGGACTTGGGTCCGCGGTCGACGTACATCTTATGGGTACGCTTCTCCATTACAAAGGCAAGAATCGCAAATAACAGGATGCCGCCGGCGAAAAGGATGGCAAAACCGGTGCGGGTGCCAAACAAAAAGGAAAAAACTGCGTCCATTGGGTGCCTTCTTGCGTAGTTGAGTTGGGTCGTAAACGCTCATAAGTATATACTTGCCCATACATGTACAAGGTTGCAACCTAAATGGAATGTATATCGCCGGAGGATCTAATGCTTGATATCAAGTTTGTTCGCGAGAACCCCGATGCCATCGATGTCGCCATGGCTAACCGCCAGACGTCTTGGGATCGCGAGAAGTTCTTTGAGCTCGACGACGAGCGCCGTGCCGTCATCACCGAGGTCGAGGAGCTCCAGGCTACGCGCAATGCCGAGTCCAAGAAGATCGGCGCCCTGATGAAGGAGGGCAAGAAGGACGAGGCCGAGGCCGCCAAGGAGGCCGTGCGCGCCGTCAACGAGAAGATTGACGGTCTGGCCGAGCGCCGTACTGCTCTCGAGCAGGAGCAGTACGACTTCATGGCTCACCTGCCCAACATTCCTTGCGAGGCCACGCCGTACGGCAAGGACGAGGACGAGAATATTGAGCGCCGTCGTTGGGGCACCCCGCGCGAGTTCGACTTCGACTTTAAGCCGCATTGGGATCTGGGCACCGATCTGGACATCCTCGACTTCGAGCGCGGCAACAAGCTCTCCGGCAGCCGTTTTACCGTTCTCGGTGGCGCTGGCGCCCGCCTGGAGCGCGCCCTCATCAACTTCTTCCTCGATACGCACACCAGCCGTGGTTTTAAGGAGTGGTGGCCGCCCATCGTCGTCAAGCGTCAGACCATGTTCGGCACGGGTCAGCTGCCCAAGTTCGAGGACGACGCCTACCACGTCTCGGGCGACAACTTCCTGATCCCCACCGCCGAGGTCGTGCTCACCAACCTGCACGCCGGCGAGGTCCTCGACGCCGACACCCTGCCGCGCCGCTACACCGCCTTCACCCCCTGCTTCCGCGAGGAGGCCGGTTCCGCCGGTCGCGACACCCGCGGCATCATCCGTCAGCACGAGTTCGACAAGGTCGAGATGGTCAAGTTCGCTAAGCCGGAGGAGTCCGACGAGGAGCTCGAGAGCATGACCGCCGAGGCCGAGTACCTGCTGCAGCAGCTGGGCCTTCCGTATCGCGTGATTAGCCTGTGCACCGGCGACTTGGGCTTCTCTGCCCGTCAGACCTACGACGTCGAGGTCTGGCTGCCGAGCTACAACGCCTACAAGGAGATCAGCTCCTGCTCCAACTGCGGTGACTTCCAGGCTCGCCGCGCCAACATCAAGTATCGCGACCCCGAGAACTTCAAGGGTTCGCGCTACCTGCACACCCTCAATGGTTCCGGCCTGCCGGCCGGCCGCACCATGGCCGCCATTCTGGAGAACTACCAGAACGCCGACGGCACCATCACGATCCCCGAGGTTCTGCGTCCTTACATGGGTGGTCTCGAGAAGATCGAGCCGGTCGCGTAAGTTGGCTGCATAGGGGATATGCAAGGGCGCTCCTTCGGGGGCGCCCTATTTCGTGCGCAGGTCCATACCATGCCGTGCGGACAGCTCAATAGAAAACACACGAACAGCTGTTCTGTATACAGCCATCTACCTGCTATGCTTTTGCTTAATAAGAGCGAGAGAAAGGGGACGCGATGGAGCTGTTTGATGATCGGGTGGTTTTGTTTGAGAGCGACGAGGGTGGGGAGTACCTGCTTGTAACGTGTGAGCCGTCTGGCATGGGTGGCCTGGTGGTTCGACAGACGAGTGAGGGTCCGTTGACACAATGGTGTTTTGAGGAGTCGCCGCATGTGGTCGAGACCTTTGTGACGCACGTGGGGCTTGTGGCGCTGGAGCACTTCTATGGAGTTGGGACTTCCAACCAGGTCGCGCGCATGCTGAGCATCTCGTTTGCCGATTATGATTGTGCCCAGCGGGTGCGGTCGCTTCTGGGGGAGCTTGGCGTCGGGTTCGATGTGATCGAAAAGCCAATCGATCGCACGAGAAGCGCCGATGCTTGTGGTGCAGCGTGACAAATTGCGGCCCGCGCGAAAAAAGTTTGAGATTTTGCTTGACTCTAACGAACTAAAGTGGTTTTATATGTCTTGCGCTGCGGCGTTACCTCAGCTGGATAGAGGGTCTGACTACGAATCAGAACGTCATAGGTTCGAATCCTATACGCCGCACCAATTGAACTTGAAGCCTTCGGCAACGGGGGCTTTTCTTTTATGTCGCCGCTGCATGGATTCGAACCTCGGTCGAGGCGCGAGCGCCAAGAAAACGCGGGGCGTTTTTAGCGAGCGGGCGAGCACGCCGGCAGGCGGGCGAAGCCGGTGCGGATCCGCGCAGCGGATGCGCGGAATCCTATACGCCGCACCAATTGAACTTGAAGCTTCCGGCAACGGGGGCTTTTCTTTTACGCCGGCACCGCACGGATTCGAACCTCGGTCGAGGCGCGAGCATCTTAATCATCACTTCGTAAAATTTTTCCAAATTGTCGCTTGACCCATCGAGGGGTCACGTGCATAATAATCCGTGCGTTGCGGCGTTACCTCAGCTGGATAGAGGGTCTGACTACGAATCAGAACGTCATAGGTTCGAATCCTATACGCCGCACCAATTGAACTTGAAGCCTTCGGCAACGGGGGCTTTTCTTTTATGTCGCCGCTGCATGGATTCGAACCTCGGTCGAGGCGCGAGCGCCAAGAAAACGCGGGGCGTTTTTAGCGAGCGGGCGAGCACGCCGGCAGGCGGGCGAAGCCGGTGCGGATCCGCGCAGCGGATGCGCGGAATCCTATACGCCGCACCAATTGAATTTTAAAGCCTCCGGTAACGGAGGCTTTTCTTATATCGCGATGCGTCGAAGATCGCATCAAGTGGTCAAAATGAGTAAAAATCAAATTCAATAACTTTTTTTGAAAAACGCTTGACCTTTATTCAGTCCATGTGCATAATAATCAACAAGTCGCGGCGTTACCTCAGCTGGATAGAGGGTCTGACTACGAATCAGAACGTCATAGGTTCGAATCCTATACGCCGCACCAATTGAACTTGAAGCCTTCGGCAACGGGGGCTTTTCTTTTATGTCGCCGCTGCATGGATTCGAACCTCGGTCGAGGCGCGAGCGCCAAGAAAACGCGGGGCGTTTTTAGCGAGCGGGCGAGCACGCCGGCAGGCGGGCGAAGCCGGTGCGGATCCGCGCAGCGGATGCGCGGAATCCTATACGCCGCACCATTTGAGATTAAAGCTCCCGGCAACGGGGGCTTTTCTTTTACGTAAGCACTGCATGGATTCGAACCTCGGTCGAGGCGCGGGCGTGAAGCGGACGATTTCTTATCGACTCGTGTAAGATTCCGAGTAGATGTCGCGACTTATTCGCGACCACTCCTTCTTCAAGCGACCGATCAGGGTGATATTTCGTGGCAGAGCGTCCGACATACAAGCTCAGGTTTCTCGATCCCAAAAAGCGCTTTCCGGCGATGCCCGAGCAGCCTGCGGGACGCTCATATGGCGTGGTCTGGAAACTCTTTGGCGAGGATCAGCATGAATCTTGTTATGTCGTCGAGTTCGTTGGCAAAAGTCATGTGTCGCTTTTGGGCTACGTAAGCGTTTCGGGTGAGGTGTACAAGGTGGACCGCCCCGTCAGCGAGGCTCCGCTGCCCAACGATCCCGACATGGAACTGGTCCTTGACGAGTCGGATTCCAGTATTGGTGAGATTATGGTAAGGAAAGCCAACGGTGCAATGCGCGCGTGTGCGCAAACTGCCGGCTCTCCCGAAGGCCCCATGCGCGAGCAGTCCGACCACGAGACATGGAATTCGACCCGCGCCCTTCCTTACGGTGAGTTCATGGCCTCGATGTTCTTGCGCTACGTGATATTTGCCAACTCCGAAAGCGCTATTGTGAACACGGCGGACGCCGGCGGACTCGACGAGGGTATGCAAAACGTTGTCGACAAGATCAAGCTCGTAAAGTTGCCCGAGCCGGTCGAGGTGTTTTTGGACTTTAACACGGCACCGCTCCCCGATGCTATCGAGACGCTGCTTTACCGCGTTGACCATGCCGAGAATCCGAGCGGTATCGAGCGCTATGCCGCCGCCCTTATGAGCGAAATTGACTTGCCCCGCCTGCGCACCATCGCTGCTAAGTCCGAGATGAGCCTGGCTCGCATTGATCGCTCAAAGATTTTCTATCTCAATTTTGATCGTAGCCTGTTGGACCAGGACGAGATTGACATGCTGCTTGCCATCGAGTGCCGTCTCAACCGCCTCTCCGGCATCCTTGAGCGCATCGGGGCCGGATTGGCCCCTGCGGCATCCTCGCCGAGCCTTGAGGGCTGCGCGCTCTTTGATGCGTGGCATATCGCCAAGACGACCAACGATGTTCCCCGACTGCTCGATACGGCTTCGAGCGATAACCCGTGGGCCAAGCCGGGAACGGTTTCGTGCCAGCCGGGCGGCGAGTGGGACGTGCGCACCCGTTTTGCGCGAATCGTTGAGGCGCTCAACGTGGTCACGCGGCTCGACTATACCTATCGGGCAAACGTTGCCGAGGGGATTATGCTCGTTCGGTTTGGGCAGTCTGTCGTTGATGCCATGCTGCAACGTGAATACGACGCTCAGGATGACGCCTGGCGCGAGCTGGACGAGGACACGCGCGCGATCTGGGCCGCGGAGCACGATGCGCGCGTGGCACTCACGCTTGCGGCAGCGTGTTTTGCCGCGGGCACCTGCATCACGCGCTGCTATGTGCAGATTGCTGCTCCCGACAGTGAGCAGGGCGAGCGCGTTGTTGCAACGTATTTCTTTGGGCGCGCGGCCTATCTGGCCGATTGCGTGCCTGTCGCCAAGGATCTTGAGAGCATGGACATGGACGATATGCCGTGCAAGCGTGTGCTTGAGGCGTATGAGTCAACCGCTCCGGAGACGATTGAGCCTGCGGAGGTTCATGCTCGTCCGCGTGATGACCATCGCACGCTGCCGCCGGCGCTGCGCGATCTGCTGCTTGCCGATACGGCTGACGAGTTGGAGGTCATGGAAGAGGACGATGACCCATACGTGGCCCGTGTTGTTGAATTGCGCGAGCAGGCAAAAGTAGACCGTACAGGTGCTTTTGAAGGCTTTTCCCGTCTTGTCGAGGAGTTGGAGGCTAAGTGCACTGTCGCCGAGCTTTTGGCGACAGGTCCGGTTCAAACGCAGTTTTGCGATAACCAGCTGGTGCGCATGGTGTTACCGGTATTGGAAGAAGACGACTCTGTGCGAATCCTTCGTGCGCCCGATGCGCTGTACTTTGCCCAGCACGAGATCTGCAGCTTTTACGCCGAGCAAGAGGACTTTGAACGAGCACTGCCCGAGGTGCGCCATCTTTACGATCTGGCGCGCTCGTCCATGCAATCGCACTTTGCGCTCATCAACGTGCTTGCGCGTCTGGAGCGCTTTGACGAGATTATCGAGGTGGCGCGCCACGGCCTACGTATTGCCAGCGATCGTTCTGCAATTGGCTACCTGTTCTATCGCTTGGCGTTTGCCTATTGGAATTGCGATCAGCTCGACCTAGCGCTGGCTTGTTACCGTCTAGTGCCGCGCGGCGAGGAGTCGGGCAGCAGCGCGCTGGAAGAAATGCAGGGCCTTATGAACGAGATGGGCGTCAGCGAGCCTCCGACGTTCGAGGAGGCGGTCGAGACCATCCGCAAGGCTGGACTTGAGCTGCCGCCAGTGTCCGCCGTGACGAATCAGCTGGCAGATGCCGCTGTGCAACTGGTCGACAACGGCTTCTTTTTCCTGGCGCGCGGTTGCATCTTCCAAATGTGGCGTACCATGGGTAACGACGAGCTCGGCTCCCTCAACCGCTCGCTGGGGTAGGGGCGATATAGAGGGGCCGCACCGCGCTATTTGTATCGGCGCGGGCGGGAGGACCCGGCAGGATTGGTAAGGCATAAAGCCGCCGAGCCTGCTAAAACTGTTAAACTCTGCTAAAGTTGCTAAACTTTGTTAAAGTTGTTAAAACTAGCAGAGGAGGGCAGAATGACGAAAGCTGTTAACCCCTTTAAGCCAACGGCGGGCATGAATCCGCCTGAGCTTATCGGACGGGACACTGTTTTGGATGACTTTGCCGAGGCTCTTGAGAATGGTCCTGGTGCCCCCGATCGACTCATGCGCATCTCGGGCGTCCGAGGCACAGGTAAAACGGTGCTCCTTAATGCATTGGGTGACCTTGCACGCAAAAAAGGATTCGAGGTCGTTGACGTTGCCTCCAATGCTGGTTTTTGCAATAGAATCCTCGAGGCTCTGCAGCGAAACGTTCGTCTTGAATCAATCTCGATTTCCCCATCGATTTTAGGGGTCAGCCTTGGCTCCATGGAGATGTCGAAGTCGGCCTCTCATCTGGGCGAGGCGATGTACGATGCTGCGAAGCGCGGTGGTCTGCTCATTACGCTCGACGAGATCCAGGATGCCTCAACTGAGGAAATGCGCGAGCTAGGCAATGAGATGCAGCTCTTGATCCGCCAAGGAGCGAATGTCGCTTTCGCTTTCGCCGGGCTGCCGACATCGGTAGATGGCGTGGTGGTGGATGATACGTTGACGTTCCTTCAGCGAGCCAAACATGTTGA
Organism: uncultured Collinsella sp.; assembly: GCA_902491765.1. Classification (GTDB taxonomy): domain Bacteria; phylum Actinomycetota; class Coriobacteriia; order Coriobacteriales; family Coriobacteriaceae; genus Collinsella. The sequence continues at coordinate 64,024 of CABUIY010000007.1, read as the reverse complement.
ACTTACTCGGCTTTCCGATTTTGAAGTTGGCGGATCGTTTGAGGATACGATGAGACGAGCGGGCAAGGAGCTCGACAAAGGTGCCGCTGAGCTATTAACAAAAGCTTCGGCAGGCTATCCCTTTATGGTCCAGCTGGTCGGATATTACGCTTGGCAGGTTGCTGCGCGCAGTGGGGCGGAGAGCGTGAGCGAAGAGGCGGCTCGTAAGGGTATCCAGGCGGCTCTTGATAGCTTTAATGCTATGGTGATTGCCCCAGCGCTGCGCAGGGTGTCGGAACGGCAGTTTCAGTATCTCGCGGCGATGGCTCAATGCGAGGGCGTCGATATCGCCAACGGCGATATCGCCAAGAAGATGGGTTTGTCGGCGAACAAAGTTGGGTCATATCGCAAGCGTCTGATCGATGCGGGGTTGATTGAGCCCGCGGGCTATGGCTGTGTTTCGTTTGCAATTCCGTACATGCGCGATTATCTGTTGGAGACCGTTCGAGAGGACTAATAAAGAATGGGCTGTCCGCGCTGTCGCTGGGGCCGTCCTTGTATCTTTGTCTCAACCTGTAACATCTGGAGGGGATTACGGCCTGCAGATGTTACAGGTTGAGATGATTGACTGAGACGTTTACTGGTAAAAGAGAGGTAAAAGAGGAAACGCCTCAAAATTCCCCTTGCCCAACTTCGGCTGTTTGGTTACTATAGAACGGCTGTTACGGAGAGCTGACCGAGAGGCCGAAGGTGCTCGCCTGCTAAGCGAGTATGCCCCAAAAGGGCATCTGGGGTTCGAATCCCCAGCTCTCCGCCAGTAAGACTTTAAAGAAGGGTTCCGAAAGGGGCCCTTTTTTAGTTGAACCACGTTAGCTGGGGATTCGAACCCGAGAGGGCACGGGCGTTAAGCAAACGCGAAAGCGTTTGTAGCCCGTGGGCGAAAAGCCGCCAGGCTTTGAAGCCGGAGGGCATGCGCAGCATGCCCGGACATCCCCAGCTCTCCGCCAGTATGACTTTGAAGAAGGGTCCCATTTGGGGCCCTTTTTTATTATCAAGAATGGCAGCTGGGGATTAGAGTCCGAAAGGGCGTGAACATTAGGCAAACACGGGGCGCTTGAAAACGGGGAGACCCAGGCGTGCTCGTGCACCCCGGTGTGGGGTTCCTAGGGGATGGAGTAGAAATATGGTAAAGGTCGGGCTGCGTAAGCCGAATCTAAAGACATCACTCAAGGCAAGAACGACCGGCAGAGCGAAGCGCGCGGTAAAGCGGGCGATAATCCCCGGCTATGGTAAGAAGGGCATGGGGTGGATCAAAAATCCGAAGAAGGCTGCTTACAATGCCGTATACAGCAGAACGACCGTCGGAGTTGGGGATGTCGCTCGCGCCGTTGCTAAATCAGGCGCTCGGAGCTCGGCGTCAAGGACGTCCTCAATTACTGTTTCATCGCATGAAATTACACCTTTGACGAAGCCTGAACAGAAATCTCTCACTCGAGAGATTACGTCGGTTGACAGGGCAAACAAGGCGCTTTTGCTATGCTTCCTTCTTGGGTGGTCGGGCGCTCATAGGGCGTATGCACGGATGTGGGGTAGCTTCTTTCTATATCTCTTTACCTTTGGCCTTTTTGGATTTGGTTGGCTGTTTGATATTGTGACACTACTGATGAGACGCTCCGAGCTAAGGCGTCTCGGCGACAGTGATCAGACTCAACAGCAAGCGCCATGTTCCGTTGATTCTACATTCGATCGAAATGTCGCCGACTCCGGAAATTGGGAACAGCGTGGAGATGGGGAGGCTGCGGCTCGGCTAGAGCTTCAACGTAAAAACCGTGCCTATATGGAAGAAAACGGCATCGACGTGGAGATGTTTACCGAGGAAAAGGTCGCGGCGGACGCCTTGCGAACCATTGAGTCGGTATGCCCGTGCATGCTTAGGTTTGACCGAGGCATGAGCGAAGAGGAGCCAAGCATCAGCTTTTGCTCTCCAACAAAGACGGGGAAGATGCCCAAGAATGTCGTCGAGGCCCGCATTTACCATCAGGACGTGAAGCTATTGATGGATTCCCACGGCTTCGAATTGCCGGAGTATGGTGACAGCATCAATGTCATGATTAGTTATCTAGCTGATGGGCGCATAAATAAAGTCGATATCCATGGGTTCCATAATGGCCGCTCCGTTAGTGTCTCCATTCGCAGGCGGAGCGACGATCTTGTTATGACGAGTGCGGGCACCATCGGAGAAACGGGTGCCTGGCAATCGCTGTGTCCTGGGGCAGACCCCTCAGCTGGGGATCTTTTCAGGGCCTTGACCAAGGAGGTCGAAAGGATCTACTAGCATGCCCGGTGGACCCGTTTTCAAGGTCCGAAAAGACACAGCGAAGGTAAACGGCTAGCAATGTCGCTTTGGTGATTCTGACGCATCCCGTTTAAGAGGTATTCAAAAAGAGGCGCCCGTTGGACGCCTCTCCAATCTCAAATGTAATGTTCCCCCAGCCCTACACCTCGGGAGCCTTGGCTACGGTCTCGCTCTCGGCTGTGAGCGGGCGGTTGTCGATGCGGCGGCCCAGGCGGTCGAGCTTCACGAGGAGCCATTCAATGGGATTCGGCCCTGTGCCTTCCTCGTCGGCAACCAAGTCCATGACGGCGACCTTGGTGCCGTCCTGCTTGAGCGTAACGCTGCCTACCTTGTCGCCAACATGCACCGTGCCCGAAAGGTCATCGTAGCTAACTTTTTCGGTCACTTCGCCGGCGAGTGAGAACACCGTTGCCTGTGCGGCGGGGTCGGCGAGCGTGGCGTCGATCGTCTTGTCCGTCCAATCTGTCTGGCTAATGCGTGCCATAAGCGGGTTGCCGTTGGCGGTCTTTTCCTGCGTGTTGGCGATTGCGACCGTCACCTTGTGACCGTAGTACCAATTGGCAAGGGCGGCGGTATCGGTAAAGCGCTGATCGGTGGTGGTGGAGTTCAAAATAACGGTGTAGATCTCGTCGCCGTCGCGGTTGTAGGCGCTCGTAAAGCAATAGCCTGCATCGTCGGTGGTGCCAGTCTTGCCACCGATGTTGCCATCTTGGCCCAGCAAATAGTTATGCGTGTCCATGGAATGCGAATGGTCGGTGCCGTCGGCGCCCGTGACCTCGATCCAGGAATCCTCGCTCGCTACGACCTCGCGGATCGTGTCGTTTTTCATGGCCTCCTGCATCATCAGCGCTACGTCGTGTGCGGTTGAGTGCATATCGCCAGCCCACTCATCAAAGTCCAGACCATGCGGGTTTTCAAAAAGCGTACCGGTGCAGCCGAGCTTCTTAGCGCGCTCGTTCATGGCCTTCACAAATGTGGCCTCGGCGTCTTTGGTCTTAGGGTCGATTTTCTTGCCCACATATTCGGCGAGCACGATGGCGGCGTCGTTGCCCGAGGGAATCATCAGGCCGCGCAGTGCCTGCTCCACGGTAAGCTCGTCGCCTTCGAGCAAGCCGGCGGTCGAATTACCCACGGTGGCTGCGGCGTTGCTCACCGTGACCTTCTCGTCCATCTTGCAATTCTCGACGGTTAGGATTGCGGTCATGACCTTGGTGATCGAGGCAATCTTGACCTGCTCATCGGCGCCGCGCCCATAGTAGACGGTGCCGTCTTTGCCCATGACGAGGGCATTGGTCGCATCGATATCGGGCAGGTTTTCGGCCGTGATGCCGCGCGCATCGGCGGTTTTGCCGCAAACATTGTCGGTCGTGAGCACTTGGGCGCCGGCGACGGTGGGCGCGCCAGCGGCAAGGGCGATAGCGCAGACAAAGCCGGCGGCAAGCTGGGCTGAGCGCTTTGCAAAAGAGGTGAGGGACTTCACGGATTTCGCTTTCGACGGGATGGTCTCTTCTGGAACTAGAGTATATCGTTTGCCGGCGTCGGCGATCATCGCGTGCGCGCTTGGCCCACATCCGCACCTGAACGGGCACAAGGGTGCTTAAGGCCGGCTTAATCACCCACGCTTGTTGTGTGTGGCGTGCGTCGCCTCAGGCATAATGGAGCGCGAGAGGAGCACGCATGAACGAGCGCATTTTGGTAGTTGATGACGAGAAGGCCATCGCCGACTTGGTTGGCATCTGCCTTACAAAAGAGGGCTTTGATGTCCAGATTGCCTATAGCGGGGCCGATGCTGCCAAGGCGATTTTGGAGCAGGAGTTCGATCTGGCGCTGCTTGATGTCATGCTGCCCGATATCGATGGGTTTGAGCTGCTGCGTACGATCCGTTCCAGCCATACCTATCCCGTGATCATGCTGACGGCGCGCGATGCCCAGCAAGAGAAGATCGGGGGCCTTTCGCTTGGCGCGGACGATTACGTGGTTAAGCCGTTCCGTCCGCCGGAGCTCATCGCGCGCGTGCACGCTCAGCTTCGCCGCTACACCAGCTACGGTAGCCGTGCACAGGCGGCCGAGTCGCCGACCATTCAGCTCGACGGCTTGGAGATCAACCGCGATGCTCGTTCCGTGACAGTAGACGGTTCACCGGTTCGCCTCACGCCCACCGAGTATTCAATCTTGCTGTATCTGGTCGAGCATCGCGGCAGCGTGGTGGCCGTGGAGGACCTGTTCCGCGCGGTGTGGAACGAGGACTTTATGCCCGGCTCCAACAATACGGTGATGGTGCATATTCGCCACTTGCGCGAAAAGATCGGCGACGACGCACAAAAGCCACGCTTTATCAAAAACGTCTGGGGCGTCGGCTACATCATCGAATAACGCTTTTCGCTTGTGAGGATCTTGATATGACAAAAGACGATAGGCAAGCGTTCGAGGTGCCCGATCGGCTCTTTGAATACGTGAGGTCGGTCGTCGACAACCGCGCGCTTGCAACGGTGCTGCTCTTTTTGCTGAGCCTGCTGCTGATTGGCATCGACAACATCGTCGGAATCTTGGCGGTGCTGCTTGTCGGCTTTTTGCTGATCGATCGATTTGAGATCGTGTGCCGCTGCGTGGTGATTGGCGGCGCCGCGTGGGCCATGACGTTGGCGATTGGCGCCATGGCGCTCGGCGGCATCGAAGGGCCGGTGCTGTTTGATGCCGGCTTTGTATTCAACATGCTTGGCTTTGTGCTGGCGCTTGCCGTGTGCGTGCTGTTCTTGTGCGGCCGCGCCCTGTACTACCAGGGCTACGAGCAGGGCGAGCAGCATGCCGATTGTGTGCTGGCCGCTCGTATTCAAGATCGCCTGATCGATCACCCCGACACCTGGGACAACATCGACGGCGACTTCTTGGAGGTCGAGGGCGCCCTTAACCGCGTGCGTGACCGTGAGCGCAAGGTGCAACAAGCTCTGCGTGACGAGTCGCATCGCAAGGACGATCTGGTCACGTACTTGGCACATGACCTACGCACCCCGCTCGCCAGCGTGGTGGGCTATCTTTCGCTCCTGCAGGAGGCTCCCGATTTGCCGCTTGAGCAACGTGCGCACTTTACGGGCGTGGCGCTCGACAAGGCGCACCGGCTCGATACGCTCATCGAAGAGTTCTTCGATATCACGCGCTTTGACTTCCACGATATCGTGCTCACGCGCGGCTATGTTGATCTGGGGTTGCTGCTGGCTCAGGTGGCTGACGAGTTCTATCCCATCCTCAACGAGCAGCATAAGGAAGTCCAAGTTGATATTCGCGAGGACCTGACGGTGCTCGTGGATGGCGACAAGATGGCCCGCGTGTTCAACAACATCATGAAAAACGCCGTCGCCTATAGCTATGAGGGCTCGACTATCACGATTGAGGCCGGGCGCCAAGACGATGGCGGCGTGCGCGTGCGCTTTATCAATCAGGGCGATCCTATCCCTGCGGCTAAGCTCAAGGTGATCTTTGAGAAGTTCTATCGCCTGGATGCGGCGCGTGCGACCAATCGCGGTGTTGCCGGTCTGGGCCTTGCTATTGCCAAGGAGATCGTATGCGCGCACGGTGGTACCGTTGCATGTGAATCGACGCCCGAACACACGATATTCACCATCGAGCTGCCCGCCGCATAGCCAGCGTGCCCTTACAAACACTTGACAATGCGCTCACGTGCATATGAGCCGCGATTTCTACTATCGATACTGCTGAATTGATATCGATGTGGAGGTATGCGGTATGACGGCTGCTGCGGCAGTGGAGCCCACGGAGCTTGAAGAACTCATGAAAGCGCAGGCCGAGGCCGCGCACGAGCGCGAGGTTGGGGATGCGACTCGCCCCACGGCAGAGGATCTTGCCGCCTCGCCGACGCGCATCGATGTTGAGGGCCTCGACCTGTTCTATGGCGACCACCATGCGCTCAAGGACGTGAATATCAAGATTCGCGACAAGCAGATTACCTCGTTCATCGGGCCTTCGGGCTGCGGAAAGTCCACGTTGCTGCGCTGCTTTAACCGCATGAACGACGGCATCAAGGACTGCCGAATCGAGGGCAAGATTGCGCTCGATGGTCAAGATATCCTGGGCGACTACGACATCTGCCGCCTTCGCCAGCGCGTGGGCATGGTGTTCCAGCGCCCCAACCCGTTTCCCATGAGCATCTACGACAACGTCGCGTATGGTCCGCGCGGTATGGGTGTGCGCGATCGCGCTGCGCTGGATGAGCTGGTCGAGGACTCCCTTCGTCGCGCTGCGCTATGGGATGAGGTCAAGGACAAGCTCAAAGAGTCGGGTCTGGGTCTTTCGGGCGGCCAGCAGCAGCGTCTGTGCATCGCCCGCGCACTTGCCGTGCAGCCCGACATTCTGCTGATGGACGAGCCGACCTCGGCACTCGACCCTGTGTCGACGCTGGTGGTGGAGCAGCTGGCCTGTGAGCTCAAAGAGACCTGCACGCTCGTGGTCGTTACGCACAATATGCAGCAGGCGGCGCGTATCTCCGATTCGGTCGCATTCTTTTTGCTGGGTGAGCTGGTGGAGCACGCGCCCACCGCGCAACTCTTCAAGAATCCGACCGATCCGCGCACGGCGGATTATTTGACGGGACGTTTTGGCTGATACCATCTAGTAAAGGTACCTTTAGGGTTAAGATGCGGTCATGCCGGCCGCAAAGGGGTTCAACATGATCTATTACGTCGAGGACGATGACAACATCAGGGATTTGACGGTCTATGCACTGCGCAAGCAGGGGATTGAGGCCGAAGGCTTTTCGTGCGACGGTGAGTTTAAGGCTGCCGTGGCGCGACGGGTACCCGATGCCGTCCTGCTCGACATCATGCTGCCCGATACCGATGGCTTGGCGATTATGCGTCGACTGCGTGCCGATCGCCTGACGGCGACGGTGCCCATCATGATGCTTACCGCCAAGGATACCGAGCTCGACAAGGTGATGGCGCTCGATGGCGGTGCCGACGATTACCTGACTAAGCCGTTTTCGCTCATGGAGCTTGCGAGCCGCTGCCGCGCACTGCTGCGTCGCGGCGGCATGGTCAAGCAGGCGAGCGATGTGCTCAGCGTGGGCGACATCGTGCTCTCGCCCAGCCATCGCGAGGTGACCGTTGCCGGCGAGCCGCTTAAGCTCACCCTGCGCGAGTTCGACCTGCTCGAGTACCTCATGCGCAAGCCCGGCGTGGTCTTTACCCGTGAGTCGTTGCTGCAGAGCGTGTGGGGCTGGGACTTCGACGGCGGTTCGCGCACCGTTGACGTGCACGTGCAGACGCTTCGCCAAAAACTGGGCGAGCATGCCAGCGCCATCGAGACCGTGCGCGGCGTGGGCTACCGCTTGGCCGAGCCTTCTGCCGGTGATGGTGCCGAAGGTGACGACACCGCGGCCACCGCATCGGAGGAGTAACCCGTGGTCTTCGCCCCCCAGGGAAAACATACGCTGTCGCACCGCGTTTTTGTGACGATCTTTGTCTGCGCCATGGCGGTTATCGTGGCGTTTACGGTGCTGGGTGCGTTCTTTGTGCAAAACACCTTGGCGGATGCCACGAGTACCAATCTGGCGCAGGAAACCGAGCTCATTGCTGCCGCTCTCGACGAACAGCAGGAGCCCATCCCGTTCTTGCGTAGTCTCGATCGCGAGGACTTGCGAATCACGCTGATTAACAAGGATGGATCGGTTGCCTACGACAACGAGGCGTCGCCTTCCACACTGCCCAACCATGGCGATCGCCCCGAGGTCATCGAGGCCTTTGAGAGTGGTTTGGGTTCCGCGGAGCGCGCAAGCTCTACGCTCGACGAGATTATGCTGTATCGCGCCGTCGCCCTTGATAACGGCCAGGTTGTCCGCTTGGCGCAGGCCCAGCCTGGCGTTGCGGCGATTTTGCTGTCGATGGTGGCGCCGATGCTGCTTATCGCAGCAGCGGGTGCGGTACTCTCGTTTTTTATGGCGCGCCGCGAGTCCCGTGCCATCATCGCGCCGTTGCAAGAGGTGGATTTGGACCACCCACGCCGTAGCTATGAGCACGCCTATGCCGAGATGGTCCCCATGCTTGAGCGTATCGAGTCGCAGCGCCAGGAACTCAAGCGCCAAATGGCGGTGCTAGCGGACAACGACCGTATGCGCCGCGAGTTCACGGCGAATATCACCCATGAGCTCAAGACGCCGCTTACGGCGATTTCGGGCTATGCCGAGCTCATCGCAAACGGCATGGTCGAGGGCGAGGGCGACCTGCGCAACTTTGGCGGTCGCATCTATCGTGAGGCGGGCCGCTTGGCAGCGCTCGTCAACGACATCCTTACGCTGTCTAACTTGGACGAGGCCGAGCGTGCAACTGAGGGCGAGGCGGTGCCCATTGGTTCCACGGAGCCTATTGAGCTCTCGCGTGCCATCTACGCGGTTGAGCAGCGTCTTGAACAGGTCGCCCGTCAGGCGAATGTGACGATAAGTCATGAGACCAAGCCTGTGGTCATCGAAGGCGTGTCGCGCTTGATTGACGAGCTCATCTATAATCTGGCGAGCAACGCCATCCGCTACAATCGACCCGGCGGTGCGGTTACGCTGCAGTGCGGCACCAACGACGAAGGCCATCCGTTCCTCGCGGTCGCCGACACGGGAATCGGTATCGCGCCTGAAGAACAGGGCAAGGTATTTGAGCGGTTCTATCGCGTGGACAAGAGTAGGTCCAAGGCGCGCGGCGGAACCGGTCTGGGGCTTGCCATTGTCAAGCATGCGGCCCTGTATCATCACGCCACGCTCGATTTGTCGAGCGAGTTGGGCGTGGGAACCACCATTACGGTGACGTTTCCCATACGGCAGGACGAGCCATTCGCATAGCGATACAACATAGATATTGATGCAGACGCCGCATTTGACTTTCGGGTGCGGCGTTGTTGTGCAATTTTACGATTGCTTCCGACATTTTTACAGGAGAGCCTGTTTCTTATGTATAGAGTTTGGTCTCGGTAAAAAGATGCGATAACATACGAACAGTTTTGTCAATCCGAACTGGGGAAATGAAAGGCAAGCTGCATGACCCTTCTCGAACTGTTCCAGCTGCTGAAGAAGCACCTTCAGCTGGTCATCACCCTTCCGGTGGTCTGCGCGATCGCCATGGGCATCGTGTCCTTCGTTGCGATGGACAACACCTATACCGCGACGACGAGCATGTACATTCTCGCCAAGACCGACGATAGCGGTCAGATGAGCTACAACGATCTCTCGGCGAGCCAGATGCTTTCCAACGATATCGCCACGCTGCTGGATAGCGATAGCGTTAAGAGCGGCGCAGCCAATGAACTGGGCCTCACCGATCTGGATGACTACAAGGTGTCTGTTTCCTCCGAGACCACCACGCGTGTCATTACGCTTTCGGTTACCGGCACCGATGCCAAGGAGACGGCTAAGGTCGCAAAGGCCATGGCCAGCTCGGTGAGTACGGTCGCTCAGAACGTCGGCGCTGCCCAGAGCATCAACGTTATCGACGAGGCTAAGACCCCCGAAGCCCCCAGCGGTCCCAAGCGTATGCTGTACGTTGCTGTCGCGTTCCTCGCGGGCATCTTTATCGCAGTTGCCTATGTCGTTTTGGCAGACATGCTCAATACCCGCATCCGCGGCGCCGAAGAGGCAGAAGAGCTCCTGGGCATTCCCGTTGTTGGCCGAATTCCGGCTATGAAAGGTGGTAAATAGGCATGGCTAAGGCAAAGAACACCGATAAGCTCGTTGTACAGAATGCCGCCAAGACCCTTCTGGCCAACATCCGCTTTGCGAGTGTGGACGACCCCATTCGCACCATCACCGTCACGTCCTCGATTCCCAACGAGGGCAAGTCTACGGTTTCCATTAACCTTGCTCAGGCAATCGCCACGAGCGGCAAGTCCGTGCTCTTGGTCGAGGCCGATATGCGCCGCAGGTCCCTTTCCGATATGCTCGGCGTTCGTTCGCGCGGCGGACTCTATGCGGTTCTTTCCGAGCAGATCTCCATTGACCAGGCAATTGTCGAGACGGGTCAGAAGAACTTCTACTTCCTCGATGCCGAGCCGCATATTCCCAATCCTGCCGACATCATCGTCTCTCACCGCTTTGCCAAGCTGGTAAAGGCACTGTCCGCCAAGTTCCAGTACGTCATCTTTGATGCTCCCCCGGTCGGCACTTTCATCGATGCTGCCGAGATCGCAAGTCTGACCGACGGTGCGCTTTTTGTCGTGCGTGAGGATTTCACCAAGCGCGAGGAGGCGCTCAACGCCATCGGTCAGCTTAAGAAGTCCGAGAAGGTCAAGCTCATCGGTACCGTTATGAACTACTGCGAGACCGAGACCAGCGAGTACTACTACTCCTACTACACCAAGGACGGTAAGAAGGTGAAGAAGGGCTCCGACGATCAGGGGACTTCCAAAAAGGGCATCTTCACCAACCGAGCAAACGTTTAGTTGATTAAGGCTGACCTATGCGTGACATTCATTGCCATATCTTGCCGGGTGTAGACGACGGCGCCGCCGATCTCGATGAGAGCTTGGCGATGCTCGAGGCTGCCAAGCGGGCCGGTGTAACCAGAATCGTTTGCACTCCTCACTGCCGTGATCCCTATTTTGATTACGACAAGATGTGGGATGCCTTTGAGCTGCTGCGTGATAACGCTGACGGTTTTCCGCTCCAGATGGGCTTCGAGGTCAACCATCGAAAGCTCGTTGAGCTTGGTATCGATGCCGCGGAGCACTTGCATTTCGATGGGACCAACGAGTTTCTGCTCGAACTTTCGACGCATGCCGATGCGTATGCGTTTAGAGAGTACGAGAACACGATTTACGATTTGCAGTGCCGTGGCTACCATGTGATCATCGCTCATCCTGAGCGCTATCGTGCGGTTCAAAAGGATGTAAGCGTGGCGGAGCGCCTGGTCGATATGGGCTGCAAGCTGCAGGCTTCGGCGGACTTTATTGCCGGCGGTCGCTTTGGTCGCGAGAAAAAGCCGGCACAGCGCCTGTTCGATCAGAACCTGTACAGCTTCATCGCGAGCGATGCCCATAACGTGGGTCATTACGATTGCCTGGCGAAGGCTCGCGCGAAGTTTAGCGTGCGCGGAGCTCATTTTCGCTAATATCTGTCCCTAACGTTCGCATTGAATGAAAGGGCAGCCATGGATATCCAACTTAAGACGGGATGCTTTGATGATGCGGCGTTGGTGCGCCGCGTCGTTTTTATGGACGAGCAGGGCTACGAGAATGAGTTCGACGCTATCGACGAGGATCAGAACTGCATTCATGTGACGCTCTATGTAGACGGCGAGCTTGCCGGTTGCTCGCGCGTGTTTCCCGAAGAGCTTGAGCGCGTGGCTGACGCAGAGGCCCCGGTGTTGCCGGCATGCGACATGGACGAAGGCGTTGTGGCGGGGGAGACCTACATTATGGGGCGCGTGGCTGTGCTGCCGAGCATGCGCCGTCGCGGTCTGGCGAGCAAGATCGTCGAGGCCAGTGATGCCGCTGCGTGTGATGCCGGTGCCAAGCTCATAAAACTGCATGCGCAGGAATACGTGCTGCCACTCTATGCCAAGGCGGGTTACGCGCAGATCGCGCCGGTAGATTACGAGGATGAAGGTCAGCCCCACGCCTGGATGGCCAAGCGGGTCGAGGGTGGCAGATAGGGACGTTCCTTTTCTGCCGGCAGTTGGGGACACTCCTTGGCAATTGGCGCATCGGAGCGCTTAGACATACAGTTTTTCGATTCCGTATGTATATATGCGCGCTAATGGGTTATAAAATCTAAGTCTGAACATAGCAGGTCTGCGATGCGGCTCGGGCGACCGGGCCGTTTTTGCGGACGGGGGTAGCGCGAAAGGACTGCACATGCGTCAATTTAAGACCGAGAGCAAAAAACTGCTCGACCTCATGATCAACTCCATCTACACCAATAAAGAAATCTTCCTGCGCGAGCTTATCTCTAACGCGAGCGACGCCGTCGACAAGCTCAACTTTAAGAGCCTGCAGGACCCGAGCGTCAAGATCGACCAGGGCGACCTGGCCATTCGCGTCTCCTTTGATAAAGACGCCCGCACCATTACCATCTCGGATAACGGCATTGGCATGACCGCCGAGGAGCTCGAGCGCAATCTGGGCACCATCGCCCATTCCGGCTCCGAGGAGTTTAAGACCGAGAACGCCGAGCAGCAGGGTTCGGATGTCGACATCATCGGCCAGTTTGGCGTGGGCTTCTACTCGGCTTTTATGGTCGCCAGCCATGTGAAGGTCGTCAGCCGCGCCTATGGCGAGGACACCGCTCACGTGTGGGAGTCTGATGGTCTTGAGGGGTATACCATCGAGGACGGCGAGCGCGCCGAGCACGGTACCGATGTCATTCTGACGCTGCGTGAGAACGAGAAGCTCGACGCCGACGGCGAGGCCGAGACCTACGATCGCTTCCTGACCGAGTGGGGCCTCAAGAGCCTGATTCAGCAGTACAGCAACTATGTGCGCTATCCGATTCAGATGATGGTGTCCAAGAGCCGCCAGAAGCCCAAGCCCGAGGACGCGCCGGATGATTACAAGCCCGAGTACGAGGACTACCAGGAGCTCGAGACCATCAACTCCATGACGCCGATCTGGAAAAAGCGCAGCTCCGATGTCGAGCAGAAGGACTACGACGAGTTCTACAAGTCCACGTTCCACGACTTTGACGATCCTGCGCGCACCATCAGCTTCCATGCCGAGGGCACGCTCGAGTATGACGCCCTGCTGTTTGTGCCGGACCGCGCGCCGTTCGATCTGTACAGCAAGGACTACGAGAAGGGCCTGGCGCTCTACAGCTCCAACGTGCTGATTATGGAGAAGTGCGACGACCTGCTGCCCGACTACTACAACTTTGTTCGCGGCGTCGTGGATTCTGCTGACGTGTCGCTCAACATCTCGCGTGAGACGTTGCAGCAGAACCGTCAGCTTAAGGCCATCGCCAAGCGCGTGGAAAAGAAGATTACCGCCGACCTTGAGGATATGCGTGACAACGACCGCGAGGCCTACGAGAAGTTCTTTGAGAACTTTGGCCGCGGTCTTAAGTACGGCATCTACTCGAGCTATGGCATGAAGGCCGATGAGCTCGCCGATCTGTTGCTGTTCTGGTCTGCCAAGGAACAGAAGATGATTACCCTGGCCGAGTATGCCAAGGGCATGCCCGAGGATCAGAAGGCCATCTACTACGCCGCCGGCGACTCGCGTGAGCGCTTGGCCAAGATGCCCGTGGTAAAGGGCGTGCTCGACCGCGGCTATGACGTGCTGCTACTGACGCAGGATGTGGATGAGTTCACGTTCCAGGCTATGCGTGAGTACGTTGCCGCCGATATGCCCAAGATCTACGAGGACGATGCTGCCCGCGAGGCCGCCGAGAAGGCTGTGGCCGACGGTGCCGAGCCCGAGGTCGAGGATCGTCATCTGGAGCTCAAGAACGTCGCGACCGGTGACCTTGACCTGGCGACCGAGGACGAGAAGAAGGAGGCCGAGGACGCCACCAAGGAAAACGAGGACCTCTTTAGCGCTATGAAGGAGGCGCTCGGTGACAAGGTCGAGAAAGTTGCCGTCTCTGCGCGCCTGACCGATGCCCCCGCTTGCATCACCACCGAGGGCCCACTTTCGCTCGAGATGGAGAAGGTGCTCCAGAAGGGTCCCGAGGGCGCGCCCGACGGTATGCCCAAGAGCCAGCGCGTGCTCGAGCTCAACGCCAAGCACCCGGTCTTTTCCAAGCTCGTCGCCGCTCAGAAGGCGGGCGACGCCGACAAGATCAAGCAGTACTCCGGTTTGCTCTATGACCAGGCCCTGCTGGTCGAGGGCATTCTGCCCGAGGACCCCGTTGCCTTCGCAGCAACTGTTTGCAACTTGATGTAGTTAGGTATTTACGCGGTTTTACCAAACCGCGTAACGGCTCGACGCTGCCCTCAGTTCCGCCGTTCTAACGAACGGCGGACCAGTCGACGCTGCGCGGGCGCCAGAGCGACAACTTGTCATTCAAAGAGGACGGCATGACCAGAAGGTCTATGCCGTCCTCTTTTCATGCCAATTTGTTCGCTCTGGCGCCCGCTCGCTGGCATTGCCAAAACATCGACGTTGCCGTGGTCCTAAGTAGTCATCGGGGACGTTCTTGTTTGACTAGTCGCTTAAGAACGTCCCCGATGACTATTTGAATTGCTAATTTGTGCGGGTTGTGGTTTTGTGACCTGCTGAAATTTAGGATACTGTACATCTGTACGTTAACTCATCTTCGTAGTATATTGCTACCCGCAAAACTCAACACCATTGTGCTTTGAGACGTTAAAGCGCCTACTACAATGGTTGTCGATAGTACGATTCGATTTAACGACAGGATGGATGGTCCAAGCGTGAGTCTCGGCAGCAAACTATCCAATGCAAAGGTGTCCTTTGCGATCTTTAAGCGCGACATTAAGCGACTGCTTGTGAACCCCGTCGCCTTGGTGGTTACCCTTGGCGTGTGCGTTATTCCCTCGCTGTATGCCTGGTACAACATCGTGGCCAACTGGGATCCGTACGGAAATACCCAGGGTATCAAGATTGCCATCGCCAACAACGATCGGGGCACCCAAAACGACTTGGTGGGCGATCTCAACGCGGGCGATCAGGTCGTCGATCAGCTCAAGGAGAACGATCAGCTGGGCTGGACCTTCGTCGATTCGGCGGCCGATGCCAAGGAGGGCGTCGAGAGTGGTGAGTACTATGCGGCCATCGTAATCCCCAAGAACTTCTCGGATAACCTGGTTTCGATGCTCGACGGCAACTACCATCAGCCCAAGCTTACGTACTACGTCAATGAGAAGAAGAGCGCCATTGCACCCAAGGTTACCGACACCGGTGCAAGTACCATCGAGAAGCAGATCAACTCGGAATTTGTCTCCACGGTGGGCGAGACCGTTGCCAGTATTGCCAAGGATGCCGGAGTCGATTTAAAGGACAAGGCAACCCAGACTCAGGATTCGTTGGCAAGTTCTGTCTCCGAGGCATCCGATACCTTGGGCGAGGTGCGCGATTCGATTGGCGACATGAATGCCGCCATCGATAAGACGAGTGGCGCCATCGCCTCGGCCGATGCGGCACTTGCCGGCCTGCAGGGTCAGGCGCCGTCACTGACGCAGGCGATCTCTCAGGGTAACGACCTGCTGGGCGAAGCTCGCACCACGGCGGGCAACTCTATCGCCTCGCTCTCCAAGGCGCTCTCGGAAGGCAGCCTTGCGCTTACCAAGACGTCGGCCTCCGCGAACGCTGCCATCGGCAAGCTGACGGGTACGGTCACATCTACGACCACCCGTATCGACAACTCGCTCGAGTCTCTCCAAGCGACGATCGACCACAATAAGGCCGTTATCGGGCACTTAGAGATTCTCGCCAATGACACGTCGACAGGTTCCGAGGAAATTGACGCGCGCATTGTATCGACCATCGATTTGCTTCGAGAGCAGAATGAAAAGCTTCAGAGCATCAAGGACGGTCTGTCTGCGCAGTCGAGCGCCATGGCGAATGACGCCGCGGCTGTCTCGGGTGCCAGCGACGCTATCAATAACGCAATTCAGACCGGTGCGACCAACCTTGGCCAGGCCCAGACGGACCTGGGTCAAAACGCGCTGCCGAAGGCCTCGAGCGCGCTTGATTCCTTTGCCGCCGTCTCGGGTGATTTGACGGGTATCGTATCTGGCCTCACGCCCACGATTGCAAGCGCGCGCGGTACGCTTTCGCAGCTTAACGCTACGCTCGGCCAGGCCAAGACCACGCTGTCCCAGACCGATTCCTCGCTTGCCAAGGTCCAGGACAAGCTCGCAACCGCCGCCAACGACATCGCGGCGCTACAGACCTCCGAGTCCATGGGCGAGCTGGCCGACCTGATGGGCGTCGACGTCAATGACGTCGCAGACTTCATGGCATCTCCGGTTGAGCTCGCGTCCAAGTCGATCTATCCGGTTAAGAGCTTCGGCTCGGGCATTGCCCCGTTCTATACCAACCTGGCGCTTTGGGTGGGCGGCTACGTGCTTATCGCCATCTACAAGCTCGAGGTCGATCGCGAAGGCATCGGCAGCTTTACCGCGCGTCAGGGCTACTTTGGCCGCTGGTTGCTCCTGGTGATCCTGGGCGCGTTGCAGGCCATCATCGTTACGGTAGGCGATCTGGTGATTGGCGTGCAGTGCGTCAGCCCGCTGCTGTTCGTGCTGGGCGGCATCGCCATTTCGTTCACCTACGTCAATATCATCTATGCGCTGTCCACCACGTTTAAGCATATCGGCAAGGCTATCGGCGTCATTCTCGTCATCGTGCAGATCCCGGGTTCGTCGGGCATGTACCCCATCGAGATGATGCCCGGCTTCTTCCAGTGGCTGCACCCGCTGCTGCCCTTTACCTACGGCATCAATCTGCTGCGCGAGACGGTCGGCGGCATGTACTCGTTCAACTACCTGTTCAACCTGTGCATCTTGGGCGTGTTCCTTGCCATCGCACTCTTTATTGGCTTGCAGCTGCGTCCGCTGCTGCTCAACCTCAACCTGCTCTTTGATAAACAGCTCTCCACGACCGGTATGATGATTTGCGAGTCCAACGACCTGCCGCGCCAGCGCTACTCGCTGCGCACGGCCATGCGCGTCATGCTCGATTCCGATTCGTACCGTCGCGAACTGCTCGATCATGCGGTCGCCTTTGAACATCGCTACCCGTACTACATCAAGGGCGGTTTTGCCGCCGTGGTGGGCGTTCAGGTCCTGCTCTTTGTCCTGTCGACGGTTCTCGATATCGACAATAACGGCAAGATCATCCTGCTTGTCATTTGGATCATCTCGGTTATTGCTATCTGCGGCTGGCTTATCAATATCGAATATATCCGAGCGAGCCTCAATACCCAGATGCGCATCTCGGCGCTTTCGGATGAGGACCTGCGTCGCGAGATGCGCGAACACACGGCCGCCATTCCTGCCGCCCGCCACATGTTTGGCCTCAACGCCAGCGAGCGTGGCGCCAAGGGCGGCGATCAGTCCACGGGCCGCTTGCCGCATATCGGTTCGCACCATAAATCTCAGGGCAGCGACAGCACAGCCACAAATGATGGAGATACCACCGCGCTTGGCAAGCACTCCAAAGGAGGTGAGGCATAAATGAAGAACATCCTGCATCTGTTTAAGCGCGATGTCCAAAACGTGTCTCGCTCCGTGATCGGCTTGGTTGTCGTGATGGGCCTCATTATCGTACCGTGTCTGTACGCGTGGTTTAACATCGCCGGCAGCTGGGATCCGTACGGCAACACCGGCAATCTTAAGATCGCCGTGGTCAACACCGATGAGGGTTACGAGAGCGATTTGATCCCCGTCGAGGTTAACGTGGGCGAAAACGTGACCGCCACCCTACGCGGCAACGAGAGCTTCGATTGGGTTGTGCTCAACAATCGCGAAAAGGCTATCGAGGGCGTTAAGTCGGGCGCGTACTATGCTGCCGTCGTTATCCCCAAAACGTTTAGCGCTGACATGATGACGCTTTTCTCGACCGACGTGAAACACGCCGATATCGAGTTTTACGAGAACCAGAAGGCCAACGCCATTGCGCAGATCGTGACCGAGAAGGGTTCGAGTGCCGTTCAGAGCCAGGTTAACGAGACCTTTACCGAGACCATTACGAGCATCGGTCTTAAGACGGTGTCCAGCCTGCTCGATTACATGAGCACCGACCAGGTCAGCAACTTTATCGCCAACCTGTCCTCGACGCTTGGCGATTCGATTGAGGACCTGCGAGACGTTCAGGCAAATGCTTCGTCGCTGGCGGGCATTTTGAGCTCCACGTCCGATTCGCTGACGTCGGCGAGCGGCATGCTCAAGCAGACCGGTGCCGTCGATGAGTCGACAAAGCAGCTCATGGAACATGCCAAAAGCGGCATCGATGATTCCAAAGAAGCGCTTAAGGCGGCAAACGATGCCATCGATGCCGCAATCGATGGAAGTGCGGGTTCGTTCGACAATGTGTCTGCCGAGCTCGCGAAGGCGTTCGACACCGCGAACCAGCATGTCGACCTTACGGTGTCCCAACTCAACGATGCCGCTGCGGCTCTTAATGCGCGCGCCAAGGATATCGATGCGATGGCCGATCAGCTCCGCAGCCTTGCCGACCAGGTGAGCGATGAGAATTTGAAGGACGGCCTCAAGTCCGCCGCGACGTCGCTGGGCAGAATCGCCGTTGAGTACCGCAGCAATGCCAAGGATCTGGCGGCCACCGCGAAGTCTCTCTCCGATAGCATGGCCGAGGTCAACAACTCGCGTGCCGAGGTCGATCAGGCCATCGCCGATGCCAAGGCCGGCATCGCGGGCGCCAAATCCGATTACGATTCCACGTTCTCGGTTAAGGCCAAGGAGCTCAAGAAGACCGTCTCGGGCATCCTAGACTCGCTCGATGGTATCTCGGGCAATCTGGATAGCGCCGTAGACGGCCTGACCGACGCATCCGGTTCGCTGGCAAAGGGCCTCTCCAAGGCTGCAAAGCTGGTCAACAAGGCTTCCGATCAGTTGGGCGAAGCGTCGGACAAGATCAGCGCGTTTAAGGACGAGCTCGACGGTGCCTTGATGTCAGATGACCTCGCTACGATCAAGACGATGATCGGCAATGATCCCGAGGGTCTGGCCGTGTCGCTTTCCGGTCCCGTCGCGCTCGACCGCAAGCCGGTCTATCCGATCCGCAACTACGGTTCGGCCATGGCGCCGTTCTACACGATTTTGTCGCTCTGGGTCGGCTCAATCGTACTGGCGGCCATGATGAAGGTCTCGGTTGACGATGAGCTTATCAACGAGCTCATCCCCGTGCGCCTGCACGAGATCTACCTGGGCCGCTACCTGTTCTTTGGCGGTCTGGCCCTGCTGCAGGCAACGCTCGTGTGCGCGGGCGACATCCTGTTCTTTGGCATCCAGTGCGACGACCCGCTGCAGTTTGTGCTGGCGGGCTGGGTCGCGAGTCTCGTGTTCTCCAATATCGTCTACACGCTTACGGTGTCGTTTGGCGATATCGGCAAGGCTTTGGCCGTTGTGCTGCTGGTCATGCAGGTCGGCGGTTCGGGCGGTACGTTCCCCATCGAGATGACCGGCCCTGTGTTCCAGGCGATCTATCCGTTCCTGCCGTTTACCCATGGCATTAACGCCATGCATGCCGCCATGGCTGGCGCCTACCATATGGAGTACTGGGTTGAGCTGGGCATTCTGGCGAGCTATCTGATTCCGTCGCTGGCACTGGGCGTCGTCTTCCGCCGTCCGGTCATCAAGGCCAACGACTGGATTATCGAAAAGCTGGAGAGTACTAAATTAATCTAGCGCAACAATGTAAACGCTGATACTGCGGCAATGTCAGCGAGCGAGCCGCATTTGCGCCAAGGTGACGTGAAATGAAAGGGCGCTGACCTTCTGGTCGCGCCCTTGAAATTGAACGTCAGATTGGTGTGAATGCGGCTCGCGCAGCGTCGGCCGGTCCGCCGTTCGGTAGAACGGCGGAACAAAACGCTTTAGTGGGCTGGATTGCGATGCAACGCCGGTTGTTGCTACAGTAGCGGGGCGTGCCGGGGGTCCGGTGCGCCCCGTTTTTATTTGACCATGAGGCGGCACGCAGCCATACGCGTGCGGACACCACGCCCAGATTGAGTGTGAGGATGTTCCATGGCCCAATACGCTGCCAACGAAATCGAAAACATGCCCGATAGCCCTGTCGCACGGGAGGACCTGGGCGCCGGCGGCACCTCCCGCGGCGCCGGCGCGCGTTCCCCGTTCTTCTGGAAGGTCTTGCTGCTATCGGTGGCGGTCATCTGGGGCTATTCCTTTACCACCATGAAAGATGCGCTCGACACCATTCCGGTGTTCGAACTGCTCTATATTCGTTTTCTTCCGGCTTCGCTGGTTATGTTCGCCATCTTCCACAAACGCATCATCGCGCACTTTAATGCCCGCAACCTTATCGTCGGACTTGGTATGGGCGCACTTATGTGGGGCGCGTACGGTTTGCAGACAATTGGCCTGGCACAGACCACGGCGGGCAAGAGTGCATTTTTGACGGGTACCTATTGCATCCTCGTGCCGTTTGCGAGCTACGTCCTAAGCGGCGAAAAGCTTACCCGTTACAACTTGGGCGCCGCGTTGCTGTGCCTGGCGGGCATTGGTCTGGTGGCGCTCGATAGCGTCGAGTTCAATGTCGGCGATGTCATCACACTGGGCGGTGCGGTCTTCTTTGCCATCCAGATGGCGGTGACCGCCAAGTATGGCCGCAAGATGGACATCAACGTCATCACGTTTTGGATGTTTGTGGGCAACGGCGTGCTGAGCCTGATCTCGTCGCTGTTATTCGAGACCCAAGCGCCGCTGTCCGTGTGGACGCCGAGCTTTATCGGCGTGATGGCCTTCCTCTCGGTGGGCTGCACGTGCGTGGCGCTGCTCATCCAAAACGTCGGCTTGGCGCACGTCCCGGCCTCGACGGGCTCGCTGCTCCTTTCGATGGAGTCGCCTTCGGGTGTGCTGTTCTCGGTGCTGCTGATGGGGGAGGCGCTCACCTCGCGCCTGCTCGCCGGCTTCGCGCTCATCTTTCTTTCGATTATCTTGAGCGAGACGCATTTCGATTTTTTGCGTCGAAAGCCGCGTCCGCAATTGTAAACAATTTGTTGCGCCGCCTCCCGGGGCGGCATTTTTTATGCGTCGCCCTTAAAGTAGTACCTTGCACTTTACGCTATCAAAGTGCTTGCTGCAAAAACGTTACTGGAGGGCATCTATGGCACCAGCACTGTCCGATCTTCAACCGCAATCAGCGCCCAAGGCCACCGCGGCGGCGCAGACCGCTATCGGTGACGGTCTTGTTGCAGAAGCTCAGGCTTTTGCAGACGAGCTCGCTGCGTGGCGACACGATTTACATCAGATGCCCGAGCTGGGTAATAGCCTCCCGCAGACCTCTACGTATATCCAAGCGCGCCTGACCGAGATGGACATCCCATTTGCTACGCTCGTCGATGGTTCCTGCGTTGTGGGCCTTGTCGGCGCCGGTGCCGCCGCGGCCCAAGGCAATGGCATCTGCACGAATGAGCAGGCCGGTACGGTCATCATGCTTCGTGGCGACATGGACGCCCTGCCCGTTGCCGAGGAATCCGGCGAGCCCTTTGCATCCACCAACGGCTGCATGCACGCTTGCGGTCACGATATGCACGCGACGGCGCTGCTTGGTGCGGCTCGCCTGCTCAAGGCCCGCGAGGCCGAGCTCGTCGACGCCAATGCCACCGTCAAACTGCTGTTCCAGCCGGGCGAGGAAACCTTTGAGGGTGCCCGCGCCGCCATCGCCGACGGTCTGCTGCAGAACCCGCGTCCTCAGGTCGCCTTTGCCATGCATGTCAATAGCCAGTCGCCGCTCGGCCTGGTGCTCTACGGCAGCCCGGCGCTCTCGGGCGTGTACGGTTTTCGTATCACGCTTCAGGGCAAGGGCGGCCATGGCTCGAGCCCCGAGATTTGCATCGACCCCATCACGGCCGGCGTGCATGTGCATCTGGCGCTTCAGGAGCTTATCGCTCGCGAAGTGCCGGCGGCTAAGGAGGTCGCGCTTACCGTTGGTAAGTTTGCTGGCGGCTCGGCGGCCAACGTCATCCCTGACACCTGCGTGCTCGAGGGAACGCTGCGCGGCTTTGATGTTGAGCTCATGGCTCACCTAAAGACCCGCATCGCGGAGGTCGTAAACGGCGTTGCTGCAACATATCGTACGTCGGCGACCATCGAGACGCTTTCGGATGTTCCCCCGCTCGTACTCGATGACGACATGACCCAGGCGTCGCTTGGCTACGTGGGCGTGGTGCTGCCCAAGGCCGCCTTCCTGCCGCTGTTCCACGCCATGGCGAGCGAGGACTTCGCGCTGATCTCGAGCGAGATCCCGAGTGCGTACTTTACCGTGGGCGCAGCTGTGACCGATACGGACGAGCATTTTGCCCAGCACCATCCCAAGGCACGTTTTAACGATGCCGAGCTGCCGCTCGGTGCTGCGGCCTATACCGCCGTCGCTTTGGGCTATATCGCCGACCACCTGTAGCATCCAACCTTGCCTTTCAAGCCTGCGGGCATGGCCATAAGGCCTATGCCCTTGTCTTTCAAGGCAATCTTGGGCACTACCGGCGCCCGGCGCCGGCTATTCGTTTGTTAAATAAGGAGCAGTATGCCCCAGCAGCGTAAGTTCTTCCCCGGCTGGCTCGTGGTGGCCTCCGGCTTCGTGATCATGGCCACGTGCTACACGATTTTCGTCAACTGCATGAGCCTGTTCCAGCCGCTCATCGTCAGCGACTTGGGAATATCTCTTGCGCAGTACAACATCTCCAATGCGATCTCTACCGTGGTGAGCGTTATCGGATCGCTTGTCATTGGCCATGTTGCCGATAAAGTAAGCGGTCGCGTTTTGGGCTCCCTAACCGTTATCGCTACCTCTGCCGTGCTTGTCAGCATGAGCTTTGTGGGCGAGCTGTGGCAGGTCTACGTGCTCTTTGCCGTCTCTGGCTCCTTTGCGAGCGCCTGGATCGTGTGCCTGGTGTGTTCTGTGGTCATGCTCGTATTCCTGCTGGCCTCGGAGCCCATCGCCGCCAAGCTGCGCGCGAGCGTGGCGGGGGAGTAGACGTCCGTCGCTCTTTTCTGTTCGTCCCGTTCTGTCCGTGGCCGCCTTGGAAGCCGAATGGATGCTCGTACCATCATTCGGTTTCCAAGGCGGCCACGGGCCTACGAAATGATCCGTTTTCCTCCGTCCCCAACAGATCACGTGATCCGAAGGGGACGGAGGAAAGCGGATCGCAAACAGCGGCGGTGCGTCAGGCCGAACGAGTCCCCATACCCTCGTTCGGTCAGACGCGCCGCCGCGGTTTGTGTTTGTGCCGTATAATGACCGTTACCTATGACGCGATACAAAAGAAAGGTGTTTGCCCATGCAGGCACAGAAGGCGGAGGGAACCCGCGACCTTATCGGCGCCGAGATGCGCGCCTGGCAAAAGATGCAGCAGATCGCTGCCGGCGTGTTCGAGCCGTTTGGTTTTAAACCTATCGAGACGCCCGCGATCGAGCAGGTGGACGTCTTTGTCCACGGCATCGGCCAGTCGACCGACGTCGTGCGCAAGGAGATGTTCCGCGTGTTTAGCGGCGCCAACCTGGAGCGCGTCTTTACCGAGGGTACCGATACCAAGCTCAAGCCCAAGCAGCGCCTGGCACTTCGCCCCGAGGGCACGGCCGGCGTGGTGCGCGCCGTCGTCGAGAACAACCTGGTGCCCCAGGGCTCCACGCCGTTTAAGGCGTACTACGCCGAGGCCATGTTCCGCGGCGAGCGTCCCCAGAAGGGCCGCCTGCGCCAGTTCCACCAGGTGGGTATCGAGTGGCTCGGCGCTCCCGATCCGGCGGCAGACGCCGAGTGCATCATCATGCTCATGGAGTTCTACAAGCGCCTGGGCTTCGATCTTTCCAAGCTTCGTCTGCTCATCAACTCGATGGGTGACGCCCAGTGTCGTCCGGCCTATCGCGAGCAGGTCAAGCAGTTTATCCTCGATCACGCCGACGAGATGTGCGACGAGTGCCGCGAGCGCGCCGAGCTCAACCCGCTGCGTGCCTTCGACTGCAAGAACGACCACTGCCGCGAGATCATGGCCGAGGCTCCGCTGATGGGTGACAACCTGTGCGACGAGTGCCGCGAGCACTACGAGCAGGTCAAGCGCTATCTGGATGCCGCCGGTATCGAGTATGTCGAGGATCCCACCTTGGTGCGCGGCCTGGACTACTACACCCGTACTGTCTTTGAGGTCGAGGCCCCCGGCGCCGGCGTCGGCTCCATCGGTGGCGGCGGCCGCTACGACGGCCTGGTCGAGCTCGAGGGTGGCAAGCCCACGGCGGGCGTCGGCTTTGCCGTCGGTTTTGAGCGCGCCCTGCTGGCCCTGCAGGCCTTTGGCAGCGATCTGGGTGCCGAGGAGGCCCCGTGCGTCTATGTCGCCAACGCAGGCAAGGAGCTGCGCCAGAACGTCTTTGCCATTACGCAGGAGCTTCGCGCCGCAGGTATCGTGACCGAGGCCGACTATCAGGGCCGTTCGCTCAAAGCCCAGTTTAAGCAGGCCGATAAGGTGGGCGCCAAGCTCATCCTGGTTCTGGGCGGCGACGAGCTTGCCGCCGGCAAGGTTAAGGTGCGCGACATGCAGAGCCACGAAGAGGTCCTTGCCGATCTGGCCAACGTCGTCGAGGCGGTTCGCGAGCGCCTGTAGCGCATCTTTTTGAGCTGCGGACCCGCTAACATGTCCCGCTCGCGGCGAGCGATTGTTACGGGGGTGTTTCGCATTTATGCGGAATGCCCCCGTTTGTGTATGCCGTCCACCGAGAAATACGACCATTTAGGGCAAAAACCCTTGCAATGCAGAAAATACTTTTGTGTGGTAAAGCGCAATCAGTGTCGAAAGTATTTCTCAAGCGCCTATAATGAATACCGCATGTTACGTGCATAGAAGGAGGAATGGGAGGAAACGTGGCTGAGAACCTAAGCAACCAGTCTGTACCCGAAGCCGCGGCGCGCGTCGCTGCCGTGGTCAACCGCCTCGTTAACCGAATCGGCTCGAATGCCGAGTCCAGGGAGCGTCTCGCCGAGATCGAGATCCCCGAGGAGCTGCGCGACAATCTGGCGTTGTTCCTGCGCCTGGAGCGTCGTGTGCTTAGCGAGTATGATCCTGAGATCGCGGACCTGTTCGACAAGATCCTGTCGGCCGAGATTGTGGCCAATGCCGGCAACCCCGGTACTCGCGCTGCCGACGAGGCCGTCGACGAGCAGGGCGTGCCCACCGCCGACGAGCCCACTGCCGTGGCATTTCGTGAGGTCGTCGATCTGATCGACAGCCTGCCGCTCGATAAGCAGCAGGTCATTGTCCGCGCCTTTACGAG
This sequence comes from uncultured Collinsella sp., assembly GCA_902491765.1. Taxonomy (GTDB): domain Bacteria; phylum Actinomycetota; class Coriobacteriia; order Coriobacteriales; family Coriobacteriaceae; genus Collinsella. The sequence goes on along the minus strand of CABUIY010000007.1, from coordinate 38,782 downwards.
CTTCTTCCACCTGGCAAACCTGTCGGAGGAGAACTACCGTGTGGCGCAGCTGCGCGAGCGCGAGGCCGGTGCGTCGACCGATACCGAGGTCGATCCCGCCAACGAGCTCACCGTCGCCTATCACCAGCTGGTGAATGAACTGGGCGTCGAGGGCGCCAACGAGCTGCTCGGCAAGCTTGAGTTCCATCCCGTCTTTACCGCGCATCCCACCGAGGCCCGTCGTAAGGCCGTCGAGGGCAAGATTCGCCGTATCTCCAACCTGCTGGAGGAGCGTCCGCGTCTGGGCGGCTCCGACCTGGTGGAGAACGAGCGCCATATGCTGCAGGAGATCGACGCCCTGGTGCGTACGAGCCCCATCGCGCTCAAGAAGCCCACGCCGGTCGAGGAAGCCGATACCATCATCGACATCTTCGATAACACGCTGTTCGACGTCATCCCCGTCATCTATCGTCGCTTTGACGACTGGGTGCTGGGCGACAAGGCCGGTACCGTGCCGCCGCTGTGCCCGGCGTTCTTCCATCCCGGCAGCTGGATCGGTTCCGACCGCGACGGTAACCCCAACGTCACCGCTAAGGTGAGCCGTGAGGTCGCCGCCAAGTACTTCACCCACATGGTGCTCAAGCTCGAGGACAAGTGCCGCCGCATCGGCCGCAACCTCACGCTCGAGGCCACCTACAGTAAGCCTTCTGCCGAGCTCATTAACCTGTGGAACCATCAGGTCGAGATGAGCCCTCGGTACACGGCTCGCGCCGAGCTGATCTCCGAGCACGAGCCGCATCGCGCCGTCATGCTCGTCATGGCCGATCGTCTGAACGCCACCGTGCGCCGCATCACCGACACCATGTATCACAGTGCCGACGAATTCCTGGATGACCTGCGCGTCGTCCAGCGTTCGCTGGCTGCCTGCGGTGCCGTCCGTGCCGCCTACGGTCCGGTGCAGACCATCATCTGGCAGGTCGAGTCCTTCGGCTTCCATATGGTCGAGATGGAGTTCCGTCAGCACTCCGTGGTGCACGCCCGCGCCCTCAAGGATATCCACGAGAACGGCATCCATGGCGATCTGCAGCCCATGACGCGCGAGGTTATCGATACCTTCCGCGCTATCGGCTCCATCCAAAAGCGCTACGGCAAGAAGATGGCGCATCGCTACATCATCTCGTTCACCAAGAGTGCCCAGCATGTGGCCGACGTCTTTGAGCTTGCCCACCTGTCCTTTGCACACGAGGAGGATGTCCCCGAGCTCGACGTGATCCCGCTGTTCGAGCAGCTCGAGGACCTCGAGGGCTGCGTCGACGTGCTCGACCAGATGCTTACGCTGCCCGTGGTGCAAAAGCGCCTTGCCCAGACCAACCGCCGCATGGAGGTCATGCTGGGCTATTCCGACTCTTCCAAGGATGCCGGTCCTACCACGGCCATGCTCGCGCTGCACTCCGCGCAGGAGCGCATCGCCAAGTGGGCAGAGAAGAACGATATCGACCTGGTGCTCATGCACGGTCGCGGCGGTGCCGTGGGCCGTGGCGGCGGCCCGGCCAACAAAGCCGTGCTGGCGCAGCCCAAGGGTTCGGTCAACTGCTTCTTTAAGCTCACCGAGCAGGGCGAGGTCATCTTTGCCCGTTACGGCAACCGCACGCTGGCTCAGCGTCATGTTGAGTCCGTTGCCGCCGCAACGCTTTTGCAGTCGGCCCCGAGTGTCGAGAAGACCAACACCGAGACTACTCAGAAGTTCTGGGATATGGCTGAGAAGCTCAACACCGCAAGCCACGAGCGTTATCTGGACCTGCTGAACACCGAGGACTTTACACCGTGGTTCTCGACCGTGACGCCGTTGACCGAGGTCGGTCTGCTGCCGATCGGCTCGCGTCCCGCCAAGCGCGGCCTGGGTGCCAAGTCGCTCGACGACCTGCGTACCATTCCGTGGATCTTCAGCTGGAGCCAGGCGCGCATTAACCTGGCCGCTTGGTACGGCCTGGGCACCGCCTGCGAGCAGCTGGGCGATCTTGACCAGCTCAAGGCCGCCTACCAGGAGTGGCCGTTCTTCCGCACCTTTATCGACAACATCGAGATGTCGATCGCTAAGACCGATCAACGCATCGCCAAGATGTATCTGCACCTGGGCGATCGTGATGATCTGTCCAAGAAGGTCTTTACCGAGATGCAGCTCACTCGTAAGTGGGTCCTTGCCATCGTCGGTGACGAGTGGCCGCTGCAGCGCCGTCGCGTGCTCGGCTGCGCCGTTCGCGTGCGTAACCCCTACGTCGATGCCCTGTCCATCGCCCAGGTCCGCGCCCTTCGCGAGGTGCGTATGAACCAGGACGAGATGGCCGAGGAGAAGAAGGCCGAGTACATGAGCCTGATTCTTTCGACTGTGACCGGCGTCTCGGCAGGATTGCAGAACACGGGGTAATCGATAGCCCTGTAGTCGTCCGGGCCCGCCATCAGTTTACTTTTAGGCACGTCCTCGGACATGCAAGAAGCCCTCGCTGCGCACTTCGTGCGGCGAGGGCTTCTTGCGTCCTGCGGAGTGTGCCTAAAAGTAAACTAATGGCGGGCCCTGCGATGTCCGGTCTTCGGCGGATTACTGGCTGGGGGAATTAATGGCGCGCTTCGCGCGTTTGGAAGGGGCTTCGTGCTGCGGAGTGCATTCAGAGGGAAACCCATCGGATCCCTTCGTCCTCGGTCTTCTGGGGTTAAAACTAAAGGGAATAAGGCGCGCTTCGCGCATAGCGTGGAGTGCGGCGAGGGCTTCTTGCGTCCTGCGGAGTGTGCCTAAAAGTAAACTAATGGCGGGCCCTGCGATGTCCGGTCTTCGGCGGATCAGCCGCTGGGTGAGGGTGGTGCTTGGGACGACGTGCAAAAAACGGAGTTTTCAGCAGCCAAAGATTGGTGCATAAGGCTATGGGTGACGTTCGCGGCCCCTGTTGATGCTTTTGCACGACGATTGGGCTTTGGCGATGTTCATATATGGCTGGTTTCTCGCCGCATGCTATCCAGATGGGACGAGTCATGAGGACTATCTACCTTTTGAAAGACTTTTGACACCAAAATCTTATCCCGCGATGCTGAATACTCGCAAAAATGCACGCTCCGGAGGGTACCACCCTGTTACGGCTAGAAATCCATGCGCCATTTTATGCAATTAATTAACGCATTTATGCAAAATGGCTTACGTGCGTACGTCTCGGGCTAGATGTTTGCCTCGGCGCTGCGTAAATCATCCTGTCTATAGTGTCTTTGACAGGCGGTCGCGGTCCCGTTTGGGGTCGCGGCCGTTTTGTTGTGGGTCAAATATGAACGTTGTGTTAACGAGTCGGTGGACGGTGGTGTTTTTCGGTGAGCGGCGTATCCTTCCAACGGTTTATCTAGTGTGTCAGTTGAAAGGAAGAGGGCGCTCGTCATTGTTTGAATGTGAACTGCCGTTTGACCACAAGACGTTGCATCTGGAGCTCGAGGATAAGAACTTTGCGGGTGTGATGGAAGGTCATCAAAACGAGTTTAAGACTACAAAATCGCAGGAAGAGCTGGTGGAGGAGTCGCTTGCCAACCCTTATGGCTCGCCTTCGCTCGAGGAGCTTTGTGCTGGCAAGAAGGATATTGTCATCATTAGCTCCGATCATACGCGTCCCGTTCCCTCGCGTGTGACGATGCCTATTCTGCTGCATCACATCCATTCTGCTGCGCCCGAGGCTCGCGTGCGTATTCTGGTTGCTACGGGCATGCACCGTCCGTCGACGCACGAGGAGCTCGTCAACAAGTACGGCGAGGAGATCGTTGCCAACGAGGAAATCGTTATGCACGTCGCGACCGATGACAGCATGATGAAAAAGATCGGCACCCTGCCTTCTGGTGGCGAGTGCATCATCAACAAGATTGCCGCCGATTGCGATCTGTTGCTTGCCGAGGGCTTTATTGAGCCGCACTTCTTTGCCGGTTTCTCCGGCAGCCGCAAGTCCGTGCTGCCCGGCGTCGCCAGCTACAAGACCATCATGTACAACCACAACGGTCAGTTTGTGAATGATTCCCACTCGCGTGCCGGCAACCTGTGCCACAACCATGTGAGCGAGGACATGTTCGCCGCCGCCGAGATGGCTCACCTTGCCTTTGTGCTCAACGTGGTGCTCAACGGCAAGCACGAGGTCATCGGCTCCTTTGCCGGCGACATTCACAAGGCGCACGAGGCTGGCTGCGAGTTCGTGAAGAGCCTTGCCGGCGTTGAGCCCGTCGAGTGCGAGATTGCCATTACCACCAACGGCGGCTACCCGCTCGACCAGAACATCTATCAGGCCGTGAAGGGCATGTGCTCTGCAGAGGCCACACTTCCCGAGGGCGGCGTGATCATCGATGTCGCCGGTTGTGCCGACGGTCACGGTGGCGAGGGCTTCTATCACAACATCGCCGACAATGATCCGGCAGAGTTTGAGCGCGCCTGCATCGACCGTCCTAAGGACGAGACCCTGCCCGACCAGTGGACGAGCCAGATCTTTGCCCGCATCCTGGCGCATCACCCTGTGATCATGGTTACCGACCTGTGCGATCACCAGATGATCAAGGATATGCACATGACGCCGGTTAACACCCTCGATGAGGCGCTCAAGCTCGCCTTTGAGATGAAGGGTGCCGATGCCAAGGTGGCCGTCATTCCCGATGGCCTGGGCGTTGTCGTCGCTCAGCACTAGTACGCGGCCTAAACGAATCGTTTATAACCGACAAGAAAGATAAGGTTTTATGCTTACCAAACTCCTCTGCGAATTCGGCGCAACGGCCCTCATGATCATCTTTGGCGTGGGCGTGCACTGCGATACCGTGCTCAAGGGCACCAAGTATCAGGGCTCTGGTCATATGTTTGCCATCACCACTTGGTCTTTTGGCATCTCGGTTGCTCTGTTTATCTTTGGCGGCGCCGTGTGCATGAACCCCGCCATGGTGCTTGCCCAGTGCATCGTCGGCCTGGTGCCGTGGAGCAGCTGCATCCCCTTCATGATTGCCGATATGCTCGGCGGCTTTGCGGGTGCCGTGATCGCGTGGCTTATGTATGCCGATGAGTTCAAGGCTTCCGATGGTGTCGTCGATCCCATTGCCCAGCGCAATATCTTCTCGACCAACCCCACCACCGAGGGTACGAACTATGCCCGCAACTTCTTCTGCGAGGCTATCTGCACTTTTGTGTTCATCAGCGCCATCCTTGCTGCTGCTAACCGTGCTGGCGAGAACGTCCTGATGCTCGCCATCTGCGTCGGTCTGATCGTTTGGGCTGTTGGCATGGGCATGGGCGGTATCACCGGCTTCGCCATGAACCAGGCTCGTGACCTTGGTCCTCGCATGGCCTATCAGGTGCTGCCGATCAAGAACAAGGCTGACAACAACTGGAAGTACGGCCTGCTTGTTCCTGGCATCGCTCCGTTTGTCGGTGCTATTGTGGCCGCGCTGTTTGTGCATGGTTTCTTGGGCATGTTCTAGTCAAAGGACGGCTCTATAAGGTCCGGGCTCGGTAGGGGTTAACTTTCCAACGCGTCCTCGGACATGCAAAAAGGCTCGCTGCGCACTTCGTGCGGCGAGCCTTTTTGCGTCCTGCGGAGTGCGTTGGAAAGTTAACCCCTACCGAGCCCTGGGCATTCTTGGCTGTGTTCGAACAAGCAACCCAACATATATATCTGAATTTGGATGTGGTGGGCGCTTGGCTGTTGGGTGCTTTGAAATGCAAGCGGTACTTTGGGAAGGGGCGACGCCTTGGGATGGGATGGGGCGTTTAGTTGAAGAGGGGTTTTATGGCTGAGAGGTAGTCTTTGGCTACGTCGGCTTTGTCTGCTTGGAAGTTATGCCAGGCCCACCATTGGACCATTCCTACGAAGCTTGAGGCTATGTGGTGTAGTAAGAAGCTGCGGTCCATGGTGCCGGCGGGGCCTGCGGGGTCGGCGGGGACGATTTCGGCTGCGCGCGACATGATGGTCTTGCGGAGACAGTCGGCGAAGACGCGTGAGCCGGCACCGGCTACGAGGGCTCGTACGCCCTGACGGCGCTCCCAGAGGTTGTTGAGGATATGCTCGACTTGCACGAGTGGGTCGTCGAGCGGCGTACCATCGTCGTCGAGGGCGTGGGTGCAGATGTCGCTCACGAGCTCGGACAGTAGGTCGTCTTTGCTCTTAAAGAGGCCGTAGAATGTCGCGCGGCCTACGTGGGCGCGAGCGATGATGTCGCCGACAGTGATCTTGCCGTAGTCCTCCTCGCGAAGGAGCTCGGAAAACGCCGTGACAATAGCGGCGCGGCTTTTTTCTTTGCGGGCATCCATGGTTATGCATCCACTTGAACAAGCAGGCAACGGAGCGTGCCGGAGCAACCCTCGTAGGGACGCTTGCCGGCGCCGTAGCCGACGGCTTCGATGCGGTAGCGTGCCGGCAGGTGCTCGGACGTGCGCAGCGCGGCGACGATGGCGGCGCCCGTGGGCGTCACGAGCTCGCCGGCGACCGGTACGGGCGTGAGGGCGATATTGCCCGCCTGGCATAGGTTGACAACGGCGGGGACGGGAATGGGCATGAGGCCGTGGGCGCAGCGGATGGTGCCGTGGCCCTCGGAAAGCGACTCGACAACGATGTCCTCAATACCCAGGTCATCGAGGCAGATGGCGACAGAGCAGGCGTCGACGATGGAGTCGACGGCGCCCACCTCGTGGAACATGACGGTTTCGGGCGTTTTGCCGTGGGCCTTGGCCTCGGCGGCGGCAAGTGCGGTAAAGATGGCGAGCGCACGACGCTTGGCGCCATCGCTTAGCTGTGAGCCGTCGATGATGGCGGTGACGTCCGCCAAAGAACGGTGGTGATGGTGGTGGGCGTGATGGTGACCCTCATGACCATGGCCGTGGGCCTCATGGTCATGGTCGTGTGTGTGCTCGTGTTCGTGCTCGCCATGGCCATGATGGTGGTGCTCATGCTCATGCTCATGCATATGCTCGACAGCTGCTTCGTTGCCGTAGAGCCAGGCCATATCGTGATCATGGTTCTCGAGGCCCTCTGCAAGCTGGACGTCGAAATCGCAGGCGTCGATGCCATGCTTGTTTACGCGCGTTACAGCGATCGAAAAGCCGTCGACCGGCAGCGTGGCGAGCTGTTCGCGCAGGTGCTCCTCGCTGGCGCCCAGGTCGAGCAGGGCCGCGACGGTCATATCGCCGCTGATGCCCGAAGTGCCGTCGATGATAAGCGTGTGCTGATGGTTGGACATGGAATGCTCCTTAACGGGCGCAGGATGTGCCGGCGCTCAGATGATTGATAAGACTTGCCTGGTAGGCGGCACCAAAGCCGTTATCGATATTGACGACCGATACGCCGCTGGCGCAGGAGTTGAGCATGGCGAGCAGCGCGGCTACGCCTCCAAAATTTGCGCCGTAGCCCACGCTGGTGGGAACGGCGATGACCGGACAGCTCACCAGACCGCCGATAACGCTCGCCAGGGCGCCTTCCATGCCGGCGATGGCGATGACCACCTGCGCCTGGGCAAGTTCCTCGGCATGCGCGAGCAGGCGGTGCAGGCCTGCGACACCTACGTCGTAGAGGCGGTCGACCTCGTTGCCATAGAATTCGGCCGTCAACGCGGCTTCCTCGGCGACGGGCAGGTCGCTCGTACCGGCGCAGGCGACAACGATGCGTCCGTTGCCGGTAGGGGAGGGCTTGCCGCCCACGAGGGCGAGCTGTGCGTCTGGGACATATCCCAGGTCGATGCCGTTGCCGAGGAGCTTCGAGGCGCGGGCTGCCTTTTCGGCGTCCAGGCGCGTGACCAGGATGCGCACCTGGCCGGCATTGAGTAATGCTTTGATAATGGCGGCAATCTGCTCGGCGGTTTTACCGGCGCCGTAGACAACCTCGCCGGCTCCCTGGCGCACCCCGCGTGAAAGATCGAGCTGCGCAAAACCCAGATTGGCGGTTGGCGCCGTCTGGATGCGCGTGAGGGCGACTGCCGGGATGACTGTTCCGTCGGCAACATCGCTCAGCAATTGCTCAAGATCTCGCTTATCCATATATGTTCCCTTCGACGGTGCAAAGTCTAGCACGAGAAGGGTAGTTTCCGAACATTAGAACAAAATCGTTCGGAAACTAGACATAGAGGAATTGATTCTGTTGTTAGACGGATTGACTAGTCGCGCAGGATGATGTCCATGGCGAGCATCAGATTGCGCTCGTCGATGGCAAACGGGGCGGCCTCGCGCGTCTTGGGCTTGGCGCAAAACGCGATGCCCGTGCCCGCGGCCTGAATCATGGGGATGTCGTTGGCGCCGTCGCCGATCGCGACGGTGTGGGCCATATCGACGCCGCACTCAACTGCCCAATCCAGCAGCTGGATGAGCTTGGATTCCTTGGTCACGATGTCGGCAGCCAACTTACCGGTGAGCTTGCCGTCTACGACCTCCAGGCGGTTCGCTAGACAAAAATCGATGCCCGCAGCGGCCACGATCTTATCGGCGACCTCGTGGAAGCCGCCGCTTACCACGCCGACCTTCCAGCCCTTGCTGTGCGCCGAGCGCACAAGCTCCAGCGCGCCGGGGGTAAACGTCACGCGCGCAAAGGTGCGCTCGAACACGCTCTCGTCCAGGCCGGCAAGCAGCCCCACGCGCTCCTCGAGCGCCTGCTTAAAGTCAAGCTCGCCGCGCATGGCGCGCTCGGTGATCTGCGCTACCTGCTTGCCCACGCCGGCCTCCTCGCCCAACAGGTCGATGACCTCCTGGTTGATGAGCGTAGAGTCGATATCCATAACGATGAGGCGTGCAGTCATGGCGGGCCTTTCCGAGTGCAGTTGTATTGGGGCACATTGTCGCACGCGGCGCGCCTTGGCGACGGCCACGGCGCATCAATTGTTTCGTCTCCGTCAAGTCTTTGGGCATGAGCTACTTTTCCGCGGCACATCGACGTGGGTGCGATAAGATAGAACGCCATGTCCGGCTGCGCGGTTTACGCAGGCTGGGCAAATCTGTACGACGCCGCCCGGAACGACACGGGGCGGCACAGATCCATAAAGGAGGATCACTGGTATGAGCCAGACCCGTCCCATCGATGAGCATTCCATGCACACCCGTACCTGCGGCGAGCTTCGCTTCGAGAACGTGGGCGAAGAGGTCACCCTCACCGGTTGGGTGAGCCGTCGCCGCGACCACGGCGGCCTTATTTTCTGCGACCTTCGCGACCGCGAGGGCATCACGCAGCTCACCTTCGACCCCGAGCACTCCGACGGCGATGCCTTTAAGATCGCCGAGACCATGCGTCCCGAGTGGCCCATCAAGATTCACGGCGTCGTGCGCGCTCGTGGCGAGGAGACCACCAACACCAAGCTCGCGACCGGCGAGATCGAGGTCCTGACCGACCACGCCGAGGTGCTCAACACGTCCGTCACCCCGCCGTTCCAGATCGAGGACGGCATCGAGACCAGCGAGGACACCCGCCTGCGCTATCGCTATCTGGACCTCCGCCGTCCCGAGATGATGGCCAACCTCAAGCTGCGCTCCGACTTTACCTTTGCCATTCGCGAGGCGCTGCACAACCGTGAGTTCATGGAGGTCGAGACGCCCTCCCTGTTTAAGTCCACGCCCGAGGGCGCTCGCGACTTCATCGTTCCCAGCCGTATTCAGCCGGGTAACTTCTACGCCCTGCCGCAGTCCCCGCAGCTTCTGAAGCAGCTGCTTATGGTCGGTGGCGTCGAGCGCTACTACCAGGTTGCCAAGTGCTTCCGCGACGAGGACCTGCGTGCCGACCGTCAGCCCGAGTTCACCCAGGTCGATATCGAGATGTCCTTCGTGGACCAGAATGATGTCATGAGCGCGCTCGAAGAGGTCCTGGCCGATGCCTTCGGTCGCATGGGTGTCGAGATGCCTACGCCGCTGCGTCGCATGAACTACTGGGATGCCATGGACACCTATGGCTCCGACAAGCCCGATACCCGCTACGGCATGCACCTGGTCGACCTGACCGACATCTTCGCCAACTCCAAGTTCAAGGTCTTTGCGACTGCCGCAAACGAGGAGGGCTCTGTCGTCAAGGCCATCAACGCCAAGGGCGCCGGTGCCTGGGCACGTGCCAAGATCGATAAGCTCGCCGGCGTGGCTTCCACGTTTGGCGCCAAGGGCCTGGCATGGATCGCTTTCCGCGAGGACGGCTCCATCAACAGCCCCATCGTCAAGTTCTTCTCGGACGAGGAGATGACGGCTCTGCGCGAGCGCATGGATGTCGAGCCCGGCGACCTTGTGATGTTTGCCGCCGGCCCGCGCCTGCTCTCTGACGAGATCCTGGGCGGTATGCGTTCCCACATGGCCAATGCGCTCGAGATCAAGCGCGAGGGCCACGACTTCCTGTGGGTCGTCAACTTCCCGCTGTTCCACTGGGATGAGGACCGCAAGGCCTACGCTGCCGAGCATCAGCCCTTCACCCTGCCGACCGAGACCGACATCGCCAAGATCGAGGCCGACCCGTTGGCGGCCGGTTCTTGCACCTACGACTTTGTCATGGACGGCTTTGAGGCCGGCGGCGGTGGTATGCGTATCCACAACGCCGAGATGCAGATGTCCATGCTCAAGCTCCTGGGCTTTACCGAGGAGCGCGCCGAGTCTCAGTTTGGCTTCCTCATGGAGGCGCTCAAGTTTGGTGCGCCCCCGATGGGCGGTTTCGCTCTGGGTCTGGACCGCGTGTGCATGTTGCTCACCGGCTCCGACTCCATCCGTGACGTCATGGCGTTCCCCAAGACGGCCAGCGGCTCTGACCTTATGTCGGGCGCCCCGAGTGCCGTTAGCGGTGCCCAGCTCAAGGACGTCAGCCTGCGCCTGATGTAGGCGAGCGGCTACATATTGCCCGTAACGAGGGAAGGACGCGTGCCTTCCCTCGTTTTTTATGCGCGGGCGTTGCGAGGGCATAGGTTGACTGGGCGTCGCGGAAACTGCGTCCCGGAATTTGCGTCCAGAATGGGATGTACTTTCCGCCAGGGTCGCTCAGCGGAAACTGTGTCCCATCATTGACGCTCGAAATGGGATGCGATTTCCGTCCCGCCCTCAACAAGCATCTAACGCTACAATAACTACCACGTGGCTGGGTTTGGCCGGCCGAATGTGCGATGTCGTGGGAGGGGACATGGTCGAGTTTACAAAGACGATTAAAGATCCGTTGGGATTACATGCCCGCCCGGTTGCGCTGCTCTATGACATCATTGCCAAGCACCGTAGTGACGTGTCGGTTTCGATTGGTGACCGCTACACCGATGGCCGCGACGTTATAGGGCTCATGGCACTCTGCGGCGAATGTGGCGAAGACGTCGTGTTCCGCGTTTCGGGCGTGGATGAGGCCTCCTGCGTCACGTCGATCAGAAACCTCTCGCTCTAAGCGCATCAATGTGACAAGGGGACAGTCCCCTTTGTTGCATAAATTGGTATGACAAGGCACCGCAAAGAGATGGTCTTTGTGGTGCTTCTTTTGTTTCGTATAGGAAACTTTTTCGAAATCTGAATGGGGACCCTTTCCAAAAAGTTAACCACGTGTTAGTTTACTAAAGCGAACATAGATGTGGCTAACTTTTACCATGTCGATGTGAAGGACGAACTGACGTTAGGAGCCACTCATGTCTTGCGGACCGCAGATGCCGGCAATGCCGCTTTCGATGGTAAAAGCGGGCGAAACCGTGCGCGTGTCTCGTGTAAAGGGCAATGAGGACATGAAGCACCACCTCAAGGACCTCGGCTTTGTCGAGGGCAGCGAAATCCACGTGGTGAGCTCGAGCGGCGCCAATATCATCGTCACGGTGCTGGGCGCACGCTTTGGCATCGATTCCAAGGTTGCCATGCACATCATGACCGTCGGTTAGTCTGCAGCATTTCATAAAAACCGAAAGGGGGATAAGAGGATGAAGACGTTGGGTGACGTTAAGGTGGGCGAGAGCTCCACCATCGTCAAGCTTCACGGTGAGGGTGCGCTTCGCCGCCACCTTATGGACCTGGGGCTCATCAAGGGCACTTCGTTCAAGGTCGTGAAGGTTGCACCGCTCGGTGATCCGGTCGAGATCAACGTGCGCGGCTACGAGCTTTCCATCCGCAAGGAGGAGGCGGCCGTCGTCGAGGTCCAGTAAGGGCTCGCGACGCATATTTCTGCAGATAAAGTTAGATTTTTCTAACTTAATGCAGCATCTTTGAAGCACATTATCCAGCCTGCGCGGAGAAAGCAGCGCAGGCACACAAGGAAGAAGGATTGAATGGCGGATTCTCAGATCCATGTCGCGCTGGCGGGTAACCCCAACTGCGGCAAGACCACGCTTTTCAACCTGATTACCGGCGCCAACGGCTACGTTGGCAACTGGCCCGGCGTCACGGTTGAGAAAAAGGAGGCCAAGCTCCTAAGCGACAAGAACGTTACCATCACGGACCTCCCTGGCATCTACTCGCTTTCCCCCTACAGCCCCGAGGAGCAATGCTCGCGCGATTACCTCATGAGCGGCGAGCCCGATGTTGTCGTCCAGGTTGTCGACGCCACCAACCTCGAGCGTAACCTGTACCTGGCGCTTCAGGTTATCGAGACCGGCCTGCCCGTGGTCGTTGCCCTCAACATGGCCGACCTGGTCGAGAAGAACGGCGATAAGATCGATACGGACAAGCTCTCCAAGAAGCTCGGTTGCCCGGTCATGATGATCTCCGCTCTTAAGAACAAGGGCATCACGGAGCTGTTCGATCAGGTCAAGAAGTCCGCTGCTTCTAAGGGCCAGGTGCCGGAGCACAAGTTCGATTCCTCCATCGAGGACGTTCTGGACCACATCGAGAATAACCTGCCTGCGAGCGTTCCCGCCAACAAGCGTCGCTACTACGCCGTCAAGCTGTTTGAGCGCGATGCAGACGCCTGCAAGCTCATCAACCTCACCAAGGAGAAGGCCGCTCGCGTGGAGGAGCTGGTCGCCCAGTGCGAGCAGGACTGCGACGACGATGCCGAGTCCATCATCACCGGTGAGCGCTATGGCGTCATCGCGCACATCATCGATGAGTGCCTCACTAAGGCTCCGGCCAAGATGAGCACCTCCGAGAAGATCGACCGCGTGGTTACCAACCGTATCCTGGGTCTGCCGATCTTTGTGGTCATCATGTTCTGCGTGTACTACATCGCCGTTTCTACCTTGGGCGGCACGGTGACCGACTTCACCAACGACCAGCTCTTCGGCACCGACGGCTGGTACGTGCTCGGTCAGGGCCGCGACGCCTACGACGCGGCCGTCGAGGCCGCGGGTGACGACGCCGACTCGGTCGACCCGGCACAGTACGGCCCCTATGTCCCGGGTATCACCACCATGGTGCACGATGCCCTCGTGGCGGGTGGCACCGAGGACGGTGGCCTGGTCGATTCGCTGGTCTGCGACGGTATCGTTGGCGGCCTGGGCGCCATCTTCGGCTTTGTGCCGCAGATGTTCCTGCTGTTCGTGATGCTGTCCTTCCTGGAGGACTGCGGCTACATGGCCCGCGTCGCCTTTATCATGGACCGCGTGTTCCGCCGCTTTGGCCTGTCCGGTAAGTCGTTCATCCCCATGCTCGTGTCCTCAGGCTGCGGCGTCCCCGGCGTCATGGCTACCAAGACCATCGAGAACGAGAAGGACCGCCGCATGACGGTCATGACCACCACGTTCATCCCCTGCGGCGCCAAGCTGCCGATCATCGCCCTGCTCATGGGCTCCATCATTGGCGATTCTTCCACCACGGCCGCATGGATCAGCCCGCTTTTCTACTTCCTGGGCGTCTTTGCCGTCATCGCCTCGGGCCTCATGCTCAAGAAGACCAAGCTCTTCGCCGGCCGTCCGACCCCGTTTGTCATGGAGCTTCCTGCCTACCACTTCCCGGCGATCCGTTCCTGGGCGCTGCACGTGTGGGAGCGCTGCTGGGCCTTTATCAAGAAGGCCGGCACGGTCATCTTCGCGTCCACCGTCGTCGTTTGGTTCCTCTCCAACTTTGGTAGCTATAACGGTTCCTTTGGCTTCCTGCCTGCGATGGACGGCATCCCCGAGGAGTTTATGGACTACTCCGTGCTTGCCATGCTGGGCAACCTGGTCGCTTGGATCTTCGCCCCGCTCGGCTTTAGCACCTGGCAGGCCACCGCACTGACTGTCTCTGGCCTCGTCGCCAAGGAGAACGTCGTCGCCACCGCCGGCTCGCTGCTGTCCGTCGCCGATGCGGGCGAGACCGACCCGAGCCTGTGGACCGCGTTTGCCGGCATGTTCCCCACCATGGGCGCTTGCGTTGCCTTTGGCGCTTTCAACCTGCTGTGCGCTCCGTGCTTTGCCGCCATTGGCACCATCCGCAACCAGATGGACTCTGGCAAGTGGACCGCGATTGCCATCGGCTACGAGTGCGCCTTCGCTTGGGTGATCGGCCTGTTCATCAACCAGTTCTACAACTTGCTTGTTCTTGGACAGTTTGGTATCTGGACGGTTGTGGCAATCGTGCTGCTGGTTGCGATGCTCTTCCAGATCTTCCGTCCCATGCCCAAGCATGCATGGACCGACGAGGATGAGGCCAACACTGCTTCCGTCGCAGTTTCCGCTTAAGTCCGAATAAGGATTAACCCCTTTCCACGAGCCCGGGTGTCTCAGCGACACTCGGGCTTTTTGGTGGGGGAGATGTGGCGTTTCCGCAGATAAAACCGACCAAAATAAACCTGTCCCTTTTTGGTAGGTGGAGAATGGGGTAAAGTAAGTGGTGGTTAACTAGAGGAGGCTTGCTATGGCACCTATCGATATTGTTGTACTGGCTGTTATCGGTGTTGCGTTTGTCGCGGTATGCGTGCGCATCTACCGCAAGGGCGCCTGCGCCGACTGCGCTCAGGGTGGCGTTTGCACGGGGCATTGCTCCAACAAAAAGACCTGCGCCGCGCTTAAGGGCGTGGACAAAATCGCCGAAGACTTGGGTCGCGGTATCAAGTAAGGCCCAGACATCTAAGCGCCTCGCGAGCATCCGTTCGCGGGGCGCTTTTCACTTTTTGTGGGGTGGGCTAGAGACGCTGCATGCGGTACCCGACACCCATGTGCGTCTGAATCATCTTGGGGTGAGAGGGGTCTGCCTCGATCTTCTTGCGCAGGGTGCGCATGAACACGCGCAGGCTCGCCAGATCGCTGTCCCAGCTCGTGCCCCATATCTCGCGGGTGATGAAGGTGTGGGTGAGCACCTTGTCGACGTTTTTCGCCAGAAGGACGAGCAATTTGTACTCGGTTGGGGTGAGCGAGAGCTCGCGTCCGTCTTTCGTCGCGTATCCCGCGGCGTAGTCGATATGCAGCGGACCGTTGTCGAACGTGCTCGCTTCCGTCGACTCGCTCGACGCCATCGAGGAGCGCCTCAAATTCGCACGGACGCGCGCGAGCAACTCATCCACAGAAAAGGGCTTGGTGAGATAGTCGTCTGCCCCTGCGTCAAGTGCTGCAATCTTGTCGGAATCTTCGGTGCGCGCCGAAATGACGATAATGGGGACTGCCGACCAGCTTCGGATCTTCGTGATGACCTCGATACCGTCAATGTCGGGAAGGCCGAGGTCGAGCATGATGAGGCTGGGGCCGTGCGACACCGCATCCATGATGGCGGCCTGGCCGTTGCATACCTTGCTCACGACGTAGCCGTGGAGGTCAAGCGCGGTCGAAACGAGGTTTTGAACGGTCAGGTCATCTTCGACCAGGAGGATGCGTGGCTTAGCGGTATTATTCATGAATCTCGATCTCCTCGGCAGGCAGGGTAAAACGGAAGACGGCCCCATGGGGGTGGTTGTCGCGAACTTCGATGACGCCGCCATGCGCCTCCACGATGGAGCGGCAGAGCGACAGCCCAAGGCCGATGCTTCGACGCGAATCCACGGGCCGCGTATTGCTTGAGGTGAAGAAACGCTCAAAGATATGAGGCTTGTCGCAGTCTGCCACACCCGGTCCATCGTCTGCGACGTCCACCACGACGAACGCACCCTCGCGACGTGCGCTAATGGTGACAGTCGAGTCCTCGGGCGTGTATTTGAAGGCGTTCATGATGAGATTCGTAAGCACCTGCATGATGAGATGGACGTCGATGCGTACCAGCAGGATGTCGTCAGTGTGCTCGATGGTGACGGCGCGTCCATGCGATGCTTGGGCGACATGGCTGAGGGCGGCCTCGATGACCTCGTCGATGAGCTCGGATGTTAAGTTGAGGCGAATGGTGCCGTCCTCGACGCGTGTGATGGCGAGGAGGTTCTCCACGGTATCGATAAGCCAGAGGGAGTCGTCGTAGATGGCATCGGCAAGATCGCAGCGTTGTTCGAGGCTGAGCTTCTCGTCGCTCTTTCGAAGGATTGCCGCAGATCCGGATATAGCCGTGAGGGGTGTCCTCAAATCGTGGCCGATGGAGCGCAAAAGGTTGGCGCGCAGCTGCTCGTTTTTCGCCAAGACCGCAGCCTCTTCGCGCTCTTGCGCCGCCCGGTCGCTTTCGAGCGCCAAGGCGCATTCACCTACGATAGATAGGACGATCGAATGCTCGAAGGCCTCGATCTCGCGCCCCTCCAGGGCGATGCCGATGACACCGAATACCTTGTCGCCGGTGCGAACCGCGAGGTAGAGACAGCGCGCCTCAGGCAGGGTCCGCGTGCTTGCGCCCGCGCGCTTGTTGTTGGTGTAGGTCCAGGTTGCAACGGCGCGCTCGTAGTCGGTGAGCAGCGACGCGGATCGGTTTTCGGTGCCAGCGGACTCATAGAGCGCCTTGCCGAGCGTGCCGTGTTCGGCGGTGTAGAAGACCACGTCGAGTTTTAGCAGTTTGATGAGTTGGTTCATGGCGACGCGGGCGCACTCCTCCGCGCTATGGGCTTGCTGCAAGAGCTGGTTCGTTTCGAGGAGTACGCGCGTTTTGAATGCGTTCTCGGCGGAGGTACGGGCGTTGTCGGCGATGCGCGCAGTTAACTCGCCGGCGACCATAGCGGTAGCGAACATGATGCCGAACGTGACCAGATAGCTTCGGTCGTAGCTGGCGAGCGAAAACAGAGGCGTGACGAAGCAGAAGTTGTAAAGCACTACAGAGAGCACGCTCGATACGAACGTGCAGATACGCCCCGTCGTGGTGACGGCGGTCAGCAGGGCCGTGAGGATATAGAGGGATATGATGCTGGAATCGGCAAATCCCAGATGGCGGAAAGCCGTGCCGATCGCCGTGGCGACAAGAGAGAGGGCCAGCGTGCGAAGCACGTTTCGGCTGCTGGGCGGCTGCAGGGCGAGCGCACGGCGGCGTCCTTTGGGCCGGGAGGGCGGAGTCGACTGGTCTGGAATGATGTAAATGTCGAGGTTCGGGGCGAATGTTATGAGCTGTTCTACGAGAGATTTGCGACCGAAGAGGGTCTGACGGACGCTGCTGCGCTCGCCCGTGCGCCCCATGACGATTTTCGAAATACCCGACAGGCGCGCGAACTCGGAGATCTGAAACGCGACGTCGTCGCCATAGACGGTTTCCATATGTGCCCCGAGCTGCTCGGCTAGGGCGACATTGGCTGCAAGCTTGGCGCGCTCATCATCGCTCATGGCTTGCGTGCGCGGGCTCTCTACGAACAGGGCGACGAGCTCGCTGCGAAACGCTTTCGCCATGCGTGCGGCGGTGCGGACGATGCGGGGATTGGTCGGCGCCGGGGAGACACAGACTAAGATACGCTCCTTGGTGTAGTAGTCACGGTTTCCCAGCACGCGTGCGGCGTCTGTGAGGTGGCCGGTGCGATCGGCGCAGCGGCGCAGCGCGATTTCTCGGAGTGCGGTGAGGTTCTCGACGGTAAAAAAATGCTGTTGCGCTCGGTCGGCTTGTGCGGGACGGTAGACGAGGCCGGCGCGAAGGCGCTCAAGTAGGTCTTCGGGCTCTATGTCGACGAGCTCGACCTGGTCGGCATCATCGAAGATACGGTCGGGGATTCGTTCGCTCACGACAACGCCGGTGATGGATGCAACCATGTCGTTTAGGCTCTCGATATGCTGAACGTTCACGGTCGTATAGACGTCGATGCCCGCATGTAGAAGTTCCTCGACGTCTTGATAGCGTTTGTCGTGGCGAGACCCCGGCGCATTCGTATGGGCGAGCTCGTCGACAAGGATAAGCTGAGGGGCGCGTTCGATAGCCGCATCTAGATCGAACTCGCTGAGCGCAATGCCGTTGTGCTCGATGAGTTTACAGGGCACGTTCTCAAGCCCTTGTGCAAGATGGGCAGTTGCCGGACGTTCGTGCGGCTCGATGTATCCCGCGACGACGTCGACACCTCGCCGCTTGGCGGCGTGGGCGGCTTGAAGCATCGCATAGGTTTTGCCTGTGCCAGCAGCGTAGCCAAAGAAAATCTTGAGGTGTCCCCGGCTGGTTCGAGTGTCATCGGCGACCTCGTCTTTCTCAATTGCCTTGAGGATGAGGTCTGGATTGACGCGAGTGTCCGATGCGTCGCGCTGCATAGCGTAGCCTTTCTGAAGCGTTGTCCATGCGTGCATACGCGGTGAAGACACCACTGTATGCTCGCGAGGTCGAGTATAGGCGCACTGCAGCTGCAATAGTGCTTTCTACCTGCATCTTTACGGCATCTTAAGGACGTGAGCCCCGGCCCTCACGCCTCTTTAATCCCTAGAAGCGTTTACTGTCCCCAGACGCTTGCGAGGGCAGGCGTCCGAGACATCGGACCGCGTGTGAAAGGGGCGGTAAATGGACATCCTCATTCCCATCATCGGAGTCGTCTGCATTGGACTTCTTATCTATTACATCTACATTCTGATGAGGAGTGATTCGTAAACTATGGACGCTGCGATTCAGTACATCTTGTACTTTGCCGTGCTCGTCGTCCTGGCCGTTCCGCTCGGTCGGTTCATGGCCCATATCATGGATGGTGAGCATACGTTCCTGTCGCCTGTGATTGCTCCTGTGGAGCGTGGCGTCTATCGTCTGCTTCGCATCGACGCGGCAGAGCAGATGGGGTGTAGGCGCTATCTGGCAAGCGTGCTGGTCTTTTCGGGGATCGGCCTCGTGGCTCTTGTGGCACTCCAGGCGCTTCAGTCCTTCTTGCCAGGCAATCCCCAGCACCTGCCGGGTGTGCCATGGGACCTGTCGTTCAATACGGCTGCTTCCTTCATAACTAACACCAACTGGCAGTCCTACTCCGGTGAGACCACCCTGTCCTACTTCGTGCAGTTCATGGGCCTCACCGTGCAGAACTTCGTTTCCGCTGGTACCGGTATCGCGGTCATGTTCGCGCTGATCCGCGGCTTCCGTCAGGTCAAGGAGCAGGGTCTGGGTTCCTTCTGGGTCGACCTCACCCGCACCGTCCTGTATGTGCTCATCCCGCTGAACCTCGTGTTCGGCATCTGCCTGGCTGCCGGTGGCGTCATCTCCAACTTCCAGCCGGCTCAGAAGGCTGAGCTCGTAGAGCCCGTCGCTGTCCAGCCTAATGCAGACGGCGGCTGGAGCGTCATCGACGGCGCCCAGATCGAGGGCGACACGGTCAAGGTCGACGGCAAGGTTGTCGAGGGCGCGCGCGTGGTCACCGAGCAGTTCCTGCCCCAGGGTCCCGCGGCTCCTCAGGTTGCCATCAAGCAGTCCGGCACCAACGGCGGCGGCTTCTTCGGCGTGAACTCCGCCCATCCGTATGAGAACCCCAGTGCCTTCACCAACATCATCGAGATGACCAGCTTGCTGCTGATTCCGGTCGCCTGCTGCTTCACCTTCGGTATCGGCGTCAAGAACACCAAGCAGGGCAAGGCTATCTTTGCCGCCATGTTTATCCTGCTGGTGATCTTCACCGGCATCATCGCCGTCAACGAGCATGCGGGCACCCCGCAGCTGGCCGATGGCGGAGCGGTCAATATCGAGATGACCGACGGCCAGGCGGGCGGCAACATGGAGGGCAAGGAGAGCCGCTTCGGTATCGCCACCTCCTCCACGTGGTCGGCTTACACCACCGCCGCTTCCAACGGCTCGGTTAACTCCATGCACGACTCCTACACCCCACTCGGCGGTTTTGTCCAGATGCTCCAGATGGCTCTGGGTGAGGTCGTCTTCGGCGGCGTGGGCTGCGGCCTGTACGGCATGATCGGCTTCTCCATCCTCACGGTGTTCATCGCCGGCCTCATGGTCGGCCGCACGCCCGAGTTCCTGGGCAAGAAGATCGAGCCGGGCGAGATGCGCTGGGCAGTCGTCCTGTGTCTGGCAACTCCGTTTGCCATTCTGGTGTGCTCGGCCATCGCCTGCATGGTGCCCGGTCTTGCCGACCAGCTCAACAATGGTGGCGCGCACGGCTTCTCCGAGGTGCTGTATGCCTTCACCTCATGCGGCGGCAACAACGGCTCGGCGTTTGCAGGCATGAACTGCAACATTCCCTGGATCAACGTCATGCTCGGCCTCGAGATGCTGTTCGCCCGCTTCATGCCCATCATCGGTACGCTGGCTATCGCCGGCTCGCTGGCCAAGAAGGGTAAGGTCGCCGAGAGCGCCGGTACCCTGTCTACCACCAACGGCATGTTCGTATTCCTGCTCGTGTTCATCGTTCTGCTGATCGGTGCCCTGAGCTTCTTCCCGGCCCTGGCGCTTGGCCCCGTTGCCGAGTTCTTCCAGATGATTGCGTAAAGGAGGGCGCAGATTTATGACTATGCAAAAAGACATGATGGGCCGCGCGGTCCGCGACTCGTTTGCCAAGCTGGATCCTCGCGTCCAGATTCAAAACCCGGTCATGTTCCTGGTGTGGCTTTCCGCCGTCATGACCTCCGTCCTGGCCGTCGCTTCCATCTTCGGTGTGCAGGACGCGGGTGTGCCCACTTACTATGTGGTCGCCATCGCGGTCATCCTGTGGCTCACCGACCTGTTCTCGAACTTCGCCGAGGCGCTTGCCGAGGGCCGCGGTAAGGCCCAGGCCGATTCTCTGCGTGCGGCCAAGAAGGATGTCGAGGCCCATCGCATCGAGTCCGTTGAGGACAAGGAGCACTTCACCGTCGTTCCCGGCACCGAGCTCACGCGCGGCGACCTGGTGATCGTACGCGCCGGCGAGCAGATTCCCGGCGACGGCGACGTCATCGAGGGCGCTGCTTCCGTTGACGAGTCCGCCATCACCGGCGAGTCCGCCCCCGTGGTCCGCGAGGCCGGCGGCGACCGCTCCGCCGTTACCGGCGGTACCACGGTGCTGTCCGACTGGATCATCGTCAAGATCTCCAGTGAGCCCGGCCAGAGCTTCCTGGACAAGATGATCGCGATGGTCGAGGGTGCCGCGCGCAAGAAGACCCCTAACGAGATCGCTCTGGAGATCTTCCTGGTGGCCCTCTCCATCGTCTTTATCCTGGTCACGCTGGCCCTGTATTGTTACTCCTGCTTCTCGGTCGGTCTTAACGACATGGACAACCCCACGGCCGTGACCACGCTCGTGGCGCTGCTCGTGTGCCTGGCTCCTACTACCATCGGCGCCCTTCTTTCCGCCATCGGCATCGCCGGCATGAGCCGTCTGAACGAGGCCAACGTGCTGGCCATGTCCGGCCGCGCCATCGAGGCCGCCGGCGACGTCGACATCCTCATGCTCGACAAGACCGGCACCATCACCCTGGGTAACCGCCAAGCCGCCGAGTTCATCCCGGTCGACGGCATCGATCCCGCGGAGCTGGCCGATGCCGCCCAGCTTTCCTCGCTGGCCGACGAGACCCCCGAAGGCCGTTCCATCGTCGTGCTCGCCAAGGAGCAGTTCGGTCTGCGCGGCCGCGCACTCGAGGATAAGGGTATGGAGTTCATCCCCTTCACCGCGGCGACCCGCATGTCCGGTGTAAACTACGAGGGCAATGAGATCCGCAAGGGCGCTGCCGATTCCGTGCGCACCTATGTGGAGGCAGCCGGCGGCGTGTTCTCCCAGGAGTGCGACGAGGCCGTCGAGCGCATCGCCAAGGCCGGCGGCACCCCGCTGGTCGTGACCAAGAACTGCCGCGTGCTGGGCGTTGTGTACCTCAAGGACATCATCAAGTCCGGCGTTAAGGAGAAGTTCGCCGACCTGCGCAAGATGGGCATCAAGACCATCATGGTGACGGGCGACAACCCGCTCACCGCCGCGGCAATCGCCGCCGAGGCCGGCGTTGACGACTTCCTAGCCGAGGCCACCCCTGAGGGCAAGCTCGAGAAGATCCGCGAGTTCCAGCGTGAGGGCCACCTGGTCGCCATGACCGGCGACGGCACCAACGACGCGCCGGCGCTGGCGCAGGCGGATGTCGCCGTGGCCATGAACACGGGCACCCAGGCTGCCAAGGAGGCCGGCAACATGGTCGACCTCGACTCCAGCCCCACCAAGCTCATCGAGGTCGTGCGTATCGGCAAGCAGCTGCTCATGACCCGCGGTTCGCTTACGACCTTCTCGGTCGCCAACGACATGGCGAAGTACTTCGCTATCATCCCGGCCCTGTTCTCGCCGATCTACCCGGGCCTTGGCGCGCTCAACATCCTCGGTCTGGCAAGCCCGCTGTCCGCGGTTCTTTCGGCCATCATCTATAACGCGCTCGTTATCGTCGCGCTGATCCCGGCCGCGCTGAAGGGCGTTAAGTACCGCGAGGTACCGTCCGGACAGCTGCTGACCCACAACCTGCTCGTATGGGGTCTGGGCGGCATCGTTGCCCCGTTCGCATTTATCAAGCTCATCGACATGCTGCTCGCGTTCTGCGGCATTATGTAAGTGGAGGTTTGTATGTTCAAAGGTGTTGCATCGCGCGCACTGGGCGTGTTCGCGCTGTTTACCGTTGTCTGCGGCCTGGGCTATACGCTCGTCGTGACCGGCATCGCCCAGGTTGCGTTCCCGTATCAGGCGAACGGTTCACTCATTACGGTCGACGGCAAGGTTGTGGGTTCCGAGCTCATCGGCCAGAACTTCGATGACGAAGC
The DNA here is from genome assembly GCA_902491765.1 of uncultured Collinsella sp. Lineage (GTDB taxonomy): Bacteria > Actinomycetota > Coriobacteriia > Coriobacteriales > Coriobacteriaceae > Collinsella. The sequence continues at coordinate 15,939 of CABUIY010000007.1, read as the reverse complement.
CCACATGTGGGGTCGTATCCAGAACGTGTCAATTGTCAAAGGCGAAGACGGCGAACTCATGGCGTATGGTACCCCGTCCAACCTATCCCCGGCGAGTGAGGAGTATCGGCAGCTTGTGGACGCGCGCGTCGAGAAGATCCGCGCCGCTAACCCCGATGCCGATATGGACGCTGTGCCCGTCGACCTGGTGACGTGTTCGGGGTCCGGCCTCGACCCGGAGATCTCCCCCGATGCCGCCGAGTACCAGGTACCGCGCCTGGCGAAGGCCACGGGCAAGAGCGAAGGCGAGGTTCGCGAGATCATCGCCCAGTGCACCAAGGGCCGATTCCTGGGCGTCTTCGGCGAGCCTACGGTCAACGTGCTCAAGGTGAACCTTATGCTGGACGGCGCGCTGTAGGTGAGGGAGTGGCGGATGAGGGCATGACTGACTATCCGAGCCCTTAATTCCACCCCGCCCATCAGTTGCAGTGGAATACGGACTGTTTTGGCTGTCAAAGGCCTTATCTACTCCGTATTCCACCGCAACTTTTTTGTGAGGGTCGGGATTGAAGGTGGAGAGTGCGAGCGAGTGCGAATGCGGCGGTTGCTGATACGATAGGTGTGTTAGCAACTGCCGCCGAGCGGCTTAAACGAAAGGAACCCTGTATGGAGTCTTCCGCCTATCCGATGCTCTTTAGCCCGATCAAGGTCGGTACGAACGAGGTCAAGAACCGCGTCTTTATGCCGCCGGTATCCACGAACCTGGCCGATCATGGCTATGTGACCGACGACTTGGTCGACCACTACCGCGCCCGCGCCAAGGGTGGTGTGGGCCTCATCATCACCGAGGTCGTGACGGTCGAGCCCACCTATACCTATCTGCCGGGTGACATGTGCTGCTACGACGACACGTTTATCCCCGGCTGGGAAAAGCTCGCCGCAGCCGTCCACGAGTACGGCTGCAAGATCATGCCGCAGCTCTTCCACCCCGCCTACATGGCCTTTAACATTCCGGGCACGCCGCGCCTGATCGCTCCGTCCTTTGTGGGCCCGTCCTATGCCCGCGAGGCGCCGCGTCCTATCACGGTCGATGAAATCCACGAGCTCACGCATCAGTTTGGCGACACTGCCGTGCGTATGCAGAAGGCTGGCGTCGACGGCGTCGAAGTCCATGCGGCGCACGCCCACGGTATGCTCGGCGGCTTTTTGACTCCGCTCTACAACAAGCGCACCGATGAGTACGGCGGCTCGCTCGACGCCCGCATGCGCTTCCTGCTCGAGGTCATCGCCGAGATTCGCGAGCGCTGCGGCAAGGACTTTATCATCGACGTCCGCATCTCGGGCGATGAGTACACCGACGGCGGTCTGACCCTCAACGACATGATCTACGTCTCGCGTCGCCTGGAGAAGGCCGGCGTCGACATGATTCATGTCTCGGGCGGCACCACCATTAAGCGCGGCTCTGCGATTCCCGCCGCCGGTACCCAGCAGGCCTCGCACGCCGCCTGCTCGCGCGAGATCAAAAAGCACGTCAACATTCCCGTCGCCACCGTCGGCCGTATCAACGAGGCCTGGATTGCCGAGGAGCTGATCGAGGACGGCGCTGCCGACATCTGCATGATGGGCCGCGCCAATCTGTGTGATGCCGAGTTCTGCAACAAGGCCGCTGCCGGCAACGCCGACGACATCCGCCCCTGCATCGGCTGCCTGCGCTGCCTGAACGGCATCATGTTTGGCAAGCGCATTTCCTGCACCGTCAACCCGGACGTGGAGCGCGACGAGGCCGGCTACGAGCCTGCCGCCGAGGCCAAGAACGTACTGGTTGTGGGCGCCGGTCCCGCGGGCATGGAGGCAGCCTATATTGCTGCCAAGCGCGGTCACAACGTGGTGCTCGTGGACAAGCAGGATGAGCCGGGTGGCGAGATGCGCATCGCGGCCGTTCCGCCGGCAAAGCAGGAGCTCACCCGCGTGATCAAGTACCAGTATCGTCGTCTGGCCGAGGCGGGCGTGAAGTGCGTATTTAGCACCGAGCTTACTGCCGAGGACATTCAGCGCGACTACGCCGGCTACGAGGTTGTCCTGGCTTATGGCGCCGAGCCCATCGCCCCGGCCTTTATGCAGGGCTTTAAGCAGGTTATGACGGCTGACGACCTGCTGAGCGGCAAGGCTTTCCCGGGCAAGAAGATCGTCATCGTGGGCGGCGGTACCGTTGGCTGCGAGACGGCCGATTACCTGGCCCCGCTGGTCAACGACCTGTCGCCGGCCAATCGCGATGTGACCGTCATCGAGATGACCAAGACGCTCGCTGCCAACGAGGGCGGTGCCGGTCGCGCGGTGCTCATCACGCGCATGCTCTCCAAGGGCGTCCATGTTCTGACCGAGGCCAAGGTGACCGAGATCACCGAGGACACCATCAGCTACGAGAAGGATGGCGAGGTCCACACCATCACCGATGCCGATACGCTGGTGCTTGCCATGGGCTATCGTCCCAATACCAAGCTGGTCGACGACCTTGCCGCTGCCGGTGTTGCTGTCCACGTGCTAGGCGATGCCCAGAAGTGTGGCAACATCCGCGATGCCATCGGCGATGGCTACAAGGTTGCCTGCGCCCTCTAGCCAACCCCTTTGCACCAATCGATTGCAAAAAGCGGCGGCTGCCCTGTGTGTTGGGCAGCAGCCGCCTGCGTTTTGCCAAAGAAAGATTATTGTCGGGCCCTAAATGCCTTTTGCTTCTGCTCCCTCCGCAATCATGTTGCGGTTATACACCAGGTGCAGATACATCGCGTCGTGCGCGGCGGTGGGATTGCGCGAGGCGATGGCGTCGGCCACATCGCGGTGCGTGCGGATAGTTTCCTCGACGAGCTTTTTGCCGGTCACGTCGATAAAGAGGGGGACGGATGCCTTGAGCACGCCCATCAGGCGGGGAACGACGAGGTTTCCGCCATCCCAGGGTGGCTACATGGAGTAGCGCCCGTGCGCATCGATTCCATCTCATAGATGTGCGGCACAAAGGGCCCCGAGCTCACACGAGCTCGGGGCCCTTTTCGTCTGGATTGGGGACGCATAGCCGGACGAAAGCGTGTTGCGTTTGGCGTAAAACCATACGAAAGTGCAATTTGCGTCTTATTCCCGAACGTAAAACAGACGAAAACCGTTTACGTCTGCTTTAAATCCGTATGAAAACGGTTTTCGTCTTGCAGGGCAGTTACCGTTTCTACAGTTCAACTTCCAGTTCGGCTTTGTGTTCGTAGAGGTAGTCGCGCATGTAGGGGATGGCAAATGAGACCTTGCCGTACGAAGGAGCCTCGATAATCGATTCTCTTAACAGGCGGCTGCGGACGGAGCTCACCTGTTGAGGCGTTTTGTTTAGGGCATCGGCAACCATGCTGGTCGAGCTCGTCTGCCCCAAAGACGCCATGCTCAGCAGATAAGCGATGCACGTGGGCGGAATGCGCTGCAGCGCGGGCTCAATCACCATGGCGCAGAAGCGTTCGCGTGCCGTTGCAATGCCACGCTCGGCTTCTTCTTCTCCAATAATCGCTGTATGTGCGCGTCTTGCCAACTGCCATGCGTAGTATCCAACGAGTTGGATCATGAAAGGATAGCCTTGCGTTGCCTCGGCAAGTTGGCCGGCAATACCTGGCTGCAACTCCATGCCAGACGCTTCAATGGTTTCCTCGAGGGAGTACGACACTTCGGTTACTGCCACAGCCTTCAGATCAAAGGGGAGGGCACGGCGCAAAAACGTAAGTGTCTTTCCGTTGATGATGCTTTCAATCATCGAAGGCAGCCCAGCAAAAACAAAGGCGATATCAAGGTCTTCGCCGATAACCTGCTGAATCGCAATGGAGAGCGTTCGGACCTCATCGAGCTCTGCGTCTTGAACCTCGTCGAGAGTGATGAGCAGGCCATTTCCATTCTTGGATATTGTCTGTCTCATGGCGTCGCGTAGCGATGGGCCGATTCGCTCAATATCTATGCTGCCGATGGATATGCCAGCTACGGTGGGCTCAAATCTGGCGTGTTTGGCCTGGAATTTGGGCTGCAGCTGTTCGAGAATGCGCTGGCAAAGTCCCTCGGTTGCGACCTCTTTTATGACCGTCCAGCCACGGCTTTGCGCCAAACGTGAGCACTCGTCAAGGAGGACCGTCTTGCCCGTTCCACGGACGCCGGCTATGCGCATTAGGCGCCCCGGGGCACCAGGCCCGTTGATGAGGCCTTCATTGAATTCTTCGAGTACATCTTCGCGGCCGATAATCGTGGGAGGTGTTTTACCTGCTGTGGGCTTAAAAGGGTTTGTTTGCATGTGAGCCACCTTTGCTCAAGATATAGCAAGATATAGCAAAGTATAGCAAGATATAGCAAAGTAAGCGCTACTCGCGGGTTTTGCGGTGGTGCTATTTTCCAAATGCCGCGCGGATAAAGCGCTGGGCGAACAGCTTGTTGGCAACTCACGAGGGCTCGGGGTGCCAATTTGGGGTGCAGTAGTGCTGCGCCACGAAAAGGGCCTATCTACTACGTTTAAGCCGCAGGGGTCAACCATAGTCGACTTTTTCGAAAATCGACAAGCTGTCTACCTGCGGTTTTGTTTTCACGGTTTTCGGTATGGCCGAGGCTATCCGTGTTAACGTAGTAGATGGGCCACTTTTGTGGCAAGGGGGCCGATCTGCGGGCCAGGGTAGCTAAAAGAGCCCCGTCCCAAAAAGACTGATTGGGAGCTGGGGCGTGTCGATGCGATAGTATTACGTGGTGATATTCGACAAACCGTGGGCTTCATCCGAGGGCTTTATGGAACAACACCAGCATTATCAGAGCCTGCAAGACCAGGCATACAACGCATTGCGCTCCAAGATCATCTATGCCGAGCTCAAGCCTGGCACGCGCCTTTCGGCGATTGGTCTGGAAAAGGAGACGGGAATCGGGCGCACGCCCATTCGCGAGTCCTTTGTGCGCCTGCGTGAGCAGGAGCTGGTGGAAACGCGTCCCAAAAGCGGCACTTATGTCTCAAAAATCAGCATGGAGCGCGCCGAGAACGCCTGTTTCTTGCGCGAGAAGCTCGAGAGAAGCGTGCTCATTAAATGTTGTTCGGCTGCTACGCCCGAGCAAAAGCAGCGGCTTGAGCAGATTCTTGCCGAGTCCGAGTCACTCGACCATAGCGAAACACGTCGCTTTTTCGATCTGGACAACTTGTTCCATGAGACATGTTTTGAGATTGCCGATCGTCACATGTTGTGGGATTGGATGAAGAGCATCAACACGCATTTTGAGCGATACAACTGGTTGCGTATGGTGTCGCAGGATCTGGATTGGGAGCCGATTCGTCGGCAGCATCGCCGGATTCTCGAGGCCATTAAGAGGGGCGATACCGATGCGGCGAGTTATCTGGCAGAGACGCACTTGCACCTGATGCCCGAGGAGCAGGGCCCGGTTATCGCCTTGCATCCCGACTACTTTGAGCTGCCTAAAGACTCGTCTATCTAGCCCATCATCGCATCTGCTCGAGACGTAAAAACGACGCTGCTCACCTACAGCGTTTTGCAACCGAGATTTTTAAAAAAATGCCTAAAATGGCTCAGACTGCTGACAATTGGGAAACGGGGTGCGCCATGGCGCAGATGAGAATCAAGGACATTGCCGCCGAGGCGGGCGTGAGCCCGGCCACGGTCTCGCGCTATCTCAACAACCGCCCCGGGCAGATGACCGAGGAAACCCGCGCTCGCATCGCGGCGGTTATCGAGCGCACCGGCTATCGCCCACGTGCTGCCGCGCGCAATCTGCGCAGCTCGCGCACCAACCTCATCGGTGTGATCCTGGCCGACATCGCCAACCCGTTCTCCAGCGCTATGCTCGAGGGCCTTTCCGCCAGTGCCGCCGCGCGCGGCTGCTCGCTCATGACGGCCATTAGCGGCAACGATCCCGCCAAGGAGGCCGAGTCGCTCACCAGACTTATCGATGCCGGCGTGGACGGCCTGGTCGTCAACACCTGCGGAGGCAACGACAAGGCGATCGCCGCGGCCGCGGGGCGCCTGCCCGTTGTGCTGCTCGACCGCGACGTTGCCGACGGCGGTGTCGATCTGGTGACATCTAACAACCGTGAGCTGGTCGCCGGCCTGGTAGACGCCTTGACCGCCGCTGGCAGCGAGCGCCTGTGCCTGCTCACCGAGGCAAGCGACGACAGCCCCGTGCGTCGCAAGCGCGCCGAGGCCTTTACCGACGAGCTTTTGCACCGCGGTCTTGCGGGCGAGGTCGTTACCCTGGCCGATGGCGGTGCCACGGGCGTTGGCCGTTTGGACGAGACCATCCGCGGCTATGCAGGTAAAAAGCTCGGCCTCATTGCCGTCAACGGTCTGGTCTTTCTGCGCCTGACCGAGGCACTGGCACAGCTTGGTCCCTCGCTGCCGGCAGGGCTCAAGATCGCGACGTTTGACGACTACCCCTGGAACCATGTGCTCTTTGGCGGCGTGACCACGGCCGCGCAAGACACCCTTACCATCGCCGAGCGCGTGGTCGAGCGCCTGTCCGAGCGCATCGACGTCGTCACCACCACGGTGGGTGAGGCCGCAAAGCTGGCGCCCAAACGCATCGAGATCCCCGGCCACATCGAACACCGCGCCTCGACCTCTCGCTAGTCTGTGTGATAATATATAGACAATGTCATACAGGAGGTATCCATGGCTGCGTCTGTGCTGAGTGTGCGAGTGGACTCGTCAATTAAAGACTCATTTGCTGAGCTGTGCGAAGAGCTTGGCATGACTTCGTCTGTTGCGGTCAATATGTTTATGAGGCAGATGCTGCGCGAGCGCTCTCTGCCGTTTGTTCCTTCACTTGGTAAAAGCTCTGCGAGCGAAAGCGCCGCGACGGGCATTTTGGATACTGCCCAGATTGAGTCCGCCGTCCGCGAGGCGGCCAGCTCGATTCCCGCCATCAAAACCGTGATTCTTTTTGGTTCGTATGCCCGTGGCGAGGCTCATGCCGATAGTGATATTGACTTGCGTCTCGAAGTCGATCGCGAGCAGGGCTTTGGTCTTTTCGCGCTGTCGGCATTTGGTGAGGCGGTGCGCAAAGAAACCGGGAGGCAGGTCGACCTCGTCTCGAGTGACTGTCTTGATGACGATCTTGCCGCGGCGATCGAGCGCGAAGGAGTGATCCTTTATGATCGCGCGTAAGTCAGACTGCCTTCGCGCCCAAGAGGTTTTGGAGGCCATCTCCGAAACGAACGAGCGCATCAAGGTTTTTGATATCACCGAGGATCAGTTTCTGCATGCGAATGACGTGCGGACAAGGGCGTTGGCGGACTCCCTTTTGATGTGTGCGCTTAGGGTGACGGAAGAGGCGGGCAAGTTGTCAGAACGCTCGCAGCGGCTTCATCCCGAAATTGAATGGCGTGGAATTATCGGCATGAGAAATTATCTTGCGCATGATTACGGCAATGTCGACCGCTCGGTTGTTTGGGATGCAGTGACGATGGAGTTCCCTGCGCTGGAACGAGCCTGTAGGCAAATTGTCTCCGAATCTGAACGATAGTCACTTGTCATATCTGCCTGTTCGCACACGTTTTTTGAGCGCTTGATACGCTTTAACCCTGCGGAAACATTTTTCTGCGATAGTATCTGCGATATAGACCAGTCGAAACCCGCCCGAAAGAAAGGGGAGCGACATGAACCAGCAGAACATCGATTACGTACTCCGCTCTGTAGAGCAGCGTGACATCCGCTTTGTGCGTCTGTGGTTTGTCGACATTCTCGGCCGCCTCAAGAACTTTGCCATTAGCCCCGAGGACCTCGAGGTCGCTTTTGAGGAGGGTATTGGCTTTGACGGCTCCGCCATCGAGGGCTTTGCCACGCCCGAGGAAGCCGACATGCTGGCGTTTCCCGATGCTTCGACCTTCCAGATTCTGCCGTGGCGCCCGAGCCACAACGGCGTCGCCCGCGTGTTCTGCGACGTGTGCACTCCCGATTGCAAGCCCTTTGCCGGCGATCCACGCGATGCCCTGCGCCGCATGTTCCGCAAGGCCGAGAAGGCTGGCTATCTGCTCAACGTGGGCGCCGAGCTGGAGTATTACTACTTCCCCGACGAGCACACGCCCGAGCCGCTCGACAACGTGGGCTACTTCGATCTTTCGGTGAGCGATGCCGCCCGCGACCTGCGCCGCAACACGGTCCTTACGCTCGAGAAGATGTCCGTGCCCGTGGAGTACACCTTTCACGCCGCCGGTCGCTCGCAGCACGGCATGAGCCTGCGCCACGCCGAGGCCCTGAGCATGTCCGACGCCATCACCACGGCCAAACTCATCATTAAGCAGCAGGCTTACGAGAGCGGGTGCCACGCCTCCTTTATGCCCAAGCCGCTGGCGGGCGAGGACGGCAGCGCTATGTTCCTGTGCCAGTCGCTATTCGACCACGACGGCAACAACGTCTTTTGGGGCGAGGACGACGAGAAGTATCACCTCTCCGATATCGCCAAGCACTACATGGCCGGCATTCTGGCACACGCGCGCGAGATCAGCGCTATCACTAACCCCACGGTCAACTCGTACAAGCGCATCACCACGGGCGGCGATTCCGTGCCGCAGTACGCCACGTGGGGCCTGCGCAACCGCGCGAGCATGGTCCGCATTCCGGTCTACAAGCCCGGCAAGCAGCTGTCCACGCGCATCGAGCTTCGTAGCCCCGACCCCATGGCCAACCCGTACCTGGTCAACGCCGTCACGCTGGCGGCTGGTCTCGACGGCATCGAGCGCAAGCTGGAACTCCCGCCCGAGGCAACGGCCGAGACGCTCAAGCTTACCGACCGTCAGATGCTCGAGGCCGGCTACACGCCGCTGCCGCGCTCGCTCAAAGAGGCGCTCGACGTGTTTGAGGACTCGCAGTTTATGAAGGATGCCCTCGGCGAGCACATCCACAGTTTCTTCCTTAAAAAGAAGCGCGACGAGTGGCATAAGTTTGAGTCTACGATCACCGAGTGGGAGATTAAGCACTACCTGGCGAACTCCTAATCGCGCTGGCTTGTTTCAGTACGATTGAGCTCATTTCCTTGGAGGCCGATATGTCCGATAAGAGTGCCCTGTTCATGGCGCGCACGACGCGCTTCCACGAGTTTGCCCGCAGCTTGACGACCACCCTGGGTGTCGAGGTGAGCCTGGCAACCCCCGATTCGCCGACTGCAGCGCACGACTTTGACCTGCTGATCCTCGATTCCGACGGCATTCGCAGCGACCGCATCGATCAGATTGCCAAGTGGCTTGACGATCGTGGCGGCGTCCCCATGCTGGTGATCGTCGACGACGAGGCGCTCGGCACCCTGCGTCTGCCGAATCACGCGCATGCCGACTTTGTATGCCCCACGGCGACGCCCAACGAGCTCAAGGCTCGCGCGCAGCGCCTGATGGGCGAGGAGGAGACCGTCGCTGCCGACGATGTGCTCAACATCGATAACCTCGAGATTAACCTGGCTACCTACCAGGTGACACTCGATAACGAGCCCATCGACCTGACGCTGATGGAGTACTCGCTGCTGAGCTTTTTGGCGACACACCCCAACCGCGCTTACAGCCGCGAGGTGCTGCTGCACCGCGTGTGGGGCTTTGAGTACTGCGGCGGCACGCGCACCGTCGACGTGCACATCCGACGCATCCGCTCCAAGGTGGGCCCGCAGATCGCGGCGCACATTACCACCGTCCGCGGCGTGGGCTATCTGTTTAAGGACTAGATTTCCACCACAAAGGGGACAGGCGCCTTTGTGGTGGTTTTGCCGTGGGCCGGGTCCTTTTAGGGCTGCAACAGAACTTAAGCCTTCCTAAAAGATTGCGTTCTCATACACGTTCGCCCGCATATTGGGGTACAACTCAACGTGAACAATGATGGCCCGCCACATGTTTGGCGGGCCTTTGGTTATTTGACGAAAGGATCGCAGCCATGAGCGAGAACGATTCCCAGCGTCCCCAGGATGCGGGCAACGCTGGCGAGACCCAGCAGCAGCCGCGCGTGCAGGTGGAGTCGACGCCTGCCGACGGCAACATTCCCTACGTGCAGGCTTACGACACACAGACCGGCAAGCCGCTGGGCGGCCAGCAGGTTGTAAACAAGCACACGGTGGTCAAGACCAAAACCAAAAAGCTGCCGATCTTTATTACGGCACTCGCCGGCTGTGCCTGCGGCGCCCTGCTGGTCATTGCGCTCATTATGAGCGGCACGCTCGATATCGGCGGCGGCAGGAACGCCGTGACGGCGGGTGCTTCGGGTTCATCGACGCAAAAGATCACCATCGACTCCGAGGACACCACGCTGGCCGAGGCCGTTTCTGCCAAGGCCCTGCCTTCCGTCGTTTCCATCACCGCCACTTCGAGCGGCAGCCAGAATGGCTCGCTTTCGCAGTCTGCTGATGAGTCGGATAGCTCGGGCAGCGTCGGTTCGGGCGTTGTGCTCGATACCGAGGGCCATGTCCTCACCAACAACCATGTGGTCGATGGCTATGACCAGTACGTGGTGACCATGGACGACGGCACCACCTATGAGGCCGAGTTCGTGGGCAACGACGCCTCGAGCGACCTGGCCGTCATCAAGCTCAAGGACGCCGATGCCTCCAAGCTCACGCCGATCGAGATTGGTGATTCCTCCAAGCTCAACGTGGGCGAGTGGGTTATGGCCATCGGCTCGCCGTTCGGCAACGAGCAGTCCGTCTCCACGGGCATCGTGTCGGCGCTCTATCGCTCCACGGCCATGAGCTCTACCAACGGTAACACTATCTATGCCAACATGATCCAGACCGATGCCGCCATCAACCCGGGCAACTCGGGTGGCGCGCTCGTTAACGACAATGGTGAGCTGGTGGGCATCAACTCGCTCATCGAGAGCTATTCGGGCTCCAGCTCGGGCGTGGGCTTTGCTATTCCCGTTAACTACGCCAAGAACATTGCCGACCAGATCATCGACGGCAAGACGCCGGTGCATCCGTACATGGGCGCTACGCTTTCGAGCGTCAACGCGCTCAACGCCCGCACCAACAAGCTGAGCACCGATAGCGGCGCGTATGTGGCGAGCGTCGTTGAGGACGGTCCTGCCGCCAAGGCCGGCATTCAGGAGGGCGACGTCATCACCAAGTTGGGCGACGACGAGATCACGAGCGCCGATGGCCTGATCATCGCGCTGCGCAGCCACGAGGTGGGCGAGAAGGTCGAGATCACGCTCATGCGCGGCAAGGAAGAGAAGAAGGTCACCGTCGAGCTGGGCTCCGATGAGGAGCTGCAGAACCAGCAGCAGGACGACAGTTCGACCGACACCGGCAACGGCGGTATTACCGACGAGCAGCTGCGCCAGTACCTGGAGGAGCTGCTGGGCCAGCAGGGCCAGGGTCAGGGCTACGGCCAGGGTTACTAACGAGCCATTTCGCACATGCCAAAGCCAGAGGGGCTGTCCCATCAACGCGGGACAGCCCCTCTTTTCTTATTGATCCGTTGGGGACGGAGGAAAACGGATCACTTGTGGCTGGCAAGAGGCCTGGTTCGTAATGGTCTGGACAGTTAGTTCAGATACGTATAAATCTGGGGCAGCTTGGGATGCGTTTTGAGCAATTTTTGATTGGGATGGGGTTTGAATGGGTGTTTGGGAGGGCGAGCGGGACGTTTACATGGTCTCAGGGAGCCCAAATTAGTTGAAACAGGGGTGTTCGTGTCTAATCCAGCTCTAGGATTTATACGTATCTGAACTAACTGTCCACCCCAGTCTGGCGGCTGCCGATTCGGTGCGGTTTGAGACCGCTATTCGGCCCCATTGCGACCGGTGGTACTCTTGTATCCGTTTGAAATCGAGCGAAGGAGTGCCGCTATGGAGCAATCGAGCCTGTTTGGTGACGGCGTGGACATCGATACCGAAACACCCGCGACCGCGGAAGCCACCGCACCGGACGATGCCCGTGCCCAGGCGGCAGCGCGTGCGGCCGAGCTGCGCCACGAGCTCGATTACCACGCCTATCGCTACTACATGCTCGATGCGCCCGAGATCACGGACGCCGCCTTTGACAAAATGCTCGTTGAGCTGCAGGAAATTGAGGCGACCTACCCCGATCTGGTAACGCCCGACAGCTACACCCAACGCGTGGGCGGCTACGTGAGCGAGCAGTTTACGCCGGTCACGCACATGGCGCGCATGTATTCCATGGACGATGCCATGGATCTGGACGAGCTCGACGCGTGGCTCCAGCGCACCGAGGATGCGCTCGGTGCCGGCAGCGTTACCTATACCTGCGAGCTAAAGATTGACGGCCTGGGCGTGGCCCTTACCTACCAAAACGGCACCTTCGTACGTGCGGCCACACGTGGCGATGGCACCACGGGCGAGGATGTGTCGCTCAACGTGCGCACCATCAAGGATGTGCCCATGCACCTGTCCGAGCCGGCGCTTGTCCACATGGGCGCCGACCGCGAGCGCACCATTGAGGTGCGCGGCGAGGTCTACATGCCTAAGGGCAGCTTTGTGCGCCTGAACGACGAGGCCGATGCCGAGGGCCGCGACCCCTTCGCCAACCCGCGCAACGCCGCCGCCGGCAGCCTGCGCCAAAAGGATCCCAAGGTCACGGCGCGCCGCGACCTGGCCACCTTTATCTATGCCATCGCCGATACCGACCCGCTGCACGTCCACAGCCAGCGCGAGTTCCTCGATTGGCTGCGCAGTGCCGGCTTTAGCGTCAACCCCAACGTGGCACGTTGCGCCACGCCGGCCGAGGTCCACGAGTTCTGCGCCCAGGCGCTCGAGCACCGCGGTGACCTCGATTACGACATCGACGGCGTGGTCGTAAAGGTCGATAGCTTTCAGCAGCAGCTCAACCTGGGCTTTACCGCCCGCGCGCCGCGCTGGGCCATTGCCTTTAAGTTCCCGCCCGAGGAAAAGCAGACCGTCCTGCGCGAAATTCGCATCCAGGTGGGCCGCACCGGTGTGCTCACGCCGGTCGCCGAGTTCGACCCGGTGACGGTTGCCGGCTCCACCATCGCGCGCGCCACGCTGCACAATATCGACGAGATCCGTCGCAAAAACGTGCGCGAGGGCGACACCATCATCGTGCACAAGGCAGGCGACGTAATCCCCGAGGTCGTGGGCCCGGTGCTCGATAAGCGCCCGGCCGATTCGGTCGACTGGCAGATGCCCGAGGTCTGCCCCGTGTGCGGCAGCCCCGTGGTCCACGAGGACGGCGAGGTCGCCTACCGCTGCGTCTCCATCGACTGCCCCGCGCAGCTCAAGGAGCGCCTGCTTCACTGGGTGAGCCGCGGCTGCATGGACGTCGACGGCCTGGGCGACGAGATCGTCGACAAGATGATCGCCGCCGGCCTGATCCACGATGTCGCGGACTTCTACCAGCTCACGGTTGACGACATCGCCGGCTTGGACACGGGGCGCACCTATGCCAGCTCCAACAGCAAAAAGGGCGTCAAGAAGGGCGACCCCATTCCGGTAGGCCTCAAGACGGCCGAGAAAATCATTGCCGAGCTCAACAAGTCCAAGAGCCAGCCACTCGGTCGCGTGCTGTTTGCCCTGGGCATCCGCCACGTGGGCAAGAGCGTGGGCGAGGTCATCGCCGAGCGATTCCTGTCGATTGACAAGCTTATCTTGGCGAGCGAAGAGGATATTGCCGAGTGCGAGGGCATCGGTCCCAAGATTGCGGCGAGCGTCAAGCAGTTCCTGGCCGTGCCCGAGAACCTTGCCGTGCTGGAGCGCCTGCGCCAGGCGGGCCTTTCGCTCGAGGTCGACCTGGGCGCCGCACACGCGCAAGCCGCGGCCGACGCTGGCGTGGCGGGCGAGCTCGCCGACGCACAGCCGCTCGCGGGCCTGACCTTCGTGCTCACCGGCACGCTCGTCAACCGCACGCGCGACGAGGCAGGCGCGGCGCTCAAGGTGCTTGGTGCCAAGGTCTCGGGCAGTGTTTCAAAGAAGACGAGCTATCTAGTCGCCGGCCCCAAAGCGGGCTCCAAGCTTACCAAGGCCGAGCAGCTGGGCGTGCCCGTGCTGGATGAGGCGGTGCTTGAACAGATTTTGGCGACGGGTAGGGTCCCGGAGGCATAATGATTTGTTGAGGAGCTGCGCAGAGGCTCAGTTCCTCAACATCTCCTTATAGTGTCTGCCTGTTCAATTTCGATATCGTTTCCCTCGTATGATCCAGATGCGTCTACCGACTCAAAGCGTGAGTAGGAAACTCTTGTCCCAACTTTGATTTGGGAAAGCTTGTCTTTGATTCGGCCAGATGAGGGGAATGTAATCCGGGTTTGCTTTCCAGCGTCGGTGTAGCGGGGACTGTTGTCTGTTTGGATTACGAGTTCCGTTCCCTCAATAGAATGAACGCTGCCGGCTCCAAAGACAAGGTAATCATCTCCTCCGCTATAGCGGGCTCTATCTGTGCATGAAGAAACGGATGCAAACATAGCGAAAATCACCAATATCGTAACCAGGGCAAAGGCCGTGGTGCCATAGCATTTTGATGGTGCCATCCGGTCTACCAAAAGACTGTTCCGTTCAATTTGACCATATTGGGCGTTGCATAGTTAATCGCTCGGGGATAAGTGTTCCATCCGTCGAATACTTCGAGCCACTGCAGTTCGATGCCAGAGCTTCCATTATGCCCAGTAAAATAGCCAGTTACCGTGACCGTATGACCTGATAGCTCGACGGATCCTTCACTGTTTCGGCTGTTGATCCACATATGATACAAGCCGATATTCCCTTGATCGATAGTTGCTCTGTACTGAGCGAATTGAGGCTGATAACCGAAAAATTGAGTATTAAGTGCTCTACCCTTTTGAGCGGCAAGACTTTTAAACGGAACAATTCCATCTGGGATGATCGTGCTTCCGTACTCGACGCCCTGATCATTGGTCTTATACGTTGTTGTGCCAGTGACGTTCCATATTTCTTTATAATAATCGGGATTAAATTGATTAGCGTTTGAACTGGTGAGACCGTAATGCATTGATACAGCGTACAAGGCAGAAACGACGCATGCATACTTATTAGTGCGGGCTTCAACTAATGATTCCGAGACTCCTCGGAACGGTATTCCGTTTAAATCGTCTATTTGGAAATGCAACATCAAGTCATCTTCATTGATAATGACAGCATCCCATGAAGTTGGGTTATTGCTTTGAGGTGCTATACCCTTTTCGGTGACAATCGGGACAGACCGTATATTGTTATAGTTGGTTACACAGTCTCTAGTTCCTGGCACCAAAGTTCCATATTCAATATCGTTGTACGAAATTAGTACGGTTGGGTTTGTGGCCTGTTGGCCGGAATAAGTTAAAATGGCGTTTGATAGAGAAGCTGAAATCGGAAGAATGGTATCGCCGAGGGTTATCTCCTTCAGAAGCCCAGGATATGATGCGTCAAGTATTAAATAACCGTAAGGGCTTCCTTCCCTTGTGACACTGATTTCATAGCCACAGATAAGGCCGATTTGTTGGCATACGGGAACGATTTGCTCGATCTCTAAGTTCGCGGATCCGTCGACGATGGGCAACAGGGAAAGCGCGTAGTCTTGTGCTAGGTCTGATGTAAAAGCGACGGATGAGTTTGAGTCGGCAGCGAATACTCTTGTTGGGCGTGACGCGGATAAGCCGATGATCGAGGTTAGGCCGAGAAGAAACGAGCGACGTGATTGAACTCTGGGCATAATGTCTCCTGCCTATGGGGGTGTTCCTATAGTTTTGTCAACTGGGAAATGCTGCCCGCGCGACTGAATCGCGGCATGCTGACGCCAGGCCATTCGGCCGGTGGGCTCCAATCTGTTCGGTGCGCTTCGGCTAGGCGGCGTAAGGCACCCTGTCCCGCATGACCGCGTAGATGACCTTCAGCCTCTTTCGCGCCAGCGCCTTGAGCGCCTTGCCGTGCGACATGCCCCGCTCTCGGCACCTGGTGTAGTAGTCACCCCATCTCCCCTCTGTCCGGGTAAGGCAGTTACATGAGAATATGAGCAGGTTCT
>CABUIY010000006.1 GCA_902491765.1 uncultured Collinsella sp. | reverse complement strand
GCGACCTTGCGGGCGCTTATGGCATGGTGGAGCCCAGCGAGAGCGTTACACTTGACTTTTCGCAGGATGCAGCCGCGGGCGCCAACGCGACCGCGACCGCTCAGTAGCAAGACGGTAGCTGAGTATGACAAATGACTATCGCCGCGGTTCCGATGGGGGCCGCGGTTCTGGACGTCCCTCGTCGCGGGGACGTTCTGGTTATCAAGGAACGGGTCGGCAATCTTACAACGCCGGGCAGTCCCGTGGCAACGACCCGGCGTCGCGACTTCGCGGCTCGGGCGGCCCTCAAGTGCATAACACCAGGTCGCGCAAGAGTTCGTCGACCGAATGGCTCACAGGCGCGCCTCTTCCTCGCCGCAAAGCCGTCATGGGCTTCATCGGGCTTGGCTTGGGCTTGGGCGTCTTTCGCCTTGCCGACTATCAAATTGTCGAAGCCGATAAACTGCGCGAGCGTGCCGATGCGCGCCGCCTGCTTGCGCAGACCCTCTATGCCAAACGCGGCACCATCTACGACCGCAACGGCAACGTGTTGGCGTCGTCGGTCGAATGTCGCAACATCGCCGTGAACCCGCAGCTTGTCGAGGATGTTGACAAGACGGTGTCGGCGCTGGTCAAGGCAACTGGAATCGATAAAAAGACCTGCCGCAAGCTCGTTGAGTCCGATGGAACCTGGGTGTATATCAAGCGCCAGGTGGACGAAGACGATGTTGCGGCGCTGGAGAAGAAGAACCTGCCCGGCGTGCTTTTTGAGCAGGCCATGAAGCGCGTATATCCATACGGCAATCTGGCATCGCAGGTGCTGGGTGTAGTGAATGTGGACAACGACGGCTTGACGGGTCTCGAAAAGCAATACAACAAGCTTCTGACTGGCACGAACGGTTCTCTCGTACGCGAGCGCGCGAGGGACGGCAGCTATATCGCGGGCGGTGCCTATAAAAAGGTGGCCGCGGTCGACGGCGTTGATATCGTGACGACGCTCGACGTCAATATCCAGCGTGCGGCCGAGGATGCCCTGGCAGAGGCTGTCGAGAAGACAAAGGCCAAGAACGGCTCGGCGCTGGTCACCGATCCTACGACAGGCGAGATCTTGGCAGCCTGCTCGTATCCGACTTACGACCAGACCGATCTGGAAAACGCCAAGACCGAGGATATGAACTTGCGCCTGGTCACCGACGCCTACGAGCCCGGCTCGGTCTTTAAGACGCTCGTGGCGGGCGCCGGCTTCGACTTGGGTGTCGTGCGATCGAGTACGTCGTTTGAGGTGCCGGCGAGCATCAAGGTGGGCGACGATACCGTCACCGATGCCGACAAGCGCGACTACGCCATGACCATGGATGTGCGCGAGATGATGCGCCGTTCGTCCAACGTGGGCTTTGTCCTGGTGGGGCGCAAGATCGGTGCCGACGACTTTGCCACCTATGTGGACAAGTGGGGCATCGGTCACAGCTCGGGTGTCGATTTTCCGGGAGAGAGCCTGGGTATCGTCAAGGAGCGTGACCAGTATGACGGCGCCACGCTGGGCTCGATGAGCTTTGGACAGGCACTGTCTGTCTCGCCGATTGAGATCGCACGTGCCGTGGGCGGCATCGCCAACGGCGGCGTGATGATGACACCGCACTTCTATAAGTCCAGCAAAGGCGACGAGAAGGACTGGGGCGAAGGCGAGCGCGCGATTTCGGAGGATGCTGCATCCCAGGTGACATCGTGCATGCAGACGGTCGTGTCCGAGGGAACGGGCGTTGGCGGCGCGGTTGACGGCTATGACGTAGCGGGTAAGACCGGTACGGCCGAACGTGCCGACGAGAACGGCGGCTACCTCAAGGAGAACTACATGTCGTCCTTTATGGGCTTTGCACCGGCACAATCGCCCAAGGTGCTGTGCTATATCACGCTCGACGGAACGCCGAGCGGCTCAGATGCCGCTGCGGTGCCGTTCCAGTCCATTATGGCCAACGCGCTCGACGTGCTGGGTATCCCGCACACGAAGTAGGGGGTTACAATCTTTGGGGCGTGGTTTGTTGTCCCATATGAGGGTGTTCACATGCCCTGCACCACGCATGTGCGGCGCTGGGATACAATACGCCGATAGCATTATTAGGTTTACAGGGGAGCTGCAATGATAGAGATCGCCGTCAACAACCTCGCGGCCGCAACAGGGGCCCGAACCGTGACGGGAGAAGCCGATCGGGTATGCCGCGGGTGCGTTATCGACTCGCGCCAGGTCGAGGAAGGGACGATTTTCGTCGCCTTTCCCGGTGAAAACGTCGACGGCAATGATTTTGCTTCCCGTGCCGTCCAGTCGGGTGCCGGCGCCGTCGTGATGACGCGTGAGCCCGAGGCCGAGCTGGTCTCGCTGGCGCAGGACAAGGGGTGCGCCATCCTGCTGACCGATGATCCCGAGGAGTTTCTGCTGCGTTTGGCGCACACGTATCGCCTGGAGCTTGGCTGCCTGGTCGTTGGTATTACCGGTTCCATCGGCAAGACGACGACCAAGGACGTGCTCGCCGCCGTGCTCGCCAAGCGCTATCGTGTCTGGGCCACCAAGGGCAATTTCAATAACCTGATCGGCATGCCGCTCACGGTGCTTTCCGCTCCGGCCGATACCGAGGTCCTGGTGCTCGAGATGGGCATGAACCATTTCCACGAGATTGAGCGCCTGTCCCAGTCCGCCAATCCCAACCTTGCCATCGTGAGCAAGATTGGTACCTCTCACATCGGCATTTTGGGCAGCCGCGAGAACATCGCCCGCGCTAAGGCCGAGATTGTCCAGGGTATGTGCGCCGCCGGCGACTTCTTGCCGCTGCTGGTTTTGGGCGGTGAGGACGACTTTACGCCGTTCATTCGCGATACGTTCGCCCAGCCTGCTGGTATCGATGTGATGCTGGCCGGCGTCTCGGACGATGATGAGGTCCGCGCCCGCGACATTCGTGTTGATGACGAAGGCCGTCCGGTCTTTACGCTCGATTTTGGCCAGGGTGAGACGACCGATACCATGCTTGCCATCCCCGGCGTGCAGTCCGTCCCAAATGCCGTTAAGGCCGCCGCAGTTGCCTATCGCCTGGGCGTGACGCCCGAGCAGATCGATGCTGCCTTTAGAGGCCTCACGATCACCGGTCACCGCCAGGAGATCAAGCGCGCCAAGAGCGGTGCACGCATCATCGACGATTCCTATAACGCCAGTGCCGAATCCATGGCTGCTGGCCTCGATCTGCTGTGCTCGCTTTCGTGCACGGGGTCTCGTATGGCGATCCTGGGCGAGATGGGCGAGATGGGCGATGAGGCTCCTCGCATGCATGAGCTCGTGGGCGCCTATGCCGCCGCCAAGAAGCTCGACATGCTGGCGTGCGTGGGTGGTGAGCTGGCCCAGCTTATGGCCGATGCCGCGCGAATGATGGGCATGGACGAGGACCGCATCCAAGTGTTCTCCGATTATCAGCAGGTGCTCGACCGCATGGGCGGCGCGCTTGAAAAACATGATGTTGTACTGGTCAAGGGTTCCCGCTTTGTTGAGCTCGACCGCTTTGTGGAAGGTGTGTGCTAGCCCATGTTCGGCAATCCCTCGTATCCTACGTATCAGGCCTTTTTGGGACTTGGCATCGCTGCCGCCATTGCGTTGCTGCTTATGCCGTGGTGGATCAAGCTGCTGAAGGTCGAGGGTATCGGCCAGCAGGTCCGAGCCGACGGCCCCAAGCGTCATTTGATTAAACAGGGTACGCCGACCATGGGCGGTGTCATCATCCTTGTCGCGATCTCGCTGACCTGCCTGCTGATGGGCAAGCTCACCACCGAGCTCGTGCTCGTGCTGCTTGCCACACTGGCCACCGGCGTTCTGGGTCTCATCGACGACCTGACCTCCGTCACGCATGGTCGCTCGCTCGGCCTGACGCCTCACGCCAAGATGATCGGCCTGACCATCATCTGCGTCACTTTTACCGTGCTCGCCGTCAATTGGTGCGGCGTCGCCCCCGAGATTCGTTTTCCCGGCGGCCTGACAATTGACCTCGGTGTTCTTTCGACCACCATCTGCGGCCTTTCGTTTCCGTGGCTCTACATTGTCTTTTGCTGGCTGATGATCGCCGGTCTTTCCAATGCTGTGAACCTGACCGATGGTCTGGACGGCCTTGCCGGCGGCACTTCCATGATCGCCATGCTCGCCATGGCCGCTATGGCGTTTTTGCACGGTGACGTGAACCTGTCCATCTTCTGCACGGCGTGCGCCGGTGCCTGCCTGGGCTTTTTGTGGTTCAACTGCTACCCGGCGAGCATCTTTATGGGCGATACCGGCTCGCTTGCCCTGGGTGCCGCTTTTGCCTGCACCTCCATCATGACCAACACCGAAGTCGTTTCCCTCATCATCGGCGGTCTGTTTATCGTCGAGACCCTGTCGGTCATGATCCAGGTTGTCTATTTCCACTTTACGCACAAGCGCGTCTTCCTTATGGCGCCCATTCATCATCATTTCGAAAAGAAGGGCTGGGCCGAGACTAAGGTCGTTATCCGTTTTTGGATTATCGCCGCGGCCTTTGGTGCCGTTGGCCTTGCCCTGTTCTTCCAGTTGGGATAGTGGTCTTTCATGCCTCTTGCTGATGTCTTTAGCCTGCTTGTTTTGGGACAGGGTAAATCCGGTCTCGATGTCGCCCGTTGGGCGTTGGCTCACCCCGAGCGCGTGAGCGCCACGACCGTGTATGGCGGCGATACTTCCGAGCCCAATGACGCCACGCGTGCGCTCGAGGCGCAGGGTGCGTCGTTTGTCTACGGCACCGAGCAGGTCGAGGGTGCCTATGACGTGTGCGTGACATGCCCGGGTATCTCGGAGTTTTCGGCCTTCTTTAAGGCTGGGCGTGAGCATGCCGCTCAGATTATGGGCGAGCCCGAGTTTGCCTATCGCCTGTCTCCCCAAAATTGGATCGCCATCACGGGCACCAACGGCAAGACAACTACCACGTCGCTGACCGATTATCTGCTCAAGGCCGCAGGTGAAGCCAGCGTGGCCGTCGGCAATATCGGCGAGCCGCCGGTGAACGAGATCGACGGCCGCGCACACAATGAGTGGTTTGTGGCCGAGCTATCGAGTTATCAGATTGCTACGACAGCCGAGCTTCATCCTCGCGTGGCGGTGCTGCTCAACATCACGCCCGACCACCTGGGCTGGCACAAGAGCCACAAGAACTATGCGCTTGCCAAGATCAAGTTGTTCGAGAATATGGTCGACGACGACCTCGTGGTTATCGACGTCGAGGATGCCGGCATCCATGAGTTCGATGAGTACATCTACACACCGGGTCGCCGTATCTGCAAGGTCGCTTTTGACGAGCCCGAGGGTGCAGACGCCGCCTTTGTGCGCGACGGTAAGATGGTCGTGCGCCTGAGGGGTGTCGAGACTCAGCTTGTCGCCACGTCCGAGCTCAAGATCTCGGGCCATCACAATGTCATCAATGCCCTATGTGCCGCCACGGCTGCTCTGGCCGTCGGTGCCGATCCCGAGGGCATTTGCCGCGGTTTGACATCGTTCCAGCCACTCGAACACCGCGTGGAACCCTGCGGCGAGATCGATGGCGTGCGCTACGTCAACGATTCCAAGGCAACGAACACCGATGCAGTCGAAAAGGCCCTGACGGCGTTTCCCGACGACGATGTGATTTTGCTGCTCGGCGGCCACGATAAGGGTACGCCGCTTGCGGACTTTGCCCGCGTCGTTATGGACAACGTGCGCTCGGTCGTTTGCTTTGGCGATGCGCGCGAGCGCTTTACCGCCGCTATGGACGAGGCCGATGTCGATGGTGACGTGGATATCGCCCAGGCCGATGATCTGCGCGATGCCGTTGACGTTGCCCGCTCACTCTCGAGCCGCGGCGACGTGATCCTGCTTTCGCCCGCCTGCTCTTCGTTTGACGAGTTCTCGGGCTACGAGGAGCGCGGTCGCGCGTTTAAGGACTACGTTGTCCAGCTTGCCGCAGCAGCGAAATCGCAAACGGAATAGGGGTTGCCGGTGAGAGAGGAGAGCCCCCGAAGTGATATGAGGAGGCCCGACTCGGACCGTGCTTCCTCGCTGCGTAGCACGCCGCGTTCCGGACGCGGCGGGCAGACGTTCGGTGAGCGCTATATTGCCGGCGTCCCCGCCCGCATCATGCGCCCCCGTTTGATATTTATGGCTTGCCTGTTTAGCTTGGTTTGCTTTGGCTTGCTGATGGTGTACTCGGCATCTTCGGTCGAGGCACTGCACGAGAATGGTTCGGCGACGTTTTTCCTGTTTCGACAAGCCGCGTTTGCCGGAGTTGGCGTGCTGGCTATGGTTGCCATCGTGCGCATCTTGCCGGACAGTTGGTTTGGGGAAGACGTGCTCAGGATCTTCCTCATGGGCATGATAGGGCTACTGGTTCTGGTGTTCTTTATGGGTAGCGGCAGTCGTGGCGCCACGCGCTGGCTCAACATCGCCGGTATTCAGTTCCAGCCGTCTGAGTTTTTAAAGCCGTTCGCCATCGCGTATTCGGCCATCATGCTCGACCGCATCTTTTCGCCCGGCGGCAACATCAACGAGTTTCTTCGCAACATGGGCGTCTACCTGGGCATTTCGCTCTTTCTGATCTTTGTTCAGCCCGATTTTGGCACCGTTCTGATCATCTTGCTTACCCTCATGTGCATGGCGTTGTTTGCGGGATTGGACCCCAAATATATCGTTTGGACGGTCGTTGCCGGCATCGCCGTCATTGCGATCGCCCTTATCGCCGAGCCGTATCGTATGACGCGTGTCGAGGTTGCTTGGAATCCTTGGGCAGACGAATATGGCGACGGCTATCAGGCCACGCTTGCCATCATGGCGTTTGCCTCGGGCGGCCTGTTCGGTCGCGGTATCGGCAACTCCACCATGAAGTACTCGTATTTGCCCGAGGCGCATAACGACTACATCTTGGCTATCATCGGCGAGGAAGTTGGCTTTATCGGAACCGTGCTGTTCTTCTTGGTGTTTGCGATGCTGATCTACTCGGCGTTTCGCATTGCCGAGCAGGCGACCGACCGTCGCGGAGCACTTATGGCATCGGGTTCCGCGGTCATCCTTGCGGTGCAGTTTTTGATCAACGCGCTGGGCATTCTCAATGTGTTTCCCATGACGGGCAAGCCGCTGCCGTTTATTAGCTACGGCGGCTCGTCGATTATCGTGTCGCTTATGCTCGCCGGTCTGATCCTGCGCGTTTCGTATGAGAGCGCCCGTCGCGATGAGTACGACCGTCGCCGCGAGAGCTTTGCCGTTATGGATGAGAGTACCGCCGGCGTGTCCCACGTGCGCGGCGAGCGATCTTCGCGTAACGGCTTTACTGTCCTGGATGGCTCTGCGACCGAGCCGGCAGCCCGTCCGCGTCAGCGAACGGCGCCGCAAGGTCGTCCGCAGCGCCCCACTCCCCGCAATGCGGGCGGCGGATATAATCGAATCGATTTGAATTCGGACCCGTCGGCGCGTTTGCGCACCGATGACCAGGGGCCGCGTGTACGAAGGGATTACCATGACCGATAAGATGACCGTTGCTATTGCAGCCGGCGGCACGGCAGGACATATCAACCCCGCGCTCGCCATGGCCGAGGAGCTGCGTGACCGCGGTCATCACGTTGTGTTCGTGGGCCAGTCGCGCAAACTCGAGGGTCGTCTGGTTCCCGAGGCCGGATTCGATTTTGTGCCCATCACGGTCACGGGCTTCGATCGCTCCCGTCCCTGGACGGCGCTGACCTCGCTGTGGCGCGTCAACAAGGCGAAGCGCGCGCTTGCCCGTCACTTCTCGAAGGTCGGTAAGCCCGATGCCGCTATCGGCTTTGGTGCTTACGTTGAGGTCCCGCTGCTGGGTTGGTGCAAGGACGCCGGCGTTCCGTATCTGCTGCACGAGCAGAACTCTGTTCCGGGTCTGGCCAACAAGATGATGAACTCACATGCCGCCCGCGTGTGCATTTCGGTACCTGCGGCCCGCGCTGTCTTTGAGCGCGAGGGCGACCCCGACCATGTGCTCATGACGGGCAATCCTGTGCGTCGTTCGGTGATCGAGGGCGATCGCGCTCGCGGTCGCAAGACGCTCGGTGTGCCCGAGGACGCGACGCTTCTGCTCGTCTTTGGTGGTTCGCTCGGTGCTCAGCATCTCAACGAGCGCGTTGCCTCGCTCAAGAGTGAGCTGCTGACCCGCGAGAATCTCTATATTTTGCATTCGACGGGTGCCGACGGCTTTGAGGAGACCGAGCGCGCTTTGGCGCTGACGCCCGAGGAGGCGAAGCGCTATCGTGTCCAGCCCTACATCGACAACATGGGCGATATGCTGGCCGCGGCCGATTTGGTGCTCTCGCGTTCCGGTGCCTCGAGCGTGGCCGAGATCGCCGCGCTTGCCGTGCCCTCGGTGCTCGTGCCGTATCCGCACGCCACGGCCGACCACCAGACCACGAATGCGCGTTACCTGGTCGATGCCGGTGCCGGCGTGCTATGCGCCGATGCCGATATCGATGCCTCTGCCTTTGCCGACGAGCTTCTGCACCTGATCGATGACGCTGCGGCGCGTGATGCCATGCGCCAGGCGGCGCGTGGCTTGGCCCAGGACCGTGCCGCCGCACTTTTGGCCGACGCGGTAGAGGGATTGCGTTAGTTAGACGGGATATCGCCGGTCGCCCTCGCGCGGATGCGGTAGGTGCGGTACAGTTAACGGGTTACAGGCAGTGTTTACGCAAGGAGTACACGAGCACATGGCTGATTCCCAGACTGCAACCTCCGCGCCCGAGTTCAAGAGCGCCCACTTTATCGGTATCGGCGGCGCCGGCATGAGCGGCATCGCCCTCGTCCTGCACGAGCGCGGTTATACCGTTACCGGTTCCGACCTTAAGACGTCGCGCTATATTCGCCAGCTTACCCGCGCCGGCGTGAAGGTCCACGTGGGCCACGAGGCTGCGACGATCGACGAGGTCAAGCCCGACGTGGTTGTGGTCTCCACCGCTATTCCCGAGTCCAACCCCGAGCTCGTGCGTGCCCGCGAGCTCGGTATTCCCGTGTGGCCTCGCGCCAAGATGCTCTCGGCCCTGGGTCACGGCTACACCACCGTCGCCGTTGCCGGCACGCACGGCAAGACCACGACGTCTTCGATGTGCGCCACGATGCTCGATCGCATGGGTCTGGACCCCAGCTTTTTGATCGGCGGCATCGTCGAGGGCTACGACACCAACGGCAAGAACGGCTCGGGTGACTACTTTGTCGCCGAGGCCGACGAGTCCGACAGCTCATTCCTGTTCCTGAACCCCAACGTGGTCATCGTGACCAACGTCGAGGCCGACCATCTCGATCACTACTCGGGCATCGAGGAGATCGAGGCCACCTTTGCCAAGTTTATGGGGCTGGTGGGCGAGGGCGGCACCGTCATCGTTTGTGGCGAGGACCCGCATCTGGTCGAGCTCGCCAAGTCGACGGGCCGTCATGTGCTTTCCTATGGCTTTGCCGAGAACAACGACATCGTCTGCGTGCATCCGGATGTCAAGGGCATCCAGAGCGACTTTATCGTTCGCTTTGAGGACGGCACCGAGCACGCTGTCGAGATTAAGAGCAACCCCGGTCGTCACAACATGCTCAACGCCACGGCCGTCTTGACCGTCGCCCATGTTCTGGGTCTCGATATCGACGCCGCCGCTAAGGCACTTTCGAGTTTTGAGGGTGTCCGCCGTCGCTTTACCCACGTGGGCGATATCGACGGCATCACGGTGGTTGACGATTACGGCCATCATCCCACCGAGATCAAGGCGACGCTCGCTGCTGCCTCTTCGCTGGGCTACAAGCATGTCGACGTCGTGTTCCAGCCGCACCGCTATTCGCGCCTGCAGGCTCTGTGCGATGACTTTGCCGATGCCTTTGCCAACGCCGATAAGCTGCTGCTGATCGATGTGTTCTCCGCCGGCGAGATGCCGATTCCGGGCGTTACCTCCAAGATGCTCGCAGATACCGTTCGCGCCAAGCACCCCGGCAAGGAGGTCGTGTACTGCTCCAGCCGTCTTGAGCTCAACCAGGAGCTTGAGAAGCTCGTGGGCGAGGGCGACCTGCTGCTCACCATGGGTGCCGGCGACGTTACGACCGTCGGCCCCGAGTTCATCGAGTATCTGACTGCCAAGAAAGACGCTTAACCCCTATGGGTCTGTTTAACGCCGTCATGGCGCTTTCGGGCATGATCGACACGGACGTGGTCGAGGACGAACGTCTTGCACGCCATACAAGCTATCGTATCGGCGGCAAGGCCGACCTCTTTGTGACGTGCCATAGCTACCATGCCCTGCGTCGCGCCGTGGCGGTGCTTGACCGCGAGCAGGTGCCGTGGGTGATTATCGGCAAGGGGTCCAACCTGTTGGTTGCCGATGCCGGTTATCGCGGCGCCGTTATTTCGCTGGGACGTGAGTTTCAGCGCACGGTTGTTGCCGAGGACGGCTGCACGCTGACCGTTGGTGCGGGCGTGATGTTCGCGCGTTTGGTCAACGATGCCTTGTCGCGCGGACTTTCGGGCCTTGAGTTCGCTGTCGGTATTCCCGGTTCGGTCGGCGGCGCCGTGTCCATGAACGCAGGTACGCGGACCGAGTGGATCGGCTCTCTTATCGAGGACGTGGTCACGTTTGATCCGGCGTCCGGTATAAAGCACTATGCAGGGTCCGAGATCGCTTGGGGGTATCGCGAGTGCAGCTTGCCGCGTAACGAGATCATTCTCGAGTGCGTGCTCAAGCTCAAACCCGCGTCCAAGGCCGACATTCGCGAGCGTATGGAGCGGTACCTGACGCGCCGCAAGCGCACGCAGCCCATGGGCCGTGCATCCTGCGGATCGGTCTTTCGCAACCCGCCCGACGCAAGCGTGGGCAAGTTGATTGAGGATTGTGGATTAAAGGGTTTTTCGGTTGGCGGTGCGGAAGTTTCGCCCGTACACGCTAATTTTATCGTTAATAACGGAACCGCCTCGGCCGATGACGTGGCCGCGGTTATCAGGCATGTGCACGGAAAGGTGAGGGAGGCGTATGGCATCGAGCTCAGACCGGAAGTTAAATTCCTCGGCTTCTAGAGCATCGAAACCAACCTTCCGCCGTGCCGGAGGGCGTTCCGGCGCACCTGCCCAGCCTCAACATAAGCCCGCCATGCCCTCCAAGTCTGTTGGGCCCGTTCGTCCTGCCAAGCGCCCGGTCGTCGGCTCGCAGCTGGGAGGACGCCCCGCTTCTAAAAAGACGAGTCGTCCGGCTCCGCGTCCTTCGGTGACGCCCAAGCCGGCGATGGGCACCAAGACCTCCCGACCCATGGCGACGCCCAGACCTTCGCTGGGAGCTCGTGCGCCGCATGCCGGCCGTACGTTGGCTGGCGCTAAGCCGCGTTCACTGACATCGGTGCCCGCTGCCAAGGCGTCTTCGGCAAAAAAGGGCATCAATCCTCTGTCATCGCTTGGTGCCATGGCAAGCAAGACGACCGACGTCGCTTCTGCCATTAAAGGTAAGGGCAAAATCGCGGGCGGCATCCTGGCAGCCTTGGCCGTACTTGCCATTGTTGCCATCGTCGTCATCAACTCCGGCCTGTTCGCCGCCACTGATATTCAGATTCAAGGCAGCGAGCATGTGACGAAGCACGATGCTATCCAGCTGATCGATTTGCCCGAGGGAACGTCGCTTTTTAACGTCGATCCCGACCAGATTACCGAGGACCTCAAGCAGAACCCGTGGGTCTCGGGCGTGGATGTCCAGCGTCAGTTCCCACATACGCTCATCATTACGCCGATGGAGCGCAAGGTCATTGCAATTGCCTATATCAGCTCCGATGACCTTGCCTGGGCCATCGGGGATGATGACACCTGGATCGCCCCGCTGTCGACGTCGGTCGAAGTGGATGACCAGGGCAACGTCATCACGACGGGGCAGGGCTCAAATACCCTGACCGGCATTGATGCCGCGCTGGCGCTCGCTAAGCACTATGGCGCGGTGTTGTTGACTGATGTCTCGGCGGATGTCGCTCCGGTTTCCGGCCAGGCAGTGAGCTCCAAGGCCGTTAAGGCTGGCTTGGATTATGTGCGTGGTTTTTCGAGCGAGTTCTTGGGACAAGTCAAGGATATTTCCACGCCTTCGGTCGAAGCCATCTCGGCAAACCTCAATAACGGCATTGAGGTGTCGCTGGGCGATTCGGACGATATCGTCAAGAAGGAACGCGTAGTCACCAAGTTGCTTTCGCAGGTAGAGGGCGTAACGTATATCAATGTGCGCTCTCCGGGTAACTATACATTTAGGAACGCTCCGACCTCGTAGCGCTGGTTGATGCTTTGTTGAGGGGCCATACCACGCCGTTTATCTGGTTTGTTTGGTTTTCACGGTCAATTATTTGACTGATACGTTCATAATGTGCAAACATAATACGGTTTACCTTTGCATTTACTTTCAACCTGAAGGTTAATGTGCGCAGGGGTCGACCCATGCTATGGCTATAACCTTTGTTCGGAGGACCGACATGCACGAGACAGAGATCAACAACTACCTTGCCGTCATTAAGGTGGTCGGCGTCGGCGGCGGCGGTACCAACGCGGTCAATCGAATGATCGAAGAGGGCATCCGCGGCGTCGAGTTTGTTGCCATCAACACCGATGCTCAGGCGCTCGCGATCTCTGATGCCGATATCAAGGTGCACATCGGCACCGACCTTACCCGCGGCCTGGGCGCCGGCGCCAACCCCGAGGTTGGCCGCAAGGCTGCCGATGAGTCCCGCGACGACATTGCCGAGGCGCTCGCTGGTGCCGACATGGTGTTCATCACCTGCGGCGAGGGCGGTGGCACCGGTACCGGCGCTGCTCCCATCGTTGCCGATATCGCGATGAACGAGGTCGGTGCGCTGACCGTCGCCGTCGTGACCAAGCCCTTCACCTTCGAGGGCCGCAAGCGCAAGAAGAGCGCCGAGGAGGGCATTAAGACCCTCTCCGATTGCGTCGACACCATGATCGTCATCCCTAACGATAAGCTGCTCGACATCGCCGAGAAGAAGACCACCATGCTCGAGGCCTTCGCGATTGCCGATGGCGTCCTTTCCCAGGGCACCCAGGGCATCACCGACCTCATCACCGTCCCCGGTATCATCAACCTGGACTTCGCCGATGTTAAGACCATCATGAAGCAGGCCGGTACCGCCATGATGGGTATCGGTACCTCTTCTGGGGACACCCGTGCCGTCGACGCTGCCCAGCAGGCCATCTCCAGCCCGCTGCTCGAGAGCTCCATCGATGGTGCCACGCGCGTGCTGCTCTCCATCGCCGGTTCCAAGGACCTGGGCATCCAGGAGATCAGCGACGCCGCCGACGTTGTCGCCAACGCCGTCGACCCCGAGGCCAACATCATCTTCGGTACCGTTGTCGACGAGTCCCTGGGCGATCAGGTGCGTATCACCGTCATCGCTACGGGCTTCTCCGACTCCAACGTCAACCGTCAGGACGAGCTCTTTGCTGCTCAGCAGTCTCAGAGCAAGGCCGCTGCCTCCGCTGAGCCGCAGCGCACCGCTCCTGCCACGAGCCCGGCTCAGGCCGCTCCGACCCGCAACGTCGGTGGCACCGAGCTTCCTAACTTCGGCAACGATCAGTTCGAGCTTCCCGACTTCCTGAAGCGCGGTAGCTTCTAAGTCGTTCTTTGCATTGTTGTGCACAGGGGCGTGTCCGTATGGGCGCGCCCTTTTTATTTCGACTTTGTAAACTAGAACCTCCAATCTCTTTACGTTCCCTTTACGATTGCCTCCAGCGCAGCAGGTATCCTTTTAGAGAAGTATGACAGCCGTATAAACGCGGGCTGTAGCGGCGATGCCGCGGTACTTGTGTTATTAGGAGGCTTTAGTATGGCAGCACGTGCGGACAAAGTTTCGCGTGTCGACCATGATGGAGTTACGTTGGTGGAGGGCGCGACATCCGATGTTCGCTTTGCCTTCACCGAGCGCGCCGGTGGCGTTTCCGAAGATGCGTACTCCTCACTCAACTTGGGCTCGCATGTTGGCGATGACCCCTTTGCTGTTCAAGAAAATCGTCGTCGTGCGCTCGAGGCTATGGGTGCCGCCGAGTGCGAGCACAACCTGCTCGTTCCCAATCAGGTCCATGGTGATCATATCGTTGCGGTGACCTCGAACGGCGCCGATGACCTTGAGGACGTTCGCGAGCAGATTGCCGAGGGCTGTGATGCCATCGTCTGCACGGCGCATAACGTGCCCGTGCTGCTCTGCTTTGCCGACTGCGTTCCCGTGGTGCTGGTGGCCCCCGGCGGATTTGCCGTGGTGCACTCCGGTTGGAAGGGCACGATTGCACGTATTTCCGCCAAGGCGTGCCAGGCGCTTTGCGATGCTGCCGGTTGCGATGCGAGCGACGTTTCCGCCTATATCGGCCCCCATATCTTGGGTGACGAATATGAGGTATCCCAGGAACTCATGGATCGCTTTGCCGCCGAGTTCTCTTGCATCGATGCGAATACCTCTCGCATGCTTGATCTTTCCGCTGCCATTCGCGAGGCGCTGGTAGATGTCGGTGTCGACGCGGATAATATCGTGGATACCCAGCTTTCGACCGTGCGTCAGAACGACCGCTTTTATTCCTACCGTAACGAGGACGGCACCTGTGGGCGCCATGCTGCGATCGGCATGATGCTATGAGAAAGATCGTATCGGTCCTGAGCGCCGCTGTGTTTACGCTTACGCTGTGCGCCTGTTCTTCGGGATCTTCTACCTCTTCCATTACCGTGGCCGGCTCCACGACCTGCCTTCCTATCGCCGAGATTGCGGCCGAGGGCTTTAAGGAGGAGACCGGCATCGACGTGCTCGTTTCCGGTTTGGGTTCTTCCGCTGGGATCGAGGCCGTCAGCGCCGGCACGGCCGATATCGCCAGCTCCTCCCGTGGACTCAATGCCGACGAACAGGATCTGGGCCTGACTCCCATCGTCATTGCCCACGACGGTATTGCGGTCATCGTGAACGACGACAATCCCGTCGATAACCTCTCGACCGAGCAGCTCCGCGATATCTACGCCGGCAAGATTACCAATTGGAAAGAGGTCGGTGGCGAGGACCTGAGGATTCAGGTCATCAACCGAGACGAGGCGTCCGGTACGCGCGAGGCCTTCCGTACCATCGTGATGGATGGCACGCCGTTCGATCGCCGCTCGGCTGTTCTTTCGGGTACGGGCCAGGTCCGCGACGTGGTATCTCGTTCGCGTGGGGCCATCGGCTACATTTCGCTGGGCTTCGTCGATAGCCTCAACGCCAAGACCTCGGTCAAGGCCGTCTCGGTCAATCATGTTGAGGCGTCCGAGAAGACGGTCGCGAGTGGCGGCTATCCCATCTCGCGCGACCTTTACTTCTTTGTGAAGGGTGCGCCTTCGCAGCAGGCGCAGGATTACATTGACTATGTGACGTCCGAAAAGATGGACAAGCAGATTCGCGAGGCGGGCTTTATCCCCGTCACCAACGACGAGAAGGGGAGTGAGTAGCATGGAAGCACAGGAAAACTCCCAGACTGAGCAGAATGTTCAGACGCCCAAGAAGCGCGAGCTGGCGCTCGTATCGCGCAGCACCTATATCAAGGAGAAGGCGCTGCAGTGGATCTTCTTTGCCTGCGCGTTCTTGGCGGTCGTCACCGTCATCCTGATTTTTGTCTTTACCACGTACTCGGCGCTGCCCGTCTTTACTGACATCGGTCTGACGGACTTCTTTAGCTTTACGTGGGCGCCTTCCGAGGGCCACTACGGAATCTTGTCGCTGCTTGCCGGCTCGGGTCTGGTGACCGTCGGTGCGCTCGCCATGGGCGTGCCGCTGGGCGTGGGTACAGCCGTTTACCTGGTCGAGATTGCCAGCAAGCGCGTGCGCAAGCTCATCAGCCCTGCCGTCGACCTGCTGGCCGGCATCCCTTCTATCATCTACGGCTTTTTCGGCATGATCATCATCCGCCCGTTTATCGCACAACTGACCGGCGGCCTTGGTTTTGGTGCGCTGACGGCGTGGTTTGTGCTCGCCATCATGATCGTCCCTACCATCACCACGCTCACCATCGATGCTCTCAATTCCATTCCCATGGGCATTCGCGAGGCATCGTATGCCATGGGCGCCACCAAGTGGCAGACCATCTATAAGGTCGTGCTACCTGCCGCGAAGCTGGGTATCGTTGATGCCATCGTGCTGGGTATGGGCCGTGCCATCGGCGAGACCATGGCCGTGCTCATGGTCGTAGGTAACGCCCCGGTTATTCCCGACAGCATTGCGAGCCCCATCTCGACGCTCACGAGCCAGATTGCGCTCGACATGAGCTATTCCTCGGGTCTGCACCGCTCGGCGCTGTTCGGCATGGGTGTGGTCCTGTTTATCATCTCCGCCACGCTGGTGGGCATCGTCCGTCTGATTTCCAAGAAGAAGAGGGGGTAGGCTATGTCCGATTCCGTTGACACGACGGTCGATACGACCTCGTCGCGCGAGCGCATCAAGCGTGCCCTTTCCCACGGCAAGAAGGGCCGCATCAACAAGGACCTGTCCAACAAGATCATGCTTGGCGTGTTTCGTGCCGCTGCCTACATCACCACGCTGGTGCTGGTCGCTATCATCGCCTACGTGGTCATCAACGGCCTGCCACACATCTCGCTCGACTTTATCTTCGGTTGGCCCCAGGGCGTCAACGCCGAGGGCGGAATTTGGCCCACGATCGTCTCGACCGTCTACGTGACGGCGCTCGCCATGCTTATCTGCACGCCGATCGCTGTGCTGGCAGCCGTCTATCTGGCCGAGTACGCCAAGCAGGGCAAGGTCGTCGAGCTCATTCGCTACGCTGCTGACGCTTTGGCCTCGGTGCCCTCCATCGTTATGGGCCTGTTTGGCTACGCCTTGTTTGTCGAGGCTATGGGCCTGGGCCTTTCGATGGTCTCTGCCGCTCTGGCACTCGCGCTCTTGATGCTCCCCATCGTCATGCGCACCACCGAAGAGGCCATTCGCGCCGTTCCGCGCTATATCCGTTGGGGCGCGTACGGCCTGGGCGCCACCAAGTGGCAGGTTGTCTCCAAGATCGTGCTTCCTTCTGCCTTTGGCCGTATTGCCACGGGCATCGTCCTCGCCATCGGCCGTGCCATTGGCGAGACCGCGGTGGTGCTCTACACCATGGGCCAGGCCATCAACCTGCCTATTTCGCCGCTCGATTCCGGCCGCCCCATGACCGTTCACCTGTACCTGCTTGCCAACGACGGCATCAACATGAACGCAGCCTACGGCACCGCGCTCTTGCTGATGGTGATCATTTTGGCCTTCAACCTGTTTGCGCGCTTCCTGTCGCGTAAGCGTCGCTAGTTAAGGAGTCCCATGTCCGTTTATCAGTCCGCTCCCGCGTTGGAGCAAGCGGCCATTACGGCCAAGGATTTCAACTTTTGGTACGGTGACTTTCATGCGCTGACGGGGCTTGACCTCAACATCGCCAAAAACGCCATCACCTCCTTCATTGGCCCTTCGGGCTGCGGCAAGTCGACGTTTTTGCGCTGCATCAACCGCATGAATGACCTGATCGAGGGTACGCGCGTCGAGGGCACCATGACGCTCGACGGCAACGATATCTATGCCGAGGGTGTCGACCCGGTCGACCTCCGTCGCCGCGTGGGCATGATCTTTCAGCAGCCCAATCCGTTTCCCAAATCCATCTACGAGAATGTCGCTTTTGGCCCTCGTCTGCAGGGCGTGACTAGCAAAAGTGACCTCGATGACATCGTGGAAGAATCGCTTAAGCGCGCCAACCTCTGGAAAGAGGTATCCAATCAGCTCAACAAGGATGGTTTGGCGCTCTCGGGCGGTCAGCAGCAGCGTCTGTGCATCGCGCGCGTGCTTGCGGTGCAACCCGATGTCCTTCTGATGGACGAGCCCTGCTCCGCCATCGACCCCACGTCCGTCTCTAAGGTCGAGGATCTGATGGCCGAGCTGGCGCCCGAGATGACGATCATCATCGTCACGCATTCAATGCAGCAGGCAGCTCGCATTAGCGACTACACCGCATTCTTCTTGCAGGAAGTTGCCGGCGAGCCCGCCACGCTCATCGAGTATGGTCAAACCGACGCGATCTTCACCAGCCCGGTGGACTCGCGGACGGAAGACTATATCACCGGCCGCTTTGGCTGATCGGTGCGACTAGTCCCAAGCCGATCGGATCTGGTCCGGTGCGTATTCACTGTGCGGGCGGCATGACCGCACCCAACTGATTGGAGTGAACCATGCGCAAACTGTTTTCCCGTCAGCTCATCGAGGCCCGTCACGAGATGCTGAGCATCTACGAGGCCGTCGATCTGGCCCTCCACGATGCCGTGAAGGCCTATGTGACCGACGACCGCAAGCTCGCCACCAAGACCAAGAAGCGCACGCTTTCGGTTGACGCACGCTGCGCCAACCTGGAGGCCGTCTGCTACAACCTGATTGCCACGCAGTCACCGGTCGCCTCCGACTTCCGCTTGCTGCAGACGATCATCTACGTCGACTTTAACCTGCAGCGCATGACCGATAAGGTTCGCCAGATTTGCCGCGCCACGCGTCATATGATCAAGGCCGACATCTCGCTGCCCAAGGAGCTTGTCGGCACGGTCGAGGCCGAGGCTGAGGCCGTCTACCAGGTGCTGGGCTCTTCGCTTTCTGCGCTCGTCACCAACGACATGTCCATCATCTGCAACTTGGCCGTCGAGGACGAGCCAGTGCACGCCGCCTACGAGAAGTTCTTCCGCACCTTTAACCGCATGGACACGGGCGATTTTATGGACGACGACAGCAACTATGACGACCTGCGCCGCGCCATCATGGTATCGCGCTATCTCGATCGCATCGCCTCGATTTCCATCGATGCCGCCTGCCGTCTGACCTTCCTGTTGACCGGACAGCGTATGACTGCCGGTGATATCGCCTGCACTGATGAGGATGAGCTCGAGAGCATGCGCGTGCCTTCGGGCGAGGGTGTTATCATGAGGCCCGCCGTCGATGCACGCTACGTTGCCAAGGTGCCCGTTAACGAGGTCAGCGAGGGTCTTCGCTACCTGCTCGATCATCTTGAGGATGAGGACGATGGCGAGGACGACGAGGAGTAAGTAACCCCGTTCGTCGAAAGATTGTAAATACCTAAGTGAGCGCGGCCTTGCACATGCGGGGCCGCGCTCTTGCGTTAGCATGGGACTACTTGTTTGGCTGTCAGCGGAGGCGATTGGCAATGGATAACTATTTGGACTTGATGCGCGCTCGCCGCGAGCAGATTCTGGAACGTTTTTATGCGGCGCTCGATCGCGCGGGCCGTCCCCACGACGCCGCGAGCCTCATTGCCGTGTCCAAGACCGTTGGTGTCGATGAGACCGTTGCCGCCATCCAGGCGGGGTATCGCCATTTTGCCGAGAACCGCCCGCAGGAGCTGGTTCGCAAGCTCACGGGTCTGGCGGAGCATCCGGAGCTGCCCGAGGTGCGCTTCGATATGATCGGCAACCTGCAGACCAATAAGATCAATGCGGTGCTGGGCTCAGCCGAGCTGATTCACTCGGTGGGTTCGCTGCATCTGGCGCAGGCGATCTCGAGCCGTGCTGTTCGCAAGATTGAGGCAGGCGAGCTCGTCGGCCCCCAGCGTGTGCTCATTGAGGTCAATGTGAGTGGTGAGGAGTCGAAGGGAGGCTTTTCACCCGATGAGATTCGCGCCGCCGCGGGTGAGCTTGCAGAACTTGAGGGAATTTGCGTACAGGGGCTTATGACTATGGCGCCCCGGGGGAATAAGGATGTGGCACGCCGCACCTTTGCGGGGCTTCGTGAGCTGAGGGATGAGCTGGAGGCGGCGCATCCCGATTTGAACCTGCCTGAGCTTTCCTGCGGTATGAGCGAGGACTTTGAGTCTGCCCTTGAGGAGGGCTCTACGCTCGTTCGCCTGGGCAGGGTAGTATTTAGCCCGGAGTTTGCAGTAAAATAAGGCTCTGAAGTGCGCACTGATTATAGGGGCGCCTGCACTAAACCGCGAGAGGACACAACCATGGGCTTCCTTGACGAGATTAAAAATAAGATGCACCTGGGCGGCCAGCAGGGTTACGACCAGGGTTATGGCCAGGACGACGACTACGGCTACGATGACGGCTACGACGATGGCTATCAGAACAACGGCTACAGTGGTGCTTCGGGCGAGGGCTTCTACACCCAAGACGAGCCGAGCAACGGCCTGCTTGGCCAGACGCGCCGCGGTGAAGCTGAGTCGGTTGCCGTGTATACGCGCTCCGGTCAGCTGGTCGGCGATGACTCCCGCCATGCCACGACGTATAACCCGCCTTCGCGCTCGCAGGACAGTGTTGCGAGCGGTTATCGTCCTGGTGCCTATGACACGCCGTCGAGCTACGCCGAGAATACCCGCGCCCGTGCCGCCGCTGCACCCGCGCCTGCACCGAGCGATGCCTCGGCCTATGCGAGCAATATCATCAACGCCACGCCGCAGCTGCCGGCCTATGTCCTGCGCCCCGAGAGCTATGACGACGTGGAGACCGTGGTGCGCCGCGTTCGCACCAAGCAGCCTGTCGCACTGATTTTTGTGGGCGTACGCACCGAAGTTGCCAAGCGCGTCTTGGACTTCTCTTACGGCTTTGCCTGCGGTCTGGGTGCCACGGTCAAGGAGGTGGGCGACCGCGTGTTCATGGTACTGCCCGCCGGTTGCGAGGTCAAAGATTCCGATCTCAAGAAGCTTCGTGCCGACGGCTACCTTAAGTAAAGACAAGACGAGGAGATTCCCATCAACATCTACACTATCGTCCAGCTGGTCAACACGCTGTTCAACTTCTATTCCACGCTCATTGTCGTCTACTGCTTTATGACGTGGATTCCCATGAAGCAGGGTGGTTTGCTTCAGGATATTGCCGCGGTGCTTGATAGCGTGTGCGGTCCGTGGCTCAACCTGTTCCGTCGTTTCATCCCGCCGATGGGCGGTATCGATTTTTCGCCGGTCGTTGCGATTATTGCGTTGCAGTTGGTGCAGAGGCTGGTTCTGCAGCTTCTTATAGGTATACTCGTGTAGAACTGACTTAGTAACTTACGTCGGGCGTGTAGCGCCGAGGCGATGAAAAAGGAGACTTGTTATGGCTATTACCCCTGCAGACATCCAGGCTCAGACTTTCTCTGAGGCCAAGCGTGGCTACGATCCTGCTGAGGTCGACGTCTTCTTGGAGACGCTGTCCTCCGAGGTTGACGCTATGCTCGCTAAGATCGTCGACCTTAAGGGTCGTCTGACTGCTACCGAGCAGCAGCTTGCCGATGCGCAGGCTCAGCTTGCCCAAGCTCAGGATGCCACCGCCCAGGCCGTTCCTGCCGCCCCCGTGGCTGCTCCCGCCCCTGACTTCTCCGCTCAGGAGCGCCAGATTTCCGCTGCCCTGATCGCTGCCCAGCAGACCGCTGAGACCATCGTCAACGATGCCAACGAGAACGCTGAGCGTATCCGCAACGAGGCTGACGCCAAGGCCCGCGAGGTTATCCGCCAGGCTCTGACCGAGAAGCAGGCCGAGCTCGAGGAGATCGATCGTCTCAAGGCTTCCCGTGAGGAGTTCAAGGCAGAGTATCTCAAGCTCATCCAGCACTTCATGGACGATGCCCAGAATTCCTTCCCGGCCGATCTGATGGCCTCCACGCCGGTCGGTTCTGCCGCTTCTCCTGCAGTGACTGTTCCCGCCGAGCCGCTGCCCGTCGCTGACCCGGTTGTCCCCGTGGCCGATCCCTTCGCCCCGATCGACAACTTTGCTGCCGACGACCTGGACTAACATTCGGCCTACAATTTAGTGCCTAGAAAGGACCCGCAGCTTGCGGGTCCTTTTTTATGACTGTGCAGGGGCGCGCAACATAAAAAACCGAGCCCTGCACATTGTGGCGCAGAACTCGGCGAATGGGTGAGCGGTAAAAGGTAGGTTTTAGGGCATGTGCCAAAAAACTACTTGAGGAGGAAGTTGGGGAGGGGAATGGTACGGGCCTCGCGATGCTCGGGGTCGGCGATGTGGTCGGCAGGGTAGCCACAGACAAGCATGTGATAGGGATAAACGCCCTTGGGCAGATTGAACTGCTCCTGTGCCACCTCTGGCTTAAAATGGCATACCCAGCACGTTCCCAGGCCCTGCTCGGTGGCCTCCATCATCATCTGATCGCAAACGATGGATGTATCGATTTCGCTGGAATTCATCTGATCATACGGGCGCACCCAAGCATCATCGGTAACGCTGCAAATAAGGAAGATAAGCGGAGCGCCAAAGATAGACCCATCACGAGCAAACCGAGGCTGACAAGCAGCTGCCTTCTCCAGAAGCTCAGGCGTATCCAACACCATCACACGGGTTGGATGATTATTACAAGCAGAAGGAGCAATACGCCCAGCCTCAACAATGGCATCCACAACAGCTTGCTCAACTGCCCGTGGCTCAAACTCACGACAAGAATACCGAGCCCGAGTCAGATCCAAATAAGACATACAAGCCCTCCAACAATTAAAAATCAAACAAACCCAAAGTAACCCAAACAGTACCCAAAGCAGCAATCAGCCAAACGCTCATCAAGGGCCAAAGTGTCCGAACGGATACCAAAGGTCCCTTCAGCCAAACCCCCCATTGCGCTAAACCTATCAGCCAAAGTTCCCAATGGTGGTGCATAAGGGAGCGGGCCCGGCCACTAATAACCTTTTGAACGACTCTGCTTGCAGCCGGAGTGAAAAAGGTTATTAGTGGCCGGGCCCGCGACCGGTGGGACATGTACCCCCAATTAACTGTTCTTCATGACAATCGAATCCACAACATCGGCCACATTCTCACAGCAGTCAGCGCAGTACTCCAGGAAGGCGTATACGTCACGCCAGGCGATGACCTCGAGCGGGTCCTTGCCGTTAACGTGCAGGTTGCGCATGGCGTTGATATAGAGCTCGTCGGCTTCGGACTCGATGGTGTTGATCTGGATGACGAGTTCGCGCAGGGTCTTGGACTTGCGGTAGTTGGGCAGCTCGACCATCAGGTCTTTCATGGCGCGGCAGGCGTCAGTCACCTTGTGAGCGATGACGATGGCGTCGGGATGGATGCTCTGGATGTTGGTGAAGTAGACGCGCTGCACGACGCCCTCGATGCGGTCGAGCACGGTGTCGAGTGAGCAGCTCATCAGATCCAGATCCTCGCGCTCGAGCGGGGTGATAAAGGCGGTGAGCAAGGCGTCTTCGAGCTCGTGGTGCTTCTTGTCTGCCGCATGCTCAATCGCATGCATCTTATCGAGCATGTCGTGGATCTGCGCGGGGTCAAAGTTCTCAAAAATCTTGGTGAGCAGCTCGGCTGCCTGAACGGCGAGGTCGGCGCAGGCAACGTAGTTATCAAAGTAGAACGAATCGGGTTTCTTTGCCATGGGTGGGTCCTTTCGAGGCGAAGACGGGTGGGCGAAGTAATGCGGTCCGGATGGACGTTCGGTTTGACTAGAGGAACATCATGAACAGCTTGGCCATGACAAAGCTGATGAGTCCGCAGGCGGGGAAGGTGAAGAACCAGGTGAACATCATGTCTTTGACG
Source organism: uncultured Collinsella sp. (assembly GCA_902491765.1). Lineage (GTDB taxonomy): Bacteria > Actinomycetota > Coriobacteriia > Coriobacteriales > Coriobacteriaceae > Collinsella. Next base: position 109,245 of record CABUIY010000006.1, on the reverse strand, counting down.
ACGCCGAAGTTGATGGCTGAGAGGCGCTTGACGGCACCGACGCCCATGATGGCGCAGGTCTTGATGTGTGTGGAGGACACGGGGATGCCGGTAAGGGTGGCAAGCAGCAGGTTTGCGGCGCCCGCCAGGTCGGCGGAGAAGCCCTGATACTTTTCGAGCTTGACCATGCTCTGGCCGACGGACTTGATGATGCGCTCGCCGCCCACGCTGGTGCCGATACCCATAGTGGCCGAGCACAGCAGCATAATCCAGATGGGGATGCCTGCATCGCCGACGCTCGTCTGGCCGCTGGCAAAGGCCACGCCTAAAAAGAGCACGCCGATGAACTTCTGTCCATCCTGCGCGCCGTGCATAAAGCTCATAGCCGCAGCGCTCGCGATCTGAGCGTATTTAAAGAAGACATTGGCACGTCGCCTGTTGGCGGCGGCGAAAAGAATCGAGACGAGCTTGCACAGGACCCAGCCCATGACAAAGCCCAGGCCGATGGAGAGCGCCAGGCCGTAGATGACCTTCATCCACTCGTGGACGTTGACGCTGCTCGCACCGCCGAGGGCGATGGCGGCACCGGTCAGGCCGGCGATAAGGCTGTGGCTTTGCGAGGTGGGGATGCCAAAACGCGACGCTGTGGCGCCGTAGACGACGATGGAGAACAGCGCCGCGCATAGGCAGGCGAGCGCCATGGTGCTGTTTCCGCCAAAGTCGACGATATGTGAGATGGTGTTGGCGACGCTCGCGTTAAAGTGCGTCATGATGAGCACGCCGAGGAAGTTGAATGCGGCGCTCATGAGAATGGCGGCGCGGGCGGGCATGCAACGCGTAGTGACGCAGGTCGCGATGGCGTTGGGCGCGTCGGTCCATCCATTGACGAAGATGGCACCCAACGCGAGGATCACGGTGACGGCAAGGACTGGGTTCGACACAATTTGGCCGAGGAAGGTTGAGAACGTTACGTCCATATATGGGCTTTCTCGAAGTTTGCAGACACGTTACAAAAACATGATAAATCGTATCACCTCCTGCGGGTCTCTTTACCGAGTTCTGATGGGAGAAGTGGACTTTTTGGCACTAAAATTGAATATTAGCCCTGTTGACCGCGGGTGTTCTTTTTGCTAACACGCCATGCGGACACGTGCGATTACTACGACACTCCAAAACCACAGTCTGTTCGCTTTACAACATACAAACATGCGTTCGATAATAGGAGGCATGGAATATCGACAGACAGACGGCAAAACTCGGCGCGTGCACAAGCAGTATGTGGACGTCGTGGCCCGCATCCTCGCGGGCGGACAGGTCGTGCCGGTCACCGTCTGCTGGGTCGACGGCCGTTGTTTTACGATCGACGAAATTATCTCGACCACCGGGTTTGGCCTGATGGTCTACGGCATCCGTACGGCAACATATAAGGTGCGTTTTGGCGGGCACGCGACCGAGTTGTATCTGGAGGACCAGACGCGCGAGCGGGCAGACGGCTCGCAGGCACACGTGATGCGTTGGTGGGTCTGGGCCTTTGATCGTACGCTTGAGGGCGAGCGCCGTAGGTAAGGACGTGCGGCATTCGGGTACAATGGCAGGAATCTTGTCACCTACGGCGCTGTCGTGCGCTTTTTGAAAGGACGAAGTATGAACGATATCCAGGGCTATCAGAACGGCCCCATCGAGACCGGTGCAAGCCGTGCCAAGGAGATGTCGCCGCGCGCGTACAACCTTGTCATGTCTGCCCTGATCTTTTTGGGCTTTTGCGCCATGGGCGTCGGTGCTTACTTTACGAGCACCATGTCGTTTGCGCGCATGATGATGAGCGGCGCCGCTTTGCCGCTGGTCTTTGGCTCATTTATTTTGACCATCGTCGGCATGGTCATGATGTCGGCCGCCGCCAGCAAGCAGTCCGTGGGCCTGTCCCTTGTGGGCTACGTAATCTTTGCGAGCACCTTTGGCCTGACCGCGTCGTTTGGCCTTGCCAACTACGACCTGCCCACCATCAACACTGCCTTTATCGCCACGGCCGCTATCACCTTTGTCTTTGGCGCGTTGGGTGTGACCTTCCCCAAGTTCTTCCAGCGTGTGTATGGCATTGGTTTTGGCATCCTGCTTGCCGCGATTCTGGTCGAGATCGTGCTGATGTTTATGGGCGTCTCGCAGACCATCACCGACCTGATTGTGATCGTGGTGTTCGCCGGCTTTATTGGCTACGACACCTATGTGGCCACGACAGTGCCGCCCACGCTGCCCAACGCCGTGCTCATGGCATCCAACCTGTTCGTGGACATCATTAACGTGTTCCTGCGCATTCTGAACATCCTTGGTCGTCGCGACTAGTGCCAAATTGCAGCGGTGCTTGCCGCGCACGCAATTCGATGCGAAAGGCGGTCCTTCGGGGCCGTCTTTTTTGTACACGGCGGGGTATTATGGATGGGAAAAGCCGATAGCGGCAGAGACCGAGAAAGGTGACCACTTATGGCAGACGTCGACAACAGGAACCGTAACCGCAGGTCCAATCGAACGGGTCAGCCCAATCCCAAGCGCGAGGCGCGTGCTAAGGCCGCCGAGCGCCATGTGGCGGCTGTGTCCGAGGCCTGCGCCAAGGACATTGAGCGCTCGCTTGCCGGCGTGCGCGAGTTCGATGGTATGCCTGCCGGATTTGTCGCGGCGATGAAGGCCAAGGCCCAAGCGGCCGACGCTGCCGAGGAACAGGTTGCTGAGGAGTCTGAGGCCGCCGAGGTCGAGACCGCTGAGGTTGCGTCCGCCGAGACTGAGGTCACGGCCGAGCCTGCACCCGCAGAGGAGGCCGCGGAGATCGAGTCCGCGCCTGCTGCTGAGGAGCCCGCTCCGGTCCTGCCCGAGGTCACCGTGCTCGACGCCTCTGCCACGCAGGCCATTCTGGATAACGGCCGAGGCTACGCGCAGTTCTGTGACATGGCCGTGCTCGCCTTTGCCTCGTTCACCAACCCGGGCGGTGGCTACATCCAGGGCTATCTGGGTCAGGAGGCCACGCTCTGCGCCGATTCGTATCTGTACAACGTACTCGATAAGCAGCGCAAATGGTACGGCGAGAACCGTCGCCGCAATATCAACTGCGAGCTTTACCGCAACCGTGCGCTGGTGGTGCCTGCGGTGCGCTTCGACCGCAACCACGTGCATGCGTATGCCGACGTAATCGTTGCCGCTGCGCCCAACGTCAAGCGCGCTCGCCAGGAATATCGCGTGGGTGACGATGCCTTGCTGGATGTCCTGCGCGACCGTATCCGCTTTGTCCTTGCCATCTGCGATGAGCTGGGTCGCGAGAAGCTCGTGCTGGGTGCTTGGGGCTGCGATAATAACGGCTTTGACGCCGAGGCCGTAGCCGAGCTCTTCCGTAAGGAGCTCGCGTCGGGCGACTTTAAGGTCAAGCAGGTCTTCTTTGCCGTGCCCTCTACGCGCTGGGACGAGGATTTTGCCAAGTTTGAGCACGTGCTGGCAAACTTCCCCGCGCGCAACGAGGAGTCCTATGCCCAGGTTGTCGCTCGCGCTGCGGCAGCCCGCGCCGCCGAGCAGGCCCAGGCTGCTACCGAGGATGATGAGGACGAGGACGATTGGCGCAAGTACCTGTAATCGGTACGTGCTGACAGATAGGTCGAGCCGACGGGAGAGGCTGCTTCCGTCGGCTTTTTACTGAGCGAGGGGCTTACGATGAAAAACGTTCTATGCTTTGGCGACAGCAACACCTATGGTTACGATCCGGCGGGCATGCGCGACGGCACCGCGGTGCGCTATGCGCAGGATGTGCGCTGGTGCGGCGTGGCCCAACGTGACTTAGGCGAGGGCTGGCATGTAATTGAAGAAGGCCTCAACGGCCGCACGACGGTACGCGACGACATGTGCCATCTGGACACCAATCTTAACGGCATCCGCGCGCTGCCGATGCTGCTCGAGGCCCATAAGCCGCTGGATGCGATCGTTATTATGCTGGGAACTAACGATTGCAAGACGGTCTTTGGTGTGACGGCCTCCGATATTGCCCGTGGCACCATGGCACTGATTCGCGCGGTGCGCGCATTTCCCTGGACCAATGCCGCATCCTGCCCGCGTATTCTGCTGATGGCACCTATCAAGATCAAGCCGCAAATCGCCGATGTATATATGACCGATTTTGACGAGCGTTCCGTCGAGGCCTCGGAGCATTTTGCTGAATACTACGCGCACGTAGCCGAGCAGTTTGGCTGCGACTTTTTGAATGCCGCCGACTTTGCCGAGCCGGGCGATATCGACTATCTGCATATGATGCCCGAAAGCCATGAGAGCCTGGGTCACGCCGTGGCAGCCAAGCTCCAAGAGATGCTCGGTGAGTAGCACGGCCCCAAACCACCACAATAGTTCTCCTTGCGGTGGCTTGTTTCGTTGATTTGTCTTGATCTGTAACAGTTGTAAGGCCGAAAACGGGCTAGATGTTACAGATTGAGATTATTTTAGGTCGATATCGGTCGTTTGTCTCGATCTGTAACATCTAGGGTCGATTTTGCCGAGTTAATGTTACACATCGAGATTATCTTCTCAATGGAATTTGGATGTCTCGATTTGTAACAGGTGGGCCGAAAAATGGACTCTAACTGTTACAGATCGAGATGTTTGTGGGAACCACCGCAAAGGTGCCTGTCCCCTTTGCGGTGGTTTTGAACTGCGAGTCTTAATACTGCCACATATGGTTAACGGGGTCGGAGCCTTTGCCCATGTCAAAGCCGGCGGCGAGAGCGCCGGTTAGGTAGGCCTTGCCGGCGTTGACGGCGTCGGCAAGATCCATGCCCTGGGCCAGCGTGCAGGCGATGGCGGACGAGAGCGTGCAACCGGTGCCATGCGTGTTGCCGGTCTCGATGCGCTTGTGGCGGAACCACGTGGTGAGCGGATCGCCCAGGTGGTTGCCCTCGTCATCGAGCGGCGCGGGCTCTGCTAGCACATCGTTGGCCTCGTTGACAAAATGCCCGCCCTTAACGAGAGACGCGCAGCCAAAGCGGCGGGTGAGAAGCATGGCGGCATTTTGCTGAGTGCGCTCGGAATCGACCTCATAATCGAGCAACGCCATGGCCTCGGGAATATTGGGCGTGATGACGGTCGCCAGTGGGAACAGGCGGCGTGTAAGTGCTTCGGCGGCGTCCTCTGCGATCAGACGAGCACCCGAGGTGGCGACCATGACGGGGTCGACGACGATATTTTGTGCGTCCCAGGCACTCAGACGGTCGGCGATAACCTCGATAATCTCGGCAGAGGAGACCATGCCGATCTTGACGGCACTGGGGCGGATATCGTCAAAAACGGCATCGATTTGCGCCGCGACAATATCCGGGGAGATGTTTTGCACGGCGGTGACACCGAGCGTGTTTTGTGCGGTTATGGCTGTGATGGCCGTCTCGGCATACAGACGGTGCGCCGTGATGGTCTTGATGTCGGCCTGAATGCCGGCACCACCGCTGGAATCTGATCCTGCGATGGATAGAACGGCGGGTACCTTACTGCGATCCATGTTCGCTCCCTTGTTCGGTCGGATTCAAATGGGTCTTCTGCCTGCATTATAAAGTTGCCCGGGCCGGCTGTATGTCGAACCCGGGCGGGTAGTGCAATCTTTACGCAAACGCAAGCAAATGTTCACACGTCAACAATTGACGAACACCTTGTTACCGATTGTGGCTCCGGAGACGCGTTAATCCTCCATGCCGAGGTCGATCGTCGTGCCCTCGAACACCTTGTTAACGGTGCGGACGGCGCACATCTTGCCGCACATGGTGCAGGTGCCCTCAGTGGCGGCGGGGGATTCCTCGTAGCGCTTCTTACCGGTGATCGGGTCGAGCGCGCACTCCCACATGGCATCCCAGTCGAGCTTGCGGCGTGCCTGGCCCATCTTGTCGTCCATGTCGCGGGCGTGCGGTACCTTCTTGGCGATATCGGCGGCGTGCGCGGCTATCTTAGTGGCCATGAGGCCATCGAGCACGTCCTGGGCGTTGGGCAGGCACAGGTGCTCGGCCGGTGTCACGTAGCACAGGAAGTCGGCGCCGGAGCTCGCGGAGATGGCGCCACCGATGGCGGCGGTGATGTGGTCGTAGCCCACACCGATATCGGTCACCAGCGGCCCCAGCACATAGAACGGGGCGTTGTGGCACAGGCGCTTCTGCAGCTTCATGTTGGCGGCGATCTCGTCGAGCGCCATGTGGCCCGGCCCCTCGACCATGACCTGGACGCCGGCGGCCCAGGCGCGCTTGCACAGCTTGCCCAGCTCGATCATCTCGGCAGTCTCGGTGGCGTCGTTGGAATCGTAGAGACAACCCGGGCGGCAGGAGTCGCCGAGCGAGATGGTCACGTCGTACTCGTGGCAAATCTCGAGCAACTCATCGTAGAACTCGTAGAACGGATTTTCGTTGCCGGTGACCTCCATCCAGCCAAACAGCAGCGAGCCACCGCGGCTCACGATGTTCATCAGGCGGCCGGTCTCCTTAAAGGTCTTGGTGACCGACTTGTTGATGCCGCAGTGAATGGTCATAAAGTCCACGCCGTCCTCGGCGTGCGCGCGCACGACCTCGAACAGGTCGTCCTTGGTGAGCTTGACCAGCGGCTTCTCCATGTAACCGATGGCGTCGTACATGGGGACGGTGCCTACCATGAGCGGCGTCTCGTCGATGAGCTGCTGGCGGAACTGGCGCGTCTTGCCCGAGTTGGAGAGGTCCATGATGGCGTCGGCGCCAAAGTCCTCAGCGATCTTGACCTTCTTCCATTCCTCGGCGGCATCGGCCTTGTCGCCCGAGATGCCCAAGTTCACGTTGACCTTGGTGGACAGGCCCTCGCCGACACCAAAGGCGCGCATGCCCTTTTTGATGTGCACGATGTTGGCGGGAATGGCGATGCGGCCGTCGGCCACGCGCTCGCGGATGTACTCGGGGTCGCGATGCTCGCGCTCGGCGACTTCCTTCATCTGCGGCGTGATCTGTCCGGCGCGGGCGAAGTCGATTTGCGTGACAAGCTTGGACTCGGTCTGTGTGCTCATTGACACGGCTCCCTTCGTTGGCATTACCCATATCAGGTTTGCGGGTCAGGGCGGGCGCGCCCAATCTCAGCCTGCCGTCCTGTCCTGCAAGCTCCCCGTTTATGTAGTGGGCTCAAGTATAGCCTGAATGGGTACGATTGGCCTAACGAACGTGCCTGTGGGGAGGCGTACATGGAAGACAAGCATCTATATCGAGAGACGCAATGGGACATATCGGCCGAGGAGGGCCGTGCGCACCATGGGTTGGTCGCGATTGGCTTTGCGGTGCTTGCCGTGCTGGTGATTGCCTTTTGTATTTGGACGTTTGGCGGTCGCGGCGGCGCTGCCTGGGAGTTTGAGGCCGATGATAGCCTAGCGATTATGGCGGTGAGGAGTACTGGCGGTAATGCCAATACGCTCGCCATTCCGGGCGATTATTGGTACCCGCGCGATGAGTTTGTGCAGTTGCAGCTGAGTGGTGGGTCCATTCCAGGCGAAGAAATCGAACGCGTGACGTTTGACGCGGCGCTCAAAACGCTGACGGTGAAGCTCAAAGATCAAGGGGATGTGCCCACGACGATGGATATCGCGCTGACGGAATGGCGCCTGGAGCCCCCGTCGGGTGTTGCGGTGTCCGAGGTCGAGCACGTCAAGATTGTCTATCAGGACGGTTCGACAAACGGGATTGCAAAGGCCGACGGTCTAGCAGAATAGGTGTCGAGCCTAGCAGCCAATTCATAAAAGTTGCGGTGGAATAGTTCCCGATTGTGCGAAAAAGGCTCAAATAGGAATTATTCCACCGCAAGTTATATAGAGAAGACTGAGCGGGTCAGTGTTGGGTGCCGGCTCTAGAGCATCTGTTCGTTGATGAACATGAGGGTGCCTAGGTATGAGAGCTCGGGGACGTGGCGATAGCCGATGTTGAAGGCGGTAAGTTCGCTTGCATCCTCGAGCTTGTTTTCTGCCATCCACCGCACCATGGAGCCGCGCGCCTTTTTGCTGGCGGTCGACTGTTGGATGGGCTTCCCGTTGCGGATGCCCTCGCCAAAGAGGCATGTGACGGCTGTGGCGTCGCCCGCGAGGTGGGGCAGAACGGCTTTGGCATACTCTACGCTGGCGAGGTTGACGATCGTGGTGTTTGAGCCTGCCGGGGCGATAGCCCGCGCGAGCTTATCGCTCCAAAATGCGTAGAGGTCTCGGGCACCGTCGACGACAAGCTTCGCGCCCATCTCCAGCCGATACGGTTCGACGGCATGAAAGGGACGAACGCACCCGTAGAGGCCGGAGAGGATCCACAGATGGTCTTGCAGCCATGCAAGCTGCGCGGAATCCATCACCTCGGGTGCCATGCTCTGGTATTGAATGCCGTGATAGGACATGACGGCAGGGGAGAGGTGACGGGCGAGTGCGGGATTGTCGAGATCGCCGCTTTTCAGGATGGGCCCGAACTCATGCAGTGTGTTGAGGCAAGGTCCCAGCAGTTTGTCGCTCACGTTCCACAGCGCCTGCAGGCCGCCGCTGCCTTCATTCCGCTCGATATCTAGCAGTGCGCGGTGGAGGCGAGCCGTCTCGCGCACAAAGGGTGGGATGCCCAGGACTTCAAAAGCATCTTGGGCCGCGCGCATCTGCTTGGCGGGCGAAATGATGACCTGCAGCATGGACTCTCCTCTGCCAAAAAAGTTGCGGTGGAATACGGTCTGTTTTGGCCGTTTATGGGCCAGTTTAGTCCGTATTTCACCGCAACTGATGAAGGGTTGGTTAGGCTCGCTCGATGAAGGCCTTGTAACCGCGATATGCCTCGTAGATGTCGGCCTTGTTGGCGACCTCCCACAGGGCGTGCATGGACAGGACGGCAACGCCGGAGTCGATGACGTTCATGCCGTACTTGGCCATGATGTAGGCGATGGTGCCGCCGCCACCAGCGTTGACGCGGCCGAGCTCGCAGGTCTGGAAGTCCACGCCGGCCTCGTCCATGATGTCGCGGACGAGGGCCACATACTCGGCGTCGGCGTCGTTAGAGCCGCCCTTGCCGCGGCTGCCCGTGTACTTGTTAAAGCACAGGCCGCGACCCATGAAGGCGGCGTTCTTGGTCTCGAACTTGCCGGCATAGCCCGGGTCGAAGCCGGCGGACACGTCGGAGGAGAGCATACGGCTGCGGGCGAGCGCGCGGCGCAGAGCCAGCGGGCTGTCCTCGCCGGCGAGCATCATGATCTCGGCGACGGTGTTCTCGAAGAAGCGACTCGTCATGCCGGTGGCACCCACGGAACCGATCTCCTCCTTGTCGACGATGAGCGTGATGCTCGTGCGCTCCACGTTGGTGACGTTGATCTGGGCGAGCATGGAGGGGTAGGCACAGACGCGGTCGTCATGGCCATAGCCCAGAATCATGGAGCGGTCGAGGCCCATGTCGCGGGCGGGGCCGGCGGGCACGACCTCGATCTCGGCGGAGAGGAAGTCCTCCTCCTCGACGTCGTACTGCTCCTTGAGGATATCCAGGAACATCTGCTTGACGGGCTCCTTGGGGGCGTCCTTGTCGTCCTCGTCAAACTTGACGGGGCGGCCGCCCACGATCACGTCGAGAATCTCGGCATCGACGGCGTCCTTGGCAGGTTTGGACATCTGCTCGCTCGAGAGGTGGATCAGCAGGTCGGAGATGGTAAAGACCGGGTCGTCCGCCTTGTCGCCGATATTGATGTCGACGGTGGTACCGTCCTTTTTGCAGATGACGCCCACGAGTGCGAGCGGGGAGGCCACCCAGTGGTAGCTCTTGACGCCACCGTAGTAGTGCGTGTCGAGGTAGGCCATGTCGCCGGCCTCGAAGGCGGGGTTCTGCTTAAGGTCTAGGCGCGGCGAGTCCACGTGGGCGCCCAGGATGTTAAAGCCCTGCTCGAGCGGGGCGTTGCCCAGGTTGACGAGCATGAGGTCCTTGCCGTGATTGGCGGCGTACACCTTGTCGCCTGCCTTGAGCTCGCGGCCTTCGGCGATCACGGTCTCCAGGTCGACGTATCCCGCCTCCTCGGCCATCTTGATGCCGGTCTTGACGCACAGGCGCTCGGTCTTGTTCTCGCTCAAAAACTGCTTATAGCCGCGGCAAAGCTCCTCGAGCTCCTCGACTTGCTGTGGCGTGTACTTTTTCCATGCGCAGGGACGCTCCATGACGCAGGCTCCTTTCGGATCGATCGTGCTGGTTGATGTACCGTGAGCCATCGTATCACGCGCGGGCTCACGGTGGCGGGGGAGCTTGATGTGAGGTGGCCGCGGGGCGGGGAGCGTGTAAACTGGAGTGAGCAAACCGTGCCCAGCCCAAAGCGAGGTATTTAATATGTCTGACAAGCGCCGCACTTTTGCCGTTATCGACGGCAACTCGCTCATGCACCGCGCCTTTCACGCCGTGCCGCCGACCATGAACGCGCCGGACGGTCGCCCCACCAACGCGATCTTTGGCTTTCTGAACATGTTTCTTAAGATGATTGATGCCTTTAACCCCGACGGTGTGGTCGTGGCGTTTGACAAGGGTAAGCCGCGCGTGCGCATGGAGATGCTGCCGCAGTATAAGGCGCAACGCCCGCCCATGGACCCCGATCTGCATGCGCAGTTCCCTATGATTAAGGAGCTGCTCACCGCGCTCAACGTGCCGATTCTGCAGTCCGAGGGCTGGGAAGGCGACGATATCCTGGGAACCATGGCGCGCCTGGGCGAGCAGGCCGGCTGCGACATGCTACTGGTGACCGGCGACCGCGACATGTATCAACTCGTGACCGAGCACGTCAACGTGGTCTCGACCCGCAAGGGCCTGTCTGACGTGGCGATCATGACGCCCGAGAGCGTGGACGACCTGTATCACGGCATTACGCCGGCGCTCGTGCCCGATTTTTACGGTCTAAAGGGCGATACGTCCGACAACATCCCCGGTGTACCGGGCATCGGTCCCAAAAAGGCGAGTGCGCTCATTGCGAAGTACGGTAGCCTGGACGAAGTCATCGCGCATGCCGACGAGGTCAAGGGCAAGATGGGCGAGAACCTGCGTGCACACATCGATGACGCACTACTGAGCCGCAAGGTTGCGACAATTCGCACCGATGCGCCCGTCGAGCTCGACTTTGAGGCGACGTCCTTCCCGGCGTTTTCTGCCGATGAGGTTTCCGCGGCGCTGGGCACGCTTGGTATCACCGCCATGCAGAACCGTTTCTTGGCGCTGATCGGCGGCGAGGGCGGGGCTGCTGCTGCCTCCAGTGTGGTTGAGATACCTGCTATGGTTCGCGCAGCCGCCGGCGATGCCGACGCGCTTGGTGCCGTTGCGGCTGAGGTCTCCCGCGCGATTGATGCCGGCGAGTGGGTCGCCGCCGTGGTGGACGACGACAAGGAAGAGGGCGCGCTCTTTGGACTGACGCGCACGCTGTGGTTGGCGACGTCCAAGGGCCTGTTCGCGCTCGAGGAGGGCGACAGCTGTGCGGCGGCTGAGGTTGAGGGCTTCAACTTCGTTCACGGCGTGATTGCCGGCGTGCTCGCGCGTCTGTTTATGGAGGGTCGCGTGGCGAGCCCGGATATGAAGGCGCTGTTGCACGAGCTTTCGCCCGTCGATTCTTCTGAGCCCGAGCTCATGGATCCGCTCGCTACCGATTCCACGCGTATCTTCGATACCGTGGTCGCTGCCTATCTGCTGGATTCCGATCGCTCCGAGTTCGATGAGGCATATCTTGCCGATACGTATCTGCAGATGGCGCTGCCTGCGGCGCGCGGCGCAGAGGGTGCCGGTGAGGACGCTCCGGCGCCCGCCGCTCGCACGGCGGCCTTGACGCTGGCGCTGGTCGCACCGCTGCGCGACCGCATGGCCCGTGAGAATGCCGCCAACGTGTTCGATGGCATCGAGATGCCGCTCGTTCCGGTACTTGCCAAGATGGAGCGCGCGGGCATGCTCGTGGACCCCGACCGTCTGCACAGTCTGTCCGAGGGTCTGGCGACCCAGATTACCGAGGTTGAGCGCAGTATTCGCGACCTGGCGGGTGACGAGACCTTTAATATTGGCAGTCCCATGCAGCTGTCGCACGTGCTCTTTGATGTGATGGGGCTTCCGACCAAGGGCCTCAAGAAGACTAAGCGCGGTTACTATTCGACCAATGCCAAGGTACTGAGTGATCTTGCCCGTGACCACGAGATTGTTCGTTTGATCTTAGACTGGCGCGAGAAGTCCAAGATCAAGTCAACCTATCTGGACACGTTGGGCCCGCTGCGCCGCGGTGACGGTCGTGTGCACACCACGTACAACCAGACCATCACCGCGACGGGGCGTCTGTCTTCGAGCGACCCTAATCTGCAAAACATTCCGACGCGCTCGGAGCTGGGGCGTACCGTCAAGACGGCGTTTTCGGCAGGCGAGGGAAGCGTCTTTTTGGCGGTGGACTACTCGCAGATCGAGCTGCGTCTGCTGGCACATCTCTCGGGTGACGAGCACTTGGTGCGCGCCTTTAACGAGGGCGAGGACTTCCATGCCGAGACGGCGGCGCGCGTGTTTGGTGTGCCGGTGTCCGAGGTAACGCCCGACCTGCGCAGTCGCGCCAAGGCCGTGAACTTTGGCATCGTGTATGGCCAGCAGGCCTACGGCCTGTCGCAGTCGCTGCATATCTCGATGGCCGAGGCGCGCGACATGATCGACCGCTACTACGAGGCCTACCCGGGCGTGCGTACGTTCCTCGACAACGTGGTGGCGCGCGCCAAGCAGACGGGCTACGCCGAGACCATGTATGGCCGCAGACGCCATATTCCCGAGCTCAAGGCCAAAAACCCGCAACTCCGCGGCTTTGGCGAGCGCACGGCCATGAACCACCCCATGCAGGGAACCGCCGCCGACATCATCAAGATCGCGATGGCCCGCGTAAGCCGTCGCCTGGAAGAAGAAGGCTTTGCCGCCCACATGATCTTGCAGGTACACGACGAACTGGACTTTGAGTGCCCCGTCGATGAAGTCGAGCGCCTAACCACCATGGTCCGCGACGTCATGGAGCACGTAGTAGACCTCCGCGTGCCGTTGATCGCCGAAGCCAGCACCGGCATAACCTGGGCCGACGCCAAATAAAGACGCACCAACAACCCCAAAGTAACCAAAACCAGAAGGGGGCTCCTTGCCAACAAGGAGCCCCTTCATCCAAATATATTCAGCTAAGTATCTAGACACTCAAGACGCCATCTAGGCGACATGAACGAATATGTAGCCATGCCCGGCGCCGACCGTTTGATTTTTGTAGATTCCGCACGAGCCGAAGAGCACTAAATGTGCTCTTCGAGCGAGCCCAGGACCTGACCGAGCAAAAATCAAACGGCCGGCGCCGGGCATGGCGGCGAGTTTAACGAGCCGCCAAGATGGCGTCGATGAGCGTCAGTACGCCCCCGTCGTTGTTGCTCGGAATGCGCCACTTGGCATGCGCGTTCATGTGCTCCTCGGCGTTGTCCACGATAAAGCTGTGACCGACGCGCTCCAGCATGGGGATGTCGTTGTAGGTGTCGCCCACGGCGGCGGCGTCGGCAATATCGATGCCCAGGTGCTCGCACAGGTGAGCGACGCCGGCGCCCTTGTCGACGCCCAGGTTCATAAAGTCGATCCACTCGCGCCCAGCGTTGGTGACGTAGAGCTTGTCCGAGAACTCGGGGCTATAGGTCTCGCGGAAAGCGGGCTCGGCGTCGTAGCCGGGGAAGAAGACCGAAATCTTGTTGGACTCGAAATCAATGCCCTCAAAGCTGTCGACGTAGTTGATTGTGTTGTAGTAGACGCTGATCTCGTCGTGGTATTGATGGTCGCGGGCAAGCACGTAGAACTCGTCGAAGCAGCACAGGACGGGGACAGCGCGAGGATCCTCCGAGGCACGGCTCAAGACCTGCTGATACAGCTCCACGTCAATATTGCTCTTATAGATATAGCTGCCGCGATAGATCACGCAAGCTCCGTTGTCGGGACAAAAGGCGAGGCGGTTCTTGATGCCCTCGAACATCTCCTCGAGCTTGGGGGCGGGACGTCCGCTGGCGGGGCAGAATACGATGCCGGCGTCGGCGAGCTTGTCCAGGCGCTCATCAAGACCCTGGGGCAGCACACGCTCGTCGGTCAGCAGCGTCTTGTCCATATCGACGGCGAGAATCTTAATGTTGCCGATGTTGGCGTCCGATTCGTAAGTTTGCATAAAAATGCGCCTTTCGTTTCGAGATTGTTTCAGACGTTATAACCATCAACTAGTAGTCGAGCGTATTTTCGCAGGAATGGTGCGTATTTGCACCACGCTTCACAAAGTAATGAAAAAACTTTTCAGAAATTTGAATTTGTCGCTTGTACTGCGGGCACTTTAGCGTAATATAGCGACCATCGAAAACGGAGACGGAAAAACAACCGCTTACCGAGTAAAAGGTACCGTTTACGATATTTGAATTGCGCCCGGCGATACGTGAAAGGAGAGGCAGATGCAGTTCGTAAAGATCATCACCACTGCAGACAATGCCATCCGACGCCAGCGCGCAATTTCCCGACGACGATAACAATCGTCTCTGTCCGCATGGGGCGAATTGCCTCAACAGAGTCATTTTGAGGTCGTTGGGTTTTAGCACGACATTGCTGCATGTTTCTAGGGCATGTATGTGCTGATTTTTGCTATTTAACCTGATATTGCACGGTTTTTGACCTCAAGGTGACTTGCAACTGACCGATGTTCTAACTAGCTACCAAGGGCGAAAGGAAACAGCCATGAGCAAGGAAAAAGTCGTTCTCGCATATTCCGGTGGTCTTGATACATCCGTATGTGTCAAATGGCTCCAGGACGAGAAGAATCTCGATGTCGTTTGTGTCTGCGGCAACGTGGGCCAGGAAGAGACCGGACTGGATGCCAAGAAGCAGAAGGCGCTCGACCTGGGCGTTCTCGATTGCCAGGTGCTCGACCTGCGCGACGAGTTCTCTGATGAGTTCCTGACTAAGGCCATCGCAGCAAACTCCATGTACGAGAACAAGTATCCGCTGCTCTCCGCCCTGTCTCGCCCGCTGCTTGCCAAGAAGCTTGTTGAGGTCGCCCACGAGTTTGGCGCTACCTACGTCGCCCACGGCTGCACCGGCAAGGGTAACGACCAGGTCCGTTTTGAGGCCGCCGTAAAGGCCCTCGACCCCGAGCTCAAGGTTATCGCCCCGGTTCGCGAGTGGGACCTGAAGTGCCGTCCCGACGAGGTCGCCTATGCCCACGCCCACAACGTGCCGGTTCCCGAGGGTGCCAACGACAACCCCTACTCCATCGACGACAACCTGTGGGGTCGTGCCATTGAGTGCGGCCACCTGGAGGATCCCTGGAACGAGCCGCTCGATGACGCTTGGGTTATGACTAAGAACCCCGAGGACACGCCGGACACCCCGACCTACACCGAGATTGAGTTTGAGGCCGGCAAGCCCGTCGCCGTCGACGGCAAGAAGATGAAGCTCTCCGAGATTGTCATCTCCCTCAACAAGATCTCCGGCGACAATGGCTTTGGCCGTCTCGATCTGGTCGAGGATCGCCTGGTGGGCCTTAAGAGCCGCGAGTGCTACGAGGTTCCCGGCGCCCTGACGCTCATCACCGCCCACAAGGCGCTCGAGGACATTTGCGTCGAGGGCGACCTGCTCAAGACCAAGATCAAGCTCGAGCAGGATTGGGCCACCGCCGTGTACAACGGCCAGTGGTACAGCCCGCTCAAAAACGCGCTCGACGCCTTTATGGCCGACACCCAGAAGTTCGTGACCGGCACCGTCCGTCTGAAGTTCTTTAAGGGCAACTGCCATGTCGTCGGCCGCAAGAGCCCGTTTAGCCTGTATGACTACGGTCTGGCTACCTACGACCGCGACACCACGTTTGACGAGAAGGCCAGCGCCGGCTTTATCGAGATCGATACGCTGTCACTCAAGACGTGGGCAAAGGTCCAGGGCCCCAGCTCTGCTGCCGCCCAGGCCTAGCGCCTCCTTCCCTTGGTATCCGCGCGGCCCATCCGCGTGATACATAACGGGCGCACGGGGTCCCTACCTTTCGTTATGCTTGCTGACACTTCTTAACATCGGTGGCCCCTACGTTCCGCCCGCATATATGATGCCGCGACTGTGGCTGAGTCCGAGCCCCGCCGGGGTTGTCCGGCGGGGCTCCTTCTATCAATTTGGCGGCTCTGCGCCTATATATATGAGGAGTATCCATTATGTTCAATGCTATCGCGCATGCTTTACTTGCCCTCGCGCCCGAGTTCGATGCTGCAAGGGTCGAGGACGTCCCTATGAGCCTGAAGGCCTGGATCGATGGTTCGCAGGGCAACATCCGGAGGGAGACGTTGGGCGCCAAGTGCATGGCGCGTCACTTCTTTGCAAATTAGCTACATGGCTCCGCACACGGTGGGGAATGTGTAAAACTAGCGGTTGAAAAATCGCTTTAGCGATATGGCGCATTGCTTTGGGCGCTTGTTTTGGTATTTGGAGAAAGGGGACGGTTCCATGGCTCTTTGGGGCGGTCGTTTTGAGGCAGGCGTGGCCGAGGTCACGCAGGAGTTTGGCGCGTCGCTGCCGGCCGACAAACATCTCTATAAGCAGGATATCGCAGGCTCTAAGGCGCATGCCAAAATGCTGGCGGCCCAGGGCATCATCAGTGCCGAGGACGAGCAGGCGATTGCCAAGGGCCTGACCGGAATCGAACAGGATATCGATGCCGGCAACTTCACCTTCGACATCAACGACGAAGACATTCATATGTCCATCGAGAGCGAGCTGACGCGTCGCATCGGCGAGGCCGGTAAGCGCTTGCATACCGGACGTTCGCGCAACGACCAGGTGGCGACCGACACGCGCCTGGGCGTCAAGGCGCTGGCCAAGGAGCTCATGGAGGCCAATCTTGAGCTGCGCCATGTGCTGGTGGATGCGGCTAAGAAGTACGACAAGGTGATTCTGCCGGGTTACACGCATATGCAGCACGCTCAGCCCGTGCTGCTCTCGCATCATCTGCTGGCGTATTCCTGGATGTTCGCGCGCGACTTTACACGCTTGAAGGCCGCCTTTGATGCCGCCGACAACTGCCCGCTTGGTGCTGCCGCGCTTGCCGGTACGAGCTATCCGCTCGATCGCCAGATGACGGCTGCCGAACTTGGCTTTGCGGGCGTGATTCCTAACTCACTCGATGCTGTTTCCGACCGTGATTTCCTGCTCGATCTGCATTACGCTGGCTCCGTCATGGCCATGCACCTGTCGCGTCTTTCCGAGGAGATCGTGCTGTGGTCGAGCTCCGAATTTGGCTTTATCACGCTTTCAGACTCCTACTCCACCGGCTCGTCCATCATGCCGCAGAAGAAGAATCCCGACTTTGCCGAGCTTATTCGCGGCAAGAGCGGCCGTGTCTATGGCAACCTGGTGCAGCTGCTCGTGACCATGAAGGGCCTGCCGCTTGCTTATAACAAGGACTTGCAGGAGGACAAGGAGGGCGCGCTCGATACCGCCCATACGCTCATGCAGTGCCTGTCGGTTATGGCCGGAATGATTTCGACTTGGACCGTCAACGAGGATGCCATGGCGCGCGAGTGCGGCGTGGGGCACCTTGCCGCTACCGATGTTGCCGATTACCTGGCCAAGCGTGGCCTGCCGTTCCGCGAGGCACATGCCGTGGTGGGGCATCTGGTTCTGATGTGTGAGAAGCGCGGCTGCAATCTTGAGGACCTGCCGTTTGAGGTGTTCCAGGAGGCAAGCCCGCTCTTTGAGCACGACATTACCGAGGCGCTCGACATCCCGTCGATTGTCGCCGCGCGCACGACCGAGGGCGGCACCGCCCCTGCCGCCGTTGCCGTGCAGCTGCAGCGTGCCGAGGCGCAGCTCGTGGTCGACGAAGGTGTGTTTGGATCGCTAACCAAGGTCGTCGAGATGGGTCACGGGGCAAAGTAGAGGTTTGGCTGAAGACGTATTGTCCATTTATTGATAAATCGTTTTCGCTTTACGGGCGCCTGCTGATGTGGGAGCCCGTATTTTGTTGCTATGGGGGAGGGGCTTGTCGAGAACTTCTGTAGGACCTTTTGGCAGGTTGTGAAGGGGATACGTTCGCGGGCGGCAACCGACCGCCTGCTCTGTTCGGCGCGGTTGATGGGCGGTCGGATGGTACTCTAATCGGGCTTCGAAACAGAAGTGACACATATGGAGCGCTTTAATAAATTGCAACGTTTCAATAAACAGCTTTTTGTTTAACTGCAGCTAAAACTCTGTTACGATGCAGTCCAGGCGGGTGCCGGAATGGGACTTGGGCACGCGCGAACCTACTTGAAAGGCTACTTTTATGGCTATCGAGAAGACCTTCATCATGATTAAGCCCGACGCCGTGCGCGACCGCAAGATCGGCGAGATCGTTGCTCGCATTGAGCGCAGCGGCCTTGTCATCGAGCGCATGGAGATGACCACGCTCGAGCGCGCTACCGTCGAGGAGCACTACGCCCATCTGGCCGACAAGCCCTTCTTTGGCGGTCTCTGCGACTTTATGACGAGCGGTCCGGTCGTCAAGATGGTCGTTTCCGGTCTCTCCGCTGTTGCTAAGATGCGCACCCTCATGGGCGCTACTAATCCGCTTGACGCTGCTCCTGGTACCATCCGCGGCGACTTCGCTGTCGATGTCAACGCCAACGTGATCCACGGCTCCGACTGCCTGGAGAACGCCGAGATCGAGATCAAGCGCTTCTTTGGCTAAACCAGCTTTGACTCCTTAAAGCTGTTAGCGTGTGGCTTGGGCGCCGCGGAACTCCATCCGCGGCGCCCTTTTATTCCAAAATCTATGAAGGGGCCCGTTCGGTCATGAGTTCCGAGCGGGCCCCTGCTGTTAGCTTGTGGCACTGAGATGTTTAGGCCTCGTCGACGACCTTGAGGCCGCGCGTGTGGTCGATCTCGTTGAGGAGGTTAACGCGACGCTCGTGACGACCGCCCTCAAACTCGGCGTCGAGCCACTCGTCGACAATCATCTTAGCGAGCTCGGAGCCCACGACACGGGCACCAAAGGCGAGCACGTTGGTGTTGTTGTGCATGCGGGAGAGCTTGGCGCTGAAGGGCTCGGAGCACACGACGGCGCGTACGCCCTCGACCTTGTTGGCAGCCAGGCTAATCCCGACACCGGTGCCACAGATGAGGATGCCCAGGTCGACGTCGCCGTTGGCAACGGCCTTACCCACCTTGTAGCCGGCGATGGGGTAGTCAAAGCTCTCGGAGGTGTCGGTGCCAAAGTTCACGACCTCGCAGCCGCGCTCCTTCAGGTGCTCGGAGATGATGTTCTTGAGCTCGACGGCGGCGTGGTCGTTGCCGATACCAATCTTCATGAGTGGTTCCTCTCTGGTCTGTGCGGCGCAAATGCTAAAGGTTTTACCGCGTTCGACTGCATGATAGCGCGACTTTTGCGTAAACGCTCGGGCGTTTTTTGGTCAAACGCTTTAGCATGCAACAAGACCGGCTTCTCATGAATGAATGCTGTCAGTTTGTGCTTGAGCGCCGTCCGCCGGAACCATGGTTGCAGTTTTTGATGCATTGTTATCAAATAAAGGAGCTAACTATTTTTGAGAGCCAAGCCCGTTATGCAAGCAGGAGATACCTATGCCTACCGATTCCCTTCGTGATGCCGCGTTTTGCGATGTTTTGAACCGCGAGCTTGTCTGTGCACTCGGCTGCACCGAGCCCATTGCCGTTGCCTATGCAGCAGCGCTGGCGAGCCAGACGCTCGGTTACGAGCCCGATCATATGGATGTTGCCTGCTCGGGCAACATCATCAAGAACGTTAAGAGCGTGACCGTGCCCAACTCGGGCGGTATGCACGGTATTGAAGCCGCGGCCGTGCTGGGTGCCGTGGGCGGCGACGCCAAAAGCGCGCTCGAGGTGCTCGAGAGCGTTAACGATGAAGACCGTGCTCGCGTGGCCGAGCTCCTCGCCGACGCCGACTACTGCGATGTATCGCTTGTCGAGGGTGTGCCCAACCTCTACATCAAGGTGACTGCCACGGCCGGGGGCCATACCGCGGTCGTCGAGATTACCGACCACCACACCAATGTCACGTGCCATACCCTCGACGGTATTCCGGTGTGCGGCAAGTCGGCGGGGGAGTGTGCCGCCTGCGCCGAGCGCGTCGTGGCCGAGCGGGCGGCAGATAACGCCGACACGCCCATGTCGATCGAGACCATCATCGACTTTATCGAGGACGGTGACATTGAGGACGCCCGTGCTGCCGTTGAGCGTCAGATTGAGCTGAATGGCGCAATCAGTGCCGAGGGCCTTGCGCACGCTTGGGGCGCCGAGGTGGGTCGTACGCTGCTGGGTGCTCGTGCCGATGACGTCGCCTGCCGTGCCCGTGCCCGTGCGGCCGCCGGGTCCGACGCCCGCATGAACGGCTGCGCGCTGCCGGTCGCCATTGTGTGCGGCTCGGGCAATCAGGGCATTACCTGCGCATTGCCCGTCATGGAGTATGCCGAGTACCTGCGTTGCGACCACGAGCGCCTGGTGCGCGCCGTGATGCTGTCCGATCTTATCGCCGTGCATATCAAGAGCTATATTGGTGCGCTCTCGGCGTTTTGCGGTGCTATTTGCGCCGCGTGCGGCGCCGGCGCCGCGATTACCTGGCTGTGCGGTGGCACGCGCGAGCAGATTGGCGCGACGGTCTCGAACACGCTCGGTAACGTGGGCGGCATCGTGTGCGACGGCGCCAAAGCGAGCTGTGCCGCCAAGATCTCGGCTGCCGTCGATGCGGCGATTCTGGGCCATGATATGGCCATGCAGGGTCGCGGCTTCCGCGCCGGCGAGGGCCTGATCCAAGATACCGTTGAGCAGACAATCGCCAGTATGGGCTACGTAGGCCGCGTAGGCATGAAGGACACCGACGTCGAGATCCTCAACATCATGATCGGCAAAACCCAGGTCTGCTAGATATTAAGTTGCGGTGAGATAGTTCCTAAAATTACCCGGGTGAGGGGCAAACAGGAACTATCTCACCGCAACTGCGCTAGATGTTCTGGCGCCTACGATAGTTCGTCGGCTATTTGGTGCTCGTAGAAGGCCTCGATTACGGCGTTAAAGTCGCGGGCGAAGTCTTCCATGGTTCCGCGCCAGGTGGCTCGGCTGGGCTTGCCTTGGCCCACAAAGGCGGTTTGGATGCCGCAATCGGGGGACGGGAAGTCGCGTTTGGGATCGTTGCCCACCATAAGGACCTCGTGTGGCTCGAGTCCCATCACCTGAAGCTGCTCTAGATAGTAGGTGGCATCGGGCTTGCAGCGGGTGGTGTTTCCCATGTGCGTGACGAGCTCAAAGGGGGCGTCGGCCAGGTCGCCCCAGCCCATGCGGCACTCGATGGCCCCTTGGGGAAAGCTGGGGTTGGTAAAGAGCGCGCAACGCAGCCCTGCGTCCTGTACGGCCTGGAGCGCGGCGTGTGCGCCCGGCATGGCGTGGGCGTTAATGACATCGTCGTTCTTGTACGGAAGAACTTCGCGGTCATAGTAGGTAAACGCCTCGTAGATGAGGGGATCGGAGAGGCGGATCCCGCATCGGCGCTCGACCTCTTCTTGGTAAAACTCAAGATTGGTGCGGTTGTCCGTGCCGCTGCGGCGATTGGCGTTGAGGTCGACTAGGATGGTGCCGAGGCGTGCCATCGTGCCACCGCGGCTGCGGCGCCCGATATCCGCGAGCATCGAAGAGACATCCTTAAAATAGCGAAGGATGAACGCGTTGAGGTTGATGCTGAGAAGCGTCTCGTCCATATCGAAAACGACTGCTTTGAGCACGCGGGCACCTTTCTCGAAAAATCGTTCCAGAATCGTTGGCTCCGGATACTTTACCCCAAAGCCGAATGCCTGGCTGGTTATCGTCAAGTTGCGGAGACGTGTGTTCATAAGATTACGAAAAAGTCTCCACACGAGTAAAAAATCGCAGTTCACGCTTGAAATCGAACTCATTTCCCCGTAACCTATACGAACGTGATTGCATAAGCGTCACATTAGTATCTGTCGGCTCCCGAGTGTTCCTAAACGTTGTGTGCTTGTCGCACCCTTCTGTAGGTCCTAGCAATCGGGGCCCCGTAGTTCGAAAGGGGTCCACCTTTGAGTGAGATTCAGAACTCGTCCATTTTCTCTCTTGACGATGTCAACGAGGAGGAGATGAACAACCTCATCGACGGTACGATTACCGACTTTGATGAGGGCGATCTCGTTAACGGCACTGTCGTTAAGATCGAGCATGACGAGGTGCTCGTTGACATCGGATTCAAGTCCGAGGGCGTTATCCCGGTCCGCGAGCTGTCCATCCGCAAGGACGCTAACCCTGCAGACATCGTTGCACTCGGTGATCCCATCGAGGCTCTGGTTCTCCAGAAGGAGGACAAGGACGGTCGTCTGGTCCTGTCCAAGAAGCGTGCCGAGTACGAGCGTGCTTGGAACCGCATCGAGGAGAAGTTCAACTCCGGCGAGAACGTCGAGGGCGAGGTTATCGAGGTTGTCAAGGGCGGCCTGATCCTCGACATCGGCCTGCGTGGCTTCCTGCCCGCCTCCCTCGTCGACCTCCGTCGCGTCAAGGACCTCACCTCCTACATGGGCACCCGCATCGAGGCCCGCGTCATCGAGATGGACCGCAACCGCAACAACGTCGTCCTCTCCCGTCGCGTCGTGCTCGAGGAGTCCCGTAAGGCCGAGCGCTCCGAGATCCTGTCCAAGCTCAAGTCTGGTATGCGTCTCCAGGGCACCGTGTCCTCCATCGTCGACTTCGGCGCCTTCGTCGACCTCGGCGGTATCGACGGCCTCATCCACATCTCCGAGCTCTCCTGGAACCACGTCAACCATCCTTCCGAGGTTGTCAAGGTCGGCCAGGAGGTCGAGGTCGAGGTTCTCGACGTCGATCTCAACCGCGAGCGCATCTCCCTGGGTCTCAAGCAGACCACCGAGGATCCGTGGCGCGCACTGGTCAAGAAGTACCCCGTCGGCGCTATCGTCGAGGGCACTGTGACCAAGCTTGTCCCGTTCGGCGCTTTCGTCGACCTGGGCGAGGGCATCGAGGGCCTGGTCCACATCTCCGAGATGGCCAACAAGCACGTCGATCAGCCTTCTCAGGTCACCCACGTGGGCGACAAGGTTCAGGTCAAGGTCATGGAGATCGACCTCGACCGTCGTCGTATCTCCCTGTCCATGAAGTCCGCTGCTGAGACTCTGGGCGTCGAGATCGAGGTCACCCCGCTGCCTTCCGAGAAGAAGGACGAGGAGACCGACGCCGAGTAAATCGGTTTGACGATCACTTGGTTTAAGGGATCCGTCCGCAATGGACGGGTCCCTTTTTGCATATGTTGTTGAGGTGCGCGATGCTGCCCGTGTGCAATGCCGCCTAGGCTGTTCACGGGCTATTAGGTTGTCAGTGCATGAAAAATGCCGACATCCCGCCTCGGGGAGGAGGCGGGAACGCACCGAGTAGACGGAGGGGTGTGGAGCGCGGTCGCGTCTCGACTGACGACGTTGCCCATCGACTGAACTATTGTAGCGCATGGGTGGTTCTTGGTTTATCGTGCGAGCGCTTGCGTTGTGCCATTACGTGTGCTGGCGGTGTGCTACACTCTTGCACTGCTGAGTGGGCCAGACGGTTGCGCGATGTGCTGCTTGCAGCACGCGTGAGGAAAGTCCGGGCTCCAGAGGGCGGGATGCCGGCTAACGGCCGGGCGGAGTGATCCGACGGAAAGCGCCGCAGAAAAGAAGACTCCCACCTGCGCCGCAAGGCGTAAAGGGAAAAGCTGAAACGGTGGTGTAAGAGACCACCAGCGTCGTGGCAACACGGCGGCTTGGCAAGCCCCATCCGGAGCAAGCGCGAATAGGAACGCTATGGGCCGGCCCGGTCCGCGTTCGGGTAGCGTGCGTGGAGCTGCACGGTAACGTGCAGACAAGATAAATGACCGTTCACGACAGAACCCGGCTTATAGGCCCACTCAGCACTTTGTTGACGCTGCGAACCCGTCAGCGCGGCAATCTGCCTTTCAAGCCTTCGGGCATGACCATAAGGTCAATGCCCTCGTCTTTCAAGGCACCTTGCTCGCGCTGACGGGTTCTCGCTGTTGGTGACGGCATCATTGGCGTTTCCGCTCTTGTTGGCGAGGGCAACGGTGCTGTCTTTGCCGTATTATTGAGGCTGTTTGTTGCCGCGCTTAGTTTTGTTGAGGGGCTTTGTTGGACAGCTATTTTACTCTGCAATCGAATATTGAGGCTTCGGGCGAGTTTGTGGACCGCAAGAGCCGGTTTATTGCCCAGCTGGTCCATATTGAGTCCGAGGATGAGGCGAATGCCTTTATCGAGATGGTTCGCAAGCGTCATTACGATGCTCGACACAATGTTCCCGCGTGGATTTTGGTCGATGGACGCGAGCGCCAGAGCGATGATGGTGAACCGAGCCGCACGAGCGGCATGCCGACGCTCGAGGTACTGCGCGGCGCAGGACTCAAAAATGTTTGCTGCGTGGTGACGCGCTATTTTGGTGGCACGCTATTGGGGCCTGGTGGCTTGGTACGCGCCTATACCGCGGCGACGCAGGCGGCGGTGGCTGCGGCTCGGGAGGCCAAGCAGATCGTCGAGATGACGAGTGTCGTGCCAGTTGACGTGCATGTGGCCTATCCGCAGTATGAGCAGGTGCTTCGTTTGGCGCAGGATTCGGGTGCCAAGGTTTCGGATACCGATTACGCGGATGCCGTGACACTTCACTTGGTGTTCAAGGCGGGGGAGCAAGAGCCGTTTTGCGCTAAGATGCGCGAGCTTATGGCAGGGCGCGAGGAGATCGAGGTCGGCGCTCCCGAATTTGCCGAGTTCTAACGACGACAGCCGGCGTGCTTTTGGATGAATCCCAAGCGCACCGGCCGTCGTTTTCTGTTGCTGCCGTTTACTCGGCGAGCTGCTTTAGCACATCGCAGGCGATCTCGACGGCATCGTCGATGCAGCCGGGGCAGCTGCGGAGCGGACCCTTGTCCGATCCGATGCCCTTGAGCGTGCCGCAGACAGTCGTCGTGTTCTTCTCGCTAAATCGCTTGGCGATTTCGCGCGACAGCTTGTAGGTCTGGCCCTTGGTCTTGGGGTTTTCCATGCCGTCGCTCATCACAAAGCCCATGATGGCCACGGCGCCCGAGATGGCGCCGCAGGTTTCGGTCATGCCGCCCATGCCGGCGCCAAAACCCTCGGTGAGGGTAAAGGCGGTCTGGGGATCGAGCCCGACGGCAGGTGCGAGCGTGCAGGCGACGGCCTGGGCGCAGTTAAAGCCACGGGCGTGGTATTCGGCAGCCTGAGCCTGGCAGGCGGTGATGTCGAGCTGGGCTGTATCGATTTGCTTCATTGTTGTCTCCTTGGTCACGGTGTACCCGCCTATGGTACCCGTGCCGGTGCATGTAATCATCGAGAGCTTCATGTATGCCTCAATTTTATCTATCGAGCAAATGCCTAAGGCTTGAGATAAATACCCCTGATCAATTAGTCCCATAACCTACTTTGGGGATGGGTTGAGAGGGGTGCAGGGTAGCGGTATCGTGAACCGAATAAAACTAAAACCCAGGCAAGGGAGCTAGATATGAGCGAGCAGACTATCGGTACCACATGTGTTCAGGGCGGCTATCACCCGGGAGATGCCGAGCCGCGCCAGGTGCCCATCTACCAGTCCACCACGTGGAAGTACGACACGTCCGAGCACATGGGCAAGCTGTTTGACCTGGAGGAGTCGGGCTACTTCTACAGCCGTCTGCAGAACCCCACGTGCGATCTGGTTGCCGCCAAGATCTGCGAGATGGAGGGCGGCACTGCCGCGATGCTCACGAGCTCGGGCATGGCTGCGAACTTCCTCGCGATCTTTAACGTGGCCGGGGCTGGCGATCACGTGGTCGCAAGCTCTGCCATCTACGGCGGTACCTACAACCTGCTTGCCCATACCATGGGTCGCATGGGTCTGACCTGCACATTCGTTGCCCCTGACTGCACCGATGAGGAGCTCGAGGCAGCCTTTGAGCCCAATACCAAGCTCGTCTTTGGCGAGACGATCGCCAACCCCGCCCTTGCCGTGCTCGATATTGAGCGCTTTGCCAAGGCCGCGCATGACCACGGCGTGCCGCTGATGGTCGATAACACCTTCCCGACGCCCGTGATGTGCCGTCCCTTTGAGTGGGGCGCCGACATCGTTACACACTCCACCACCAAGTACATGGATGGACATGCTGCCTACCTGGGCGGCGTGATCGTCGACCATGGCCAGTTTGACTGGATGGCCCATGCGGACAAGTTCCCGGGTCTTACTACGCCTGACGAGAGCTACCACGGCGTGACCTATGCCGAGAAGTTCGGTCGCGAGGGCGCCTTCATTACCAAGGCAACCGCTCAGCTCATGCGTGACCTCGGCCCCATGCAGAACCCGCAGGCGGCCTTCTTCCTGAACAGCTCGCTCGAGAGCCTGCATGTGCGTATGCCGCGTCATTGCGAGAACGGCCTGGCCGTTGCCAAGTTCCTGCAGAGCCATCCCAAGGTACGCTTCGTGAGCTATCCGGGCCTGGAGGGCGATAAGTACTATGACATCGCTCAGAAGTACATGCCCAACGGTACCTGCGGCGTGGTGAGCTTTGGCTTTAACGGTGGTCGCGCGGCGGCCGAGACCTTTATGAAGAGCCTCAAGCTCGCCCAGATCGCCACGCACGTGGCCGACGCGCGCACTTGCTGCCTGCATCCCGCTAATGCTACGCATCGCCAGATGAACGATGAAGAGCTCATCGCCTGTGGCATCTCCGCCGACATGGTACGCCTGTCGTGCGGCCTCGAGGACACGGCCGATCTGATTGCCGACCTTGAGCAGGCGCTCGAGCAGTGCTAGGCTAGCTCCGTACAAGGTGCCGATGCTGGCAGAAAGCTTCGGCGACCTTTAGTTCCGATTCCGTAGGCGGGACCCCAATCGCGGCTGTTTGCAGGCGATTGGGGCCCCGTTTTTTGCGTTGGGCCACTCGAAAGGATGGATATGGAGAAAACTGCAGAGCAGCTGCGCCGCGAGCACATTGCCCTAGAGGGCGACACCCATGGCAAGAACAAGTGGGCGATTCTGTTTACCGTGCTCATCATGACGTTTATGGTGTGTCTGGATTCGACCGTCGTGACCGTGGCGCTGCCCGTGATGCAAAAGGAGCTGGGCGTGGGCCTCGATCGCATTCAGCTGGTAAGCTCGGTGTATCTGCTTGCGACTTGCGTGGCTATGTTGCCGTTTGGCCGTCTGGGCGACGTGCGCGGCAAGGTGAATGTGTTCCAGCTGGGCGTCATCGTCTTTTCGGTCGGTTCGCTGCTGTGCGGCCTTTCGTCCTCGCTCGAGGTTCTTATCCTGGCACGCATTGTTCAGGGTGTCGGTTGCGCGGCGGCCATGGCCAACAACATGGGTATCATCACCGAGTCGTTTCCGGCGCGCGAACGAGGCCGTGCCATGGGTATTCTCGCGACCTTCGTGGCCCTCGGCATGATGTGTGGCCCCGTGCTCGGTGGCATGCTGGTGGCAAGCTTTCCCTGGGAGAGCATCTTCCTCATCAACCTGCCCATTGGCGTCATCTCGTTTATCGTGGGGCTCTACACGTTGCCGCATGTTAAGCCGGAGGCCGGCGACCGTCCCATGTCCCTTGCCGAGGCCACTCGTCGCTGCTTTGCAAATTCGGCCTTTACCATCAACCTTGCCTGCATGCTCATCGTGTTCGTTGGTATTGGCGCATCCGAGTTTATCCTGCCGTTCTATTTTCAGGACGCCCACGGCTTTGGTTCCGACATTTCCGGATTGCTGTTTTTGGCGCTGCCGATGGTGAATGCCTTTATCGGCCCGCTTTCGGGTGCGGTTTCGGACCGTGTTGGCTGCGAGGGTCCCACGGCGGTCGGCCTGGGCGTGTACGTGTGCGGGCTCTTTGCGGTAAGTACGCTCGACGAGCACTCTTCCATCCCTGTGATTGTGTGCTGTGCCGCGTTTATGTCGTGCGGTACGTCGATTTTCCAGAGCCCCAACAACTCGCTGTATATGGGCTCGGCTCCGCGCGAAGCGCTCGGCTTTGCGGGCAGCCTGGGTAGTTTGGCACGCTACGCCGGCATGGCGCTTGGCATTACGGCGGCGTCGCATATCCT
The DNA here is from genome assembly GCA_902491765.1 of uncultured Collinsella sp. GTDB lineage: Bacteria > Actinomycetota > Coriobacteriia > Coriobacteriales > Coriobacteriaceae > Collinsella. The sequence continues at coordinate 81,152 of CABUIY010000006.1, read as the reverse complement.
GTATGGGCAGATGAGCGTGGCAATGGGCGAGGCCGTGACCAGTTTTGTTACAGGTCGTCCGGACGTATTCCTATTCGGCTTTCGCTCGGTGTTCTACGTACTCATGGCTGTGGCCGCCGTGGGCTTTGCGCTTGCCATGGTGCGTTTGGTGAAGATGCGCGCCCGCCATTAGCATGTTGGGAGGCTGTCTGCCACGATTCGCGCCGTCCCAAAAAGACTGGTTTGTGGTGCGATGTGGCTTGTGGGGCGGGCGGGGGTCGGTCCGTGGTAGACTATCGAACAACGTTTATTAATCGCGCGGTATCGTTGCCGCGAGAAGGGGTTGCGCCATGCAGGAGCTTGAGGATCGTATTCGCCATGACGGCATCGTAAAGGCCGGTAACGTCCTTAAGGTTGATGCCTTCCTCAACCACCAGTGCGATGTTGAGCTGTTCGATCACATGGGCGCCGAATGGGCCCGTCTGTTCGAGGGTGTCGAGATCAACAAGATCCTGACGATTGAGGCTTCGGGTATTGGTATGGCCTGCATCGCAGCTCAGCATTTTGGTGGCGTGCCGGTGGTCTTTGCAAAGAAGGCGCAGTCCATCAACCTCGACGGCGAGCAGTATGCCACGACCATCTACTCCTTTACCAAGCAGAAGGAGTACCCGGTCATCGTTGGCAAGCGCTTCCTGTCCGAGGGCGACAAGGTCCTGATTATCGACGACTTCCTGGCCAACGGCTGCGCGCTCGAGGGTCTTATCAAGATCTGCGAGGCTGCGGGTGCCGAGGTATCCGGTATTGGCATTGCGGTGGAGAAGGGCTTCCAGGGCGGTGGCGATAAGCTCCGCGAGCGCGGCTTCCGCGTCGAGAGCCTGGCCCGTATCGCCGATATGGACTGCGAGACCGGCGAGATCACCTTCGCCTAAGTGCTCAACACAAGCGATTGGTATGCGATGTGACAAAGGGACTGTCCCTTTGTCACATTTTTTGTATGAGGGGAGGTGTAGATATGGATGAGAACAAGATGGGATGGCGTGAGTATGCGCACTATGCCGAGATGTCGGTCGAGGAGTTGGCACGCGATTGCGAGGTTCAGGTGTTTCGCGCGACGGGCCCGGGCGGACAGGGCGTCAACACGACGGACTCGGCGGTGCGCATGAAGCATGGGCCCACGGGGATTACCGTGACGGCGCGCGAGAGCCGCAGTCAGTTCCAAAACCGTAGCAGCTGCCTGCGTAAGCTGCGCGCTGAGCTTGAGCGTCGCGGGCGTCCACCGCGCCGACGCGTAAAGACCAAGGTGCCTCAGCGCTCTCGCCAGCGCAGGCTCAATGACAAGCACTTCAACGCCATTAAAAAGGCCAACCGTCGCAAGCCGGGCAGCGACGAATAGCTTCCTCATAAGTTGCGGTGAAATAGGGACTGTTTTGCGGCTTTAACTGCATAAACAGTCCCTATTTCACCGCAACTTAGGTGGGGTTAGCGGGTGGGGCGCCAGACGTGGAGGGCTCCGCCGAGGACGTCGACCTCGATGCGCGAGGCGACGATGGGCTCGCCGTCGGTCTGGATGGGGTAGTCGGGCTCCTCGAACGTGAGCTCGGCATGACGGCAACGACGCATGCGAACCGGTGGCAACTTGGTATGGTGGCCGTCCTTGGCCGAAAGGAACATGGGCAGGGCAACTGCACGGGGGACGGGGCCGCAGGCGTAGCAGACGTCGAACATGCCGTCGCACGGGTCGGCGTCGGGACAGATGCGATAGCCCGAGCCATACGTGGGCCCCAGCTGGATGGCCATAATAATCGCCCGCACGCGCTCTGCGGGCGCACCGTCAAAGCTGACCGTCATGGGATAGTTGCGGTAGCGCAGGCCAAACTGCTCAAGTCCCGATAGGGTGTAGAGCGGAGCGCCGGCGAGGCCCGTCTTTTTGCGCAGCTCGGTGGTGCCAAGGCCGATGGCGGCATCGATGCCGACCGAAAGCGTCTGGTCGTAGTACTCAGCGGCAGCCTCGCCGCTGCCGCTTGCAGGGCTCCACGAGCGAATGCGCCCGATGTCCTGATGCTGCAGCTCGCAGGTGAGCAGCGCGCCAAAATCCTTGCCGGAGAAATCGTCGATGCCGAGTGTTTGGGCAAAATCATTGCCGGAGCCTACGGGCAGGACGGCAAGCGCCGGTCGTACCGCCTCTTCTTGCGCCATCAAGCCATTGACGACCTCGTGGATCACGCCGTCGCCGCCGAGTGCGATAACCGTGCGGTAGCCCTGGGCCTGTGCGGCAAGCTCCTTGGCATGCCCCGCGCGTTCGGTCAGCACCAAGTCAAACTGGGATGCGCGCGCGGTCATGTCCAAAAAGCGCTGCAGGCGCTCAGCGACCTCGCGCGCCGCACCCGACTGGGCGGCGGGGTTGGCGATGATGAGCGTGCGACCAAAATCAGTTACGTGCATGGGGCGACTCCCGGCGTATGACGTGACGGTGCGGTCGCGCTCAGGTCGAATTGCCCCCGATTGTGGCTGCACGGCGAATACTTACGTCTACTCTATCAGGTCGTTGTGGCGCTCGATAGCATCCGCTACCGTACCGCCCTCATCCACAATAAGCGAACGACGCTTGGGTGAGATAATGCGCTGGGCGGGGTACACGCCGCGGTGGCCGCCGACGAGATAGCTGATAAAGGCCACGATGACAAAGAACCCGGCGGCCGTGCCGTGGAACAGATCGATGGCCATCATGCAGGTGGTGATGGGCACGTTGAGGCCGGCGCAGAACACGCCGAGCATACCCAGCGCTGCCAGAAAGCTGGGGTCGATTCCGACGAGGCAACCGATCCAGCCGCCGAGCGCCGCGCCGATACCAAACAGGGGCGTGACCTCGCCTCCTTGGAAGCCGGCGCCCAGGGTGAGCGCCGTCACCACGAGCTTGATGGCTGCGTCGGCAAGGGTCGTGTTACCGGCGAACCCGGCACCCGAGAGCCAGGTGGCAAGGCCGGCATACTTCCAGGCGTCGAGCATCGCGTAGGCCGCGAGCACTACGAGCGCGCCCACGAGTGCGCGAGCAATATAGTTGGTGATAAAACGACCGTACAGGCTCTTGACGGTTCGAACCGACCAGGCAAAGAGGCGTGCCGTCAGACCGAAGATGATGGCGCTGATAACAACGATGACGACCGTTGTGGGCGTCATAGCGGGAACGCTGGCGATGACATTCGCTTCGTACTCGGTACCCAGGGCAAGTGATGTAAAGTAGCCGGTAAACGAGGCGACCAGGCAGTAGATGCCCGCGGTGTAGTCGATCTTGCCGATAAAGCACATCTCCATGCCAAAGAAGGCTCCGGCGAGGGGTGAACCGAATACGGCGCCAAAGGCCGACGAGATGCCGGCGAGCATGAGGTCGTGGTGGTCATGCTTTTTGAGGTGGGCGAGGCTCGAGATGTTGCTGGCGATGGTGCCGCCAATCTGCACCGCGGCGCCCTCGCGGCCGGCCGATCCGCCTGTTAGGTGCGTGAGTGTGGAGCAGACGAAGGTGAGGACGGCCATGCGCATATGGATAAGGCGTGTGCCCAGGGCGGAGTCGATGACCAGGTTGTTACCTCGTTTGGCGGCAAGGCCGTGGTTTTTGTACACCCATGCGGTGGCAACGCCCACAACGGGAAGCAACGCGTAAATCCACACGTGGTGCTCGCGATAATCGGTCGCGATATTCAGCGAGGCCAAAAATGCCCAAGCGGCAACACCCATGGCGAGCGAGACGATGACGACGAGCGCGAGCAGTTTGGCGCTTGCAAACAGGTTGCGGGCGTTGCGGCGTGTGTCGGCGGCCAAGAGCTGCTCGGAGCGGGTGAGTTGACGCCTGCCGGCCATGATGACGTCGCTAAGGGAGAAAAAGCCGCCATCGTCGAGCGGCTGGGAATGATCCTGCGCTTCGTTTGCGCTTTCGGGTTTGTTGTTATGAGCCATATATTCCTCTTTTAGGTTGCAACGCAAGCATTATAAAACGTGGCAAGCGCGACGAGCCGGTGGGTTGCTTTCCATTCTGTTTCGCGGCTTGCGGCCGACAGGTGTATTTGCGGGTACAGGCCAAATCGCGGTCGCGCGTCGGGGGATTATACTGAGACAAGCATAAAGAATCGGCGTCCCTGTTGTGCGCCGTGGCATTAAAGAGGTGCATATGGCAGAGAAACTCATTCCGCTGGAGGATGCGCAGTCGATCGTTCTGTCGCACGTTGCTCCGACCGATCTCGTCGAGATTCCCGTGTGGCAGGCCGCCGGTCTTCCCTTGGCCGAGGACGCGGTGGCCGATATCGACATCTCGCCGTTTGCCAACAGCGCTATGGACGGATATGCCGTGCGCTCGGCGGACTTGGCGCAGGCGTCTGGTGAGACGCCGGTGACGCTCGACGTTATCGGACACGAGGCAGCGGGCCATGTCTTTGAGGGCTTGGTCGGCACGGGCGAGACCGTCCGCATCATGACGGGCGCGCCGGTGCCCGAGGGTGCTGACGCCGTAGTGAAATACGAGATCGTCGACGTGCTTGACGGCGATGGCAACGAGGGCTCGCATGTGAGGTTCTCGGCGCCGGCCAAGGTAGGGGAGAACGTTCGCTCTGCCGCCGAGGAGGCCCATGCCGGCGATGCTGTGATGCGCGCCGGCGAGGTCGTGGCTCCGGCGGGCGCGGGTCTGCTGGCAAGCGCCGGATACGCGAGCGTGAAGGTGCACGCTGCCCCGCGTGTGGGCATCATCTCGCTGGGCACGGAACTGGTCGCACCGAGTAACGTGCCGGCGCGCGGGCAGATTCGCGACTCCAACTCCTCGGCGTTGATGGCCGAGGCGCTCGATGCAGGAGCCGAGCCCGTGTTCTACGGCATTGCGCCCGACGATGAGCAGGCGATTGCCGAACTGGTGCATCGCGCCGTGCAGGAGTGCGATTTTGTCATTACGAGCGGCGGCGCCTCGGCGGGCGATTACGACTGCGTGACGGCGCTCGTCCGGCGCGAGGGCGAGGTGCTGTTTGACCGCATTTCGATGCGTCCGGGCAAGGCCATCACGTTTGGCTTGCTCGGGGGTAAGCCCTACCTGGGGCTTTCAGGCAATCCGGCCGCGGCGTATGTGGGCTTTGAGATGCTCGCGCGCCCGGCGATCCGCAAGATGCGTGGTTTTGCCGAGGGGGCGCGCCCCGTGCAGCGAGCGGTTCTTACCCACGGTGTGAAAAAGCGCCAGGACCGACGCTTCTTCGATCGCGCCACGGTTTTGCGCGACCCCGAGACCGATGAGCTGCTGGTGACCGAGGCCAAGACGCAGAATTCGGCGCTGCTCGGCACGATGCAGCGTGCCAACTGTCTGCTGCGTATTGACGAAGGGCCGTGTGAGCTCAAGGCAGGCGACGTCGTGGATGTCGTGCGTGTCGACCTGCCCGAGGGAACGGTGTTGTAGGAGGAATGCTATGGAGCTGAAGATTTCGATTGTGACGTGCTCGGATACGCGCGATCTTGCCCAGGACGAGGCTGGAGCTGCACTCGAGGAACTTATCGAAGCGCAGGGCTGGACGGTCGCCTCACATGTGGTCGTGCGCGATGACGTCAGCGAGATTGGTGATGCCATTGTGGAAGCCGCCGATGAGTGCCACGCCAATGTCGTGCTCACCTGCGGCGGCACGGGGCTTTCGATGCGCGATGTGACGCCCGAGGCGACGCGTGCCGTCTGCGACCGCGATGTGCCGGGTATTGCAGAGGCAATTCGTGCGTACTCGATGACCAAGACGCGCCGCGCTATGCTCTCGCGTGCTATTTGCATGCAACGAGGTCATACACTTGTCGTAAACTTTCCCGGTTCCACGAAGGCCGCCCGCGAAAGCTGGGAGGCCATAGCGGACCAGCTGGAGCACGCGGCTCAGATGACAGCGGGCGGCGGACATACCAACTAAGCTATTTACCTGCGGTGGGGCGACCTTATCGGTCGCTCCGCTTTTGTTTTCCGCCGAATCGACGCCGAGGTGTACGGTAACTCGAAACTATATTCTCAGGCGAGAATAATTTCTCACTAACATTATTCGCGCAAAAGTATAATCTGATTGCAGATTAAAGCCCGCGGTGGGGTACCCGGGCACAAGGTCCGAAAGGGTTGAATATGTTCGATATGGTTTCTCGTCGCGGATTCGTCTCGCTTTCTGCTGTCGCCGCTGCCGGCCTTGGTCTTGCTGGCTGCTCGGGCAGCAAGACGTCCGAGCCGGCCGGATCCGATGCCGGTTCTGCTAAGGCATCTTCCAAGAAGGCTGTCGAGCTGCAGGTCTTTGCCGCCAACTCGCTCGAGAAGGCTCTGCCCGAGGTTCAGGAGCTCTACACAGAGCAGACCGGCACCACGTTTGCAGACACGCAGTTTAAGGCCTCCGGCGACCTTGTCGAGCAGATGAAGGCCGGCGCCACGGTCGACGTGCTCATCACCGCTTCCAAGGGCACCATGGATGACGCTGAGACCGCCGAGCTCGTCGACGCCGACGCCCGTGAGGATATGTTCGTCAACGACCTCGTGATTATTCGCGCCGAGGGTTCCGACACCAAGGTCGAGGCCATCGCCGACGTCGCGAACCTGGACGGCAAGATCGCCATCGGTGATGCCAAGACCGTCCCCGCTGGCAAGTACGCCAACCAGGCCCTGGCCTCCGTGGGCCTTTACACCGGCACCGAGGGCGACGACGGCGAGTATGCTCCCGAGATTGCCGACAAGGTCGCACTGGCCGATAAGGTGGGCACCGCCGCCGCCTATGTCTCTACGGGCGACTGCGTAGCCGGTTTTGTCTACAGCTCCGATATCTTCCGCTACGACGGCATCGAGGAGGCCTTCGTGTGCCCCGAGGATTCGCACAAGCCCATCGTGTACCCGGGTGCCGTTGCCGAGAGCTCCGAGCATGCCGACGAAGCCAAGGCGTTCATCGACTTTTGCCTGTCCAACAAGAAGGCTCAGAAGATTTGGGCTAAGTACGGCTTTGAGCTTTCCGCGTAGTGCGGCTTGGCGCGATAATTCCATCGTTTTGTGTTTCACTCCGTCCTTGTATTCGCTTGGAGCTTTTCGTGCTTAATAGATTCCGCATGCTTGTCGCCTGTGCTTTGACCTTCGCGCTTTGCTGGGTGCCGGGATTTGCGTTTGCTGGGGATGCTGAGGACGGGGCCCAGGTTGCTGCGACCGCTCATGGGCTTTCCTATGGGATCGAGGGTTTTGAGCGGTTGGCCAAGGGGACCGCTCGTGCCATGGAGGGCCAGCCTGAGGGCTACCGGTTTCCCGTTGACGAGGACGTGGACCTTGTAGTGGCGCCTGCTGCCGATCGCGTTGTGGTGTGGATATCGCCCAAGGCGATCGAGAAGTATGGATTTGATCCGCAGGACAATGAGTGCGTATCGGGTCTCAAGGCCCTCGTCTGTGAGCTCGACAGCGCAAACTGCATGGGAGGTGCGCAGCTAGGGGACGTGGATCTTCCTTGGTATGTCACGGCGGAAACAACTTTTGATGCCGGCGGGTATACCTATGGCTTTGACGAGCGCGGTGCGGATGGGGACCGCTATGTGGTGATTGCATCAGCCTCGGGTGATGCCAAGGGCGGCGCGCGTTGGCTTGATAGCGCTCAAATGGTAGAAGCATCGTCCGTCGTGTTGCGGGATGAGCAGGGGCCCTTGACCTCTCTGGCCTCCTTTTTGGGCGACATCGACTATCGCCCGCTTTGGGTGTCCATTAAAACGAGCGGCCTTGCCCTGCTGATCTCCTTTGCGCTGGGCCTGTTTGCCGCATGGAAGACCATGGGTACCTCGAGCCGCATCAAGGGCTTGCTCGACTCGGTCTTTACCATCCCCATGGTGCTGCCGCCCACGGTCTGCGGCTTTCTGCTCCTTATGCTGTTTGGCCGCTCGACCGGGGTGGGCCAGTGGCTCATCGCGCACGGTATCTCGGTTGTCTTTACCTGGCCGGCGGCGGTGATCTCTGCCGTGGTGGTGTCGTTCCCGCTCGTCTATCGTACGGCACTCGGAGCCTTCGAGAGTCTCGACACGCAGATGCTCGATGCGGCGCGCACGCTGGGCTGGTCCGAGCGTCGCATCCTCACCAAGCTTATGATGCCGCTTGGCTGGCCCTCGATTGCCGCCGGCACGGTGCTCGCCTTTGCCCGTGCGATGGGCGAGTTTGGCTGCACCCTGTTCTTTGCGGGCAACTACGCCGGCATTACCCAGACCATCCCCATCGCCATTTACTTTGAGTGGATGGGCGGCAACACCTCGGTGGCCCTCTTTTGGGTCGCCGTCGTGATCGTGTTTAGTTTCCTGGTCATCCTGTTCATCAACATGTACACGGCGCATTCGCAAAAGTATCGCGAACGGGGCCTTTCCCGTGCGGAGTGCAAGCAGGCCAAAGAGTTTGCCGGACAGGGCGATTCGCTCGATCCGGCGGGCGGCGATGCCTTGCGTATCGATCGCGAGGCGCTGGCCGAGCTCATGCGCGATGATGCTGCGCCGCAGGGAGGTCTATAGGTCATGTCACTCGTTCTGGATATCAAAAAGCGTTATCCCGGGTTTATGCTCGACATGCAGCTTGAGGCTGGCGAGGAGCGCGTGGCGCTGCTGGGCGCCTCGGGTTGCGGCAAGAGCTGTACGCTGCGCTGCATCGCCGGCGTGGAGACGCCCGACGAGGGCAAGATCGTCGTCAACGGTGTGACCTTTTTTGACTCGGCGGCGGGCACCAACCTGTCGCCCCAGGAGCGAAAATGCGCCCTGCTGTTCCAAAACTATCAGCTGTTCCCTAACATGACGGTGGCAGACAACGTGTGTGCCGGCGTAAAGGACGCGGGCGACGCCACGGCGCGCAAAAGGCTGGCCGAGCGCTACCTGGGCATTTTTGGCCTGGCCGATTTTGCCGACCGCTATCCCGCGCGACTCTCGGGCGGTCAGCAGCAACGTGTGGCGCTTGCACGCATGGTGGCCGCGTATCCGGGCATCTTTATGTTCGACGAGCCCATGAGCGCACTCGATTCCTATCTTAAGAGCGCCCTCGAACAGAACATGCTCGACCTGTTCGATGTATGCAACCGCACCGTGCTCTACGTGAGCCACGACATCGACGAAGCGTGCCGCCTGTGCCCGCGCATCTGCGTGATGCACGACGGGCATGTGGAGGAGATCGGCTCCGTCGAGGACGTGGTCCGCCGTCCGCAGACGCTGGCGGCACTGCGCCTGACGGGCTGCAAGAACACAAGCCGGGCGCGCAAGATTGGCGACGAAGAAGTTGAGGCCCTCGACTGGGGCATGACCTTTAACGTGGGTCGCGAGGTTCCCGATGACGTGGCATATCTGGGCATTCGCGCAAGCTACTTCCATGTGGACAACCGTGCCGAGCGGGGTCGCAACAGCTATGACCTGCACGTGGCCCGCGTGAGCGATTCACGTTTTGAGCGCCTGGTGCTGCTGGACGTGCCGCGCGCCGACGCGCCCACGCGTCTGCAGTGGAAGGTCAACAAAGTGGGCATGCCTGTCGACGAGCTACCGCAAACAGGCGAGACGCTGCGCATGCATTTTGATGCCAGCAGGATCCATTTGGTTTGTCGATAGCGCCGGGTAATGCCGTCGGGGATATAAGCCGCGGCGGCTTTGTCTCGCCGTTCGCCGAATGGGGAATGACAAACTCTTATCAACACAGATAATTATTTATTAAACGACGGCACACGACGCTGTCGTACGAATGTCAACGGTGTTCGCATGGTCGACGACCGTTGATATAGTTGACCTTAACTTGTAAAGGAGGGTGCGCACATGCCGCAGACGACATACATTCGCCGCGTTGCCGCGCGTGCCCTATATATGGCTCGGAGTCGCATATGAGCAGGTATGTTCACGGCTCCGGGAGAGACGACGCACAACTAAATAATCAGCTGCAAAGCAGGTTCCCCAAAATTCCGGGTTTAGGCGCGGCTGGGTTTTCGCCACCCACCGTGCAGCAATACCGTAGCTATTCATTTTTGGTTCGAGAGGGGAACCGTCATGGCTGAAGAATTCGATTTCCATCCGATGTGGGAGAGCCTCGGCATGAATCTTGCCGACCACGACATGCTGCTGGGCGCCGTGGGCCAGATGTACGGCGATATGTTCCTGACGCAGAACAATCGCCCCAAGTCCACGTCCTATCTGGACTTTGTCGCCACCAACATCCACAGCGGCCGTATTAAGGAGATGCTCGACAAGAAGGAGGCCGGCGAGGCCACCAAGATTGTCGGTTCGTTCTGCGTCTACGTGCCCGAGGAAATCGTACTTGCCTGCGATGGCATCCCCGTGGGCCTGTGCTCGGGTGCCGACTGGGCAACCGACAAAGTCGAGGAGCACTTGCCGCGCAACACTTGCCCGCTCATCAAGAGCTTTGCCGGCTTTAAGTTGGGCGAGGTCTGCCCCTACATCGAGTCGAGCGACTTGGTAGTCGGCGAGAACACCTGCGATGGCAAGAAGAAGGCCTACGAGTTCTTTGCCACGCAAAAGAACATGTACGTCATGGATATCCCCAACGTGCACGACGAGTCGACGCTCGTGACCTGGAAGGCCGAGGTCAAGAAGCTCGCCGCCAAGATCGAGGAAGAGTGTGACGTCAAGATTACGCCTGAGCGTCTGAAGACCGCCATCCGCGCCGTCAATGAGAAGCGTCGCGCCCTGCAGCGCCTCGCTGCCACGCGCACTGCCGACCCGGCGCCTATCAGCGGTCTCGATAGCCTGCTGACCGTGCAGGCAGCCTTTATGGACGACACGCCGCGTCTGACCGGAGCCATTAACGATATGGCGGCTGAGTGCGAGCAGCGCGTTGAGGCTGGCGAGGGCGTGGCGCCCAAGGGCACCAAGCGCATCCTGTACACCGGTACGCCCATGGCCGTGCCCAACTGGAAGCTGTTCAACCTCATCGAGAAGGCCGGCGGCGTTGTGGTAGGCGAGGAGTCCTGCACGGGCTCGCGCTACTACAAGGACCTGGTCGACGAGTCCGGCGAGACGGTCGACGAGATGCTCGACGCCATCGCCGAGCGCTACTTTAAGATTAACTGCGCTGTCTTTACGCCCAACGACCAGCGTATGAAGGACATTGTCCAGATGGCCAAGGACCTGCATGCCGACGGTATCGTCGACGTGGCCTTGCAGTTCTGCACGCTTTACGAGATGGAGTCGTTTGCCGTTGAGAAGGCCGCCGAGGAGGCCGGCATTCCGTTTATGCACATCACCACCGACTACGCCGGTGAGGATGCCGGTCAGCTACAAACCAGGATTGAGGCTTTCTTGGAAACCATTTAGGGCTACCCGTCCCGGCGACTTTCCCGGACACCCGATCTTGCCGTTCAAACCGTCGCTTGCGTGTCAAAGTACGCGGCGCTCCTCTTTCACGGCAACCTCGGGCACCTGGGAAAGCCGTTTCCTTGGTTGGTTAAAAGGTTTGTTAAGGAGTTATATGTCGGAAAATATTGAGCAGCCGTTGCCGTCCACGTTTGAGGAGTTCAACGAGCAGCGCAAGGCGGCGTTTATTCGCGTCAAGGATTACAAACAGGCCGGCAATCGCCTGGTCGGCTTTTTGTGCAGCTATACGCCGCTCGAGATTATCGATGCCGCGGGCGCTGCAAGTGTGGCCTTGTGCGGCACGTCCGATGAGGTGATTCCCGAGGCCGAGAAGGTGCTGCCGGCAAACCTCTGCCCGCTCATCAAGTCGACCTACGGCTTTGCCTACTCGCAAAAGTGTCCGTTTACGTACTTTAGCGACATGATCATCGGCGAGACCACCTGCGACGGTAAGAAGAAGATGTACGAGCTGCTTAACGAGCTCAAGCGCACGCACATTCTGCATCTTCCGCAGGGTCGCGATCGCGCCTACGAGCGTGAAAGCTGGTACGAGGAGTGCCGCCTGCTCAAGGAGGAGCTCGAGAACTTCTACGGTATTACGATCACCGATGACGACCTTCGTGCTGCCGTCCGTCGCCGCAACCGCTTGCGTGCGGCCCAGCTCGAGATGTTTGCGCTGCAGGCCAATCAGCCGGCGGCTATGAGCGGCGTCGACCTGATGAGCACCATGTTCGCCGGTACGTTCAGCTTTGATATCGAGGCCTATACGCAGCAGCTGGAGCATAAGGTTGCCAAGCTGCGCGAGGCCTACGACGCGGGCGAGCGCCCGGTTGCGGCGGATGCCAAGCGCATTCTGATCACCGGGTGCCCGGTGGGCGGCGTGATCAACAAGATCGGTCGCACCATCGAGTCCAACGGCGGTGTGGTCGTGTGCATGGACGACTGCTCGGGCGAGCGCACGGCGGCCATGATGATCGACCCGGAGGCTCCCGACATCCTTCGCGCCATCGCCGACCGCTACCTGGACATCAACTGCTCGGTCATGACGCCCAATGACGGTCGTATGGAAAACGCGCTGGCCATGTGCGAGAAGTATCACGTCGATGGCGTGGTCGAAAACGTGCTCCAGGCCTGCCACACCTTTAACGTGGAGAGTGCCCGCATGCAGGAGGCTGTCGAGGGTGCGGGTATTCCGTACATGAAGATCGAGACCGATTACAGCAACGGCGACATGGGTCAGATTGAGACCCGCATCGCCGCCTTCATCGAAACCCTCTAGCTTCCTCAGGCACCGGATCTTGCTCCTCAAACCGTCGCTTGCGTACCCAAAGTACGCTGCGCTCCTCTTTCGGGGCAATCTCCGGCACCTGAGAAACCTAGAGCTAAGGCGCCTGAACGTGCCGCTATCTTTGATGTTTAGATTGGGAGAGAGCCATGATAGGGGTCGGGATCGATATCGGGTCTACGGCGGCTAAGGCCGCTGTGGTCGACGGGGAGGGTTCGGTGGCGTGGACGTGCGTGCAGCCAACCGGTTTCTCCTCGGTCGATGCGGCCGAGCGGCTGCGCGAGGCGCTGGCAGCGGCCGGCTATGACGTGGCAGCCGACGATGTGCGTGTGGTCGCGACCGGCTACGGTCGTGTCGCCGTGCCCTATGCGCACAAGGTCGTGACCGAGATCACCTGCCACGGTACCGGTGCCGTGCGCCTGTTTGGCGATCACGGCACGGTGATTGACGTAGGCGGCCAGGACACCAAGGTCATTCAGCTTAAGGGCGGTCGCGTGGCCAAATTTGCCATGAACGACAAGTGCGCCGCCGGCACGGGGCGCTTTTTGGAGATCATGGCCGACCGCCTAGGCATTTCCCAGCAGCAGATGGCCGACCTTGCGCGTTCCGGCGAGCCCACCAAAATCAGCAGCATGTGCACGGTGTTTGCCGAAAGCGAGGTCATCAGCCTGATCGGTCGCGGTGAGCCGCGCGAGAACATTGCGCGTGGCGTGATCGACAGCGTGGTCTCGCGCGTGGCGACCATGGCCGGGCAGGCCGCGGGCGCCCCGTACTACCTGACCGGTGGCCTGTGCGAGAACGCCTTCGTGGTGGAGCGGTTGGGCGAGCTACTGGGGTCGCCGGTGACCACCTCGCCCCAGGCTCGCTTTGCCGGTGCCATCGGCGCGGCGATTCGCGCACAGGCGCTCAATTAATGCATCCGCCGCAGGCTCGCATTCATGCGTATACTGGGAGAAAATGATTGACCGATGAGAGGAGGTATCGATGGCTGACGATCAGATTAAGCTCACGTCTATGACTGCCGCGAGCGGTTGAGCCGCTAAGTTGGCTCCTGGAGCCCTCGCCCAGGTCCTGGGCGATTTACCCAATGTGCATAACGACAACTTGCTCGTGGGGTTCGATACCTCCGACGATGCGAGCGTCTTTCGCGTTGGCGATAACTTGGGTCTCGTGCAGTCCATCGACTTCTTCCCACCGATGGTCGACGACCCGTTTTTGTTTGGCCAGATCGCCGCGGCAAACTCGCTGTCGGACATCTACGCCATGGGCGGGCGGCCGAGCCATGCCATGAACTTGCTGTGCATCCCGAGCTGTCTGGGCGTTGAGGTTGCCGGTCAGATTCTGGCGGGCGGCGCCGACAAGTGCGTCGAGGCGGGTTGCTCCATCGCGGGCGGTCACACCATCAACGACGACGAGCCCAAGTACGGCCTGTCCGTGAGCGGGTTTGTCGCGCTCGACCGCATGCTCGCCAACAGCGGCGCGCGCGTGGGCGATGCGTTACTGCTGACCAAGGCGGTTGGCTCGGGCATCATCACCACGGCCATTAAGGGCGAGCTCATCGAGCAGGACGAGGCCGCAGCCATGTTTGACTCGATGCGCACCCTCAACGAGGCTCCGATTCGTCTGGCCGAGGGACTTGAGCTTCACGGCTGCACCGACATCACGGGCTTTGGCCTGATCGGGCATGCGTGCGAGATGGCCGAGGGCTCGGGCGTGCAGATTGAGCTTGCGTCGGGGACGGTGCCGCTCTTTGACCAGGTGCTCGACATGGCGCGTCTGGGCATTATCCCTGCCGGTGCCTACCGCAACCAGGATTTCTTTGGCCCGCGCGTGACGGCCGACGATGACCTGGAGCCGGGCATGCTGGATGCGCTGTACGATCCGCAGACGTCTGGTGGTTTGCTTATTGCGGTGCCCGCGAGGGATGTGGATGAGCTTGCGCGTCGCCTGGATGCCGAGGGGCGCATCGCCGCCGTCGTCGGTCGCGTGTGCGAGGCGGAGCCGGGCGGTCCTGCCGTCCACGTTGTTCGCTAGCCCGCACGTTTATGTAACTGTTTGCCGTTCTCTAGAACGGTTCTTTCGAAAGGAAAAACTATGTCTACCAAAATTGATGTCAATGCCATGGGCGATGCCTGCCCGCTGCCCGTCGTCAAGACGCTCAAAGCCCTGAAGCAGCTTGATGGTGAGGGTGCCGTGGTGACCTCGGTCGATAACGAGACCGCCGTCAAGAACATCTCCAAGATGGCGCAGGAGAAGGGCTGCACGGCCTCGGTCGAGAAGATCTCGGACGCCGAGTGGCACGTGACTGTCGCGACCGCCGGTGCCGTGGCCGTTACGGACCCCGAGCAGGACGGTGCCGCTTTCTGCGACGCCAGCACTGGCAAGGGCAAACTCGTCATTTCCGTCTACACCGATTGCATGGGCCGTGGCGACGACGAGCTGGGCCACAAGCTCATGAAGGCCTTTATCTTCGCCGTGACGCAGCAGGATGAGCTGCCCGCGACCATGCTGTTCTACAACGGCGGCGCTAAGCTCACCGTCGAGGGCTCTCCGGTGCTCGACGACCTGAAGGGCCTGGCCGAGCAGGGCGTCGAGATTCTCACCTGCGGTACCTGCCTGGACCACTATGGCATTAAAGACCAGCTTGCGGTGGGCGAGGTCACCAACATGTACGTGATCGTGGAGAAGATGGAGCAGGCCGTGCGCGTCGTGCGCCCGTAGCGTATTGGTTGGAGTTGCCATGAGGGAGAAGCGCCCGGCGCTTGTCATCACGTTTCCCACCACGGCGGCCGCCATGGGTTGCGAGTCCCTGTGCGTCGAGCGCGGCCTTCCCGGGCGAACGATTCCCGTGCCCGGGGAGGTCGCTGCCGGCTGCGGTCTGGCGTGGAAGGCGTTGCCTGCCGATGAGGAACTGCTGCGCAGCGAGCTTACCGCGGCGGGCGTTCCTGCCGAGGGATATACCGTGATTGATATGTGGGAGGTCGTGCGATGATCTACCTGGATAACGCGGCGACGACCATGCACAAGCCGCAGACGGTCATCGATGCCGTGACGCAGGCGATGTGCTCGCTCGGCAATGCCGGGCGCGGTGCCACGTCGGGTGCGCTCGACGCGGCGCGTACCATCCACGGCTGTCGCGCCAAGCTTGCGCGCTTGCTGGGCTGCCCGCGTGCTGACCATGTTTGTTTTACGCCCAACTCCACGGCGGCACTCAACACCGCCATCAATGGCGTGGTGCGCCCCGGCGATCGTGTGGTCACGACGGTGCTCGAGCATAACTCCGTGCTGCGTCCGCTCAACCGCCTGGCAGCAGAGCGGGGCGTGACTGTTGAGCATGCGGGCTGCGACGCGAACGGCGTGCTCGACTACGACGAGCTCGAGCAGCTGGTCACGCCGGACACGCGTGCCGTGGTGGTGACGCACGCCTCCAATGTGACCGGCAATGAGGTCGACATTGCGCGCGTGGCCGCCATGGCCCATGCGGCCGGCGCACTTGTGATTGTCGATGCCTCGCAGTCTGCCGGCACGGCGCATATCGATATGCAGTCCATGGGGCTCGATGTTGTGTGCTTTACCGGCCACAAGGGGCTCATGGGCCCGCAGGGCACCGGCGGTCTGGCCGTGGCGGAGGGCATTGACGTGGCTCCGTGGGCCATGGGCGGCACGGGCGTGCACAGCTTCGATGCACTGCAGCCGCTTGAGTGGCCCACGCGTCTGGAGGCCGGTACGCTCAACGGTCATGGTATCGCGGGACTTTCCGCTGGTCTTGACTTTATCGAGGCCCAGGGTGGGGTCGAGGCGATTGCTGCCCACGAGCGTGCGCTCGCCGGTCGCTTCCTTGCCGGTGTGCGCGAGATTCCGGGGATTAAGCTCTACGGTGCCTTTGACCAGCCCGTGCGCTCGGCGATCGTTTCACTCAACGTGGGCGATATCGATTCGGCCGAGATCTCGGATGCACTCATGCAGGGGTGGGGGATTGCGACGCGCCCCGGCGCCCATTGCGCTCCGCTCATGCACCGCGCGCTCGGGACCGAGCGCCAGGGCGTCGTCCGCTTCTCGTTTGGGTATTTCAACACGACCGAAGAAGTCGACACGGCTATCGATGCTCTGTGCGATTTAGCCTGCTAAAGATTCTAGACCGTTTATACTTGCGGGACGGGTGTTTTTGCCCGTCCCGTTTTTGTTTCAACCCGAAAGGTGGACCCATGGCTTCATCCGCCCCGCGCGGTCTGCGCTCCGACCATGTCGTCACCGTCGGCATCGCCCTATTCTCGATGCTCTTTGGCGCCGGCAACCTCATTATTCCGCCACTGCTGGCGCTGCAGGCAGGTTCTGCCACGCCGGTCGCCATGCTCGGCTTTCTCATCGCCGCCATCGGCCTGCCCGTCATGGGCTTTATCGCCGTGGCGCTTGCCGGAACGGCGCGCGAGCTTGCCGGCCGCGTGCACCCCAAGTTCGGTGAGTTCTTTGTCGCGGCGGTCTATTTAGCGATCGGTCCGTGCCTGGCCATTCCGCGCACGAGCTCCACGGCCTTCGAGATGCTGGTGCCGCTGCTGCCCGAGGGCGTCTCGCTTGGTACGGCTCGCCTGGTGTTTGCCGTTGGCTTCTTTGTCGTCGCGTTTGCGCTCACGCTGCGTCCGGGCGTCATCACGCGCGTGCTCGGCCGCATTACGGGCCCCGCGCTCATTGCGCTCATCGTGCTGGTCGTGGGTGCCGCCGTGGTCTCGCCGTTGGGTCCCGCTACCGCGCCGCAGGCTCCCTACAATGCCGGCGCTGCCGTGCAGGGCTTTTTGACCGGCTACCAGACTATGGACCTGCTTGCGTCGCTCGCCTTTGGCATCATCATCGCCGAGACCATCCATGAGCTCGGCGTTACCGACGATAAGCGCGTGGCCTTCGAGATCTCGCGTTCGGGTGTGATCGCCGGCGTGCTCATGGCCATCATCTACTGCGGCCTGGCGCTTGCCGGTATGCAGCTCGGCACGGTTATGCCCGACGCCACCAACGGCGCCGCGATCCTTGCGCGTTCGGCCTCCATGCACTTTGGTCTTGTCGGCACGGTCGTGGTCTTTGCGATCTTTTTCCTCGCCTGCATGAACGTGTGCATCGGTCTTATTAGCTGCTGCTCGCGTTACTTCTGCGAGACGTATGTGGTCGAAGGGGGAGCGGAGACTTCCGAGGAGGCTGTGCGCCGTCCCTTTGCGATTCTCGCCTTTGTGTTCGCGGCGTTTTCGTGCGTGCTCTCCAACGTGGGTCTCGACGTGATCCTTATGTTCTCGGTGCCCATGCTCAACGCTTTGTATCCCGTTGCCATTGTGCTGGTGCTTATGGGCCTGGTGCACGGCTTTTGCGACGCGCATCCGCAGGTTTGGGTTTGGGTCGGCGGCGTGGTCGCGGTGCAGAGCGTGATCACCTCGGTCCGCGACGCGTTCTTTACTGGTGCGTGGCTGCCGTTCGATGCACTGCCTCTGGCGGATATCGGTGCCGCGTGGGCGCCGGTTGCCGTGGTTGCCTTTGTGATCGGTCTGCTCCATAGTCGTTTTGTTGCACATTCGAGGAGCTAAGGCATCAATGCTTGCACAGGCGGGGAGTCTCCCCTATAATTTCCTTCGCTTTGGGACACGCAAGGTTTAGACCTTAGCTGCTCAACACCTTCGGGACGTGGCGCAGTTTGGTAGCGCGCCTGCTTTGGGAGCAGGATGTCGCAGGTTCAAATCCTGTCGTCCCGACCATATCTTGCGGGCGTAGTTCAATGGTAGAACCCCAGCCTTCCAAGCTGATGACGCGGGTTCGATTCCCGTCGCCCGCTCCATAGGATAGATGAATGGCTCTGATTCCTTTTTAGGACCAGAGCCATTTTCATATATATGCCGGGACCCCACATCCCCTCCTAAGTTGCGGTGAAATAGTTCCTGGATTAGCCGCAATAGCTGTTATCCAGGAACTATTTCACCGCAACTTATTGAGGCCGAGCGGGCTGGGTCGATGATGGGTTCTGTTGTCGAGAAGATGAGGGCAGCCGGTCAGGAGTCTGTGTAGGGTTTTGTGGTTGGTATACCGTAGCCGCGCATCATGGAGCCGAACGCTTTGACATCGAGGGTGTCTGAGAGCTTGAAATGAATGACGTTGTGGCCCATGGCACGCAGGTTCGCGTCGCGCATGAGGGCAGCTCGATAGGTTTTTGCCGCAGTATGTTCCGGATTATTTTGGGCATCGTCCTCAAACTTGCCTAGTCCATGCAGCTCAGCCAGCATCCAAGAGCCGTCTGGCATCTGCCAGCCGTAATCTGCCAAATAATAGCCGGCGTTTCCCGGTCGAGTGATTTCAACCTGAAGTTCGGGAGCGGCAACTCCCGCCAGAATCATTGCCGCCCGTGCCTCGGATTCTCCACCGTTATCCGATCTGCCATCCATGTGTTCAAAAACGTCAAATGCGCGCGCAATGCCGTGCAGTCCGCGGCAGTTCGCTTGTGCATATGCACGCAATTCTTCACGCTCGACACCGTACTCACGAGCCAACCCGTCGACATAGCCTAGTGCATATCGAAAAGCGCTCGTTCGAGCGATGTCGACCACCGTGCGATATGGATCCGTTAACGTAAACGGGCCGAGCTGCCATACGTCGCCCGGCCGCCAGCGTCGGTATTCAACGAATTCGTACATATCGCGTCTGGTGGAACGCGGCAGCAGCACTTGCACCTTGTCGAGAAGCGAATATGCAGAACCGATGCCATAGAGCAGAGCCGCCGTTGCTCCACAAAACACGGCATCCGGTTCAACGACCGCAATAGCGGATGCCAATTGAAAGATGCGATCTTCGACGCCGAGGTCATTCCAATACGCGGGGTCAGCGTAGACATGGTTGTAGAGTCGAATAATCATCTCTTTTTGCATGAGCGCGTAGGCACGGCGTTCATCCCATTTTTTGGTAGCTACAAACAGGTGTCCGCCATGATGAGCCTCGAATAACTGGAAGAACAGCTCTATTTGCGGTTTGGAACAGCGTTTATCATGACTCATTTTCGACCCCATGGTCTCGAGGGGGAGTGAATGACACTACGCTATCCCATATTTGGTCCGCCAGACCTTGCCATGAACTGACCAAAAGCTTGACGGGGCAGGTCAGAGCCATGAGTCAGAGCCAAACATATCGGCAAACGGTTGATTAGTGCCCCTCGGCGGCACTAAAAACCACCCTTACAGAAAGTTGCGGTGAAATAGTTCCTGAAAAGCTCGAATAAGCCTAAATCCAGGAACTATTTCACCGCAACTTAGGAGGGGATGGGGCTGAGGGGCGGGCGATGCCGTTGCCTGTCGGTTAGTGGCGGGATTGGTGGCGGAGCTTGTCGATGGTGGAGTCGGTGCTGCGGTTGCGGGCTTCGGCTGCGGTTTGGCGTTTACGGCGGTAATCGATCATGCCTTGGATGATGGGCTTGCCAAAGCTCACGACATCATCGTTGTAGATGGCGGTTCGGGCTGCGAGGAGGCAGTCGGTAAAGTCCATATGGGTCTTGCCGAAGAGTTTGACGGCAAGGGCGACAACGGTGGGCTCGTCGACCATGACGTCATCGAGCAGCCTTTTCATGGCCGCAGCAATTTCAACGCGGGGAACCTTATAGACGTCGCGCAGCGTGACCACGACGCGCGTGATGATTTCGGGGTAGACACGTGCGGTGCGCGTGGCGATGACCTTGGCGGCGCGCGGTGACAGGACCTCGTCGTCGTCAAGCAGGTAGCGCAGGATGACGGTCTCGTCGATGATAGTGCTACTCATGGATATCTACTTCCTCGGGACCCAAAACCGACTCGTCGCTTTCTGTGGCTAGGTATTCAATCCAGGCATTGCGCTCCTCGGAGCGGCGATTGGGGTCCCCATATGCTTTGAGCAGTCCATAGGCGGCCGTGCCGTCCTTGGAGCGCACGGCGACCGGCTGAAAGGGGAGCTTGCGCATCAAAATACTCTGCGCGACAAATAGACGGACAGCCTCGGCGAGCGATGTGCCCATGGCGTCGTAGAGACGTTCGGCATGCTGCTTGTCTTCCTCGCGAATGCGCACCTGCAGGATGGCTCGTTTTTGAGTCGATGACATCACTGGCCTCCCTTAATGAGCGTGCAATTTGAATAGTCAAATACAACATCGGCTAATAATAGCCAATCTTATAACCACTGCTTTATTGCACTCAAGTTAATGAGCGCGGAATATATATCAAACGTATTACATCCTTTATAAACGAGCGTGAAATCTCCCCTGGATTTACGCATGTAATACACTCACCTTTATAGCTATCCGAGAATAGTTCCAACCTGCCAAAACCCCTGCAATACACCCGTATTGCAGGGCCTATGCTCAAGTTTGCCCCCTGCAACTGCGTATATTTAACCTGTATATCGTTGGAGGAATTCTATCGAAGTGCCTGTTTCGCCGCATGCGCTCGATACGCCGATGCCGGACCACGGGCGGTCCGGGGCAACGTCGGCAGGGTCTCTCCGGCATGGGATTCAGGAGGGAGTGAACAACATGGGCAATAAACGAGTCGTGGCTGATTCTTCACGCTGCATTGGGTGCCAAACCTGTATGGCGGCGTGCATCGAGGCACACGATATTCCCGGCAACATCGCCGCACCTCGCTTGCGCGTAACGCGCACCTACGAGATCTCCGCGCCGGTGGCATGTCACCACTGCGAGGATGCTCCGTGCGCGAAGGCCTGTCCTACGGGCGCCTTGTTCTTTGATCCAAAGAACCATCGTATCGGCGTCAACGAGGACAACTGCATCGGCTGCAAGAGCTGCGTCATGGCATGCCCCTTTGGCGCCGTGAGCGTGGCGACCACGCAGGTCCCCGTCTTGATGGGTGACGTTCGCGTGGGTTCGCAGACTAAGAGCTTCGTGCTCAAGTGCGACCTGTGCGTGGACCGTCCCGGCGGTCCGGCGTGTGCCGAGGCGTGCCCGACCAAGGGCCTCACCCTGGTAGACGAGGAGCGTCTGGCAGAACTGACTGCCGAGCGTGCCCGCGCCACCATCGAAAACGAGGCGTAAGCGTCGGGCGACAGGCCCAATGATTGTCAAATAAGTACCGAGTATTCGGTAGCAGAGAAAGGAAGGAGGGTGTCATGGAGAAGCATAAAGTGATTTGCCCGTACTGCGGCGCCGGTTGCCAGTTTAACCTCTTGGTCCAAAACGGCCAGGTCGTGGGTACCGAACCGCTCAACGGCATCACCAACCAGAGCGAGCTGTGCCTTAAGGGTATGAGCGGCTACGACTTCATCAACGACACCAAGATCTTGACTCCTCGCGTACTGCACCCGATGATTCGCCGCACTAAGGGCGCGGATCTTGAGCGCGTAAGCTGGGACGAGGCACTGGATTTCACCGCATCTAAGATGCAGGCCATAATTGACGAATATGGTCCTAACGCTGTCATGACCACCGGCTCTTCGCGAGGCGGCGGCAATGAGGCGAACTACGTCATGCAGAAGTTTACGCGTGCGTGCATCGGCACCCACAGCGTGGACAACTGCGCCCGTACTTGACACGGCCCTACTGTCCTCGGTCTGATGGACACGGTTGGTTCAGGTTGCATGTCATGCTCCATCCCCGGTATGGAGGATGCGGGCTGCATTTTCCTCTTCGGCTATAACCCTGCCGATTCGCACCCCATCGTCGCAAGGCGTATCGTGCGAGCCAAAGAAAAGGGTTGCAAGATCATCGTCGCCGACCCGCGCCATATCGAAACCGCGCGTATCGCCGATCTCTACCTTCCGATCAAGAACGGCTGCAATGTTGCGTTCCTCAACGCCTTTGCCAACTGTCTGGTCAACGATGGCCTCTACGACAAGGATTTCGTCGCCGAGCACACGAACGGCTTTGACGAGTGGTGGGAGACCATCAAGAACTACACTCCCGAATCCGTACAGGACATCACGGGTGTCGAGCCCGCGTTGATCCACCAAGCTGCCGAGATGTACGCCACGGCGAAGCCCTCTGCCATCATTGGCTGGGGCATGGGCGTATGCCAGCAGAAGCAGAACCTGAAGACGGTGCACACCATCGCCTCCATCGCCTGCGTTGCCGGCCAGATCGGCAAACCCAATTCCGGCCTCGCGCCCGTGCGTGGTCAGAACAACGTCCAGGGCTCCTGCGATATGGGCATGCTGCCTAACCTGTACCCTGGCTACCAGAAAGTCACCGACCCCGCCGTGCGCGCCAAGTTTGCAAAGGCTTGGGGCGTGCCCGAGGAAAAGCTCCCGCTCGAGGAGGGCTATAAGCTCACCGACCTGGGCCACCTGGTCGACGAGGGCAAGGTGCACTGCTTCTACAACTACGGCGAGGACCCGGTGCAGACCGAGCCCGATTCGGCCGGTATGCGCAAGACGCTCTCCGAGCTGGATCTGTTCATTTGCCAGGACATCTTTATGACGCAGACGACCATGCTCGCCGACGTCATCCTGCCCGCTACCTCTTGGGGCGAGCACGAGGGTGTCTTTACCGCATCCGACCGTAGCTTCCAGCACTTTGACGCGGCTGTTCCGCCCAAGGGCGAGTGCCGCCACGACTGGGAGATCTTCGCGGACCTGTCCACGCGTATGGGCTATCCCATGCACTACGACAACACCGAGCAGATCTGGAACGAGTGCATTAGCCTGTGCCCCAACTTTGTGGGCGCGACCTACGAGAAGATGGCTCCCGAGGGCGGTTACGCCCAGTGGCCGGTCAAGAGCACCGATGTGAACGACCACGGTACGCCCGACATGTTCGCTGGTGGCAAGTTCACCACCAAGGACGGCCGCGCCAACCTGATGGCGCACGACTGGGAGGCGCCCTCCGAGCTTCCCGACGATGAGTACCCGCTCATTCTGTGCACCGTCCGCGAGGTCGGTCACTACAGCTGCCGCTCGATGACCGGCAACTGCAAGACGCTGGCGCTGCTCGCCGACGAGCCCGGCTTTGTCCGCATGAATCCCGCGGACGCCCAGGCGCGCGGCATCAAGAACGGCGACATCGTCTCGATTCATAGCCGCCGCGGCCAGGTATACAGCCGCGCCGACGTGAGCGATCGCATCAATAAGGGCACGGTCTACATGACCTACCAGTGGTGGATCGGCAAGTGCAACGAGCTGACCATTCACAAGGTCGACCCGGTCTCGCATACGCCCGAGGACAAGTTCTCCGCCTGCCAGGTCGACGCCATTGCCGACCAGGTTTGGGCAGAGGGCGAGGTAGAGCGTCAGTACACCGAGCTCAAGCAGGCTCTGGTGGACGCCGCTGCTCCCCAGGACGTTGAGCCTGGCGCCGCCAAGTTCGACGACGAGACGCACGTGAACCAAATCGTGTAGTCCCGTTCTCGTTGGCTTTTTGGGCCGGGCGTCCCGTACGTTCGGGAGCCCGGCCCGTTATTTTGAAAGGAAGTGGGGATGAACCGCTTCATCGACATCAACCCGGAGAGGTGCATCGGCTGCGGAACATGCCAGTCCGCCTGTGCCGACGCCCACCGGATGCAGGGTCTTCAGGATACGCCGCGCCTGGCGCTCGTGAAGACCGGCGGTATTTCGGCCGCCCTTGCCTGCCACCATTGCGAGGGTGCCCCCTGCGCCGAGGTTTGCCCGGTGAATGCCATCGAGCACGATGGCGATCGCATCCACGTCAAGGAGCAGGAGTGCATCGGGTGCAGGCTGTGCGCCATCGCGTGCCCCTTCGGAGCCATCCATCCCGATGGCACGTCTATCGCCGGCGTCGCAGGCATGTGCGACCCGACGCCTTCGTATCCTAAGTCCCTGAGCAGCCTGCTTACGTGGGCTCCCGGCCAGTACACCTGCGCTATCAAGTGCGATCTGTGCGCCTTCGATCCGGACGGCCCGCATTGTGTGGCGGCGTGCCCCACCAAGGCGCTGACCGTCATGGGCGGCGCGGCCGATCGCGAGCTCGACGAGGCCAAGCGCCTGCGCTCGATCGAAAACGGTCCGGTTGTCGACGTTACCGCTGTGGCCCAGGGCCTGTCCGAGAAAGCAGAAGGGAGCGTAAACAATGGATAGCATGACGCTGTTTATCGCATCGCTTGCCGTCTCGTGCATCGGTGCGCTCGCCTCGGTTCTGCTGATCAAGGCCGATAACGCCGCCAAGACCGCCGGCTGCCTTATCGGCGCCGTCGCCGCGGTGCTTTCGTTTGTGGCCGGTATCCAGGCCGTGCTGGGCGATGTCACGTCGGTCGACACCATCGTGTTCTTCCCGTTTGCCCATTTCCAGCTGCTGCTCAATCAGCTGTCCGGCCTGTTCGTGGCGCTTATCTCGGTGCTCGCGTTTGCCGGTTCGATCTACGGTCTCAACTACTTTGATGAGTACCCGGGAAAAAAGGGCCGCGCCGGCTTCTTCTTTAACACCTTTGTGGCGTCCATGATGCTCGTCATTACCGCCGACAACGTGTTTTGGTTCCTGGTCGCCTTTGAGCTCATGTCGCTGACCTCGTACTTCCTGGTCGTGATCGAGGAGAACGAGAACTCCATCCATGGCGGTTGGCTCTACTTTGTGATCGCGCACGTGGGCTTTGTGCTCATCATGGCGAGCTTCCTCACCATGACCAACTTCGCCGGTGGCTCGTTTGCCTTTGCGGATTTCCGCGCTACGCAGTTTAGCCCCGCGGTCGCATCCGTGTGCTTCGTGCTCGCCTTCTTTGGCTTTGGCGCCAAGGCCGGTATCATCCCGCTGCACGGCTGGCTGCCCAAGGCGCATCCCGAGGCGCCGTCCAACGTGTCGGCCCTCATGTCCGGCGGCATGATCAAGATCGGTATCTTCGGTATCCTCAAGGTGGGTCTCGACCTGCTCTCCGCCTCGGGCGTTCAGGTCTGGTGGGGCCTTATGGTCATGGTCTTCGGTGCGATCTCGTCGGTCCTCGGCGTGGCCTTCGCCCTGCAGGAGCATGACATCAAGCGCCTGCTGGCCTATCACTCCGTCGAGAACATCGGCATCATTCTGCTCGGCGTCGGCGCCTCCATGGCCGCCATGGCGCTCAACTCGGTCGGCATCGCCGTCCTGGCTCTGATGGCCGCCCTCTACCACACGTTTAACCACGCGATGTTTAAGGGCGAGCTGTTCTTGGGCGCCGGTGCGCTGCTGTACTCCACGGGTACGCGCAATATGGAGAAGATGGGCGGCCTGTTCCGTCGTATGCCGGCTACGGCCATCTGCTTCCTTATTGGCGCGCTTGCCATCTCGGCCATCCCGCCCTTCAACGGCTTTGTGTCCGAGTGGTTTACCTACCAGTCGCTCTTTAACGCTGCCATGCAGGGCGACAAGGCCGTCATGATCGTGGCCGTGTTCGCTGCCGTCGCGCTTGCCATTACCGGCGCGCTGGCTGTCACATGCTTCGTCAAGGCCTATGGCGTCTCCTTTGCCTCCGCGCCCCGCTCCGAGGCCGCGGCCAATGCCAAGGAGGTTCCCGCCCCCATGGTGTTTGCGCAGGGCCTGCTCGCGGCCATCTGCGTCGTGCTGGGCATTGGCGCTCCCGTGATCGCGCCCGTGCTGGTCGATGTCGCCGCGTCCGTGCTGCATCCTTCCGGTGGCGTGTTTGCCGCCGAGGGCATGGAGCTCATGAACCAGTACTCCGGCGCTGCCACCTCCACGCCCGCGATCGCTATTGCGCTTGTGGTGCTCGTCGGCCTTGCCTGCGGTTATCGCAAGCTCAAGACCGTCGGCAAGGTGCAGAAGTCCCAGCCGTGGGCGTGCGGCTATGCTCCCAACGAGCATATGCCCGTCGTGGCCACGACCTTTGCCTCCGAGGTGTCCTGGTTTATGCAGCCGCTCTACACGCTGCGCGACCGCTGCACGGCTGTCTGCTGGTCCATCGCGCACTTCTTCCAGAAGCTCACCGGTGTGGCCGAGGCTGTGGAGCCCGTGCCCGACAAGATTCTCGTCGATGCCCCGCATAAGGGTGTCGAGAAGCTCGCCGACCTCGCGACTAAGCTCGAGGGCGGCAACTACAGCATCTATATCTGCTACATCGTCGCGGCACTCGTGGTGTTCCTCGTGCTCGCCGTGCAAATGGGTTAAGGAGGGGAGAGCATGAACAACATCGTACTTGCCGTTCTGCAGGGCGTGGTCGTTATGGCCGTCGCACCGTTCTTCTCCGGTCTCGGTCGCGTGATCCGCGCCAAGATGCACAACCGTCGCGGCCCCAGCATCATGCAGGACTACCGCGACCTGGCCAAGCTCTTTGCGCGTCCCGAGTCCCAGAGCGAGGATGCGAGCTTTGCGCTGCGCATCATGCCGCCGCTGTTCTTCGCCGTCGCCTTTATGCTCGCGATGGGTCTGCCGCTCTTTACGGCACAAAGCCCCATCCCGGTCTTTGGTGACGCCATCACCATCATGTACAGCCTGGCGCTCGCCCGCTTCTTCTTCGCCCTCTGCGGTGTGGATTCGTCCAACGCCTACGCCGGTATCGGTGGCGTCCGCGAGCTGCTCATGAGCGTGCTCATCGAGCCGTCCATGCTGCTGGCGCTGTTTGCCGCCGCCCTGGTGTGCGGCTCCACCGACATCGCCACCATGGGTCAGCACATCATGACGGGCGCCATCGACGCGCCGGTCGCCGTTATCCTCGCCGGCATCGCCTTTGCGATTGCCTGCTACATGGAACTCGGCAAGCTGCCCTTTGATCAGGCCGAGGCCGAGCAAGAGCTTCAGGAAGGCCCGCTCGCCGAGCTTTCCGGCCCGTCGCTCGCCATGGCCAAGCTTGCCATGTCCATGAAACAGGTCTTGGTTGTCGCTTGGTTCTGCGCGATCTTCGTCCCCTGGGGCGAGCCCGCGACCGTGGGCGCCACCGCCGTTCTGGGCGCAGTCATCTTCCTGGTGAAGTGCCTTATCGACTTTGTCGTGTGCGGCGTGATCGAGAACTCCTGCTCGCGTTCGCGCTTTAAGGTGCTCGGTAATCAGACCTGGGCCGTCGTGGGCATCGCCGTGCTGGCGTTTGTCTTCGTGGTCGTCGGCGTGTAGGAGAAGGGAGAAACAATGTCATTTGCAGTCAGTCTGTCCCTTCTCGGCTTGGTCGCTATCGCGGCCCCGATGGTGGCCTCGGTGCTCGTCGCCCTGTTCCCCCGTCCGTACGCCAAGTGGTTCAGCGTTTTGGGTGCCGCCGTCTCGACGGTCTGCACCATCGCCCTCGCCGCGAATTTCGCTGGCGCCGGCATGCCCGACACGCAGGTCCCCCTGATCTCGTTTGGGCAGACCCTCGTCATGGGATTCACCTTCGATCGCATGAGCACGCTGCTCGCGCCCGCCTTTGTGGGTATCGGCCTGCTTGTCGTGATCTACTCGATTCCCTATATGAGCGAGAATAACCGTGAGCATCCCGATGCACCGCGTCGTCGCTTCTACGCGTACCTCGCGACCTTCATCGGCGCCATGGCCGGCCTCGTGTACAGCTCGACCCTTTTGGGCCAGCTCGTGTTCTTTGAGATCACGGGTGCGTGCTCTTGGGGCCTCATTAGCTACTACATGTCGCCTACGGCCAAGAAGGCCGGCATGAAGGCCCTGATCATTACGCATATCGGTGCGCTCGGCCTGTATCTGGGCGCCGCCATCGTGTTTGCCCACACCGGCACCTTCGCCATTACCGCGATTGCCGGCCTCGACGCCAAGCTCAAGGCTATCGTCCTTTTGCTCGTGCTGTTTGCGGCCTGGGCAAAGTCCGCACAGGTCCCCATGTACATGTGGCTGCCTTCGGCCATGGAGGCGCCGACGCCTGTTTCGGCCTACCTGCATGGTGCCTCGATGGTTAAGGTCGGCGTGTGCGTGTTCGCGCGTGCACTCGTCTCTGCCGGCGAGATTCCCGAGATCGTGGGCTGGGTCGCCATTATCGACGCCATGGTCACCATGCTCTTTGGTTTCCTTATGTACCTTCCGCAAAAGGACATGAAGCGTCTGCTGGCCTTCTCCACGATCGCCCAGCTCTCCTATGTGTTCTTTGGTCTGGGTCTTTCGGTCTTTGGCAGCCAGCTGGCCTTTGATGGCGCCGTGTGCCACATCTTTAACCACGCCTTCGCCAAGACGCTGTTCTTCCTGATCGCCGGTTCGTTCTCCTTTACGCTCGGCACGCGTATGCTGCCCAAGCTTCGCGGCATCGTAAAGAAGTACCCGATCTCGGGCGTGGGCTTTGGTGTCGCGGCGCTCGCCATTGCCGGCGTGCCGCCCATGAACACGTTCTTCTCGAAGTTCCAGATCATCGCCGGCGGCTTTTCCGTGGGTGCCGGCAACGTCGCGATCCTGGTGCTCGTGTGCATCATGGTCGCCGAGACCGTCGCCACCTTCGCCTGGTTCCTCAAGTGGATGGGCTATTGCCTGCCCGGCGAGCCGAGCGACGAGGTCGCTGCGGGAGCCCCGCTTCCCCGCGCGATGGCGTTCGTGTTCATCGTGCTCATCATCATGGTTATCGTCAGCGGCCCGCTTTCGGCCAGCTGGATCGGTTAGGAGGTAGAACGACATGGGTTATTCGATCGTCAACATCCTTGGCGGCCTTCTGATCGTCACGTCCACCATGGTGGTCGTCTCCAAGAACATCAAACATGCCATCAACTGGTATGCGGTGCAGTCGCTGGTGCTCGTGGGGCTGCTCGCTACGCTCGGTGCCACCACCGGTGCGCAGGAGCTGCTTATGTGGGCCGGATCTGCCTTTATCACCAAGGTCGTCTTGGTCCCTTATATCCTCAACCGCGCATACAAGAAGATGGGCGAGCCGAGCGACGCATCGCTCAAGGCCGGCCTTAAGCCCGCTTGGGCCATCTGCATCATCGCCGTCGAGGTCGCGATTTGCTTTGCCGTCGTGACGCAGATCAGCCTGCCTACGGCCGAGGTCGCAACGCCTGCGCTCGCTATTAGCTTCGCTCACTTCTTTGTGGGTCTTACCTGTATCATCTCGCAGCGCAACATCATGAAGCAGATCTTTGGATACTGCCTTATGGAAAACGGCAGCCACGTGACGCTCGCGCTTTTGGCGCCCACCGCTCCCGAGATCATCGAGATCGGTATCGCCACCGACGCCATCTTTGCCGTCATCATCATGTCCATCGTCGTGCGTCGCATTTGGGACGACTCCCACTCGCTCGATGCGCGCGACCTGTCCGAGCTGAGGGGGTAGTCCATGGAAACGTTGATTCTCGCCCTGCTCGCGACTCCTTTGGTGTTCTCGCTGGTCATGGCGTTTTTGCCCAAGAACACGTCCTATAACGTGTTTGCCGGTCTCAACCTGGTCTCCGTCGCAGCCGTCCTGGTGCTGTCGATTGTGACGGCCGGTGACGTCCTTATGAGCGGCGACACCGCGAGCGCTCTTGGCCTGTGGTTCCACCTCGATTCGCTGGGCGCCATCTTTGTGCTGCTCATCGGCTTTATCGGTTTTCTTACCGGGCTGTTCTCGCTGCCCTATGTAAAGGCCGATATCGAGGAGGGCTCCATGCCCGCCGAGCGCGCCAAGCAGTATTTTGCGCTGTTTAGCCTGTTTGTGTTCACCATGCTGCTCGCGTGCCTGTCCAACAACATGATCCTCACGTGGGCCGCCGTGGAGGCAACCACGCTTTCCACCGTGTTCCTCGTGAGTATCTACAAGAACAAGACGGCCCTCGAGGCTTCTTGGAAGTATGCGATGGTCTGCACCGCCGGCGTGGCCTTTGGCCTGTTCGGTACGCTGCTGATCTACGCCAACGCCGCCGACGTGATCCCCAACGCCCACGAGGCCGCATTCCTGTCGTGCGTGCTGCCGTATGCCGACCAGTTCGACCCGACGCTCATGCGCCTTGCCTTTGCGTTTATCGTGATCGGCTTTGGCACCAAGGCCGGCCTGTTCCCCATGCACACTTGGCTGCCCGATGCCCACTCCCAGGCCCCGAGCCCTGTCTCGGCCCTGCTCTCGGGCGTGCTGCTTAAGTGCGCCATGCTTGTGATCGTGCGCTTCTACGGCTTTACTATCCAGGCCGTGGGCGCCGAGTATCCGCAGCTTTTGCTGCTGATCGTCGGCACGCTGTCCATTTTGGTGGCGGCGCTTTCGATGTTTCGCCAGGACGACCTCAAGCGCCGCTTTGCGTACTCGTCTGTGGAGAACGTGGGCGTTATCGCCCTGTGCCTGGGTATCGGTGGCCCGCTGGGTATCGCCGCAGCCCTGCTGCACTGCGTGTTCCATGGCTTTACCAAGACGCTTGCCTTCTGCGTGTCCGGCAACATCCAGCACGCCTTTGGCACGCGTAGCCTGGCTAAGATTCAGGGTGTCGTCGAGGTTGCTCCCGCAACCGCCGCGCTCGCCGTCCTGGCGTTGCTCGGCCTTGGTGCCTTCCCGCCCTTTGGCATGTTTATCTCCGAGTTCCTGACTTTTGTCGCCGGTGTTACCGCCGGTCCCATGTGGCTGGTCGTCGTGGTCGCCCTCGGTCTTACCGTGGCCATCTCCGCGCTCACCCGCATCGCACTCAAGTCGGTATTCGGCCATGCGCCCCAGGGCATGGGCAAGCATGAGGCCCCGGCGTTCATGCTTATCCCCGAAATCATCCTGGCTGTCATGATCTTGTGGTTTGGCATCGCCACCCCGCTGCCTCTCGTGCACGGTGTGGAGACCGCGACCGGCATCGTGCTCGAGCAGAGCACCGAGGAACTTCACGCGACGCCGATGTACCGCGCTGTGTTCGGTACCGAGACCGCTCAGAGCGAGGTGGAGTAACGAATGATTGAAACTGAGAACAAGGTGTATGCCCGTCGCTGCGAGAGCCATGTCGAGGCCCTGCGCCGCGCCGTTCCGGGCTGCATCGAAAAGGTCGAGTGGCAGTGCGAGGACCAGCTGACGATTACCGTCAAGCAGGACAAGCTGCCCGAGGCCGTCCACTACCTGTATTACGAGCGCTACGGCTGGATTCCCGTGATCATCGGCAACGACGAGCGCAGCCTGTGCGGCCGTTACGCCGTGTACTACGTCATCTCCATGGAGGGGGAGGACCCCGGCTGGGTGACCGTGCGCACCGAGGTCGATCCCGCCAAGATGACGTTCCCGTCCGTGACGCCGTTCGTCCCCGCCTGCGTGTGGGGCGAGCGCGAGCTTCGCGACATGTTCGGCCTGATCCCCGAGGGTCTGCCCGATCGTCGTCGCCTGGTGCTGCCGGACGATTGGCCCAGCGGCCTGTATCCGCTGCGCAAGGACTCCATGGACTATCGTTTCCGTCCCGCTCCCGCGAGCGACATGGAAAACTACGAGTTCTTGGCCGATACCAAGGGCAAGGAGACGACGCTCGTCCCCATGGGCCCGCTGCACATTACCTCCGACGAGCCCGGCCACTTCCGCCTGTTCGTTGAGGGCGAGACGATCGTGGACGCCGACTATCGTCTGTTCTACGTGCACCGCGGTATGGAGAAGGTCGCCGAGACGCGCCTGAACTATGACGCCGTGACGTTCCTCGCCGACCGCATCTGCGGCATCTGCGGCTGCGCGCACTCGGTGGCCTATGCCGAGGCCGTCGAGCGCGCCCAGGGCATTCATGTCCCGCCGCGCGCCCAGTACATCCGCGCCATCATGCTCGAGGTCGAGCGCCTGCACTCGCATCTGCTCAACATTGGCCTGGCGTCGCACTACACGGGCTTCGACTCCGGCTTCCAGCAGTTCTTCCGCGTCCGCGAGAAGTCCATGGACCTGGCCGAGAAGCTCTCCGGTCACCGCAAGACCTACGGCCTCAACGTGATCGGCGGCGTGCGTCGCGACATTTTGGCCGAGCAGAAGCTCTCCACGCTCACGACCATCCACCAGCTGCGCTCCGAGGTTCAGGAGCTCGTCGACGTCTTACTCTCCACGCCCAACTTTATCGAGCGTACGAGTGGTATCGGCATTCTGGACCGCAAGATCGCACGCGACTTCTCTCCGGTCGGCCCGCTCATGCGTGGCTCGGGCTATGCCCGCGACGTGCGCTTTGACCATCCCTTCGACGGCTACGCTGATCCGGATGTTCAGAAGATGCATGCTGCCACGGCAGACACCTGCGATGCCTTCGGCCGCACCGCCGTTCGCATCCAGGAGGTCTACGATTCGATCGACATGATCGAGACCATGCTCGAGAACTGCCCGTCGGGCCCCATCCTCACCACGGATTGGGAGTACACCCCGCACAAGTACGCCATCGGCGCCACCGAGGCTCCGCGCGGCGAGGACGTGCACTGGGCCATGCTCGGCAACAACCAGAAGTG
Organism: uncultured Collinsella sp.; assembly: GCA_902491765.1. Classification (GTDB taxonomy): domain Bacteria; phylum Actinomycetota; class Coriobacteriia; order Coriobacteriales; family Coriobacteriaceae; genus Collinsella. The sequence continues at coordinate 48,369 of CABUIY010000006.1, read as the reverse complement.
CTACCGCTGGCGCGCCAAGGCGGCCACGTACAGCAACTGGCCGGTCCTGCGCTACATGTTCCGCGGCAACACCGTGGGCGATGCGGCGCTGATCGTCGGCTCGCTCGACCCGTGCTACTCCTGCACCGACCGCGTGACGGTGACCGATGTCGCCGCCAAGCGCGACCACGTGCTCGACAAGGAGCAGTTCGAGAACGTCTGGCGCGACAAGTCGCCGCTTGCGGGCGAGGGCACCATGGCCGCTCCGCTCGATGAGGAGGCACTCTAATATGCTGAAGCTTTGGAAGGTTAACGCCAAGGCCGGCGACGCGACGGTCAAGTACCCGTTTGCGCCGTTTCCCACCAACAAGGACATGCGCGGCAAGCCCGAGCACAATGCCGAGCTCTGCATCGCCTGCGGTGCCTGCGGCGTGGCTTGTCCGGCCGATGCCATTCGCATGGACACTGACCTTGCGGCCGATACCATTACCTGGTCGATCGACTACGGCCGCTGCATCTTTTGCGGCCGCTGTGAGGAAGCCTGCCCCATGGAGGCCATCAAGCTCACCGAGGAGTTTGAGCTGGCCGTCATGAGCAAGGACGACCTCACCAGCAAGAGCGTCTACACGCTCGAGCACTGCTCGCGTTGTGGCAAGCCGTTTGCCCCGCACAAGGAGATCGACTACGCCAAGCGCCTGCTGCAAAAGGCCGGCGGCATGGAGGCCGAGCAGGCCGCTCGTACCGTCGGTATGTGCCAGGAGTGCAAGCGCGAGCTTGACGCCCTGCGCGCCGCCTCCGCCGTAAAGACCGGCAACGCTGCCGGCATGGCAGCCAACGAGACGCTTGCGTCCGGTGAGCCCCAGGGCCCCGGCATGGAGTATCTGGGCGGCCACGGCGTGAACCCGGAGTATATCGACCGCGAGCTCAACCCCGATGCGCCCGAGATTCCCGCCGGTCCTGCGCCGGTCGAGGGCATCATTATGGATTTTGATACGAAGGAGGAGTAACCATGGCCGAACCCACGCTTTTGCCCGAGCGGCTTCAGTACCGCCCGACCAAGATCGAGCTCGACGAGAGCATCGAGAAGGCCAAGGCGACCCTTCTTAAGAAGATCAAGCGCTCGGTGTACGTCTACCGTGTTGACTGCGGCGGCTGCAACGGCTGCGAGATCGAGATTTTCGGTTCCATCACGCCCGTCTTCGACGTCGAGCGCTTTGGCATCAAAGTCGTGCCCTCGCCCCGTCACGCCGATGTGCTGCTGTACACCGGTGCCGTGACGCGCGCCATGCGCATGCCGGCCCTGCGCGCCTTTGAGGCCGCACCCGATCCCAAGATCGTGGTGTCCTATGGCGCGTGCGGCTGCACCGGCGGCATCTTCTACGACAACTACTGCGTCTGGGGCGGCACGGATAAGATTCTGCCGGTCGATGTCTACATCCCCGGCTGCCCGCCCAGCCCCGCGCAGACCATCTACGGCTTTGCCATGGCACTTGGCCTGCTGGACCAAAAGCTCCATGCCGAGACCACGGTGGAGGCCGCCGGCGAGCAGGCCGATATCCTGCACCCCGGCGTGCCGTACAAGCTGCGCGTTGCCATCGAGCGTGAGGCTCGCGCCATGAGCGGCTACCGTTACGGCCGCGACCTGGCCAACGAGTTTATGGACACGCTCGAGGGTGCGCCCAAGGGCGATATCCGCGGTGCCATGGCGCTGCTCATCGACAAGCAGGACGATCCGCGCCGCGTTGAGGTCTACTCGGCGCTGCAGGATCTGGTGCTGGCCGGAGGTCGCTAGATGGAACTCACGGACCGCTCTGGTTACTTTGCGGGCCCCGGTATGCTCGGCGGCTCCTTTGGCGACGCCTCGCGCGCAAGTGACGAGGCTGCCGAGGGCGTCGCCGACCCCTGCCTGGGTCATGCGCCCGACCAGGTGGTCTTCTATGAGCTCACGCGTAAGTTTGTGGAGACCGAGGAAGACGTTCCCCAGGAGGCCTGCGACGTGCTGTACTACACGCTCGCCGTGGGCCACCACACCGGCGTGCTCGACTGCTTTGAGCCGCGCCTGTCGGTGCCGGTGGATGTGTTCTATTCGCTTGTCGACGCGCTGCAGGAGGGGGAGGCCAAGACAAAGTTCGAGGCCATCCGCTCCTTTGGCGAGTGCCAGCTCGACAAGGCGGCGGTGCCGTCGCTGCTCGAGGCCTGCGATGCGCTGCTCGACGAGCGCGGTTTTCGCGGGTCGGCCAAGGCCGGCATTTCGGTGTTCGACGACGACTTTGGCCTGCATGCCCAGCAGGTCGCGTTTCTGATGAAGTTCCGCGATCTGGTTGAGCGCGTGCGCGATGTGTCGGGCGTGTATCTGACGGGAAGGTTGCAGTAATGGGTCGCGTTGTGGATGGACGTGTGGACGGCGCCCCGTTTGCGGGTATCGTGCTCACGGCGGGAAGCGTGCTACGTGCGGACGATGCCGCCGGCCCCGTGCTCTCCAAAAAGATGGAAGACGCGCCGCTTGCCGGCTGGTACACCATCGATGGCGGTCAGACGCCCGAGGATGACATCATCGAGGTCAAGCGCGAGCGCCCGCCGCGTTTGGTTTTGGTCGATGCCGCCGACATGGCGCTGCCCGTCGGGTCCATCCGCTTGCTCGACAAGCGCGATGTGGCCCGCAAGTCGATGTTCACCACGCATTCGCTTCCTTTGTCGATTCTGATCGAGGAAATCGAACAATCGTGTGATGATATCGTCTTCGTTGGGATTCAGCCGGGCGACACGGAGTTCTACAACCCCATGTCCCCGGAGGTCTTTGACGCCGTCGACGCCGTGTACGACGCCGTGGCCGCCAACGACTTTTCCCACTTTGTCCGCTTGGGGCAAGAGTAATAGGAGCGCTTGTCCCTGCTGATTAGGAAAGAAGTGATTGACATGGCAGATTCCAAGGTGGAGTACCCCGCTCCCGATTGCCTGGCGCCCGCCGTGATTGAGGCCAAGACCGAGGTCGCCGGCGTGACCAAGGCCAACCTGCCGGTCGCAAAGGCCTTTCTGTTGGCAATGTTCGCCGGTGCGTTTATTGCCTTCGGCGGCCTGTTCTTTACCGTGTTCTTGAGCGATAGCACACTGGGCTGGGGCGCTCAGCGCGTCGTGGGCGGCCTGTGCTTTTGCCTGGGCCTGGTGCTGGTGCTGGTGTGTGGCGCCGAGCTGTTTACCGGTAATTCGCTTATGGTCTGCGCGCTCAAGAGCAAAAAAATCACCCTGGTCCAGATGCTCAGGGCATGGCTCGTCGTGTGGCTTGGTAACTTTGTCGGTGCCCTGTTCATCGTCTTTTTGGTGTACATGGCCGGCATTTACAAGCTTAACGGCGAGGCGGTCGCCAATTCCATGGTGAGCGTCGCCGCCGGCAAGGTGACGGTCGACTGGGTGACGATCTTCTTCCGCGGCATCCTGTGCAACATCTTTGTGTGCCTGGCCGTGTGGATCGGTACCGCCGGCAAGACCGTGGTCGATAAGGTTGTGGGCATTCTGCTGCCCATCGCCGCCTTTGTGGCCTGCGGTTTTGAGCACTGCGTTGCCAATATGTACTTTTTGCCCATGGGTGCCGTGATGCACGCGTGCGGCTATGGCGCCGACGTCGCCGGCGCCGATGCGCTCAACGCCGCGGGCATTGCGTTTAACCTGTCCGCCGCCACGCTGGGCAACATCGTGGGCGGCGCGGTTCTGGTCGCGCTCGGCTACTGGTTTATCTACGCCAAGAAGTCCGAGGCGTAATAAGCCGGAATGACGTACGGGCCTCCCGAGGGTGTTTGCCTTTTGGGAGGCTCTTCGTGTCTTGCTGCGGTGGATGCTGCGGGCTATGCGTCGCGGCAGCTGGTGGCAGAGCTGTGGTGCGGTGGGGTTTGAACCCCTGAGCTGGAAGGAATAATCGAGATGGCATCGAGAGCTATGCATGACGGTCGCTCCGTGGTGACGACATGCGGGGGATGCTATGCCGATTGCGCCTTTGCGGCCCATGTTGAGGGTGGGCGTGTGGTGGCCGAGTTGCCGGTTGTGGGGCATCCGTGCGCGGCGCGTGCCCTGTGCGCCCGCGGACGCCATCGCCTGGCAATGCCGTTTGACGAGCGCGACCGCATCGTGCACCCCATGCGTCGCCGCCAGGATGGCTCGGGGTTCGATGCGATTTCCTGGGACGAGGCGTTTGCGCAGATCGCTGCGCGCCTTGGGGGGATTGTTGACGGGCATGGTCCGCGCGCGCTGGGCATGACGCTCGGCGTGCCCTCGTTCGACCGCTACTGGGCGTGTCGTTTTATGCATGTGCTGGGCTCGCCCAACGTATACGGTGCAGACGGTGCCTGCGAGGTAAGCCGACTTACCGGTTGGGAGCACAGCCTGGGCTATAGTCCCGCCTCCGACCTGGCGCATACCGATTGCATCATGTACCTAGGGCGTTCACTGGTGGATTCGTCGACGACGGGGGCCGTTGATGCGCTCAACGATGCGCGCCGGCGTGGGGCGAAGATCATCGTGGTCGACCCGCGGCGCAGTGGCTCTGCGGCGCTTGCCGACCGCTGGTTGCGCGTGCGCCCGGGCTGCGACTTGGCGCTGCTGTTGGGTATTGTCCACGTGTTGATTGCCGAGGACCTGTACGATCACGAGTTCGTGACCCGCTATACCACGGGTTTTGACGAGTTGGCGCAGGCGGCCGCTGTTTGGACGCCCGAGTGGGCTGAGTCGATGTGCGATGTGCCGGCGGACGATATCCGAGCGACTGCGCGTGATTTGGCTGCCGCCGCGCCTGCTGCCGTGGTGGACGCCGGTTTTCATGGCGGCATCGGAATCGCGTATGCCAACAGTACCCAGACGGCGCGAGCTATCTGCATGGTTGATGTGCTGCTGGGCTGTATTGGACATGCGGGCGGCGCGCTCAACCCATCCACGCCGCTTGTGTTGGGCGATCTCGATCCCGCACGCTTTGCGACGCCGCCGGTGCCTCGCGGGCCCAAGCTGGGGTCCGAGCGCTATCCACTGGTCGATCCGGTGCGCGGCCTGTGCACGACCATCGGCCAGTCGATTCTTGCCGGCGATTTGCGCGGGCTCATCGTCTATGCCAGTAACCCCGGTGCGGGCTATGGCAATGCACAGGCTTGGCTGGGTATTTTGCAGAAGCTCGACTTGCTCGTGACGATTGATATTCGCTGGTCCGAGACGGCGCGTGCTTCTGACTTCGTGCTGCCCGACGTGACGTATCTCGAGGCCGACCGCGGCGTGGGCACGGTCGTGGGCGCCAACGATTCGCGGGTGTTCTACCGCAACGCCGTGCTGCCCGTGCAGCATGACGACACGCGTCCCGGTCGGGAGATTTTTGCCGGTCTGGCACAGGCGTGTGGTGTGGGCGAGTACTTCCAGTTTACGTCTGACGATCTGGCGGCTGCCCAGGTGGCGCCTTTTGGAATCAATCTGGACGAGCTCAAGGAGCGCGGCTGGGCCGACACGGGTGTTGCGTTGCCGTCGCGTACGGGCGAGCCGGCGATTCCCTTGGATGGCGGCAAAATTGCGCTGGCAAGCGACGTATGGGAACGAGCCGGCCTGGGTCGTGTGCCCAACTGGATCGCGCCCATGGTGGAGCCCGGCCCGGGGATGTTTCGTCTCATTAGCGGCAACCGTCCCTTTGAGTCGCACACTTCGCGAAGGCTTGCGGCCCAAGGTGCCGCCGAGGCTGGATCGGACCTGGATGCCGTGCAGATGAATGCCGGTGTTGCCACACGCATGGGTATCGCCAATGGCGAGGTCGTCGAGCTGGTGAGCGATATGGGCCGCGACCGCGTGCGCGTGGAGACGACGCCGTATCTGCATCCGGCGTGCATCTTCACCTCGGCCGCCCCCGGCGGACGTTCGTTTGGCGCCGATGCCGGTGGCGCTCAAGCCTTGGGCGTGGGCCCGCTCGACCACACGCCGTTGCGTTGGGACCCGTTGACGGGTGCCGCGCTTACTCAGGAAAACGCCGTTCGCGTGGAAAAGATCGCAGAGCACGAGGATAATAACGACTGATTGATTCAACAGATTGATTCGGCTGGTTTTGACGAACGGCCGACTGATCTGCCCTTGGTTTTGAAAGGCCGCACATGAGCGATAGCCAGAACATGTCCGATGAGGTGCGCGCCCGCCTGCGCGCCATTCCCTCCGTCAACGAGCTGCTCGCAGAGTGGCCAGTTGTGAAGGCGGCGGGGGAGACCTGCGACGCGGTGGTGCATGCCGCCGTCACGGCCGAGCTCGACGAGGAGCGCGCCGCCATTCGTGCCGGCGCCGCCCCGCGTTCCAAGCGCGAGCTGGCCTCGGCCATCGAGTGGCGTGCGCATCGCTCCGCGCTGCCGAGCCTGCGCCCAGCAGTTAATGCCACGGGTGTGGTCATCCATACCAACTTGGGCCGCGCCCCGCTCGCGGAGTCGGTCGCCAAGGCCGTGGCCGAGGTTGCGCGCGGGTACAGCACGCTCGAGTACAGTGTGGACACTTGTTCGCGCGGGTCGCGCAAGGAGCACGCCGCGCAGCTGATCCGCTCGCTCACCGGTGCCGAGGACGCGCTCGTGGTCAACAACAACGCCGCCGCGGTACTGCTGGTGCTGGCGACCCATGCCGCAGGCAAGGAGGTTATCGTCAGCCGCGGCGAGCTTGTCGAGATCGGCGGCAGCTTCCGCATCCCCGATGTCATGGCGGCTTCGGGCGCCAAACTCGTCGAGGTCGGCGCCACCAACCGCACGCATTTGGACGACTATGAGCGCGCCATCACGCCCGATACGGCGATGATCCTCAAGGTCCATCCTTCCAACTATCGCATCGAGGGCTTTCACGAGGAGGTGGGCTCTCGGGAGCTTGCCGCTCTGGCCCACAAGCATGGCCTGCTGTTCTACGAGGACCAGGGGTCGGGCGCGCTGTTGCCCGACGACATCTTGGTGCGCGGAGGCGAAGAAACCACGCCGGCTTCGGTCGCGGCGGGGCTCGATATCGTGTCATGCTCGGGCGATAAGCTGCTCGGCGCCGCGCAGGCGGGCATTATCATGGGTCGTCGCGATCTGGTCCAGGCCTGCGGGTCGCATCCGCTTATGCGTGCCCTGCGTCCGGGTAAGCTTGCACTGGCGGCGCTCGAGGCTACACTGCGCATTTACATGGACGGGGCGGATGTGGCCCATCGCGAGGTGCCGGTACTCAACATGCTCACGCTTCCGCAGGCTCATCTGGAGCGTCGCGCACGCAAGTTGCGCGATCTGATGGTGGCGGGCCTCGATAAGGCTGGCTGCCCGTGCGCCGTTCAGGTGGAGATCGTCGAGGAGTCGTCGGCTCCCGGCGGCGGCTCGCTGCCTACCGTCGAGTTGCCCACCATGTGCGTTGCCGTGCGTCTTGTCGATGAGCGTCTTTCCGTTGACGCACTCAAGCGCTTGCTCGTCCAAGATTTCGACACTCCGGTCGTCACACGAACCTCGCACGATCGCATTTTGTTTGACGTCCGTACGCTCGTGGGCGACCGCGATATCGAGACGGCGGCATCGACGCTCGTCGCGTGCGTTGAGAAGGCGATTGCTCGATGAGTGAGGTTCAAGCGCTGGTAGAGTGTCCCGTTATCGTTGGCACGGCGGGCCACGTTGACCATGGTAAGTCGGCACTGATCGAGGCGTTGACCGGCAAGAATCCCGACCGTCTGGAGGTTGAGCGCCGTCGCGGTATGACCGTGGAGCTGGGCTTTGGCGAGCTGGCACTGCCGAGTGGCAAGATCGTTGGCCTGGTCGACGTGCCGGGCCACGCGCATTACTTGCGCGCCATGGTGCAGGGCGCCACGGGCATCGACGTGGCGGTGCTGGTGGTTTCGGCTGTCGAGGGCGTGATGCCGCAGACCCGCGAGCACGTGCATGTGCTGGAGCTGCTGGGCGTTACGCATATGGTGGTCGCGTTGACGATGTGCGACCTGGCCGACGCCGAGATGACCGAGCTTGCCGAGCTCGATGTCGATGACTTTTTGTCGGGTACCGTGTTTGCGGGCGCGCCGATGGTCCCCGTGTCGTCCAAGACCGGCGAGGGGATTGACGCGCTGCTGGCCGCGCTTGACGATCAGGTCGGTGCCTGCTGGGATTCCTGCCGCGACCGTGCCGAGCGCACCGATGCTGCGCCGCGCTTGCCGATTGACCGCTGCTTTACGATCAAGGGCGCCGGCACCGTCGTGACAGGGACACTGCACGATGCGCCGGTTGCGGTGGGCGATGAGCTCGTCGCGCTGCCGTCGCGCACGGCCTGCCGCGTACGCGGGATCCAAGTGCATGGCGACACGCAGCAGGCGCTTCCCGGTCAGCGTGTGGCGCTCAACCTGGTTGGTGACGGCGTCGCCGCGCTCGATCGCGGTGAGATGCTCAGTGTGGCGGGTCGCTTTGGCCAGACGCTGCGCTTTATGATGGCGTTTACGTATTTGGGTCGCGAGGGAGCCAAGCCGCGCGTGCTCGAGTCGGGTGCACGTGTGCACGTGATGGCGGGTACGGCCGAGGTCGGCGGCCGCATCATGCTTTTGGAGGGCGAGGCCCCCATGGCGGTGGGCGAGACCCGTACCGTACAGGTGCGCTTGGAGGAGCCGCTGCCGCTGCGAGCCGGAGACCATGCCGTGGTGCTGTCGTATTCGCCCGTTATGCTTATTGGCGGCGGGCGTGTGCTGCTTTCGCGCTGCCGTCGCTCGCGCGAGCTTGCCGAAGGAGAGCGTGCGCTGTATGCGGCGATCGAGTCCGGCGATATCGCGGGCGGTGTGGGCGCTTGGCTGGCGCTGCAGACGCTGCCGGTTACGGCGGTTGATGTTGCCGAGGCTTTGGATCTTGGTGTCGGCGAGGCCGATGTCGCACTGCGTGGGTTGGTGGCGCAGGGCGCTGCTTGCGCGCTGGCTGGCTCGGATGGCTCGCTGTATGCAGATTCTTCCGCGCTCGACGCCGCTATGGATGCCCTGGCGGCGACCCTGTCAGCCATGCACGCGGCAGCTCCCAAGGAGACGGGCTTTACGCCCGGCGCCGTTGCCCATGCTGCGTGGCCTGCCGCAGATGAAGGCGTTGCCGCGGCTCTGATTGCCGAGGGCTGCTCGCGTGGCGTGTGCGCCTCCGAGGGGGCCGAGGTGTTCGACCCGCATTCCGCAGCCGCCGCGGCGCGTGTGGTGCGCGAGGTCTGCGGGCGCATCGTTGCCTTGCTGGACGAGGCCGGACTCGATACGCCGACGTTGCCCGAGGTGGGCGAGCAGCTTCAGCTCGATCGCGACATCATGACGCGTGCCCTGCGCGAGCTTTCGCTCAACCGCTCGATCGTCAAGGTCGAGCGCGACGTTGCCCTGTCCGCTGCCGCTGAGGCTCACGCGCGCGAGCTCGTCGCCGCCGCCATCGCCGAAGCCGGCGGTGCTGCCACCACGAGCGTGCTGCGCGAGGCGCTGGGTGTGTCGCGCAAACGTGCCATCAGCATCTTGGAGCACCTGGATGCCGTGCGCTTTACGGTGCTCGACAAGGATGCCGGCGGCCTGCGCTCCCTGCGCTAGATTGGCTGCTCGGTTTGGTAAAATACCGGCGCACTTGGGAACGGATGGGCTCCGGTGGGCTCCGCGGTCCTCAAAACCGTTGCGAGGCGTGCAAAACGTCTTGGATGTGTTCGATTCACATACGTTCCCGCCATACGCTACCAGCGCTTTTGTGCTCGCGGTCTTGCTGCGTGCCGCAAAGGCGCTGTTTTGTTTTTGCACAGGTTTGCCGTACCGCCCGCTTTATCGGCGACGGTATTTGGCTTCGCGTGCCGGGTTTTGAGCATGCCGATGGGGGTGGTTTGCCGTATGACTACCGTAAGACGGGCCGATCTTTCTTGCGTCGTTCAAGCGGGCGGGATGTCCTCGCGCATGGGCTGCGATAAGGCTCGCATGGCGTTTTGCGGCGAGCCGCTCATCGAACGCGTGCTGGGTCGGCTGGCGCCAGTTGCCGGCGAGTTGGTCGTGACGACGTCGCGTCCCAGCGAGCTTGCCTTTCTTGAGGAGTGCGCGTTTGGCGGCTTGGTGCCGCGTGTGGTGGCGGACCTAGAAGGGCCGGCGGGCGCCATGCGCGGCATCGCGAGTTCGCTGACTGCGGCCCGGCTGCCTCTCGTTGCTATCGTCGCCTGTGATATGCCGTTTGTCTCTTCGGAGCTAATCGGTGCCCTTGCTGGCTGTGTTGAGGCCGAGGCGCTCGACGTGTGCGTGCCGCGCGAGGAGCGGGGAATTGAGCCGCTTTGCGCCGTCTGGCGCCGTGACGCGTGTGCGCCGGTTGCCCAAGAGCTGCTCTCCTGCGACCGACAGCGCATTCGCTGCCTGATCAATCGCGTTCAGGCCGGTTATATGGATGAGCCGCAGATCGTTAAGGCCGCGGGCTCGACGCTCTGCTTCGAAAACGTCAATACGCCCGAGGAGTTTGCGGCGGCCGAGTTACTCGCCTAGACGATTGGAGTTGCCATGTCTCACGATATTTGTCCCGACACGGGAGAGCCTTGCACTTGCGATGGTTCCGAGCCCTGTACCTGCGGCTGCGGTGGCTGTGGACATACTGCGGAAGAGGAAGCGGCCGCCGCGGCGTATCGCGAGGCACATCGCGAAGGCCCGTCCGGTGATGCCCTCGACCACGAGCGCAAGATTATCGTTTCGTTCGACAGCACCTTCGATGTGATGGAATGCGAGCAGCTGTGCCTTGCCGCCGGTGTGCCCGGGCGCATCATGCCGCTGCCCGGCTCCATTACCGCAGGTTGCGGCCTGTGCTGGGCCATGCCGTTCTCGGGCGATGCGCTCGCCGCCTTCCGCGCCGCCACTGAGGGCCGCATAACCCCTGCCGACTACCATCAGCTCGTCCTCTAACCACCAACACCACCACAAAGGTGCCCAATGTGGTGGTTTGGAACATGTGGACGAAACAGCTTCGAAACACGCGATTTGCGCGTTGGGCACTCAAAAACGCTTCTACCTGCATCGTAATCAAAACGAAACATCTGCTCGTCGGCTTATGCGAAACTTTGCTGCAACAGTGCGATATTATCCATACTCGATAAAGCTCGCGGCGCATGGGGCGCCTCGAACGACACTTTTCTTTTCCATCAATTGGAGGAAGCATGAGCTACACGCAGAAAGTTCTCGACGAGCTCAAGGCCCGCTATCCCGAGCAGCCTGAGTTCATCCAGGCCGCGACCGAGATCCTCGGCACCATCCAGCCGGCGCTCGACGCCCATCCCGAGTACGAGGAGGCCGCACTGCTCGAGCGCCTCGTCGAGCCCGAGCGCATCGTTATGTTCCGTGTTCCCTGGGTCGACGACCAGGGTAAGGTCCAGGTCAACCGCGGTTACCGCGTCGAGTTCAACTCTGCCATTGGGCCCTACAAGGGCGGCCTGCGCTTTAACCCGACGGTCACCCTGGGCATGCTCAAGTTCCTGGGTCTGGAGCAGATCCTCAAGAACAGCCTGACCACCCTTCCCATGGGCGGCGGCAAGGGCGGCTCCGACTTTGACCCCAAGGGCAAGTCCAACAACGAGATCATGCACTTCTGCCAGTCCTTCATGACCGAGCTCTATCGCCACATCGGCCCCAACACCGACGTTCCCGCCGGCGACCTGGGCGTTGGCGGCCGCGAGGTTGCCTACCTGTTCGGTCAGTACAAGCGCCTGACCAACGAGTGGACCGGCGTCCTCACCGGCAAGGGCCTCTCCTTTGGCGGCTCGCTCGCCCGTACCGAGGCCACAGGCTACGGTCTGGCCTACTTTGTGGACGAGTACCTCAAGAGCCGCGGTGACTCCTTCGAGGGCAAGAACGTCGTCGTGCACGGCTCCGGCAACGTCGCCATCTACGCCGTCCAGAAGGTTTCCCAGCTCGGCGGCAAGGTGCTCGCCTGCTCCGACACCCACGGCTGGGTCGAGGATCCCGACGGCATCGACTACACCGTGCTCGAGCACATCTACAACAAGAAGCGCTCCGGCCACGACAAGGGCGTTACGCTCGCCATGTACGTTGACGAGAAGCCCAACGCCGTGTGGCACGAGGGCGACGGCCGTGGCGTTTGGCAGCTGCCCTGCGACATCGCGCTGCCCTGCGCTCGCGAGAACACGCTGCTGCTCGAAGATGCCCAGGCGCTCGTCGCCAACGGCTGCAAGGTGGTCGGCGAGGGCGCGAACATGCCCACGACCATCGAGGCCACGACCTACTTCCAGGAGAACGGCGTTGCCTTTATGCCTGGTAAGGCTGCCAACGCCGGTGGCGTGCTCGTGTCCGGCCTGGAGATGAGCCAGAACGCCGAGCACCTGTCCTGGACCTTCGAGGAGGTCGACGGCAAGCTCGAGCAGCTCATGCGCGGTATGTTCCACAACGTGGACGACACTGCCAAGAAGTACGGCGAGGAGGGCAACTTCGTCATGGGCGCCAACATCGCCGGCTTCCTGAAGGTTGCCGATGCCATGCTCGCCCAGGGCGTCTGCTAAATCTTCGCTCGACATAGCCTGTGATGAGGCTCCCAGCCATTCCGGCTGGGAGCCTTTTCTATCCCGGAGGACTCCTCATAACTTGCGGTGATATACGGACTGTTTAGCGTCCCAGAACGGCTAATCAGTCCGTATATCACCGCAAGTTATGGATGGGTGGGTGGATTTTGTCCTAAAACGGTGTGCGGCTCCTCGTTTGGTACACTTAAAAGTACTGGACAAGTGAAGAGATGGGGGAGAACGTGCTCAAGTTCGGTACCTACGTCCGTGTTGGAAACGCGGCCGAAGCCTATGAGCTCTTGCAGAAGAACCGCAACAACAAGATTGTGGGCGGCGGCATCTGGATGCGTCTGGGTTCGCGTCGCGTGGCGACGGCGATTGACCTTTCGGCCTGCGGACTCGATCAGATCGAGGAGACCGAGACCGAGTTTCGCATCGGTGCCATGTGCACCCTGCGCCAGCTCGAGCGTCATGCCGGGCTCAACGCGCTTGTCAACAATGTCTTTGAGTTCGCCGTCCACGACATCGTGGGCGTGCAGCTGCGCAATACCGCCACGGTGGGCGGCAGCATCTACGGCCGCTTTGGCTTCTCGGACGTTCTCTCGGCGTTCCTGGCGCTCGATTCGTATGTTGAGCTGACGGGCGCCGGCCGCGTGCCGCTCGCCGAGTTTGTCGACATGGGTTACGTGCGCGACGTTATCGAGCATGTCGTGGTCGTCAAGCACGATTACCGCGCAAGCTATGAGGCCGTGCGCAAGGCCGCGACCGACTTCCCCTCCTTAAACGTCACCGCTGCCTGGTGGGACAACAGCTGGCACGTCACCGTGGGTGCCCGCCCGCTGCGCGCGACCCTGCTGCAGGGCGAGGCATGCGGCCTGGTGAACGAGCGGCCTTCCGAGGACGAGCTGCGTGCCCTGGCCGCGTCCGTACGCACACTGAGCTACGGCACCAACATGTGGGGCTCGGCTGACTATCGCCGCCGCATCTCGGCTCCGTTGGCGATTCAGGCTGTGCGTCGCGCCGCCGGCATCGAGCTTTCGGCCGCGCTTGCCCGCGAGCTCGAGGGCGTGCAGGTCCCCAAGTTTGCCACGGACGAGTATTCCTGCCGCCGCGTGCCCGGCGTCGATTCTAGCGAGGTGCGCTAATGGCTGCCAAACTCATCGATCTTTCCTTTACGCTCAACGGCCGTAAGGTCAAGGTTCAGATTGCCCCCGACACCATGCTCTTTGCACTGTTGCGCGAGCAGGGTTGTGCGTCGGTGCGCTGCGCCTGTGAGACCACCAACTGCGGCCTGTGCACGGTGTGGCTCGACGGCGACCCGGTGCTGAGCTGCTCGGTTCCCGCCGCTCGCGTCGAGGGCCACACCATCACCACGCTCGAGGGCCTCAAAGCCGAGTCTGAGGCGTTGGCCCGTGCGATGGCTGCCGAAGGCGCCGAGCAGTGCGGTTTTTGCGCCCCCGGCCTCATCATGAACGTGCTGGCGCTTGCCCGCGCCGCCAAGGAGGACCCGAACCTCGTCGCCACGCGCGAGGAGCTGTCGCGCCAGCTTGCCGGCAACCTCTGCCGTTGCAGCGGCTACGAGAGTCAGCTGCGCGCCATCGTCCGCTTTCTCAACGAGTCCGGCGTGAAGGTGGGCTTCGAGATGCCCGAGCTGCCCGTCAACGACACGAGCTCCGACGGTGTCGCGTACAAGCAGATTACCCACAAGCAGCCCAAGAAGGACTCGAAGGCACTGCTCGAGGGTCGTCCCGTCTACACGGGCGACCTGGTACCCGCCGGCGCACTCATCGTCAAACTCAAGCGCAGCCCGTATGCCCGCGCCAAGATCCGCTCCATCGATACGTCGCGCGCCCTGAAGGTGCCCGGTGTGGTGGGCGTCTACACCTACGAGGACGTGCCCCAGCGCCGCTTTACCATCGCCGGCCAGAGCTATCCGCAGCCGAGTCCTTACGACCGCTTGATTCTCGAGAACCTCGTCCGTTACCAAAACGAGGAGGTGGCGATCGTCGCCGCCGAGACCGAGGAGGCTGCCGACAAGGCGCTCAAGCTCATCAAGGTCGACTACGAGGTACTCGAGCCCCTGCTCGACTTTACCAAGGCGCTCGATAACGACATCGTGGTCCACCCCGAGGGCGACGTGACCTTTATGTTCCCGCAGGGCGGCGATGTTCCGCGTAACCTGGTATGCAGCGGTACCAGCGATTTTGGCGACTTGGACGAGGCCTTCGCCCAGAGCGACATCGTCTTCACCCGCACCTACACCAGCCAGGCAACCCAGACCGCGCCGATGGAGACCTTCCGTGCCTTCGCGACCACCGACGCGTTCGGCCGCATTTCGGTGACCACCTCTACGCAGGTGCCCTTCCACGTGCGCCGCATGGTCGCTCAGTCGCTCGATATCCCGCAGTCGCAGGTGCAGGTCATTAAGCCGCGCATCGGCGGCGGCTTTGGCTCCAAGCAGACGGGCTGCTGCGAGATCTTCGTGGCGTTCGTCACCCAGCAGACCGGCCGTCCGAGCTACTGCTGCTATACCCGCGAGGAGACCATCACCGCGGGCAACTCGCGCCACCAGATGCAGATGACCGTTAAGCTGGGCGCCATGAACGACGGCACCATCACGGCCATCGATCTGCATACGCTGTCCAACGCCGGGGCCTATGGCGAGCATGCCACCACGACGATCGGCCTCTCGGGCCACAAGAGCCTGCCCATCTACAACCACGTGAAGGCGAGCCGCTTTAGCTGGGACGCCGTCTACACCAATACCAACCGCGGCGGCGCGTATCGCGGTTACGGTGCCACCCAGGGCCAGTTTGCCGTGGAGAGCGCTGTCAACGAGCTCGCCGACATGCTGCACATGGACCCCGCCGACCTGCGCCTTAAGAACATCGTGCGCGAGGGCGAGATCATGCCGCAGTACTACAACGAGAAGCTCAACGCCTGCGCGCTCGACCGCTGCCTGCTGCGCGCGATGGACATGATCGGCTGGCGCGACAAGCCGCTGGCCGTGGACCTGGGCGACCGCGTGCGCGCCCTGGGCTGCGCGCTTACCATGCAGGGCTCGGGCATCTCCAACGTGGATATCGCCGGCATCGACATGCGCCTGGAAGAGGATGGCTTCATTACCATCGGCACCGGCGCCACCGATAACGGTATGGGCGTCGACACGATCCTGGCGCAGATTGCCGCCGAGGAGCTGGGCGTGGAGAGCTCGCTCATTGTGGTGCGCGGTGTGGATACCGACGTGTCGCCGTTCGACGCCGGCTCGTACGCGAGCTCGGGCACGTACGTGACGGGCCTTGCCGCCAAAAACGCAGCGACCGAGCTGCGTGAGAAGATTTGCGCCAAGGCCGCCCAGATGTGGGACGTGGACGCCGCCGACGTGGTCTTTGATGGCCAGTACGTGCGTCTGTCCGACGAGCGTGCCGCGCGCGAGCAGAACCGCTACCTCACACTGCGCGACTTTGCCAACCTGTGCGTCAAGAACATCGCTGGCGGCGACGCACTGACCTCGCATGCCTCTGCCTGCCTGCCCGTTTCGCCCCCGCCGTTTATGGCCGGTATTGCCGAGGTCGAGGTCGACAAGGCCACCGGCAAGGTGACTGTGGTGGACTATGCGGCGGCCGTCGACTGCGGCACCGTGATTAACGAGGCGCTCGCGCGCGTCCAGGCCGAGGGCGGCATTGCCCAGGGTATCGGCCACGCGCTCTACGAGATTGTCGAGCATGACGACCGCGGTCGCCTGCGCACCGGCAACTTTATGAGCTACAAGCTGCCCACGCGCCTGGATATCGGCAGCATTCGCGTGGCCTTTGAGCCGAGCTATGAGCCGACGGGCCCGTTTGGCGCCAAGTCGATCGGCGAGGTCGTCATTAACACGCCGCTCGCCGCCGTGGCCTCGGCCGTGGCGCACGCCACCGGCCACCAGGTTCGCTCGCTGCCGATCACGCCCGAGAAGGCCCTGCTAGGGGAGTAGGCGAGGAGGCGCTGTACCCGCTCATTGCCTAGCCCGGGGAAACTGCAGCCCACTTTTCAACTGAATTGTGGGCTGCAGTTTCCGTTTGAGGGCCTTGGCGGAAAGTGCATCCCGGAATAGGGGCTCAAAACGGGTTGCAGTTTCCGGTTGATGGCTATAGCGGAAATTGCATCCCATTCCGAGGCCCCAAACCGGGACACGCTTTCCGGCGCATGGCCAGCATCGCCAGGCTGCCGAGTCCTACCGAAGTTGCGGTGGAATAGGGACTGTTTTGGAGGACTGGAGCCCCAAACAGTCCCTATTCCACCGCAACTTATGAGATGGGGTGGCGTGCTCTATTGGCTTGCACTCGTGGTGAGGTCGTGAGCCTGTAAAACGTGTGCGTGCGCTTGCCGTTCGTATCTGCTATCATTCCTAGTCTGTGCGCTCATGCGGGCGTGGCGGAATTGGTAGACGCGCCAGATTTAGGTTCTGGTGGGATTCCCGTGAAGGTTCGAGTCCTTTCGCCCGCACCAACGCACCAGCGTCGGCCTTGGCCGTCGCGACACTTTGTTGCATAAAGGTACCAGCACCTCAGATAAGCTGGGCAGTATGAGGAGGAACGTGTTGAACATCACCGCTTCTGACGTCAAGGACGCCAAGCTCACCGCTACGGTCACCATCCCGGCCGCCGACGTCGACGCCGCGATTAAGAAGGCCTACAAGGATACCGCCAAGAAGTACCGCTTCCCGGGCTTCCGCGCCGGCAAGGCTCCCCGTCCGGTCATCGACTCCGCACTTGGCGCCGAGGCTACCCTCGCTCAGGCCACCAACGACCTGATCGCCGCCAACGAGCCCGCCGTCCTCAACGAGCTGGACATCGTCCCCACCAAGAACGGTGACTACAAGGAGCTCGACCTCGCCAAGGATCACGAGGACTACACCTACACCGTCGAGTTCTCCCTGCGTCCTGCTGCCGAGCTCTCCTCCTTCGACGCTGTCGAGATCGAGATGCCCCCTGCGGAGGTCACCGAGTCCGAGATCAACAACCAGGTCGAGATGCTCCTCAACTACCGTGCCACCTTCGAGGACGTCGAGGGTCGCGCCGTCGAGGCCGAGGACTACGTCACCGTCGATCTCAAGGCCGTCGAGAACGCCGACAACTTTGCCGCCGAGGGCCGCATGCTCATCGCCGGTAGCGACAGCAACCCCAAGGAGTTCAACGAGGCCCTGATCGGCGCTAACGTTGACGACGTCAAGACCGTCACCTGGACCGACGAGGTCGAGGAGGGCGAGGAGGCCGAGACCCACACCGTCGAGGTCACCGTCAAGGGCATCAAGGTCCGCAACACCCCCGAGCTCACCGACGAGCTCGTCAAGTCCGACTTTGGCTTCGACAGCATCGACGCTATGCGCGACGCCATCAAGATCGAGATCGAGCAGGACAAGGCTTCCCGCCTGCCGGCCGAGAAGGAGAACCGTTGCGTCTCCGCTCTCGCCGAGCGCCTGCAGCTCGACGAGATGGATGCCGACTACGAGCAGTCCGTCTTTGAGGAGCTTGGCCAGAACTTCCTGTCCAACCTCGCTGCCCGCGGCATGACGCTGGACACCTGGCTGCCCGCTTCCGGTCTGACCATGGAGCAGTTCATCGGCGACCTGCACAAGCAGGCCAACGACGTCGCCCGCGAGTCCCTGGCTCTGGACGCCCTTGCCCGTGAGCTCAAGATTGAGGTCACCGAGGACGACATCAACGCCGAGTTCGAGAAGGCTGGCGTCAAGGACGTCGAGGCTTCCAAGGCTGAGTTCATCGCCGATGGCCGCATGCCTGCTGTCCGCGAGTCCATCCGTCGCTCCAAGGCCGTCGACCACCTGGTCGAGAACGCCAAGGTGACCGAGGTCGACGAGACCGCCAAGGACGCCGAGTAATTCTCGCCACCTTGCCCGCGAGCGCATGCGTGCGCCCGTGATGGG
The DNA here is from genome assembly GCA_902491765.1 of uncultured Collinsella sp. Lineage (GTDB taxonomy): Bacteria > Actinomycetota > Coriobacteriia > Coriobacteriales > Coriobacteriaceae > Collinsella. Next base: position 29,996 of record CABUIY010000006.1, on the reverse strand, counting down.
GTAAAGTTATACACCGGTTATCCGGTTGCTTCGTACGGTGCCAGCCAATGCATAGCATGCGGGCACCGTACGTTTATCTAGAACCAATTTGGTCCGCAAGAGAGAAATGGAGATGCGTATGATCGCCAAGTTCGATTCCGCCCTCGTGCCATACGTTATCGAGCAGACGCCGCGCGGCGAGCGCAGCTACGATATCTATTCGCGCCTGCTCAACGACCGCATCATCTTCTTAGGCGAGGAGATCAACTCCGTCAGCGCCAACCTGGTCGTTGCCCAGCTGCTGCATCTTGAGAGCCAGGATGCCGAGAAGGATATCTCGCTCTACATCAATTCGCCCGGTGGCGAGGTCTACTCCGGCCTGGCGATTCTTGACACCATGAACTTCATTAAGCCGCAGGTCTCCACCATCTGCGTCGGTATGGCCGCGTCCATGGCCGCCGTGCTGCTTTCGGCCGGCGCCAAGGGCAAGCGTTTCTGCCTGCCGCACTCCAAGGTCATGATTCACCAGCCCAGCGGCGGTGCCCAGGGTCAGCAGACCGAGATCGAGATCGTGGCCGAGGAGATCAAGAAGACTCGCCGCGAGCTCAACCAGATCCTGTCCGACGCCTCGGGCCAGCCCATCGAGAAGGTTCAGGCCGACACCGAGCGCGACAACTACCTGACCGCTGCCGAGGCCCTCGACTACGGCCTGATCGACCGTATCGTCACCTCGCGCGACCTCGCCGCGAAGGACGCCTAGGATGGCCGGTAACATGCAGGACAACTTTGACGAGAACGGCAACCCCATCCGCTGCTCCTTCTGCGGAAAAGAGCAGGGGCAGGTTCGCCGCCTTGTAAAGGGTCCGACCAACATCTTTATCTGCGACGAGTGCGTTGCCGCCTGCTCCGAGATTTTGGAGGAGTCGCTGGCTTCGGACTTTATGGACGCCGCCCGCAACGGCAAACTGCCAGGCTTCCTCAACGACCACGGCCAGGCTGCATCCCAGCCCGCCGTTAACCCCGAGACCGAGGGTTTTGAGCTCGAGGACGATCGCCAGGTCATCACGCACGTGCCGACGCCGCACGAGATCTATGACGAGCTTTCGGCCTATGTTATGGGTCAGGAGGACGCCAAGCGCGCCATGTCGGTGGCCGTGTACAACCACTATCGCCGCGTGATTGAGGGCGGCGCTGCGCTTTCGGCCTTTGACGACGGTTTGGACTCGCAGCTCGATGATGATATGGACGAGGTGGAGCTCGCCAAGTCCAACATTTTGCTGCTCGGTCCCACCGGTACCGGTAAGACGCTGCTCGCCCAGACGCTCGCACGTATCCTCGAGGTGCCGTTTGCCATCGCCGACGCCACCGCGCTCACCGAGGCCGGTTACGTGGGCGAGGATGTGGAGAACATCCTGCTCAAGCTCATCAATGCCGCCGATGGCGATATTGAGCGCGCGCAGGTCGGCATTATCTACGTGGACGAGATCGACAAGATTGCCCGCAAAGCCGAGAACCTCTCCATTACCCGCGATGTCTCGGGCGAGGGCGTTCAGCAGGCGCTGCTTAAGATTCTTGAGGGCACGGTGGCAAGCGTTCCGCCCACCGGCGGCCGCAAGCATCCCCAGCAGGAGCTGCTGCAGATTGACACGACCAACATCCTGTTCATCTGCGGCGGTGCCTTTGTGGGTCTGGACAAGATCATCGCCGACCGCGTGGGCAACAAGGGCGTGGGCTTTAACTCCGAGATCGCCGGCCCCACCTCGGTCGACGAGAACGACCTGCTGCGCCAGGTGCTCCCGCAGGACCTCAACGCCTTTGGCATGATTCCCGAGTTTGTGGGACGTACGCCCGTCGTCACCCAGACGCAGGCGCTCGACGAGGACGACCTGGTGTCGATCCTGACCGAGCCCAAGAACGCCGTGGTGCGTCAGTACCGCAAGATGTTCCAGCTCGAGGACGTTGAGCTTGAGTTTGAGGACGCCGCCCTGCACGAGATCGCCCGTATGGCGCTCGCCCGCAAGACCGGCGCCCGCGGCCTGCGTTCCATCTGCGAGGACGTGCTGCAGCAGACGATGTTCGACCTGCCCAGCGAGGAGGGTGTCGCCAAGGTCATCGTGACCGAAGCCTCCGTAAAGGGCGAAGAACAACCCCAGCGTATCTACGGTTAAACCAGCCTAAAACGTGCCTGCAAATAGCCTCTGACCACCCGCGGTCGGAGGCTATTTTATATATACGCAATAACCCCAACTACCTGTGTTATTCTGTGTGTTTGTTTAAGCCTCAGCGAAGTCATTACAGACTGAAGTAATCGATACCTAAGGCGTGTCCGCCTGCTTGGTTTTCGTAGATTCCGCACGAGCCGAAGAGCACTTAATGTGCTCTTCGTGCGAGCCAGGACCTGACCGAGCGAAAACCAAGCAGGCGGACACGCCGGCGGGACAGGGAGAGATATATGGAAGAAATGCCCAAGAACTACGATCCGTCGACCAACGAGCCGGCGATCCTGCAGAAGTGGCTCGACGGCGGCTACTACAAGCGCCGCGAGGGCGTGGGCGACTGCACCGTCACCATTCCGCCTCCCAACGTGACCGGCAAGCTCCACATGGGCCACGCCACCGACGACTCCATCCAGGACGCCATCATCCGCATGGCCCGCATGCGCGGCAAGTCCACGCGCTGGGTGCTGGGCACCGATCACGCCGGTATCGCTACGCAGACCAAGGTCGACAAGAAACTCAAGAGCGAGGGCATTAGCCGCCTGGAGATCGGTCGCGACAAGTTTGTCGACGCTTGCTGGGATTGGACCCACGAGTACGGCGGCATCATCGTCGAGCAGATCAAGCGTATGGGCTGCTCCGTTGACTTCGATAACGAGCGCTTTACCATGGACGAGGACTACGCGCAGGCCGTGCGCAAGGTCTTCTGCGACTGGTACCACGACGGTCTGATCTACCGCGGCAAGCGCATCGTCAACTGGTGCCCCAACTGCACCACCGCCATCTCGGACGACGAGGCCGAGTACAAGGACGAGAAGGGCCATCTGTGGCACCTTCGCTACCCGCTGACCGAGCCGGTCAACGGCCAGGACTACATCGTCGTCGCCACCACGCGCCCCGAGACCCTGCTCGGCGACACGGGCGTCGCCGTTTCCCCGAAGGATCCCGAGAAGGCCGCCTTCGTGGGTAAGACCGTCAAGCTCCCCATCGTCGATCGCGAGATTCCCATCTTTGAGGATTGGCATGTCGACGCCAACTTCGGTTCCGGCTTCGTTAAGGTTACTCCGGCCCACGACCCCAACGATTACGCCATGGGTCAGGCCCACGACCTTCCGCAGATCAATATCTTCGACGAGCACGCGGTGGTCGTCGAGGGCTACGGCGAGTTCACGGGCATGAACCGCGACGAGTGCCGCGAAGCCGTCATCAAGTGGTTCGAGGAGCACGACCTGCTCGATCACGTTGAGGACCTCGATCACTCCGTCATGCACTGCTACCGTTGCGACGCCGCACTGGAGCCGTGGCTGTCCGAGCAGTGGTTCGTCGCCGTCGATAAGCTCAAGGGGCCGGCGCTCGACGCCGTCAACTCTGGCAAGGTCACCTTCCACCCCGCGCGCTGGACGCAGACCTACACCACCTGGATGGAGAACCTCAAGGACTGGTGTATCAGCCGCCAGCTGTGGTGGGGCCACCGCATTCCCGTGTTCTACTGCGAGGACTGCGGCTGGGAGGACGCCCTTACCGAGGACACCGATGTGTGCCCCAAGTGCGGCGGTCATCACGTGCATCAGGACGAGAACGTGCTGGACACCTGGTTCAGCTCGCAGCTGTGGACCTTCGCCACGCAGGGCTGGCCGCATAAGCCGGAGCTGCTCGAGGGCCATCACCCCACGACGGCGCTCGTCACCGCGCGCGACATCATCGCGCTGTGGGTTGCCCGCATGGTCATGAGCTCGCTGTACTTCCTGGACGAGGTGCCGTTTAAGGACGTCGTCATCTACCCGACGATTCTGGCCAAGGACGGCAGCCGCATGTCCAAGTCCAAGGGCAACGGCGTTGACCCCATGGACCTCATCGGTATGTACGGTGCCGACGCTATGCGCTACAACCTGCTGACGCTGTGCACCAACAACCAGGACGTCAAGTTCGACGCGAACATCGATAAGAAAACCAAGAAGCTTATCGATAGCCCGCGCACCGAGCAGGCCAAGTCGTTTGTGACTAAGATCTGGAACGCAAGCCGCTTCCTGCTTATGAACATGGAGGGCTACACGCCCGGCGAGCCCGTCGTGGAGACGCCGGCTGACGCTTGGATGTTCAGCCGCCTGGCCAAGGCTGTGAAGATGGTCACCGAGGGCATCGAGAACTACACCTTTGGCGACATGGCCCGCGGCGTGCAGCAGTTCTTCTGGAACGAGGTCTGCGACTGGTACGTCGAGGTCACCAAGGCCCGTCTGAAGGGCGAGGGCCGTCTGCAGGCTCAGCGCAACCTGATCTTTGTGCTCGACACCTCCATTCGCCTGATGCACCCGCTTATGCCGTTTGTCACCGAGGAGATCTGGGACAACATGCCGGCGAGCGTGCTCGACCTGGACGCCGAGGGCAACGTTGACCGTGCCGAGGCGCTCATGATCGCCAAGTGGCCGGAGCCCGCCGACTACGCCAAGTATGTTGACGAGGACGCCGAGCGCGCGTTTGAGCTGTGCCGCACCGTCGTTTCCGCCGCCCGCGCCACGCGTTCGCGTTATCGCTTGAGCCCCAAGGCCGAGCTCGACGTGGTCGTGCGCGCCGGTGCCGAGGACATCGAGAAGCTTGAGAGCCTGCGCTCCACGATTGAGCCGCTGGCCAACACTTCCTCGCTGGTCATGGGTACCGACGTCGAGAAGCCGGCCGCGAGCATTGCCGTGGTCGATAGCGGCGTCGAGGTCTTTGTGGTGCTCGAGGGCAAGGTCGACCTTTCGGCCGAGAAGGCACGCCTGGAGAAGGAGATTGCCGCGGCTCAGAAGGAGCTCGCCGGCTGCGAGAAGACGCTTGCCAACGAGGGCTTTGTGGCCAAGGCCGCGCCCGCGGTGGTCCAGAAGAAGAGGAACCGTGCAGCTGAGCTCAAGGAGATCCTTGCGGCGCTGACTGCTCAGGTTGCAGACTTCTCGTAGGCCTAACTTGGGGGCGCGTCCCGATGCTTTGCTCTCCGCTGCGGACAGTCCTGCGCAAGACGGGCAGCACATTAAGTGCTGCCCTTTGCGTGCGGAACTTGCGGCGAGCAAAGCATCGGGCCGCTCCTAGTTCGTTTACGTGGTTGTTTGCATCTGGCGTGTTAGGGCCACTGGGTTGTGGCCTTGATCTCGCTGCAAGCGGGTAAAGGCTGATATTGTCAACGTGAGGGGCTCATTCTTTTTGATGGGCCTCTTTTTCTGTTATTGGAGACTTTGGGTTATGGCTAAGCGTTCTGGGTCGTATGTCGTTCCTTTCTCGTTTGAGTTGCTTTCGTTTGGTGAGGCTGTTGGGCTGGCTGCTGATACGGGGCGGATTTCTGGGGATGCTGGGCCTCTGCTTGAGACGGTTGTCGATATGCTTGATGAGTTGGGGCGTCCGGACGAGTACTTTGATTGCATTCAGGTTGCTGGTACCAATGGCAAGACTTCGACTACGCGTTTTTCGGCTGCCATTCTTCGTGGTGAGGGGCTCAAGACCGCGCTGTATACGTCGCCGCAGCTGGTGCGCTATCCCGAGCGCATGGAGGTCGATGGACGCGTCGTGAGCGACGAGGCCTTTGCTCGTGGCGTTTCGGCAGCTGTTGAGGCGGGACATCGCGTGAATGCGCGCCGTGTGGCGGCGGGGGAGCGCACCTATACCATCACGCCGTTTGACTTGCTGACGGCTGCTGCACTGGTGGTGTTTGCCGAGGCTTGCGTGGACGTGGCCGTGCTTGAGGTCGGCATGGGCGGACGCTGGGATGCTACGAGTGCGACCGATCCCGTCGCCGTTGCCATTACGGGCATTGGGCTCGATCACACACGTATTTTGGGCGACACGCTCGAGGCCATTGCGGGGGAGAAGGCTGCGGTCATTAAGCCCGGACGCCTGGTTGTGCTGGGCGAGGGCACGCACGAGGCGAGTGTTCAGCGCGTGATGGATGCCCGTTGTCGCGAGTGCGGCGTAGTACCGCTCGTGGTGAACCATGCCACGACCAAGGTGCCGGAGCACGTGGGCGACACGGTTGAGTTTAGCTGCACTACGCCGCGCGCGATCTATACATCGAGCATGGTCAAGCCGGCCTATCAGCCGCAGAATGCCGCGTGCGCGATTATGCTGTGCGAGGGCTATCTGGGTCGCGAGCTCGACCATGACAAGCTCGATGCGTCGCTTATGGGCTGCCCCACGCCGGGTCGATTTGATGTGCTGGGAACCGATCCGCTCAAGCTGATCGACGCCTGCCATAACCCTCAGAGCTGCGAGAACTTTGTGAGCGCGCTGGACGAGATCGATCCGTGCGTTGAGAATCGCCCCACGCTGCTGTGTGCCGCGCTGGCCGATAAGGACGTGGCGGGCATTGTCGATGTGCTGGTTCCGGCGTTCCCGCACGTGGTCGTAACCCAGACCGATTCCGACCGTGCCCTGCCGGCAGAGGAGCTCGCTGCCCTCGTTGATGCCGATAAGCTCGTGGGCGTATACCCGAGCGTGTCCGAGGCCCTCGCGGCCTTCGATGCCGCAGGCGAGCCCTTCGTAGCCGCCGGCACCATCACCCTAGCCGGCGAAGTAGCAGGCCTGTTGCGCTAACCCATCCCCTCATCAGTTGCGGTGAAATACGGACTGTTTTACAAGCCAGAAGCCTCAAACGGTCCGTATATCACCGCAACTCAAAAGCAGTCAATTTGGGACGGGGCTTTTTGGCTGCCCTGTGCCCCGAGTTGACTCGCTCGCCACGAAATGGGCCTATCTACTACGTCTGACCGACTACCCTCGAGCACACGGAACATCGCGAAATCAAAACCGCAGATAGATGGCTTGCGGATTTTGCGAAAAGTCGGTTATGGTCGACCCGTGCGGTTTAAACGTAGTAGATAGGCCGTTTTTGTGGCGAAGCCTTGGCAGGATGCGGCAAAGGGGTTGTCCCTTTGCCGCATTGCCTAGTCTAGGCGGAGCGGATCGTGGGGGTAGGCGTTGAGGATCTCGACGCCGTTCTCGGTCACCAGGGCAAGATCCTCGATACGGACGCCGGTGTGGCCGGGGAGGTAGATGCCCGGTTCGATGGAGAAGGTCATGCCTGGCTCTACGACCTGTTCGTTGACGAGCGAGACGTCTCCCGGCTCGTGGTCCTGCAGGCCAATCGAGTGGCCCAGGCGATGCGTAAAGTACTGCCCATAGCCCGCATCCTCAATCACGTCGCGTGCGGCGCGGTCCAGGTCACACATGCGCACGCCCGGTGCAATGAGCGCCTCGGCGGCCTCGTTGGCGCGGCGCACGATGTCGTAGGTGCGTGCGGTTTCCTCGTCCGGCTCGCCCCAAAAGAACGTGCGTGTCATGTCCGAGCAGTAGTTGCGGCGACGTCCGCCAATGTCGAACAGCACTACGTCGTCGCGCTTGAGTACCGCATCGTCGGGCTCGTGGTGCGGGTCGCCGGCGTTGGCGCCAAAGCTCACGATGGGCGGAAAGCTAAAGCCCTCGCAGCCGTGCTTGCGATACAGACTGAGCATCTGGTCGGCAATTTCGCGCTCCGTCACGCCCTCGTGGACGAGCTTGATAACATCGGCCATCACGACGTCGTTGGTGGCCGAGGACACGCGCATGAGTTCCTGCTCGGCGGTATCCTTGTGGGTGCGTGCGGCGGTGACGGCAAAGTCACCCAGGAAAAACTCGCTGGCGGCATGGCGCTCCAGAAGGGGCATCAAAAAGCCGGAGCGCATGACGGTGTCGATGCCAAGCGGCTTGGTCGGGTCGATCTCGCGCGCGATGGCGTCGGCCACGACATCGGTATCGGCGTGGTAGGCGACGCGCGCATTGTCATACTCTGGCAGCTGGTGCAGGGCGTTGACTAGGATCACGGGCTCGCTACCGCGTGCGAGCAGCACGCCGCAAAAACGCTCGAACATATCGGCATAAAAGCCGGTCAGGTAATAGATCGACCATGGGTCGTTTACGAGCAGCTGTGCGCCGGGGTGCTGAGCCTCGAGCGCATCGAGCACGCGCGCCACACGCTGGTCATCGACATGTGCCATGAATCATCCTTTCGCTAGGTTGCCACCATGGTATCCCAAGCCCGGCACTTTGGGACACTCCTTGGCATGGTCACTCTGGCAACCATGCGGGCAAAAGCAGCTAAAAGAGGCCCGTCCCAAATGGGCTGGTTTCAAAAGTATGGCGGATTACGGGGCTGGACCTGTATTACTTGACCATGGCAAAAATCGCGAAATTAAAACCGCAGGTAGACGGCTTGTCAAAAATTGAAAATGGCCGGTATGGATGGGGAGTCTCCGAATCAGCCCCGTAATCCGGCATAGTTTTGAAATGGCACTAAAGTAGGCACAAGCTGAATACCGATTCCAAGGATAGTTGCGGTGGAATAGTTCCTGGATGCCGGGGTTTTGGCGGAAAACAGGAACTATTTCACCGCAACTGAGGAGGGCGGGGTGGATGGTGGGGTAGCTAAAAGAGTCCCGTCCTAAATTAGCTGCTTAGGCTGGGTCGATGTCCATGCTGGCGATTAGGTCGGTACCGGTGTCTAGGAGGTTGGGTAGGACTACGTCGCCCATGCGGATGGGGGCGTTGACGACTAGGCCTCGGATAAGGTCCATGGCTTGGGCGTGGAGTGCCAGCGGGATGGCTTCGGCCGTGCGCACAGGCAGAAGCGCCTCGTCGCCGCCGGATGCGGCCACGGTGGTGGTGAGCACGCGCATGGGGCAGGTGAGCTCCTGATGCGCGAACTTATCGCCGCGTGGGCAGTTGTTGCCGGTTACGGAGCGCACTTCTACCACGGCGCCGTCTGCGTCACGCTCTACCTCTACGGTCAGGAGGCATTCGGATGGGCAGGTGGTGCAGTTGAACTGCAGCGTCTCGGTCGCATTCGTGCTCATGAGCTATGCCTCCTCAATGGGATCGACAGACAGATTAATCTCTCTAGCACCTAGGTCGAGTGCGCGCTGAATCACCTTCGCCGGCAGCGGGAAGCTTTCCATGACGCTCGGCTTAAATGCACGGACCTTGCCTGCGAACAGTTCCTCGCCGCCTGCCAGAATACGCACGCGGGCGGCGTCGACGGGTCGGCGCACGCGGAAGTTGAGCTTGGTGAGCGCCACAGCCGTAATGCGTCCCGGCAGCGCGTAGCCCGCGATGCCGGCAGGGGAGACGGTGAGCTCGCAGCTCGGAACGGTGCCCGCGTCGGTCCCCAGCGCGTACGCCGCCGCAGCTGCGCCGGCGCGCTCAGACTCGGTCGTCACGTTGTCGGCCAGGTCGTGCACGTGCAGCACGTTGCCGCAGGCAAAGATACCCGGTACGCCCGTCTGCAGGCTCTGGTCCACCACGGCGCCGCGCGTACGTGGGTCAAGCTCAACGCCCGCGCCCACCGAAAGCTCGTTCTCGGGAATCAAGCCCACCGAAAGCAGCAGTGTGTCGCACGGAACGATGCGCTCGGTCCCCGGAATGGGCGCCAGGCGCTCGTCGACTTGGCTTACCTCGACGGCTTCCACGCGGTCGTGCCCGATCACGCGTGTGACGGTGGTGGACAGGTGCAGCGGAATGCCAAAGTCGTTCAGGCAGTTCTTCACATTGCGGCGCAGGCCGTTGGCGTACGGCATGAGCTCGTACACGCCCTCGACCGAAATCCCCTCGAGCGTGCAGCGGCGCGCCATGATAAGCCCGATGTCACCCGAGCCCAAAATGACGGCACGCGAGCCGGGCTTGAGGTTTTCGATATTGATGTATCGCTGCGCCAGGCCCGCCGTAAACACGCCGGCGGGACGGCTGCCGGGGATCTTGATCTCGCTGCGCGTGCGCTCGCGGCACCCCATGGCAAGGACGACCGCGCGTCCGGTGAGCTGCAGCATGCCGGCGGGGCTCATGAGCGTGACGGTATGGACTGCGGTGGCTCCCGCACCCTCGCTCGAATCGATCCCAATCACCATGCTGTCCAAGAACAGCGCAATGTCGGTCGCGCGTACCTGATCGATAAAGCGCTGCGCGTACTCGGGACCGGTGAGCTCCTGCTTAAAGTGCGAAAGGCCAAAACCGGGGTGGATGCACTGGCGGAGGATTCCGCCCAGATGCTGCTCGCGCTCCACGATGGCCACGTGGGCGCCGGCCTTTTGCGCGGCAAGCGCAGCCGCCATGCCAGCAGGCCCGCCGCCGATGACGACCACGTCGAAGGCCTGCGTTTGTACGGCTTCGACGACGCTGCAATCATTAGCGCTCGATGTGAATTCCGCCATCCTAGCGTACCCCCTTCAGCGGTCCCTGGACCAGCCAAGAGCCGGCATCCTCCAACAGCACCTCGCTGGGGTCGCAGCCCAGCTCGCGGGCAAGAATTGCCACCACACGGCTCTGGCAAAAGCCACTTTGGCAGCGGCCCATGCCCGCGCGGCAGCGGCGTTTGACGCCCTCGACCGAAATCGCGCCCGGGTGGCGTCGGATTGCGGCCACAATCTCGGCCTCGGGCACCGTCTCGCAGCGGCAGACAATCTGTCCCCACGCGGGGTTGGACTTGATTAGCTCCTCCTTGCGCGCCAGCGGTGCGCGGTCAAAGTCGTCCGGCGCACGGCGAATCGGGTTCCAGTCCGCCCGCTCGTGCAGTTCCACGCCCGCCTCGCGCATCACGTGCTCCATGCGCTCGGCAATGGCCGGCGCGCTTGCTACTCCCGGCGACTGAATGCCCGCCGCCTGGAACAGCCCCGGCACCACGGCCGACTGTCCAATAAAGAAGTCGTTCGTTCCCCGAATGACCGGACGCCCGCCGGCAAATGCGCGCACCACGCGGCGCGTATCCAGATCGGGCACCAGCTTGCGCGCGCCGGTCAGCAGCGCGTTTACATCGCTCGCATAGGTTTGCGTGTCGCCCGGCTCGCGCACGGCAGCCGTGGCGGTGATCACGGTGTTGCCGTGCACGGTACCCGTCACGATAACGCCCTTCGATATCGGCGTCGGCACGGGGTAGAGCGGCATGAGCGTGCGCGGCTCCTTGTCCAGCACCACGATGTTTCCCTGGCGCCAGACCATCTGGAACTCCTCGGCGCCCGCCATATGCGAGATGTCGGCGGCGCCGTTGCCCGCGGCGTTGATCAGGTAGCGGCAGCGCACGTTGCCAGCGGGGGTCGCCAGCGTAAAGCGCGCGTCGTCGCTCGAGCCTGCGACTTCAATCGCCTCTACCGGAGCGGACCGCATAAACTTCACCCCGTTGGCCACGGCGTTCTCCAGCGCGGCGATGGCAACCTCAAACGGGTCGACAAACCCAGTCGAGGGGCACCACAACGCGCACGTTGCATCGGCACTGGCGCGCGACTCTAATTCGTGGATGCGGTCGGGTCCGACGATCGCCAGCTCGGGTACGCCGTTGGCCAGGCCATTCTGGCGCAGCTGCTCCAGATGCGCGCTGTCCTCGTCGTTAAAGCCCAATACCATCGACCCGGTGCGGCAGAACAGAAAGCCCAGCTCCTGCGACCACGTACCGTACAACTCGCAGCCACGGGCGTTGACCTGCGCCTTTACGGTGCCCGGCGCCGGATCGTAGCCGGCGTGCACCAAGCCGCCGTTGGCCTTCGACGCGCCCAGCGCGATGTCGTTGGCCGCCTCGACGACGCAAATGGACAGGTCAAACCGCGCGAGCTGCCGCGCGATGGCGCATCCGGTGATGCCCGCGCCGACAATCGCGATATCAAACGTTTCCGTCACAGTGCCTCCCAGATGAGTTGACAGGCTGTCAATAAGACTATCCTACGGTCTACACACCCCCAGCGCGGCGGCAATGCGGCGAACAGCCCCGCAACACCCGCCAACGGCAGGCGAGGGGAAGCTCGGTAACGTCGACGTTTTTGTCTGCTGACCCCGGTGCCGGAGGTTTGTCTCGATCTGTAACAGTAAGAAGGTTTTTGAGGTCCAAGATGTTACAGATTGAGATTGAAGCCGGGGAGAGATTCTTCTGTCTCGATCTGTAACATCTGGGGACTGTTTTGGGGTCTAGTTGTGGCAGTACTGACCAGTAAGAACGACAAAATCGAACACACTGCTTACCTGCGAGTTTAAGTACGGCAACAACGGCACAAGCGCGTAAAAACGGGTTAGCACATGCACTTGGGATAATTTGGGGATACGAAAGCCACACGGACGTGCACCCCAAATATCCGTGTTTATTAACACAAAGATCACCATGCCGCCCAGGGTCGTGATGTCGTCGGGCAGCTCGTAGCTCCTTCCAGTCATTCCTCTTCCTCCATCCCTATGCGGCCTCGTCCGTGTTCCAGCTCATCAGGTCGTTGGGCGGACAACCAAGAACCTGCGAGATAGCCAAGAGCTTGTCGGCTCCAGGAATGTAATCGCCACTCTCGTACTTCGCGAAAGTGCTGACGTTCATTCCGACTTTGGAAGCGACCTCAGCCTGAGAAAGGTCAGCTCGGGCGCGTGCGGCGCGGATATCCCCGCCAGCTCCTTACTGAAGTCCATTCGTTCCTCCTTAGAGACGTTTTTCTGTCTGTCGAATTTCAATATGAATAGTTTTATGCCCCTGTTAATCAAATGAGCAACATTTTTTTGTGTAAAGACATTTTTTGTTTACTATTCACTTAACGTAAAGAAAGGAGTGAGGATGAACCTTCGTCTAAGAGAGCGCCGAGAAGCCCAGGGGCTAAACCAAAAGGAGCTAGCACAAAAAGTCGGCAAGTCATTCCGAACTATTCAGTCTTGGGAGCGCGAGGAGAGCTATCCGAATGCAGAGCTCGTGGGTGCGCTCTGCGAAGTATTCAACACCGACCCCAACGACCTGCTCGGATGGTACGAGGAGCATCCCGAGGGCAAGCCGACGGCGCCGGCAGGCGCGGAGGGCGAGCTGATCACCTGCTACCGGCAGAGCACCGAGAAGAGGCGCTCGAAGATCTTGGAGACGGCACGCGACCAGGCCGAGCTGTCCCAAGCTCAGGCTGCAGCGCCTGAAGGCGAAGGGCTGGAAGCGGATCAAGTAAGGTCCGCGTAGGCATTCAACGGAAAGGAAGATATATGGAAGACCCTATCCAGGCCGAGATCGTCCTGTACCAGTCCGAGGGGACAAACGTGCCGGTGCAGGTGCGCTACATGAACGAAACGCTTTGGATGCCCCAGAAGGAAATCGCCGAGCTGTTCGACAAGGACAAGTCGACCATCTCGCGCCACATGAAGAACATCTTCGAAGAGGGTGAGCTTGCCCGAGACGCAGTTGTTGCAAAAATTGCAACAACTGCCTCAGATGGCAAGACATATATGGTCGACTTCTACGCGCTCGATGCCATCATTGCCGTCGGATACCGCGTGAACTCGCTGCGCGCGACCCGTTTCCGCCAGTGGGCCACGGCGACCCTCAAGGAGTACATCACCAAGGGTTTCGTCCTCAACGACGACATGCTCAAGAACGGCCGGCCCTTCGGCAAGGACTACTTCGACGAGCTGCTCGCCCGCATCCGCGACATCCGCGCGAGCGAGCGGCGCGTGTGGCTCAAGATCACCGACATATTCCAGGAGTGCAGCTTCGACTACGACAAGGACTCGACCATGGCCAAGAACTTCTACGCCGCGGTCCAGAACAAGATGCACTACGCCGTCACCGGGCACACCGCGGCCGAGATCGTCCAGGGGCGCTCCGACCCCTCCAAGCCCAACATGGGGCTCACGTCGTGGAAGGGAGGCCCCGAGGGCCGCATCCACTCCTCGGACGTCACCGTGGCCAAGAACTACCTGTCCGAGGACGAGATCAGGCAGCTGAACCGCCTCGTCACGATGCTGCTCGACACGCTCGAGGACAGGGCCGAGCGGCACGTCCTTACGAGCATGGAGGACTGCGAGCGCCTGCTCGACGGCTTCCTGACATTCAGCGGGCGCGAGGTGCTCAAGGGCCTCGGCAACCGCAACAAGAAGACGGCCGACAAGATCGCCAAGGAGCGCTTCCATGAGTTCCAGAAGCTCCAGGACAAGGCCTACGAGAACGACTTCGAGCGTATGACGAAGCGTCTGAACGGCAAGGCGTGACGGGCACAAGGGCCTATCAAAACGCCAGTTGTTCCCCATTTTCGTGGGGTCGCGAAAATGGGTGACGGCTTGACCGCGCCGACGGCAAACGGTAATTTGGACAGCGGTATTGACGCGGGGACCCCACGGGGCCAGCGTCCAAAGGAAAGGCGGCTGTCCCCGAGGACAGTCGCCTTTCTTCGTTTATGAGCATTCCAACGAGAGGATAGAATTATCCACCGAGGTGATTCGGATATGGAGACATGTGATGGAGCGTAAAACAATAACCTTCAAATTCGAGGGTGATCTGGAAGGGGTCTCAGTCGGCACGTTCACCGCGGCGCTCCTCGGCTACTCGAGGGCCGTACAGGCTTCGGCAAGAGAACTTGATCCGAATGCGGTCATCGACGTCGAGATAACCGCAACTCGCCCCGGCTGCCTGGAAGCCATTCTCCAAGCGGTCGTAAAAGACCTGCCAGGCATACTTGGGACACTGAGCCAAACGAGCGATCAGCTCGAGCCGGTGCTGAGCGCCTTCAAGGGCTATCTCGAGCTCCGCCGGTTCCTCGGCAAGAACGGAGCACCGAAAAGCGTCGAGCGCGTTGGCGACGGCATCTCGGTAACCGCTGGCAACAACTCAGTCATCAATATCACGCAGAACGTCTATAAGGTCAGTGGCTCCAATGAGGTCGACTCCGCCGTCTCGTCAATGTTCGGCGCGCTCGCGGACAACGAGAAGATCGGCGGCCTATCGATAAGCGGAGACGGTGTCGACGGCTTTGAATCTTCACGAGACGACTTCGAAGACATCAGGACGGCGCCCAAGTGCGAGACGGAGCAGGAGCGCGACGTCATCATGAAGGGTCAGCACCTCAACGTCGCGAAACCCGTGCTCGAGTACAGCGACAAGCGCAAATGGGAACTCTACTGGAACGGACAGAAGCTCTCGGCGAACATGGGGGACTTCGACTTCCTCGGCCAGCTCGCGAGGCGTGAACGCACGTTCGGCATCGGGGACGACATGATTGCGGACCTGTTGCTCCGTCAACGACGGAACGAGATCGGAGCATGGGAGAACAAGTCCGTGAGGATAACCAAGGTCCATGACCTCAGACCCGCGCCAGAAGACCAGAAGCTCCTATAGCAAACTGCGCTAGAGCCCAACCAAGCCGTCAAAGCGTTTTTGACGGCTCCAGACATAAAGAAACCCCACCGCGCACGGCTGGAACCTTGGCGCGGCGGGGTGACAACAAGGATGCCGGAGTAACACGGAGATAGCTCCGGGCAACCTAGGGACATTATATGACACGCAAGCAGAGGCGCCGCGCGTGAGGTTCGATGCCGGTCGACCAGCTGCGCCCCGTGCACCTTGCAGGAATGTCCCCTGACTCTCCCCGCAGCAACGGCGGACCCTGCCCTACTCACCCTGCGCAAGATTTACGGAACCGTGTTGGGCTTTGTCGTGCTGCCCATCGACCCATTTGCCGCAACTGTGAAATACACCATGCCCACCTGCAAGACGCGCGAGCGTTCCAAGCGTCTATACACGCTCGATGTAGCAAAGGACATCCTGGAGCGGCTGCACGGAACCTCGCTCGAGGCGCCGTTCATCATGGCGTGCTTTGGCTCATACCGGTCGGGTGAGTCGCTGGGCATCCGCACCGATGAGGTCATGCCGTTTGCGACGGAATCCACAACGCTCGCAACGGTCGACCTCGTGCGCCAGACGGAGCAAGCGGGCATCGAGCCCACGGCGGACGGCGTACTCAAGACGCGGAAGTCCATACGCACAGTCGTGGTGCTGCCGGATGCCGTCGGGCGCCTGCTCGAAATTGCAGACGAGCGCCGCGCGGCAGGCTCCGAGTAGCTAGCAGATCGCGGGGACGGGCTGCCCATGAACCGGGGGATGTGCAATCATAGATGGAAGGAGTGGTGCGCAGCCGAGGGCATCGAGCACATCCCATGGTCGAACCTCCGCAACTCGTGGCGAACCATCTGCGAGATGGAGCTGCACATGCCCTGGGACCTCATGGAAATGCTCACGGGACACTCCCTGCCGGGCGTGTCGGGGCGACATTATATTCGTCCCTCCCGTGAGCAGGTGGCGCGTTCCGTTTGCGACGCACTTGGGATAAATTGGGATATTTCCCAACAAACCAGTAGGTAAAACGGGCGCAGTAAATAGTGGCAGATTTAGATGAACCAATCAGTCGGTTTCGAATGTCTAAATCTGTAACAGTAAGAGGGGAATTTCGGTCATAGACGTTACAGATTGAGATTTAAGCCCGGGAGAGATTCTTCTGTCTCGATCTGTAACATCTAGACCCGGATTCCGCTCCCACCTGTTACAGATTGGGATGTTTGTGTCCGCGCCAGCCCCGCCCCTAGCCGTGGTCCCATATAAACAAACCCCGTGGTAAACTTGACCGGACTGTTAATATTCCGAAAGGTACCAGTAATGTCCAAGTACATCTCCGAGCTCATGTCGCCGCAGCTTATGGGCGTCGTCTATGCCTTTGTTGGCTTTATCATCGCCCTGTATGTGCTGTCGGTCGTCTATGTGTTCATCGACGCTCGCCGCCGCGGCGCCAGCGCCTACGTGGCATGGGGCATCATCGCCCTCATCCCGTTTGTAGGCCTCATTGCGTACCTGGTCCTGCGCCCGCACTCCTACGCGTCCGACCGCGAGGAGCAGGAGCTGGACATGGCCCTGCGCGAGCGCCAGCTTGCCCAGTACGGCACCTGCCCGCAGTGCGGCGCGCCCATCGAGAAGGACTTCGTCGTCTGCCCGGTGTGCGATACCCAGGTTCGCAACGTCTGCCCCAGCTGCCATCGCCCGCTCGATGCGCACTGGAAGGTTTGCCCCTACTGCCGAACTCGCATCCAGTAACGCATCCATCGCCGGGTCGGCCGCAAGCTGTGGGCACCGCGCGTCACGCGCAATCCACGCGCGCCCCACACCCCGCCCCACACGATGAAGCATGCGTAGAAAATCGCCCGCCGTGCCATTAAGGTGCGGCGGGCGCTTGTATACCAAGGCAACCTGCCTATAATGATGCAAGTTAAAACGCCGAGCGCGTCGCACGCACTTGCATCAGGCATCCGAGAGGAGAATACATACCCATGAAGGCACTCTACAATGACGGTTCGGTGGCCGAGCTCCCGCAGGACGAGGTCACGCACGTCATCCGCCACTCTGCCGCGCACATCATGGCGCAGGCCATCAAGCGCCTGTACCCCGAGGCCGACTTTGCCTACGGCCCCGCGACCGACAACGGCTTCTACTACGACGTCGACCTGCCCGAGGGCGTTAAGATCAGCGAGGACGACTTCCCCGCGATCGAGGCCGAGATGAAGAAGATCGTCAAGGAGAACCTCAAGTTCACCGTGTACGAGAAGCCCCGCGCCGAGGCCATCGCCCTTATGGAGGAGCGCGGCGAGAAGTACAAGGTCGAGCACATCGGCGACCTGGACGACGACGCTCGCATCACCTTCTACCAGCAGGGCGACTACATCGACATGTGCGTCGGCCCCCACATCTGCTACACCAAGGCTCTGAAGGCCTTTAAGCTCACCGGCGTCTCGGGCGCCTACTGGAAGGGCGACAAGGACAACAAGATGCTCACCCGCATCAACGGCGTCGCCTTTGCCACCAAGGAAGAGCTCGACGAGCACATGCACATGCTGGAGGAGGCCAAGAAGCGCGACCACCGCAAGATCGGCCGCGAGATGGACCTCTTTATGATGCGTGACGAGGCCCCCGGCTTCCCGTTCTTCCTGCCCAACGGCGTGATCCTTAAGAACACGCTGCTGGACTACTGGCGCGAGATTCACCACAAGGCCGGCTACGTGGAGATTTCCACGCCGCTCATCATGAACAAGCAGCTGTGGAAGACCTCGGGCCACTGGGACCACTACAAGGACAACATGTACTCCACCGTCATCGACGACGAAGAGTACTGCATTAAGCCCATGAACTGCCCGGGCGGCGTGCTGGTGTACGCCTCCAAGCCGCACTCCTATCGCGAGCTGCCCATTCGCGCCGGCGAGATTGGCCTGGTGCACCGCCACGAGCTGCGCGGCGCCCTGCACGGCCTGTTCCGCGTGCGCTGCTTTAACCAGGACGACGCCCACCTGTTTGTGCGCCCCGACCAGCTGACCGACGAGATCGTGGGCGTGGTCAACCTCATCGACTCCGTGTACCAGAAGTTTGGCTTTAAGTATCACGTTGAGCTTTCCACCCGCCCCGAGGACTCCATGGGTTCGGACGAGGATTGGGCTCGCGCCGAGGAGGGCCTGCGCACCGCTCTGGAGCAGCTGGGCATGGACTACGAGGTCAACGAGGGCGACGGCGCCTTCTACGGCCCCAAGATTGACTTCCACCTGGAGGACTCGCTCGGCCGTACCTGGCAGTGCGGTACCGTCCAGCTCGACTTCCAGATGCCGCTCAACTTTGATCTGGAGTACGTGGACGCCGACGGCACCAAGAAGCGCCCCATCATGCTGCATCGCGTGTGCTTTGGCTCCATCGAACGCTTCATCGGTATTCTGATTGAGCACTTTGCGGGCAAGTTCCCCACCTGGCTGGCTCCCGTACAGGTCAAGGCGCTTCCCGTCTCTGAGAAGAGCCGCGACTACGCCCACGAGGTGTGCGCCAAGCTGGAGGAGGCCGGCATTCGCGTGGTTTGCGACGACCGCGACGAGAAGATCGGCTACAAGATCCGCGAGGCACGCAGCATCGACCGCGTGCCCTACATGCTCATCCTGGGCGAGAAGGAGGTCGAGGCCGGCAACATCTCCGTCCGCGATCGCTCCAACGAGACCGTTCAGATGAGCCTCGACGAGTTTGTTGCGAAGGTGACCGAGGAGATCAAGACTCGCGCCTAAGGCAAGCTTCACAACAATAAACAAAGGCGACCGTCCGCATAGGGCGGTCGCCTTTTTCATGCCGAAATAAGAAAAGCCGCTGGTTGAGCGGCTTTTTTTGTTGCACAAAAAGGTACAGGTTTTTATAGAGGGGTATGGAGATGTACCTACTAGCAGTACATTTTGCGTAATCTGGGCAAACGCTGATTAATTGCTTGTACAATGTCGTCTGTCGAAAGATACAAAAACCTGTACTTTTGCGACTGCGCCTATCTGCGAGCGAGAAGCCTGTTCTAAACGCCCCTGCATTTGCGTGCATCGCAAAGCTAAAAGAGGGGGCGAGAACATGGAACAGACGGCACGGCGCCAAGAGCAGCTGCCAGGCGCATTTAACGGCGTCACCACCAACAGCCAGCATGGCCGCGTCCGCTGGTATCTGGTCCACACCCCCCAGGGAAAAGAGCGCGAGACCTGCGAAAAGGTCCGCTGCATTATCCCGCACGAGCTGATGCAGGACGCTTTTGTGATGCAAAAGGAGTTCTGGTTTAAGCGGGACGGCGCCTGGTCGCTTCAAACCAAACCCATGTACAAGGAATATTTCTTTGTCGCCACGCACGATGCTGCCGCGCTCGATAGGGCTTTGGCTCAGTTGAGCTTTGGCTGTCGAATCGCCGGCAGTAGGGAGCGGGCGTATATGCCCATGCCGGACGATGCGCAGGACTGGTACCGCAGTGTGCTGGACGACGACGGCGTGGTGCGCAACAGCGTTGCGCGCATAGAAGACGGCGTGTTGCACATAGATCAGGGTCCCTTGGTGGGGCAAGAGGCTCGCGTTAAGAAGATCGACCGTCATAAGCGCTGGTGCCTGGTAGACGTGGGCGAAGGTAACTCCGCATTTAGGGAGCTGCTACCGCTCGACGTTCCCAGCAAAACGTAAGGGAGACGTTGCACCAGCTATTCGTTCGCATTTTTGAATTTACCGATTGGGGGATCCCTGGGGAACGGGGACGTAAGTTTGACTGTGGCTGCTAAAGAAGTAACAGAGAGCAATGCGCCCGCGGGGGCGGCGCTGATTGCTCAGGCCATGGATCGACGCGAGGGCGCCGGCCGCTACAAGGCCATGCAGTCCATCATGGACTGGGATCGCTCGCGCCTAGCCTACCGCACCGTCAAGCGCGCGTTCGACATCGTGTTCAGCGGTGCCGTGCTCCTCGTTATCGCGATCCCTAGCTTAGTGCTGGCGGCGGCCATCCGCATGGAGAGCGAGGGCAGCCCCTTCTACAGCCAGATCCGCGTTGGTCAGACCCGCCCCGACGGCAGCCTGTCCACCTTCCGCATGTGGAAGTTCCGCTCCATGTACAAGGACGCCGACGAGCGCCTGGCAGATCTCAAGGAGCAGAACGAGATCGCCGGTGCCATGTTCAAGATGAAGGAGGACCCGCGCGTTACCAGGATCGGCAAGTTCATCCGCAAGCACTCCATCGATGAGTTCCCGCAGTTCCTCAACGTGTTCCTGGGGCAGATGTCCGTCGTGGGCCCGCGCCCGCCGCTGCCGAATGAGGTTGCGGAGTACACCGACTACGACCTGCAGCGCCTGGCAGTGAAGCCTGGCATCACCGGCTGGTGGCAGGTGACGGACCGCAACGACACCGATTTCGACGGCATGGTCCGACGCGACCTGGAGTACATCGCCAAACGCGGCGTGGTCACCGATTTAAAGATTGTTCTCCTCACAGTCGTTGAGGTCTTTACCGGTGGCGGTGCTTGCTAGATGACTGAACCGATTAGGGTAGCCCAGATTGTTGGCAAGATGGTTGGCGGCGGCGTCGAGGCCGTTGTCATGAACTATTATCGCCATATTGACCGAAGTAAAGTCCAGTTCGATTTTCTTGTCGATTCAGATTCGACGCTCGTGCCACGTGAAGAGATCGAATCGCTTGGTGGTCGAATCTTTGAGATTCCGCCCTACCAGCATGCGATTGAATATCAGCGAGAGCTTCAAAGCCTCTTTACGCAAGAGGGCTGGAAGATAGTGCACAGCCATATCAACGCGCTTTCCGTCTTTCCGCTTCGCGCCGCGAAGAAGGCAGGGGTACCCGTGCGTATCGCCCACAGCCACTCGACGAGCGGCAAAGGCGAGTTTGCAAAAAATGCCCTTAAAGGCTTTTTGAAACTGTTTTCGACAAGGTATCCAACTGATTTGGCGGCCTGTACTGAGTATGCCGGTAAATGGCTGTTCGGCTCATCCCATTTTACCGTCTTTAATAATGCTATCGATTTGAGCAGTTTTTCTTTCAATCGATCGATTAGGGATGAGCAACGTGCTGGGCTTGGAGCGCAGGACGATACGCTGGTATTGGGGAATATCGGTAGGTTCATCCCCCAGAAGAATCAGCTGTTTTTGCTTGATGTTTTCAAGGCGGTTTATGCTCAGAATCCTGATTCCATCCTTGTTATCTGCGGCGATGGAAAGTTGAGACCGCAGGCGGAGGAAAAGGCGCGCTCGCTGGGAATTGCGTCAGCGGTGCGTTTTCTCGGTCAGATTTCCAATGTACAGGACGTCTATCAGGCGCTTGATTTATTCGTTCTCCCTAGTCTGTACGAGGGCCTCGGAATGGTCGCGATTGAGGCCCAGGTCTCCGGTCTCCCGTGCATCTGCTCTGAGAGGGTCCCCAACGAGGTCGCGCTATCCGGTCGGTGCAGCTTCGTTCCGTTGAGTGCGGGCATTGAGGGCTGGTCCAATGCGATCCTTACCACACGCACAGATGTCGTTAATCGTTCCGATCCCCAAGCATCTCTGGGGCTTGAATCTTATGACATCTTTAGGGCAGCGCCCAAGCTCGAAGAGTACTATCTGAAGTTATTTGAAACGGTGAATTAATGAAAATTTGTATTTTAACGTGGCTCCATAATCAAAATTTCGGTACGTTGCTTCAGGCTTATGCCCTACAGCAGTTTTTGAAGGCAGAAGGGCATGACGTTGTCGACGCCGACTATCTTCCCTGCGTTAAAGAAAAGCTACTGAACTGGGCGATCAACCGGAACTCCTTCGATTTATTTGCTGGCAAAGCACGCGAGCTATTCAATCGCAAGAAGGAACATGATGACTTCGGATCCTCGACGGCTGACGTATTCAATCGCTTTTTGAGCCAGAACATCGAGACCACTGATCGGATTGTCGATACAGACGGACTGGTCGATTTACGGGGAAAATACGATGCATACGTCTGCGGATCTGATCAAATCTGGTCCCCTTATCTTTTGAATAGGAATTTCTATCTCTCTTTTCTAAGCGACAGCGATAAGAGAATCGCGTATGCACCCAGCTTCGGTGTCACGAGCACCACGCAGAGGAAGAAAAAGATCATTACCGATCTGATTAAAACGTTCAGCTCTGTGTCTGTTCGTGAAGATGCGGGCGCGGATTTTGTCGAATCCCTCGGTCTCGAGCGCCCTTCACAGGTTGTGGACCCTGTCCTGCTCTTGTCGAAAGAGGACTGGGCCCCGCTCATCAACGGTAAATGTCCTGAGCCCGGGAAAATCGTCTGCTATTTCCTTGGGAATAGGCCGTTTTACAGGAAAGCTGTCGATTCGATTTCAAAAGAGCTCGGCTGCGAGGTCGTGACGCTTGTCGGTTCAGGTAAAAATGCTGTCGACGAGCAGCTCAATCCGCGTTACGGGCTTGGTCCCGATGAATGGCTCGCTTATCTGGCGAGCGCGCGGTTCGTGTTAACCGATTCGCTGCACGGTACGCTGTTTTCTCAAATTTTCCGCAAAGACTATTACTGCTTCAAGAGATTTGAGGAGACCGACAAGCGCTCTCAAAACTCTCGAGTCGAGAGCCTCTCGAGGCTTTCGAATACCGATGATCGTCTGCTAGATGGCTATGACAGTCATATGAACGCTACGGAAATCGAGGGCTATGAGAAGCGACTGTCCGACGTGGAGTCGCTCATCACGTTTTCGAAAAAATGGCTCTTGGATGCTCTTGAGCAATAGGGGGAAAGTTAGCTTGAGCAAGAACATCGACACAGTTTCTCACCGGGCCTGCTTTGGTTGCGGAGCTTGCGCGGCCAAATGCCCTTTTTCCGCTATTACTATGCGTACCTCGCCCGACGGTTTCGAATATCCCGTGGTGGACGCAGCGAGATGCACCTCCTGCGGTCTTTGCCTGCGTACCTGTCCGGCGGAAAACCAAGTCGACGCGGACTCGGAGGCCATTCGCGCCGCTGTCTTGCAGAGCGATGACCCGGACGAGCTCGCGCAAAGTTCGTCCGGCGGCGTCTTCTCCCTTCTTGCGAAACGTATACTATCGGACGGCGGGCGCGTTTACGGCGCCGCCTGGGATGGCGTCGATCACGTCAGGCATATCGGTATATCCGAGCTTGCCGAAATCGCGCTCCTGCAAAAGTCCAAATATGTCCAGAGCGATGCTAGCGAATCGTATCCCGAAGTGCTCAGCGATCTCAAATCCGGCAAGCGAGTCCTCTTCAGCGGTACTCCTTGTCAGGTTTCCGCGCTGCGTCTCTATTTGGGTAAACCGATGGATGGGCTGACAACCGTCAGCGTTGTTTGCCACGGTGTACCAAGCTCTTCCATGTTTCGTTCCTATGTTGGCTGGCTCGAGCTTCGGGAGAAGTCCGATGTCACCGCACTGACTTTTAGAGATAAATCGAAATTCGGATGGGGCCATAACATAAAAATCGAGTTATCCGACGGCAGGATTATAAAGAGGCCCGCTGCATTCGATCCCTTTTATGGTTCCTACATCAAAGGCCTGATCAGCAGATCGTCTTGCTACGGCTGTCCTTTCAGAGGGTGCGACAGTCCTGCCGACATCATCCTCGGTGATTCCTGGCGTTCTGAGTCTGTCCAAGACTGCGGACATCCCGAGAAGGGTGTTTCGGCCGTTATCGTGAAGACCGAGCGCGGGGCAAAATTGATCGATGAAATAGGCGATTACGTCGCCTACTCTAACAACGGCCTTGCTCCGGATGATGTGCTGCTGCATGAAGATCCTAATAAGCGCTCTGATCTTGTGGAGAGGCGCGATGCCGTTATCGAGCAGTTCGAGGCTACAGGATTACAAGTCTTTGATTCCGTCCTGGCGCCGAATGCGACTCTTTTCGACCGTCTGAAAATGCTGCTCCCCCCGTCGATGCGCCTGCGTGTAAAGCGGTTTGTCCGATCTATTAAACCTAGGACCGTGCATGAGTAACTTCACCACAGTGATAACGATTTGCGACCGTCCCCATATCGGGGGCGGAGCTTCAAAAATCGCAATCGAAACAGCAGCTGCTCTGGCGAGGATAGGTGTCAACAGCTATTTCTTTTCAGCGTTGGGTGACCCCGATCCCTCCTTAATCGAATCGGGCGTTGTTTGTGTCAATTGCGGGCAGAACGACGTCCTGAACGGGGGCGTCTCCGGCGCTACTCAGGGTATCTGGAACAGGCGCTCGGAAACGGCGCTGGATGATCTACTGAAGCAGCTCGATCCGAAGACGACGGTCGTCCACGTTCACTCTTGGACGCACTCCCTTTCTCCCTCGATATTCACGGCCATAGGGCGACGGGGGTTCAAGTGCCTGATCACAGCCCATGAGTACTTCCTCGTTTGTTCCAACGGTGGACTCTACGATTATGTTAATCATTGCAACTGCGGAATTGCCCCCGGTTCTCCGAAGTGCCTGCTGCACAACTGTGACAAGCGCTCATATATCCAAAAACTGTATCGATCCGTTCGCTTTTCCGTGCAGGGATATGTTTTGAGAGCGCTGCGCCCGGCTGTCGCCTTCGTTTCAGATTCCAGTCGTCGGTTGATTGAGCCCTATCTAACATGGGATGCCGAGCGATTCGACTGTTTAAATTACGTCGATGCGGACAAATTCCAGCATGGGTTTGATGCAGATTGCGAGGCTTACCTATTCGTTGGTCGCCTGAGCCCTGAAAAGGGCTGCGATTTATTTTGCGAAGCCGCCAGTAGGGCCGGTGTGGACGCTATCGTCATCGGTGACGGTACCGAATTGAAGAGGCTGTCGGACAGTTATCCGGATATCAAATTCATGGGCGCACTGCCCCATGACAAGGTGCTTTCCGTCATGACGCGGTCACGTGCAATCGTTATGCCCTCGGTTTGTCGAGAGACGTTCGGGCTTGTCGCCTATGAGGCCATGATCGCTGCCGGTCTGCCGTGCATCGTCTCTGATGTCGGCGACGCTGCCTCCTTTGTGAGGTCGAAAGGTCTCGGCGAGGTCTTCAGCGCGGGCAATGCCGAGTCGCTATCCGCCGCAATGGTCAATATGCTCGATCCCGATGTTTACTCGCGTTACAGGGGGGCGGTTGAGAAGGCGGACTTCAGCTGCCTCGAAAAGACCGCGTATGTAGAACGTCTTATCGGTATTTACGATCAGCTAATGGCTAAGCTTTAATTGGATGAAGGTTTTTAATGGTTACGGTTGTGATGTCAGTTTACAACGGCACGCGATATCTTACTGAGCAGCTAGATAGCTTAAGACTTCAGACAGTGTCTCCGGACCGAGTGCTGATTGCGGATGATTGCTCGACAGACGGGTCGTTCGATCTCATTGTCAATTATATCGAGGAGCACGGACTCGGTAATTGGACCATCAACAAGAATCGCTCTAATTTCGGCTGGCGCAAGAGCTTTAAGCGGCTTCTCGACCTTGCATCTATAGACGATGGAATCGTCTTCCCGTGCGACCAGGATGATATCTGGGAATCCGATAAAATCGCTGTGATGTCCTCAATCCTCGAGAAGGACCCCTCTATCGACGTTCTCAGCTGCGCCGTCGAGCCGTTTTATGAGAGCGGCGGTAAAAAAGTAACAGTCTATGGTGCTGTCGATGATTCCAAACCTCTGGACGATTTGGAGGCCCCGGTTTTCGATAGCAAGTTTATGTCGGTACGGCGCCCTGGATGTTCGTATGCCGTAAAATCGAGTTTTATAAGGGAAATCATGCCATATTGGCAGGATGATTTTGCTCATGACGGTATGTTATGGCGCTTCTCATTACTGAAGGGGACCCTCAGACTTCTAAATCAGCCCTTGATTCGGTTCCGTAGGCATGACTCTAATGCAACTGAGATGCGACATATTGACAGGAAATCTCGTGTTGCTGAGATAGGGATGTGCTTGAGATTTTCTAAGGTTTTAGAAGAATACTTCAGTAGTAATCCTGGCGATTATCGTATATCTTCTGCGCATATAGAGCATTACGGTTCTGTTTTAAATGCCCGTTTGCACTTGCTCGTAGGTGGCCTAAAAATAAGTGATTTAGGCACCATTCTAAAATACCGTAAGTATGAACTGTCAAATCGTTCCCTGCTTGGTGACTTTAAGGCCTTAATCAGTTCCTGTGACAGTAAGTAGGTGTTTAGAATGCTTGAGCTATTTACTAATGAATTCACTATTTTGATTTTCGCCGCAATCTTAAGTGTCATTTCTCCCGTTAAAGGACTATTTTTTTCTGTTCTAGGATTGCTCGTTTTCAAAGAAGTTCTTTCTGGGCGTCTCTACAAAGTGTTTTTAAATAACGCCATTCCCATTGTCGTTATGGGCGCGATAGTTTTCTTTTCTGCTATTGCGTTTACGTCCCGAAGCATTAACGAATCCCTCCTTACGGTCTGCTCGTATTTCTTTTGCATTCTTCTTGGTTATATTTACGGTAAAGCAAAGAATGATGACTGGGTTGAGTCTGCATTGCTTATGCTTCGCAACGTTATGGTGTTCGCCTGCCTATTTAGCTTTGTCCTTGAAATTGTTTTAGGTCAACGACTAGTTACAAATGGTTCCTTTTCTTTTCTGCAAACTGTAACGATTGATAATCCATCCTTGTATCGACTGCGTAGTTTTTTCGGTCATGCAATCGTATTTGGCCAAATGATAGTTATTGCTGTGGTAATTAACTATAAATTGGAGACGGGCAGGATGAAACGTCTCTTATGCTCTGTAGTTCTTTTGGTCGCTCTGCTTCTGACAAAGAGTCGTAGCGCGTGGATTATTCTCATTGCTTTAGCATCGGTGTACCTGGTCTTTCGCCTAAAGAACCCCGAGTATTCTAAATGGAATTTAATTGCCCTTTTAATTCCAGCTGTATTGCTACTCGTTTTTATTCTCTACAAGTTTGGACTGTTTAACTTTGTGGCTTCTCGATTTGGTGAGCTTGAAACTGATGTTTCATATAGCCAGCGTTCCGGAGCCATTGCCTATATTATTCATAGCTTTTTAAGCAGGCCGCTGTTTTGGCTTACTGGAAATGGTTTTGGCAGTAGTCGCGTGACTATGCTGGGCACGACGGTTGAAATTAGCGGTTTTTCAACGGTGGATAATGGTTTCCTTGCAATGCTGTATGAATATGGTTTTCTTGGAATTTGTAGCTTTGTATTCTTGATAATTTCCGCTGGCATCGGTTCGTTCAGGTCGGGTTGCGAACTCGATCAAGTACTATTTACCGTCTCCTGTATATGCTGTGCGGAGCTCATATTTTATTGTGAGCTTGGTTGGTGGGTGCCAACGGTTATCTTGTTTGCTTCCTGTGGACTCGTTCTGGGTAGAACGAGTGCTCGGTATTCAGATTTGTGCGAGTCAGGCCCATCCTTGATTTCTGAATAAATCAAGGATGTTAGTTTAAACAAACGAGGTTGAATGAATTATTCGTCTATTGCACGCAACACTATGATTGCGTTTGCTGCACAGTTTATTTCTCTATCGGTCAGTGTTGTCATGTCGCTGCTCGTGCCGAAAATCGTTGGTGTTGCTGATTATGGATACTGGCAGCTGTTCATGTTTTATACGACCTATTCCGGCTTTTTTCACCTTGGCCTGAATGATGGTGTCTACTTGATTAACGGGGGTCTCTCTCGTGATGAAATCGATAAGAGCTCAATAAAATCCCAGTATATCTTCGGTGCTTGTTTCCAGGCAGTGATTTGCCTCGGCATCACTTTTGCTTCGCTGCCTCTTGTCGATGACGCAAATCGAGTATTTGTTATCGCGTCTTTTGCGCTTTACACCGTCGTCTATAACCTGACAAGTTATTTGGGCTTTGTCTTTCAGGCTATGAACGAAACTAAGCTATTTTCGTTTTCTACAATGCTAGACAGGCTGGTGTTTCTGGCTCCGCTCCTTGTTTTAATTGGATTTAAGGTTTCGGACTACCATCCCTATGTCTACGCGTATCTCGTTTCGAAGATTATTGCGCTCATATATTGCTCTTGGATGGGCAGGGATATCCTATGTGCTAAATCAGTGTCTTTTGGCAACTCGCTTAAGGACGGTATCCGCAGTATCATCGTCGGCGTAAAGCTGATGATTGCGAACATCGCCGACACACTGATCCTCGGGGTATCTAGGTTTCTTATCGATCATTTTTGGGGTATCGTCGCCTTTGCAAAAATTTCGTTCTCCCTCTCTCTTGTCAATTTCTTTATCACTTTTGTCTCGCAGGCGAGCATGGTCTTATTTCCTGCTCTTAGGACAGGTTCTGATGAGGAGAGAGTTCGTTTTTACATTGGCATAAGAAATGCCATCGAACTCATTTTTCCTGCAATCTTTTTGTTCTATTTCCCTATGGTTTGGTTTTTGGGGGCGTGGCTTCCTCAATATGCCGAGAGCCTTAGATATTTTGCGCTCTTACTTCCGATATGCGTCTTCAATACGAAGATGAGCCTTTGCTGTACTACCTATTTCAAGGTACTTCGTAAAGAACAGCTGCTCCTGAAGTTGAATATCGTCACTGTTATTTGTAGCGCTGTTTTTTCGATATTCGGTGTTCTTGTCCTTAACTCACTCGACGCCGTCCTGTGTGGCGCCGTTATCTGCATTATTGGCAGGTCGTTGTGGTCCGAGCTCTATCTGAACGAACAGCTTAGCGCCCCTGGTTCAACTAGGCCGTTTCAGGAGATCCTGCTTACAGCCGCTTTTGTCTTGTTCACTGAGCTTTTATCTGGTGGAACTGCGGCGATTCTATATGCATTAGTCTACGTTGGCTATCTCTTGCTTAATCATTCTGCGCTGAAAAGTGTTGCTTCATGTTTGACCAAACTGAAGAAGCAGCGATAGCTACATCAAAATGGATTGGATTTTAATATGAAAGGCATCATCCTCGCCGGCGGATCCGGCACCCGCCTGTACCCGCTCACGCTCGTGACCTCCAAGCAGCTGCTGCCGGTCTACGACAAGCCCATGATCTACTACCCGCTCAGCACCCTCATGCTGGCGGGCATCCGCGACATCCTGGTCATCTCCACGCCGACCGACCTGCCCAACTTCGAGCGCCTGCTCGGGGACGGCTCGCGCTACGGCGTGGACCTTTCCTACGCCGAGCAGCCGAGCCCCGACGGCCTGGCACAGGCCTTCACCATCGGCGAGGGGTTCATCGACGGCGAGCCGTGCGCGCTGGTGCTCGGCGACAACATCTTCTACGGCAACGGGCTGTCGCGCCACCTGACGCGCGCCGTCCAGAACGCCGAGTCGGGCCGCGCCACGGTCTTCGGCTACCACGTCGACGACCCCGAGCGCTTCGGCGTCGTGGAGTTCGACGGCGAGGGCCGTGCCGTCTCCATCGAGGAGAAGCCCGCCCAGCCCAAGAGCTCCTACGCCGTCACCGGCCTGTACTTCTACCCGGGCGACGTCGCCGCCAAGGCGCACGAGGTCAGGCCGTCGGCCCGCGGCGAGCTGGAGATCACCACGCTCAACCAGATGTACCTGGAGGAGGGGACGCTGTCCGTCGTCACCCTCGGCCGCGGCTACGCGTGGCTCGACACCGGCACCATGGAGAGCCTGCACGAGGCCGCGGAGTTCGTCCGCGCCGTGGAGCACTCCCAGGACCTTCCCGTGTCCGTCCCCGAGGAGATCGCCTGGGAGAACGGCTGGATCACCACCGCCGAGCTGGAGGGGGCCGCGAAGGCCTACGGCAAGTCGGTCTACGGGCAGCACCTGAAGAAGGTCGCCGCCGGCGA
>CABUIY010000005.1 GCA_902491765.1 uncultured Collinsella sp. | reverse complement strand
GCGGCATTGACCTTTTGGTCATGCCGCCGAAGCTGAAAGGCAGATTGCCGCTCTGACGGGTTTGCAGCGTCAACTAGTTACGCGGTTCGTAGAACCGCGTAACCCCTAGAAGCGGTTGCCGCGGAAGCCGCCGCCGTTGCGGCCGCCACGGTCGCCACCACGACCGCCGCGGTCGTTACCACGGTTACCGCCGAAGCCACCACGGTTGCCGCCGCGGTCGCCATAGCCACCACGGTTGCCGCCAAAGCCGCCGCGACCGCCACGGTCGCCGCCACGGTCACCAAAGCCGCCACGGCCGCCGCGATCGCCACCGCGACCGCCACGGTCACCGCCACGGCCACCGCGATCGCCAAAGCCGCCGCGACCGCCACGGTCGCCGCCACGGCCACCGCGATCGTCACGACCGCCGCGAGGACCGCGGTCCTCGTCCAGGCCCATGGCGACGAGCGGAGCAATGACCTTATCGAGAGCGGCCATCAGCTCGGTGGCCTCCTCGTAAGAAAGCTCGGGCAGGAGCTTCTCCTTCTTGTTGGCAAGCTCGACCAGGCCCTCAGCGGCATCCTCGGCAGCGAAGACGACGATCTTGCGCATATCGCCCTCGGCGTCGTCGATGCGGCCGACCAGATCGGCAGCCTCGGCCTCGGCCATCAGGCCATCGAGCTCACGAAGGCGCATGCCCAGCAGGTCGGACATTTCCTTCTGCTCCATCCTGGGCTTGAGGTCAAGAAGCTTGATGGCGCGCTCGATGTTCGCCATGCGCTCGGCCTTGGCCTCCTCCTCCTTGGAAATAGCAAAGCGACGGCTACGCAGCAGGCGGGCGGCCTTCTGCATCTTGTCCATCAGCTCTTCGTCATCGTAATCAACGGCGGCCTCGACAACCTCGGCCTCCTCCTCGTCGGAAACCTCGTCAGCAGCCTCAACCTCGGCAGCTTCGGTCTCCACGGTCTCGACTGCCTCAACCTCGGCAGCCATGGTCTCGTTCTCGGTCTCGTTCATGATCTCTTCGTTCTCGGACATGAGACTCCTTCTTGGCCCTCTCGGGCATCATCGCCCCATTCGCGGGGCCCGTCGCGCACTCTTTGCGCTTTAAACATTCATGCCTCTCGGCAAAACGTCCATTAGTTTATGGTGTCGTCATCTAATCTAGCTGCAGAATCTATGTGCACACATTAATGCGACATGTGCGACTCGCGACGAGCGTACACCAGCGACGCCACGAACCCGACCACGGCAATCACGGCCGCCACGCGCACGGCAGTTGCAAATCCAATCGCCTGGGCAACGTCGGTCGCAGCGCCAGCCGCGCCGGCAGTCGCTGCAGAACTCGAGAGCAGGCCGATAAACAGGGACGGGCCAAACGATGCGGCAATCATGTTCCACGTGTTAAGCAATGCCGTTCCGTGAGGATGTTCAGCGGCAGGCAGCGTCTCCAATCCGGCCGTTTGCGAGGGGCTCAGCACCAAACCGACTCCGGCATACACCACAACGGTCAGCGCCACAACGACGCCGATGTTCATACTCGCCGCCGTCATCGAGATGGCAGTCTGCCCCACGGCAATCAGGGCAAAGCCGACCGGCAGCAGCGGCCATGCGCCACGGGCGTCCATCACGCGTCCGCCCACAATCGAGGTCACGGCGTTACAGGCAATCGCCGGCAAAATGAGCAAGCCCGCAACAAGTGCGGTCATGCCGTATGCGCCCTCAAAATAGAGCGGCAACAAAACGCTCATCGAGAACGTCGTCATCATCGACACCACCACAAGCAGGCACGCAGGCCAAAAACGAACGCTCGCCATGGGACGCACGTTAAGCACCGGATGCTCGAGTTTGAGCTGGCGGGCCGCAAACAGGCCGAGCAGCACAATGGCGGCGATAAGCGTCACGATGCCGGCAATCAGATTGGTCGAGAACTCGCCTACGGAATACACAAATGCCGTAATGCCGGCGGCGAGCAAAACAACCGACAGAATATCAAGCGTGGTGTTCGAGCGCTCTCCGACATTCTGAACAAGCTTTACGCCCGCCGCAGCGACCACAATGCCGGCCACCAGCGGCACTACGAACACCGCCCTCCAGCCAAACAACGTGCACATAAGACCGCTGATCACAGGTCCAAACGCCGGCCCTAGCGTAATGCAGGCACCACCCAGGCTCAGATACAGACCGAGCTTCTCGCGCGGGGCGCAAGACAGCACCACGTTCATCATGAGCGGAAACAAGATGCCCGATCCCGCAGCCTGTAAAATACGACTTGGCAGCAAAACGCTAAACGACGGAGCGATCAGACACAGGACTTCGCCGGCGACCATACATCCGCATGCGAAAAACAACAGCTTGCGCGTCGAGAAACGGCCGGACAGGAAGGCCATGATGGCCGTAAAGATCGACGTCACAATCATGTAGCCCGAGACGAGCCACTGCGCCGTGGTGGCACTCACCGAAAAGGCCGCCATAATGTCGTGCAACGCCACGTTAATGATGTTCTCGTTAAACGCGGCAACAAAGGCCGCAATATACATAACGACGAGAATCGCCGCAGTAGCCGATGGCGTTACTTGAACTTGTTGCTGAGATTTGCTCCCCATGCATTTCCTTCCTCTTGGAACGACAGTCGCATCGCCCCAGAGGAACGGTCCAGGGCGAAAAATGAGCCCTAGACTTACGCCAGACGCCGTACACGACGAATCTGGCAACATGGTCCAATATCGTAAGATTGTAACGCGGACGCACAGCTTTCCTTCCGCGCTATTATTAAAAGTCCACGAAAGCATAAGACATGAGGAGCCCGCCATGATTAAGCCCATCATGAAATCCGAGTTCTTTTTGCGTCTGCCTTCCGAAGACGCGGGACCCGACGATGTCGCAACCGGGCAGGATCTCCTGGATACACTCCACGAGCATGAGCGCGAGTGCGTGGGCCTCGCCGCCAACATGATCGGCGTGCGCAAACGCATCATCTGCGTAAAGGACGGCAACAGGACACTCCTGATGTACAACCCTCAAATTCTTGAGCAGGTCAATGCCTATCAGACGAGCGAAGGATGCCTCTCGCTGATCGGCGAGCGTCCCTGTACCCGCTATCGCCGCATTAAGGTTGAGTATTTGGACGAGAACTTCGTTCACCGCATCAAAAACTTCTCGGGCTACACCGCCGAGATCATCCAGCACGAAATCGACCACTGCAATGGCGTCGTGGTTTAGGCCACCTGCCAAAATGAGGGTACCGGAGGCCTCCCTATGGACATCAGCCGCTTTGGCGAATTCGCCATCTTAGCGCAGTCACGCACGTTTCTTGATGCGGCGGAACTGCTTTTCATGTCGCAATCAACCCTCTCCAAGCACATCATGGCAATGGAGCACGAACTCGGCTGCAAGCTCATCGATCGAAGCAAGCGCCACGTAACACTCACCGCGCAAGGTGAAGCGCTTCTCCCCTATGCTCAAAAAATTGCGACGCTTCAGCATCGCTATCTTGCCGCCATTCAAATAGGTGCAGGTGAGCCGCTCGAGCACCTCACCGTAGGTTCTATCCCCATTATGGCCCCTTATGGGATCACGGACGCCGTCATCGATTTTCAGCAGGCGAACCCCTCATATTCTGTCGAGCTCATCGAAGGCGAGGGCGACACACTCAAGCGCATGCTCCTGCACGAGGACATTGACCTGGCCTTCATCCGTGACAGCGGCGCCATCGAGCCAGAGTTCAAAAAGATTCCCTTTACGACCGACCGGCTTGTGGCCGTCCTTTCGCTCGACCATCCACTCGCCGAACGTGACACCGTCGAGATAGACGACCTTATCGACGAGAATTTCCTCATGCTTCCCCAAGGCTCGTTCGTAAGCGAGCTCGTCCTTTCCCTTTGTCGAGAAGCTGGATTTGGCCCACGTGTTACGTTCACCGGCAAACGAGCCGAGAACATCATCTCTCTTGTCGCACGCGGCGCCGGTGTCTCATTCCTCATGCGCAAGCCGGCGGAATCGCTTGCCAGCGGAAAGGTAGCCCTGGTGCCGCTTGAGCCCGCGACGACCTCCGAGGTCAGGCTCTACCTCAAGCGGAATGCCGCGCACTCGCAGGCGGTCGTCTCGTTCATCGGCTTCCTCCCCTACCGTCAGCTCCTGCAGGGCGACCGTGCGTCTTCCACCGCGGCACGACCGTCATAATCCCCGCTGCTCCACAACCGCAGACCTGTGTCCGCAAACACGCTGACAACGGCACAAAACACAAATATGCCTCGGGCGGCA
Source organism: uncultured Collinsella sp. (assembly GCA_902491765.1). Taxonomy (GTDB): domain Bacteria; phylum Actinomycetota; class Coriobacteriia; order Coriobacteriales; family Coriobacteriaceae; genus Collinsella. The sequence continues at coordinate 130,248 of CABUIY010000005.1, read as the reverse complement.
CGTCGCCGTCCGAGGCATATTTAGTTAAAGTGCGCAGACAGACTAGTCCACCGAGATGTTGAGCGCCTTACCGCCCTCGTCCTTCCTGGTACCGATCACCATAGCGGCGACAAGAGCCAGAACGAAAGCGACCACACCGGAGATGACAAGGCCGATAAAGCCCGTGTCGATGCCGGCAGGGTTAATAAAGCTCGGGAAACCGAGCGGGCCGGAGGCACCGAAGGCATAGAGTTTGGCACCCATGAGGCCGGCAATGGCGCCGCCTACACCAGCGGAAATAAAGGTTGCCCACATAAGACGCTTACGCGGCAGCAAGATGGCGTAAAGCGCAGGCTCGTTGACACCGAAAATCGAAGAGACAAGGGCGGGAATGTTGACGGCAGCATTTTCCTCGGAGTCCTTGGTTCGGATGACCATGCCAAGCACAGCACCGGCGATGGCACAACCGCCTGCATACACGAGTGGGTTAATAAGGTCATAGCCGTAGGTTGCGACATCGAGGAACCACAGCGGGATGATACCCCAGTGCAGGCCGAACATGACGAGCAGGCTCCAGAACGTGCCGATGACGAAGCCGGCGATGGCGGGCTGGAAGTTGATGAGCATCAAGATGATCTGGGCAACGATGTTGGAGAGGACCGTCATGACCGGACCGACCACAAGCAGGCCAAGGATGCCGCAAATGAGGAGCGTCAGGATGTTGGAAGAACGAGCTCACAAGCGCGGGCAGCGCGTTAGAAAGGGCCTTGTGCACCTTGGAGGCAATCCAGACGATAAAGATCGCAGGCAGAATCGTCGATGAGTAATTCTGCATGATTAGCGGGATGCCAAAAATATCACCGTAGACATTGGACTCGAAGACCGTACCGGCGCCGAGCGTGTAGAGCGGATCTCCACCCATAAGGGCAACGAGCGTCGGGTAGACGAGGATACCGCCGAGCGCCATTCCCATAACGGGCTTAAGTCCGAACTTCTTGGCCGACGTCCAGCCAATGATTAGCGGAAAGTAATAGAAGACCGAATCTCCGATTGCCGAGAGCGTCACATACGTATTGCTGTCCTTGGCAAGCCAACCGGCAACCGTGCAGAGCGCGAGCATCGACTTGATAAAGCCACCGGCCATAAGCACGCCAAGAACCGGCTGCAGAATCTCGGAGATGATGGCCAGCAGACGCGAGAATGGATCGCCCTTTTTGACGTCGTCGCCTTCATCGATATCGAGTGCGGGTTTGGAGTCGAACCCGCCAATCTGAACAAGGTCGTTGTAGACGGCCTCGACAGTGGCACCAATCACGACCTGATACTGTCCGCCGGCCTGGATGACGTCAACGACGCCCTTCGTCGCCTTAAGCTCATTGGTCTGGGCGAGCGATTCATCCTTGAGGCGGAAGCGGAGACGCGTAATGCAGTGGCTCACGTCTAACACATTGTCTCGACCACCGACCTTTGTGATGATTTCATCGCAAAGCTTCTGGTATTTCATGGAATTCTCCTTTTCTGAGCGGGGTATAGCATCGATTTCATGCCTCCGTAGTCGACGTGGGAGGGCAAGGAACCCGCTTCCCCCTTTGAAATCCGCGGACGCACGTACGCCCGGGATGGGGAACGGCAGAGAAGATGGAAGATGCCGATCACATGGCAATGAGCCTCATTGGCCCATATCACGCAATCAGGCCTACAGACGCGAATCTGCTGCGCCGAGAAGTCTCGTCGTCTGGCAGAACTTGTCACACAGACGTTCCGGTTCGCCCTGGGGAATCTGAGTACGCTCGGTCTCAAAGGAGAGGCCGTACTCGCGTGCCGGAAGGAAATACTCGAAATAGCCGTTGGTGTAACCGCAAACTATTCCCTCGACCGGGCATTCGCGCTTCATGCGAATGCCCAGGTCGCTGCCGAGCTCGCTCGGAAACACAAAGAGGTGCATACCGCCCAAGCTGATAACGGCACACTTAAGCGTGAGTGAAAAGTCGTCATGGGCAACGGTGTGATAGAACGTCTGAGGCTCAATGCGATCGAGAATGACCTCGCAATCGAGCTTGATCTGGGAAATCGCCTCGGCAAGACCGGTCGAAACACGCTCAACCTCGGGAATGCCGCGTCCCTGTCGAAAATTGCGGTCGCTACAGTCGCCAGCAGCACCGACGACCATGGCCGGATAGTAACCAAGACTCTGAGCGAGCTTTTTGCCGGTAAGACCGGCGAGTTCGCTCGTGAGCTCCGTGCAGTCGGGTCCGACGCAAGCGGAATGCACCGCCCAGTTCACAAAGCCCGCAAATGGCTTGCCTTCGGTATCGAAGAACGATACGACAATGACCTCATTGTCGGCGAGTTCACCTGGGATGATGCGGTTGTCGTAGAAACCGGTGATGACCTGCTTGCCCAAGCGACAAATCGCGGGCTGTGCGTTGGCACGGCACTCCTCAAAGCATTGGCAAATGGTATCGAGGAACCAGCGGTAGTAGTTCTCGTCGAATTTTCCCGTCCACCAGCTGCGGTGGTAAGCGACGATTGAAGTATGGTCGTGCGTCGCCGAGAGCAGGACGCAATCACGGTCAATGCCGTAGCGCTCGGCGAGCATTGTCTTGACCTCCTCGGCCATGCTTTCCTCGAACTCGAGGACATCGGCATTAAAGAGAAACACTTCACGTTCGCCTTGCTGGAAGAGGATGGCGTTGGCGAAGACGTCGTCATGGACGCCCGTCGCAGGTTCAAGACGGTTGGGAAGATTGCGGTAGCCAATCAGGTAGATGTCGCCCTGTGGGGTGATTTTGCGGCGCGCGTGTCCAATGTTCATGCACGTTCTCCTTCTGTGTCACGCCGCATTCAAGGCGGCAATGATGATTTCGACGAGGCGCTCATGGGATCCGGCGGCAAAACCGGAGTTCATGGCCTCATAGGTGATCTTTTCGTACGCGTCGGGAGCCGGTAGGTACTTCTGTCCGCCGTTGACGAGTGTGGCAAAGAACACAGAGCCGGACCGAGCGGCGCGCACAGTGGCGCCGAATGCACTCGAGACCTCGGGTTGTACGCCGACAAGCTCGACGTTTCCCAGCCGGAGCAGATAGACCCTCGTGCGCTGCTCGCCAGCGGCATGAAACTCATACGTTCGGTGCGGGGCCAAAGAGTGAAAATCGGCGCGTGTCTGAGCGGGCAGGAGAACGTCGACCGTGCGGGCATCGATGCCGGTAGCGTCATCCTCACGCGCCATGCGAGCGGCCTCGATTAAAGCGTCGCCCAAGGCCTGCCCCTGCTGGTGCAGCATGCGGTATCCGTCCTCATGGGCATCGACCGTCTGCTTAACGCCGGCCGCATCGAACATGACGTTCATGGCGTGCTCCGCCGGACCTTGGTCGCCCGCGGCCCCTGGCAGCAACAGGGCAACGCCGCCCAGCTCGCGCTCGAGTGACATGGCGGCAAAACCAAAGAGGTCTCCGCTCGCCATGCGCCTCCCCTCGGAGTCGCGCGACCCGTCGAGCACGGAGGACTGAACGTCCGCCGTCGCGAGCACGGCAACATACTCGCCCCCGGCATCCCTTATGGCGAGTACGGGCATCGTGTGGTCGGCAAACCCCCTGGGATTCGAGCCCAACCACCAGCCGGCAGGCGTCTCAATGTCGCGATTAACGTTCACGGGGCATTCGCCCTCCACAGTGGCGAGCGTGGCAGAGCGAATGCCCGCAACAGCGCGCTCGACAGCCGTGCGGGCGGCAGCGACGAGCGCTGCGCGATAGCGCTCGTTGCGATTGCGGGCAGCATCGTCGGCAAGATGCCCGGGAGTGCGGACGTGAGGCATGGAAAACGTGTGGGTAGGAACCACCCAAGAATAAGCACCGCTGCAATTGGCGGCATCCTCAACAACCTCACGCAGATCGGCGAGTAGAGCCGGAGCGATCGAGGTGACCTCAAGCGAAAGGACGCAGGCGCGTCGCCCCGTCCCCTCGATGATAAGGGCACGGGCGAAGACCTCATGACGGAGTTCGTCGAAACCGTCGAACGGCAACACGTCCCCAAGATCGATGGCCACACGAGCGGCCCCAGCTCTCATCTCTCCTTCGTCCATGGCAGATACTCCCCTCTGATTGCCGCTCACTCGACACCGTACAGTTGCTGCGCCGTACCGCCAAGCACAAGGTCGCTGTCTGTATCGCTCAGATTTGCAGCGCGAACGCAGGCGACACCCTCGGTGAGCCACTCGCGTTTAACGGGATAGCTCGTGCCAAAAACAATATGGTCTGCACCCAGCACGTCAACCGCGCAGGCAAGGAGTGTCTTGCCCCAAGGCTGGGCATGGGACATGTCGAAATAGATGTTGTTCTCGAGGTGCCTGGAAACGGTCTCGGTATCGACCTGAAAACGGCCAGAAGCATCAGGGCGCTTGGGACCATGAGGCAGCAGCATCTCCTTGAACGCATAGTATGCGCCGCCGAGCATGGAGTGGACCATCTTGATATTGGGATAGCGCTCAAAGAAATCACCAAAGATCTCTCGGCCGATCGCCGTAGTTTGGTCGACGCAGCGGCCATAAGAGCGGCGAAGGTTGTCGTACGCGAGAAGCGACTCGTTCTCGACCGGCACGGGAACATGGTGCACGTAAACGGTGACATGGCGTTCGTTCAGGTGCTCGAAAAAGCTCGAGAAGACCTGGTCGTCGAGATAGCGCTTGCCGTAGTGAGCGCAGAGCTGCACGCCCGCAAAACCATCGTCGAGCCTGCGGTCGAGCTCCTCCAAATTCGCTTTGGTGCCAAAGGGCGGCACGGCGACAAGCGGAATCAGACGGCCATTTGACGCCTTCGCGTCAGCAGCCATACCGTCGTTGAAACGCCGGCACATCTCGAGCGACATCCACTCGTGGCAGCCGGGGAGCTTGAGGATCGCCTTGTCGACCCCCGCCTCATCCATATCGGCCAAGCGCTTCTCGAGGGTGTAGTCGCCCTCAATGTAGTTAAGACCCGGAGAACCGGCGGGCATCTCGATCACGATCTGTCGTTTGCCGGCGGAATTCATGGTCAGATAGCCTTCGGTGTCATAGGCGCGGGGTACCTCGGCCAAAAACTGTTCGCAGAGCGTCTCGTCATGAAAGATGTGCTCGTCGAACCAGTAGGAATTTGCATCGATAATCATTGGTTGGAACCGCCTTTCATCTTGTTGAAAACATTCTAGAAAAGCAGGTACCCGGACATCAATTCCAGCTTAAGCCCACTGTATTCCATTTTGGAATAGAACTTACCGCTCACGCGCGAACCTCGCCCGCTCAACGAGACAAGCGCTAACAGCACGGGCTTAGACAGAAAACGGTCGGCCCGCATCCGTTGCGGGCCGACCGTTTCATTACAGGCTACCTTTGCCGTTACGCCTGGCGGTAGTGATCGAAGAAGTCGGCGAGGTCTTCGAGCGACTCTTTGAGCACTTCCATGCGCGGCAGGTACACGATGCGGAAGTGATCGGGCTCGGCCCAGTTAAAGCCGCCGCCGCGCGTGATCAGAATCTTCTTCTCGTGCAGCAGGTCGAGGGCAAACTGCTCGTCATCGGTGATGTTGAACTTTTTAACATCCATCTTGGGGAAGATGTAGAACGCCGCACGCGGCTTAACCACCGAGATGCCGTCAATCTTGTTGAGCGCCTCATACACAAAGTTACGCTGCTCGTAGACACGGCCGCCGGGACGGATGTAGTCGTTAACGGACTGATGGCCGCCGAGCGCCGTCTGGACGATCGACTGAGCCGGCACGTTGGAGCACAGGCGCATGTTGGAGAGCATGTTGATGCCCATGATGAAGTCGCTCATGCAGCGCTGGTTGCCCGAAAGCACCATCCAGCCAATGCGATAGCCCGCGATCATGTGCGACTTGGACAGACCGCTAAAGGTGACACAGGGCAGATCGGGGGCGAGCGAGGCAATCGAGACGTGCTCGTAGCCGTCCATGCACAGGCGGTCGTAGATCTCATCGGCAAAGATCATCAGCTGATGCCTGCGTGCAATCTCGACGATGCCCTCGAGCACCTCGCGCGGATAGACGGAACCCGTGGGGTTGTTGGGGTTGATGATGACGAGGGCTTTGGTCGCGCTCGTGATCTTGGACTCCATATCCTCCAGGTCGGGATACCAATCCGCCTGCTCATCGCACAGATAATGTACGGGATGACCGCCAGCAAGGGTTGCGCACGCCGTCCAGAGCGGATAGTCGGGGCTGGGGATCAGAATCTCGTCGCCATTGTCGAGCAGCGCGTTCATCGAAAGCTGAATGAGCTCGGACACGCCGTTGCCCGTGTAGATATGCTCCATCTGAACGTTGGGCAGGCCCTTGATCTGCGAATACTGCATGATCGCCTTGCGCGCGGAGAACAGGCCACGCGAGTTGGAATAGCCTTCGCAGTCGGGCAGCTGCTGGCGCATGTCCTTGATGACCTCATCGGGCGTGCGGAAACCGAAGGGCGCCGGGTTGCCGATATTGAGCTTGAGGATGCGCTCGCCCTCGTCCTCCATACGGGCGGCCTCGTCGACGACGGGACCGCGCACGTCATACAGGACGTTGTCGAGTTTGGTGGATTTAGAAAAAGTACGCATGGTGGTGCTCCTTGCAATTTGAGCTGAGGGATGGGGTTCGGGCTTGGAATCGTTGCGGGGTGATGATGCCTCGCCTTGATCGGCGTCGCCGGCGAGCAGCCAGGTAACATCGACCTCCAAAATACGGGCGAGCAGCTCAGCCACATCGCGCCGCGGAATCGTCTTGCCGCTCACATATTGGCTCATCTGACTCTTGCCGAGTTTTTTGCCGAGCATCTCCGATGCGCGGATTACGTCCGACTGGCGAACGTCGCGATTGGACATAGTCTGTCGCAGGCGATCGCTAAACGTCTCTTGGGCCACTAGAACCTCCTTGCTGGCAAAGTTCAATTTATAGAACACGAATTGAACCTGGGTTCAATTTAGGCAGCAGTATAGCGCGGCGCATTATCGGGAAGTTCAATTTCATAAGAAAATGCGCCGGACTCTGAGATTTGCCCAAAGCGGACAATGACACGCACACGTTTAGAGGTATTCGAGGAAACGGGCGGCAGCAAGCGAAACATCGGCCGTTCGATATATGGCGTTGATCTGCCGATGGGGATGCCCCTCGAGTGGGCGCACGGCAACATCGAACTGGCAGCGGCGCAAGATGAGTGCGGGAAGAATGCTCACGCCCAGGCCGTCCTCGACCATAGCCATAATCGCATAGTCATCCCAGGTCGACAGCTTAGAGCGCACCGCCAGGCCTGCGCGGCGAAACAGCGGCGTAATCTCATCATCGGTGCCTCGTTCTAGCAGAATAAACTGCTCGTTGGCTAAATCGGCAAGAGAAACGACCTCCGCCGTGGCAAGCAAAGAGTCCGCCGGCACTACCGCCATCAACTCGTCGCGCACCAAAGACCGCGATGCCATGCCGTTTTCTCGGGGTTCACGCGGGATAAAGCCCAGATCGCAGCGGCCCTCTGCCACCCATTGTTCAATCTCTGAGTAATCGCCCATCAGCAACTCGTAATCGACGTCCGGGTGATCGGCGCGAAAGCGCGCAATCACCGGCGGCAGCACGTGGGTCGCCACGCTCGAAAACGTACCGATGCAGATTTTACCGCGCATGAGCCCGCGCATCTCATCCACCCGTCGCTGCAAGCGAACGAATTCCTCGCATAACGCCTCAACCGCAGGCATAACTTGCCGTCCATCGGCAGAAAGTACTACGCCCTCGCGACTGCGGTCGAGCACCTTAAAGCCCCAGTCGGCCTCGAGATCGGCCACCATACGGCTCACGCCCGATTGCGAATAGCTCAGGCGCTCGGCAGCACGCGTAAAGCTTCCGGCGCGCACCGTCTCCAGCAGCACCTGCATCTTTTGAATATTCGTTTCCACGGCACCCCTCAACCTTTACATGCGTTTTTATCATGTTTGCCATGCATTATATTCGCTTTTCTTCTATTGCCAGTTCACCCATAGTGAACATGCTCGAATATAGAGGGGACGGAAACGCATGGACAACGGACTGTTTACGTACTTAGCAGCATTGCTATTGTTTGGCTCCAACGGCATCATCGCCGCTGCCATCGCGCTGCCGAGCTCCGATATCGTGCTACTACGCACGTTTTTGGGCGCGCTCTCGCTTGTCACCATCCTCGCCATCACCCAAAGCCATAAGTTGCAGGCACCATCTCGTCCCCGCGAAGCCGCAGCACTCCTTCTCTCGGGAGCCGCACTGGGCGCCAGCTGGATTTTCCTGTTCCGCGCCTATCAGACGATCGGCGTCGGCGTATCCTCGCTGCTGTACTACTGCGGCCCCATCATTGTCATGGCGCTCTCCCCGCTCATCTTTGGCGAAAAGCTGACCGGCGGCAAAATCGCCGGCTTTATCGCCGTTGCTTGCGGTGCTTTTCTCATTGCAGCACAAGGTCTAGGCGGCAATATGCCCATTGCGGGTATCGCCTGCGGTATCGCCTCGGCATTTTGCTATGCGCTGATGGTCATCGCTAGCAAGGGTGCGCCACACATCGAAGGCCTCGAGAACTCCACGCTCCAGGTGAGCGCCGCCTTTGTGACCGCGCTGGTCCTCACGCTCATCACGCAGGGCGCTCCCTCATTCCTGTCCGCCGGCGTCGCCGCCAGTATTGATTGGCGCGCCGTCGTCATGCTCGGCGTCGTCAACACCGGCATCGGTTGCCTGCTCTACTTTAGTGCCGTCGCCAAGCTGCCCGTCCAGACCGTCGCGGTCGTCGGCTACCTCGAGCCGCTTTCGGCCGTCGTGTTCTCGGCCGTCCTTTTGGGCGAAGCCATAACACCGGTCCGCCTGATGGGCGTCGCGCTTATCATCGGCGGCGCGATTTTTTGCGAACTCGCCGGCAAACGCGCAAACGCCAAGGCTGGCATCGCCCAGACAGTACGTGCTTAAAAGCCCCTGCTTTGAAATACTACCTGCGTAGATAAATAATCCCCAGCTGAGGATTATTGTCTAAAATAACCCGATGTGCCAAACTGCTCTTGTATGTATAAAGACGGCATAAAGTTTTTTGTCCTAGACAGATAACCGGATGTCTAAGGGAGTCCTCGTGGCACACAATAAACTGGAGGCAAACCTCCAAGACCAGCACGGGCAAGGCGGGCACGGAGCCATCCCCCTCTCCGCTGGCATGCTGCTCGTAACGCTCGGCGTCGTCTATGGTGACATCGGCACGAGCCCCATGTACACCATGAAATCAATCGTCGCCAACAACGGCGGCATCGGTACCGTCAGCAAGGACATGATCCTGGGCGCGCTTTCGCTCGTCATCTGGACCATGACGCTCGTGACCACGGTCAAGTACGTGGTAATCGCCATGAAGGCCGACAACCACAACGAAGGCGGCATCTTCGCCCTGTTCAGCCTCGTGCGCAAGGTGGCACCATGGCTGATTCTGCCCGCCATGATCGGCGGTGCGGCACTGCTTGCCGACGGCATCCTCACCCCCGCCGTCACGGTCACCACAGCCATCGAGGGTCTGCGCACCATCGAATGGGGCCATGCGCTGCTGGGCGACGGCCAGACCAATGTGATCATCATCACCATCATCATTATCTGCGGTCTGTTTGCCATGCAGCGCGCCGGCACCTCGTCAATCGGCAAGCTGTTCGGCCCGCTTATGACGCTATGGTTCCTGTTCCTGGCGGGAGCCGGCCTGTTCAACATGATCGGCAACCTGTCCATCCTACGCGCGCTCAACCCCATCCGCGGCATCATGTTCCTGTTCTCGCCCATCAACCATTCGGGCATCATGGTGCTCGGCTTTGTCTTCCTGTCGACGACCGGCGCCGAGGCGCTCTACTCGGACATGGGTCATGTGGGCAAGGCCAACATCTATGCATCCTGGCCGTTTGTTAAGGCGGCGCTTATCCTCAACTATCTGGGTCAGGGAGCATGGCTGCTCGCCAATAACTCCAACCCCCAGATGCTCGCGATGGATATCGTCAACCCGTTCTATATGATGCTTCCCGAGCCCCTGCGCCCCTTTGCCATCGTGCTTTCGGCCGTAGCGGCCATCATCGCCTCGCAGGCGCTCATCACCGGCTCGTTCTCGCTGGTTTCGGAGGCAACGCGCCTCAACCTTATGCCACACCTGCGCATCCACTACCCCAGCGATACCAAGGGTCAGCTCTATATTCCACTCGTCAACAACATCATGTGGGTCGGCTGCATCTTCATCGTGCTGCTGTTCCAGAACTCCGAGCGCATGGAGAGCGCCTATGGCCTCGCCATTACCGTGACCATGCTCATGACCACGACGCTTTTGACGAGTTATATCGCCGGCATTCTCAAGCACAAGCTGGGTGCCTGCGTCTTCTCCCTGCTCTTTGGTGCCATTGAGCTGTGCTTCTTCGCTTCGTGCCTCACCATGTTCTTTGACGGCGGCTACGTCATGATCTTCCTGGCCGCACTGCTGTTCGGCCTTATGTATGTGTGGCGTCGCGGCACCGCCATCGAGCGCACGCAGACGATTCTGCTGCCCGTCTCCAAGTACATCGATCAGCTCAACCGCCTGCGCAACGACGAGACCTATCCCGTGCTCGCCGACAATCTGGTATTTCTCACCAACAGCCCCGACCCGCTCACGCTCGACCGCGACGTGCTTTATTCCATCCTGGACAAGCACCCCAAGCGCGCCAAGGCATATTGGTTCATCAACGTGCACGTTACCGACGAGCCCTATACGCATGAGTATTCCGTTGAGACCTTTGGCACAGACTTCCTGTTCCGCGTGCGCTTGGACCTGGGCTTTAAGGTCAATCAGCGCATCAACGCCTACCTGCGCCAGATCGTTGGCGACCTGATGGCATCGGGTGAGTTGCCGCCGCAACACCACACCTACTCCATCTACGAGACCCGCGGCAACGTGGGCGACTTCCGCTTTTGCATGCTGCGCAAGATGCTTGCCCCCGAAACGGACATCAACCGCAACGACCATCGCGTCATGGCCATCAAGTACGCCGTCCGCCGCGCCTGCGGAAGCCCGGCACGTTGGTATGGTCTCGAGAACTCGGCCATCATCATTGAGTACGTACCGCTCTTTGCCCGCATGCGTCCGGCAGTCAAGCTCGTACGCACCCAGGTGCCGCTCGAGATCCTGATCGAAGAGGCCGAGGAAATGGAAGTCGACATCTTCTCGGACGACCTGGTCAACGGCAACGCAGCCGGTAAGGACATGAACGTCGATCCCACCGAGTTGCTCGAGAGCGTCGCCGATACGCCCGAACAGCAACAGCTCGACGGTCTCGAGATCGAACAGCTCAACGACGCCAACTTCTAGCGACGTCACAAATCAACGACAGCGGCCCTGCACCTCACGAGAGACGCAGGGCCGCTTTGCATTGCGGTAAAGCTAACGGCTACGAACGACGCGGCTCGGGAACCACGAGCCTATCGGGGCTCGCGCCCTCGGCATCCATCAGGCTCACGTAGCGAATCGACGGGTCCCCATACATCGCGTAGTAATAATTGCCCGTGCGCGCGCTAAAGCATCCGGTGTAGATAGTCTTCTCGAACTTGCCATCGCCCATCCTGGACGCCCCCTCGATCATCACCACGCCCTCGAGCGAGCGGAACATGCGGACGACGTTTTCGGTCTCGCTTTCCTTTTGCGGGTAATTGGCATTGAGGTACGCCGCCTTTACAAAACGGCTCGGCGAATAGCAGTCACCCGGAATACCGCGCATGCCGGCACCCGCGCCATAGGGCTTGAGCTCGGCGCCACGCCATGTCGCCGTCTGCGGAAAATCGCTTGTGGCCGTGATATAGGTGCGCAGGTTTTCCATGTGCCACGGGAAGGTGGGCTGATTGGCAAGGGTGTCGACCGGATCGTCGTATACATGCAGGCCGTCAGCCATCATCTCGACCACGATGCTGCGCTGGCTGTCGCCGATAATCCAATGGAGCAGCGACACGCCCAGCCCCTCTCCGGCAGATTTGGCGACAATCACCGTGTCGCGCAGCGCGGCCTCGACCTCATCGACCGTCGAGAACGTCGCTGCCACCCACAGGGGAAACTCATAGGCCGCGATATTGGTCTTTCCATCAACCGGCCCCTCGGCATACTCGGCATAACCCGGGAAATTGAGGCCCGCCACGGCGAGGCCCGCATCGTTGCCGCAATCGAAGAACATAGGGTAGTTCTTGTAATCGATGCACATACCGATCACCGCGTGTGCCGCTGTCGCTTCGTCGATAAACGAATACGGAATGTGAAACCCGCGCGGCATCACGCGAACCTGTTGGCCGTAGTCAAAGCTCCAGTCGAGGTTGCGGCCTAGATACATGTGGCCAGAATTATCGGTAAATCGAATACTCGTGCACATAGCGCCTCCTAGCTTTACGTTCTTGCTAATTTCATTGTCTCCAAACAAAAAGGCGCTAAACACAAAAGCCCGGACATGACAACAATGTCACGCCCGGACTATTCAAGCTGGATAAACTCAACCAAGTTAACCCCGCAGGTCGTCTAAGGGGTCAAAGTGCCGCAGATTGCCACGAAAGAGGAGCGCCGCGTACTAACGGTACGCAAGCGACGATTGAGCGGCAAGGTGCGGTGCTTTGATTCCCTTAGACCAACTTGCCGAGACAGTGGTCGATCATATGCTGGATCATCTGTGCCTCGAAGCCCACAAAGTCCTGCTTGCGCTCGCGCATCTTGCCGTCGACGATCACGTCATAAGCGACCTTGCACTTGATATAGCGCGTGGACTTGGTGACCTCCTCGTGCGTCAGGCAGCTCTCCTCCATCTTGCTGGCGCCCAGGCCAAACACCAGACGGGGGTTGTAGAGCACATGGGGCTCGCCGGCATCGTCCAGGTAGACGCAGACCTTCTTGGTGATGCCGATCTGGTTGGCGGCAAGGCAGCCGGCATCGTCGAGCGACTTGATGGTATCGATCAGGTCCTGTGCCACCGACTCGTCCTCGACGGTCGCGACCTCGCAACGCTGGGACAGAATAGCCTCGTCGTGGCAGAGCTCTTTAATCATACGTTCCTCCATAGGGGTCGTTGTAACTGCTTAAGTATACGGTACCCACACATTTTCATACGGAAAATACCGCCCGTCCGCTACAAAGCGCCGAACATCAACATGTGAGGAACAGCAAGGTTGCAAAGGCGATATAGTGAGTGAGTTCGTGTCAATCGGCCTAAACTCGGGGCCGAACAAGGAAAGGGTATGCATGGACGAACTATTTCACGTCAGCGAGCGCAAGTCCACAATCGGGACCGAACTTCGCGCTGGACTGACAACGTTCCTGGCAATGGCCTACATCATTGCCGTCAACCCCGCGGTGCTCTCGGGCGCCGGCATCGATGCGGGAGCGCTCGCCTGCGCCACTTGCCTGGGCGCCGGCATCATGACCATCTGCATGGGCATCTTCGCCAACCGCCCGCTCGCCTGCGCTTCGGGCCTGGGCATCAACGCCATGATCGCGGGCATCGCCACCACCATGTGCGGCGGTGACTGGCACGTGGCCATGAGCGTTATCTTCCTCGAGGGTATCGTCATCTTGCTGCTCGTCCTGTGCGGCCTGCGCGAGGCCATTATGGACGCCATCCCCGTGGTCCTGCGCCACGCCATCTCGGTTGGCTTGGGCCTGTTCATCGCCATGATCGGCCTGTGCGACGCCGGCATCATCACCGCTGGCGCCGGTACGCTCGTCGGCCTGGGCGACATCGCCTCCCCCACCTTTATCGTCGGCATCATCTCCATCGTCGTGACGGTTGCCCTGGCTTCCCGCAACGTGCCGGGCTCGCTGCTCATCGGCATCATCGTCGCCGTTATCGCCGGTATCCCGCTGGGCGTCACCCACGCCCCCGAGGGCCTCATCGCACCGCTCGACTTCTCGACCTTTGGCGCCCCGTTTGCCAGCACCGCCGATGGCAACATGGCCATCGTGAAGGTTCTGACCGACCCGATGCTGCTCGTCGTTGCCTTCTCGCTGCTCATGAGTGACTTCTTCGACACCATGGGAACCGCGATGGCCGTCGCCAAGCAGGGCGAGTTCTTGACCGAGGACGGCAATGTCGAGGACATCCGCCCCATCCTGGTCGTCGACTCCGTGGCCGCTGCTGCCGGTGGCTTTATGGGCGTCTCCTCCATCACCACCTTCGTCGAGTCCACCTCTGGCGCTGCCGACGGTGGCCGCACGGGCCTCACCTCCGTCACCACCGGCGTGCTGTTCATTCTCGCCGCGTTCTTCTCCCCCATCGTCACCATCGTTTCCAGTGCCGCCACCTGCGGTGCTCTGGTCTACGTCGGCTACCTCATGATGAGCGAGGCCTCCGAGATCGACTGGTCCGACGTGTCGCAGGGTTTCCCGGCGTTCATGATTGTCGCCGGCGTGCCCTTCACCTACTCCATCTCTGCCGGCATTGGCCTGGGCTTTATCGCCTACGTGATCGTCGCGCTCTTTAAGGGCGAGGCCTCCAAGATCAAGCCGCTCATGTGGATCGCAGCCCTTGCCTTCCTCGTCTACTTCTTTGTAGCGTAACGGCAAAGCTGCCAAAGCAGAACACCAAAGCGCGGAGTCGCATCGAGCGGCTCCGCGCTTTGCTTTTAAAGCCAGGCAACGCACAGACGCGCGATGTATTGCTTCCCAAGTTTTGGACATTTTGCCCTCCAAACGGCACTACCACCGGCTACATCCTGCAGATATGCTGGGCGTAATCGCATAGGCCCTATGAGGATGGGAGTAACCATGGCCGCCTTGTTCACGACCCCCAAGCGCAATGACAAAACCTCTGGAGCCCATTTTGTCGAGCCCGACGTGTGCCGTCGCACGCTGCTCACACACGGCAGCTGGCGCCGCGTGACGCGCCGCCTCGTCTGCGGCCTGGCCTGCGCGCTTACGGTGAGCTCGCTGCTCATGCCGAGCGTCTCGCTCGCGGCCGAGTGGGTCAACGTCGGCGGCACTCAGTACAACACTGCAGCAGGCGACGAGGCCGGCACCTGGTCCTGGGACGGCGCCGACGACATGAAGCTCAACGGCTATAACGCCGGCGCGATCGAGGCAGCGGGCAAGCTCAACGTGAGCTACGAGGGCAACAACATCGTCACTAACGGCGATGGCCGCGGCATCAAGGTTAAGGATGGCGCGAACGAGAACGCCGAGCTTAATATTCAGGGCGACGCGTCCAGCACGCTCAACGTGACATCTTCTCGTGACGCCATCACTTCCGTCGGCAGCATCAACATCGACGGCGCTGGCACTGTCAACGCCACGAGCACCGAGCACGATGCCATCGATGCCGGGGGCGATGTCACCATCAAGGGCTCGGGAAACGTTAACGCCACGGGCGATTCGGATGGCATCAGGGCCGACGGCAACATCACGATCGACAACAGCGGAACCGTCACCGCCAAGGCCACCGAGGATCAGGGTATCGATGCTAACGAGAACCTCATCATAAAGGGCGGCGGCAAGGTAGAGGCAAGCTCTATCAAAGACAATGCGATTTGGGCCGACGGCAACATCGAGATCTCGGGTGGCAGCCAGGTCAAGGCAAGCTCCGAGGAAGACGCCGCCATCGACGGTAAAAACAGCCTCACGGTCACGAACGCTTCCCTCAACGCAAGTGGCGTTGGGTATGGCATCTATGTCTACAAGGGCATCACGTTCGATGGCGCAACCGTAACGGTCCGTGCAAGTGCAGGGAACGATGAAGCCAGCGCCCTCTTCACCGACGAGGACGACATCGTCATCAAGAACGGCTCGATCGTGGATGCGTTCGCAGAAGGCCAGTTCTCGACCGCAATCTCCACCAGAAACTACTACCCCAACGAAGCGGGTGGTCACGTCTACATTAGTGACTCCGTTGTCAAGGCTATAGCCCGCTATGTCGAGTCCGGTAGCGACGGCCCCGATCACTACAGCAACGACCAAAGCGGCGCGGTCATTCCCGAGCATAGGGGCGTGAACATCGGCATCTTTGCCCGGACCAAGGAGGGCATCACGCCCGCGACCATCTCGATTGTCCGCAGTAAGGTCACAGCTGAGGGAGACACGGCGGCGATCTTCGCCCTTGCCGTGAGCGCGGACGGCGAGACAATCGGCACCATCGAGATCGAAGGCGCTCCCATCCAGACGCCCACAGGCGGCAAGATCATTGGCTATCGCAACAAGGAAGAACTCGATGACGGCATCTTCTACGTGGTGGGTCAAACCATCGGCACGGGCGACGCTGTGATCGACTCCCCCTATAACGAAGCTGTCGCCAAGAGCACGGTCATCGCGCCTCCCGAGGAGATCAAACCCGAGGAGAAGCCAGGCGAGACCAAGCCCGAGGGTTCCAAGTCCGAGGGCACGAAGACGACCAAGACCGTTGCAGTTGCAGCCACGGGAGCCAAGATCGCCGGCAAACTCGCAGCAACCGGCGACGCCTCGAGCGCAGCCATCGTGGCAGCCGCCCTTGCGGGAACAGCCGCCATCGCCGCGGGCGCCGTGGTGAGCCGCAAGCGCTCGTAAACACTTTTTCGCACGGGACGGGTGGATCGCGGCCCTTGCCTTCCTCGTCTACTTCTTCGTAGCGTAAGGGCAAGGCTGCAAAAGCTGAACAATAAAGCGCGGAGTCGCCATGCGGCCCCGCGCTTTTCTTTTAGCGCCGGTCCCTGCGCCGGCGTGCGGCCTATTTCTCCCCCATTTTGGCCATTTTGCCCTCCAAACGGCACTACCGCCGGCAACATCCAGCAGATACGCTGAATCTAGTCGTATAGGCCCTATGAGAACGGGAGCAACCATGGCAGCCTTGTTCACGACCCCCAAACACAATGACACTACCGCCGGAACCCATGTTGCCGAACCCGACGTTCGCCGTCGCATAGGACTCGCGCACGGCAGCTGGCGCCGCGTGACGCGCCGCATCGTCGCGGGCGCCGTGTGCGCGCTCACGGTGAGCTCGCTGCTCATGCCGAGCGTCTCGCTCGCAGCGGAATGGGTCAAGGTCGGCGGCAACAAGTACAACACCGCGGCGAGCGACGAGGCCGGTACCTGGTCGTGGGACGGCGCCGACGACTTGAAGCTCAACAACTATAACGGCGGCGAGATCCAGGCCGCAGGCAAGCTCAACGTGAATTACTCGGGAACCAACATCGTCACTGCCGAATGGATCGAAAGCATCAACGTTTCTCATGGCACTAACGAGAATGCCGAGCTCAATATCCAAGGCGACGAGGGCGGCACGCTCAGCGTGACATCTACTGAGGACGCTATCCTCTCCACGGGTAATATCAACATCGACGGAGCCGGATCCGTCAACGCCACGAGCACTGGGTTTGATGCCATCAATGCCGGAGGTGATCTCGCTATCAAAGGTTCGGGCAACGTCAACGCCACGGGTGCATCGGATGGCATCAGGGCAAACGGCAATATCACGATTGACGACAGCGGAGCCGTCACCGCCAGGGCTACCAAGGACAAGGGTATTGGAGCCGACAAGAACCTCACCATCAAGGGTGGCGGGACGGTCGAGGCAAGCTCCGAGAAAGACGCTGCCGTCGAGGCCAAGGGCAGCCTCGCAGCCACAAACGCCTCCCTCAACGTAAACGGTGTTGAATATGGCGTCTATGCCCACAAGGGCATCACCCTCGATCATGCAAACGTGACGGTCCGTGCAAGTAAAGGCAGATACGGTGGCGCCAACGCCCTCTTCACCTACCAGGACGACATCGTCGTCAAGAACGGCTCCACCGTGGACGCGTTTGCGGAAGGCGAGGTTTCGGCTGCATTCTCCACCAGAAACGATCGACCCAACGAGAAGGGCGGCCACATCTACATCAGCGACTCCGTTGTCAAGGCCATAGCCCGCTATGTCGAGAACGGCGACGGCCCCATCCCCTACAGCGAAAACCAAGATGGCGAGACGAGGCGCGAACCCCAAGGCGAGAACATCGGCATCATCGCCCAGACCAGCGAGGGCGTCACACCCGCAGTCATCTCGATCATCCGCAGCAAGGTAACGGCCGAAGGAGATACTGCGGCAATCTTTGCCCGTGCCATGAGCGCTGACGGCAAGACAATCGGCACCATCAAGATTGAGAACGCCGCCATCCAGACGCCCGAAGGCGGCAAGGTCATTGACTATCGCAAGCTCCGTGACGGCATCTACGAGGCAGGCCAAGCCATCGGCACGGGCGACGCCACGGTCGACTCCCTCTATATCAAAGCAGTCGCCAAAAGTACGACCATCGCACCTCCCGAGGTAGCCAAGCCGGACGACCCCAAGCCCGACGAGACCAAGCCCGCAGAAAGCAAGCCCGCGGAGTCCAAGCAGAACCCCAAGCCTGAGGGCTCAAAGCCGACCAAGGCCGTTGCGGCTTCAACCACGAAAGCCAAGACTACCGGCGTGCTCGCGGCAACCGGCGACACCTCGGGTGCGGCCATCGTGGCAACCGTCCTTGCGGGAACAGCCGCTATCGCCGCAGGCACCATGGCGAGCCGTAAGCGTTCTTAGACGCCTCTGCGCACATGGCAGCTCCCGCGAAGGCCCCGAGCCCCAGCACCGTTTAACAACGCCACCGCCGAGCTCCCCTCCGGCGGTGGCGTTTTCCATATGCGTCCGCAGGGGATGCACGAGATTGTCTTTGGTCTAGCCCAACCGGCATACGCTGGCGTGCGACAATTGGAGCTGCCGATATCACAACACTGAGAGAAGCCCGTCATGGAAGCGCATCAAAAGCAGATAACCGTTTATTCGAATCATACGGAAAGCGCGCCTGTCATCTACCTTCCTGTGGTCGTGGGCGACGGCAGCGAGGTTTATAAGTGTTGCCGAGAGCTCGACTGTCCGCCATTCACCCTTGTCGCCATTGGCGGGCTCGATTGGAATCGCGAGCTGAGCCCTTGGGCATGCGACGGGACCGTACGCGATGCCGAGCCTTTCGGAGGCCAAGCTGCCGGTTTTCTTGATGAGCTGCTGAATCAGATAATCCCCCAGGTCGAGTCGTCGCTTCCTCGGCCGCCCACCTGGCGCGGCATTGCCGGCTACTCGCTGGCAGGCCTCTTTTCGCTTTGGGCTCTCTGGCAAACCAATGCCTTTGACCGCGCCGCAAGCGCATCGGGATCCCTGTGGTTTCCTGGCTTTATCGACTATGCGCACGAGCACGCCACGGCAGTTACGCCCGACGCCGCCTACCTGTCGCTTGGCAAAAAGGAGACCAAGACACCCAACCGCATGATGAGACACGTACTCGACGACACGCGCGCAATGGAAGAGCTACTCATCGAGCGCGGCATCCCAACAACGATGGAACTCAACCCCGGCAACCACTTTGCCCAAACCGATCTGCGCATGGCCCGCGGCATACGCTGGATCCTTGCGCACTAAAAAGCCGGCCATGCGCATCGGACGCATGACCGGCTTATTTAACTGACTTGGGCACAACCGCTATTCGGCAGTCTCCTCGAGTTCCGAGACATCGAACTCAAAATCATTGCCGGGCAGAATTGCGTTGAGCACGATGCCAACCAGCGAGCCCACTGCAAGGCCGGAAAGCGAAATCGTCACGCCGCCCAGCTCAAGCACGATGGCACCGGCGGTGCTGTAGGCAATGCCGAGTGAAAGCACGAGCACCAGAGCCGCCACCAGCACATTGCGGTTGTTCTGGAAATCGACCTGGTTCTCAATGAGGTTGCGCACGCCTACGGCACTGATCATGCCGTAGAGCACAAGCGACACGCCGCCGATTACACACGCCGGCATGGCGGCAATCACGGCAGCGAACTTGGGGCAGAACGAAAGCACGATAGCGCAGCACGCGGCAATGCGAATCACGCGCGGGTCAAACACACGCGTCAGGGCAAGCACGCCGGTGTTCTCGCCATACGTGGTGTTGGCCGGAGCGCCAAAGAGCGAAGCCAGAATCGTGGCGAGTCCATCGCCGAGCAGTGTGCGATGCAAGCCGGGATCGGCGATGTAGTTGCGCTCACAGGTGGAGCCAATAGCGGAGATATCACCGATATGCTCGATCATGGTTGCAAAGGCCAACGGCATGATGGTGATGATAGCCGTCGTGGCAAGGCCGCTATCGAACTGCGGGCCAAAGAGCGCAAAGACGGTGTTGTCCCACTCGACGGGCAAACCAACCCAGGGAGCGGCTGCGACGCCAGTAAAGTCGACCTCGCCCAGCGCAGTCGCAACGGCATAGCTCACCGCAACGCCCAGCAGGATCGGCACGATCTTGACCATGCCGCGGCCCCAGATGTTGCAGATGACGATCACTGCCACGGCGATAACGGCGACGAGCCAATTGGTCTGGCAGTTAGCAATAGCGGAGCTTGCCAGGATCAGACCGATGGAAATGACGATAGGGCCCGTCACCACCGGCGGGAAGAAGCGCATGACGCGCTTGGCACCAAAGGCGCGGAACAGGGCCGCCAGCACCGGATAGAGTAGACCGGCGCAGGCTACGCCCAGGCAGGCGTAGGGCAATAGCTCGGCCTCGCCGTTGGGCGCGATTGCGGCATAGCCTGCGATAAAGGCAAACGATGAGCCCAAAAATGCCGGCACCTTACCGCGCGACAAGAAGTGGAACAGCAGCGTGCCCAAGCCGGCAAACAAAAGCGTCGCCGAAACCGAGAGACCGGTGAGCACGGGCACCAGCACGGTGGCGCCAAACATGGCAAACAGGTGCTGCAGACCGAGCAGGAACATGCGCGGGCGGCCAAGCGACGATGCATCGTAGATGGCATCGGTGACGGCGGGCGTCGAAGACTGGGACATGGATGTTCTTTCGAATGGAAGGGTGATCGGGCATATCGGATAACCTGCCCGAACGATACGATCCGAACCATTGTACGCGATACGCCATGTCTCGCACGCGCCGCCACCTGCGAACGTTACCGTTATTTCCAAACGCGCTCGGCAACGCGCTTGACCAGCGCGATCTTTGCCCATTGCTCGTCCTCGGTCAGCTTGTTGCCAATCTCGCAGCTGGCAAAGCCGCACTGGGGCGACAGATACAGGTTCTCGAGCGGAACATACCTTGCGGCCTCGTGAATACGCTCGACGATGGCATCCTCGTCCTCAAGCTCAGCGGCCTTGGTGGTCACCAGGCCCAACACGACCTTCTTGCCGGGGGCAACATACTTCAGCGGCTCAAAACCGCCGGCGCGCGGCGTATCGAACTCCAGGTAAAATGCGTCGACATCCTCGTTTGCGAACAGGTACGGCGCGATGGGGTCGTAGCCGCCCTCGAAGGCATAGGTAGAGTGGTAGTTACCGCGGCACACGTGCGTGTTAATGATCAGGTCATCGGGCTTGCCCTCGATGGCGGCGTTGTTGAGCGCCACGCCCAGCTCGCTTACCTTTTGCAGATCAACCGGGCTCATTCCGGTCTTGGACACAAAGTCGGTATCGCAATAGATGCCCCAGGTGCAGTCATCAAACTGGATGTTGCGGCAGCCTGCAGCGTACAGGTCGGCGATCACCGTGCGATAAGCGGCTGCAATGGCGTCGGCAAGCTCCTCATCGGTCTTATAGACAGCGCGCAGGCTCTCCTGCTGGCCGTCGCAGCGATCGAGCGTGACCTCAGAGAACGTCTGGATAGGCGCCGGGATGGTCTGGCGTGCAACGCGGCCCTCGCCCTCAAGTGCCTTGACAAACTTGAAGTGCTCGACGAAGGGGTGGCTCTCGCCGCTGATGGAGCCGGTCACCACGGCGGTATCGGCCGTCGTCTCCTCATCATGGAACATATAACCCGTACGCGAGGTACGGCGCTCAATGCCATTGAGGCCCCACATAAAGTCGAGGTGCCAGTAACTACGGCGGAACTCGCCATCGGTGATGACCTGCAGGCCGGCGGCCTTCTGCTTGGCCACCAAATCGCGAATGGCATCGTCCTCGACGGCCTTAAGGCCGGCGGCGTCGAGTGTGCCCGCGGCATAGGCGGCACGTGCATCCTTAACAGCCTGTGGACGAAGAAAGCTGCCGACGATATCGGCGCGAAACGGTGCGTTCAGCGTGGTTAAAGCACTCATAGATATCTCCCTTTGCATTGGTTGCTTTGCTGGGACAGAGTATGAGCGCTCATGTGGTCATCGTAAAATATATGTTTATAACAGTTTGATATAGATGATTCCTATATCAGTTTGGACTGCCGTAAAGAGATTTGACCCGTGCAGAACGCAGCAGTCTAGATATGCTGACGAATCGCGTCGATATAGGCCTGCCCATAGCGCGTAAGTGTCGTGTTCTTGCGCGTGATGATGCCAATCTCCATGTACTCGTCCACGTCGAGCGGAATCGAGATAATGCCGGGGCCGTTGAGCTCGTGGCTGATCACGCCCGAGCATACCGTGTAGCCGTTGAGGCCCATGGCCAAATTGAACAACGTCGCACGGTCGCGCACGCGGATATTTTTGCGACGCTCGAACGTCGAAGTCAGCTCCTCGGAATAGTAGAACGAGTTATAACTGCCCTGCTCATAGGACAAGAACGGGTAGTCTTCCAAGTCCTCGAGCGTCACGCTGGCGCAGTCCGCCAGTGGATGGTCGGCGCATACAAAGACATGCGGCGCGGCGCAGAAGAGTCCCTCGAATACGAGCTCGTTGGCGGCGAGCATGCGCTCGATAACCTCGCGGTTATGCTCGGATAAGTACAGGATGCCCAGTTCGCTTTTCATATGCGCGACGTCCTCGATAATCTCGTGAGTCTGTTCTTCGCGCAGGGTGAAGTCGTAACGCGCGGCATCGAACTCGCGGATCACGTCAACAAACGCGTTAACGGCAAAGGAATAATGCTGGCAGCTCACACTAAAGTGCGGCACCTGCTCGGATGCGCCCTTGTATTTGCCCTCGAGCAGGTCGGCCTGGTCGAGTACCTGGCGCGCGTAGCCCAAGAAGGTCTCGCCTTCCTCGGACACAATGACGCCCTTGTTGGTGCGCTCAAAGATGTGCACGCCCATCTCGTTTTCGAGATCGCGGATCGACGCGGTAATCGAAGGCTGCGACACAAAGAGCCGGCGCGAGGCCTCGGTGATGCTGCCGCATTCGGCAACTTTGACGACATACCTGAGCTGCTGGAGCTTCATAGCTTTCTCCCTAGACGTTCGTGACGTCGAAACCCGTCGTATCCATCTGACGCATAAACGGCGGCATCTCCCCCGTCGCGGCACAGGCGGCAATCTGATGCAGAGCCCCGGCAACCGCATCGTCTACCGCAGCGCCGATATGCCAGCGCGCGGCAGCCGTGACGGCCTCGTTGGCATTGGCGACTGCAACGGAGTTGGGAACGGCATCGATCATGGGCAGATCGTTATCGGAATCGCCAAATACGGCCACCTCATCGGGCGTCAGGTCCAAAGCGCGCGCCAACTCCAGCGCAGCGCAACCCTTGTCCCAACCTGCTGGAAGGATGTCAAACAGGCGCACTCGGTTGTTGGGAAACACAAGCGAGAGTTCCGGCACCTCAACGGCAACGCGCTCGCGTAGCTCCGCGAGCTCCTCACGCGAACGGGCACTCCAGATATTCGCCTTGAACACCGGCACTTCATCAACGACGGGACGGCACGGGGCCTCTTCGCCTTTGAGCCATGCGTTGCCGCCCGACTCCATGGCGCGACGAACGCGCTCGGGATCACTCGTCACGCAATAGGCATCGTTGCCCCAAAAGTCATCGCCCAGGCTATAGACTTTTAAAAATGTATCGTCGGTCTCTTGCTCCAGATAGTCGGCCAAACACATCAGAGCATCGTTGTCGATTGCGTGCGAGGCGACTACTTCGCCGCCGACAAACATCACCTGGCCGTTACAGAACGCGCCAGTCGAAAAACACTCGGAACGATTTTTGAACATCCAGCCCATCGCGGACGGCTGACGACCCGAAACCGGACCAAAGTGCAGACCCGCCGCTTGCATGGCATGAATACCCTCGATGGCGTAGTCGCTGGCGCCGTCATGCCCGGCTGGAATCAGCGTATCGTCCATATCGGTCAGCACAAGTTTGATCATGAAGTCCCCATTCGTATCGGTCCTACCTATTGTAACGACCTGCCAAAATAAACCTGTCCCTTTTTGGCAGGTGCGCTAGTATAGGGAACAACAGATTCGATGCGGGAGTGCCGGCGGTGCAAACCACAAGGCTGAGAGGGCAATGGGCCCAATCCTTTGAACCTGTCAGTTAATGCTGGCGTAGGGAGCATGCCGCCTTTACAGGGGCGCTGTCTATGCACAGCGCCCCTTTTCTATGCCAAGGAGGCATGTGCAGTGATTGATTCGGAACAGCTTAAGCAACATATGGTCAAGGCCGTGGAGGAGATTCGCGCTACCAATCCGATGGCCGGTTCCATCACCAACACGGTGACGATCGACTTTGTCGCCAACGCGCAGCTCGCCGTGGGCGGATCGGCCGCCATGGTCTATCTGCCCGACGAGGGCGAGGCACTCGTTGCCGGCGGCGGCGCCATCTATCTCAACATGGGCACGCTCTTCCCCATTTACGAGCAAACGATTCCCCGCGCGGCCAAGGCGGCACACGACGCCGGTAAGCCCTGGGTGCTCGATCCGGTGGGCCTGGGTATCGGTAGCCTGCGCACCCAGCTGGTCAACGAGCTCAAGCAGTACAAGCCCGCCATCGTGCGCGGCAACGCCTCCGAGATTATCGCGCTCGCCGGCCTGTGGGGTCTTGAGGGCGAGGCGGCCGATCTGAGCCGCGTGCGCGGTGTCGATACCACCGACACGGTCGACGCCGCCCGTGGTGCCGCCGTGGCGCTCGCTCGCCACACCGGTGGCGCCGTTGTGGTCTCGGGCGAAGTCGACCTGATCACCGACGGCACGACGGTGGCCAAGTCTCACGGCGGCAGCCCGCTCATGTCCAAGATCACCGGCTGCGGCTGCTCGCAGGGCGGCGTGCTGGCCGTGTACGCCTGCGCCGCCGACCCGTTTACGGCAGCCGTCTGCGGCACCGCCGTCTACAACGTGGCCGGCACGCGTGCCGCCGCTGTCGCCGACGCCCCGGCAAGCTTTAAGGTCGCCTTTATCGACGAGCTCTACCGCGCAACCGCCCAAGACATCGCCGATAACCGACTCGAGCTCGAGGAGGCATAGGCCATGTCCGAGCCCGCAACCAATGCCGGCATGAACACGCTCGTCGCCGTAGCCATCGCCCCGTGCGGCACCGGCGATGAGCTATCCGCCGAGGTCGCCGAGGTCGTGCGTGTCATTCGCGAGAGCGGCCTGCCCAACCGCACCACCTCCATGTTCACCGAGATCGAGGGCGACTGGGACGAGGTCATGCAGGTCGTGCGCGACGCAACCTTTGTGTTGGCGAGCAAGGGCATCCGCACCGAAGTCGTGCTCAAAGCCGATATTCGACCCGGATTTACCGACACCATGACCGGCAAGCTCGAACGCATGGAAGCGCAGATCAAAAAGCAGGAGGAAGCACGATGAGCATCCGCGACAACCTTGATATCTCGGCCTATCTGGTACTCGGCCCCGAAAACACGCTCGGGCGTCCCGTGGGCGATGTGGTGGCCCAGGCGCTCGACGCCGGCTTTACCTGCATCCAGGTGCGCTCCAAGGTGGCAAGCGCCCGCGAGATCATTGCGCTGACGGGCGACGCCGCGCAGGCAATCGCACAGGCCGGCAAAACCGGTCAGGTTGCCCTGCTGATCGACGACCGCCTGGACTGCGTACTCGCCGCGCGCGAGCAGGGTATTGCTGTCGACGGCGTGCACGTGGGCCAGAGCGATATTCCCGTCGAGGTCTGCCGCAAGCTTCTGGGCCCCGATGCCATCGTGGGCCTTTCGGCCCGCTGCGAGGAGATGCTCGAGTACGTCAAGACCGCCGACATGAGCCTAGTCGACTACCTGGGCATCGGCCCGCTCCACGAGACCGAAACCAAGCGCGACTGCGGACGCGCGGCCGACGGCTCTATCATCACCAAGAGCTTTGAGGACCTGGCCGCACTCCACGCGGCAAGCCCCGTGCCCATCGTGGTGGGCGGCGGCGTCAAGACGGCCGACCTGCCGCAGCTCAAGGCCACCGGCGTCGATGGCTTCTTTGTGGTGAGCGCTGTCTGCAGTGCCGACGACCCCTACGCCGCCGCCAAGGAGCTCGTCGACACCTGGCAGCAGGCATAAGTCTAGGCCGAGCAGCCGATCCGCGGCCTCATATCTTCAGCAATGGAAAGCGCATCCCAGTTTGGACCTCCATTCCGGGATGCGCTTTCCGCATGCGGCTCCGTTGGGAAACCCCATCCCATTCCAGGCGCAAATTCTGGGACGCCGTTTCCAAAACCCGCCGTCGGGGAAACTGCATCCCGTTTTGGATGCCGATTCCGGGGCGCGCTTTCCGCTACGGGCCTCTCGCGGAAACCTCATCCCATTTTTAGCGCCGATTCCGGGATGCGCTTTCCGCCGAGTCCACGGCAGTTTGCTCTACTCTGCCAGATACGCTTCCAGCGCCGGCAAGGTCGCCTCCGCATCGTGGCGGCCGACCTGGTAGATACGCTCGAGCTCATCCGGCTCGCGGCACAGCGACGGCACCTTCACCGATTCGCTCGGCCGCACCACAAAGACCTCGCCGGCAGCCTCACGACGCGCCAAGTCATCGAGCGTGGCATTGTAGACCTCATGCCGATGATCGAGCGCTGCAACAAACTCCGGGTAGTGACGGAACACGCGCCGCAGCATGGGCATCACGCTGTTGGGTTGCTTCACAAAGCCCGCCGGCTGCGTGAGTACCACGATATTGCGGTCATACCCCTGCGCAAACAACCAAGCGCTGGGAATGGAATCAGCCACGCCACCATCCAGATACTTATGCCCGCCAATAGCAACGGGACGCGTCGCCACGGGAATCGCCGACGACGCCCGGATCCACTCGATATCGCGCTCGTCGCCATAGGGCAGGTCGTGGTAGACGGCCTTGCCCGTCTCGATATCGGTACACACGCACGTAAACCGCATAGGGCAGGCGCGATATGTCTCCAGGTCGATGGGATCGCGCTCGATGGGCACCTCGTGATAGGCAAAATCGGCATTGAACATGTCACCGGTTCGCAACCAGCTAGTCACACCCGCATAGCGCTTATCGGCACAATAGGCCTTGTTGTAGCGAATGGCGCGGCCGATCTGGCGCGATTTAAAGTTGTAGCCAAACGCCGCGCCCGCCGAGACACCCACCATATGGTCGCAGGTCAAACCGTGCTCCATCCAAACGTCGAGCACGCCCGCCGTATACATACCGCGGTAGCCGCCTCCCTCGAGCGCAAGCCCCACCGTGTGCGTCGTATCCGGCTGTGCCATGCGACCATCTCCGTTCCTGCGTTTTAAACCGGGACAAGTATACCCGTCAACATATATCGTCTCAGTCGCATTTTCATCGAACATCGCATCGTCGCGCTACCGCCTGTCGAATAATAGCCGTCCACAGCATGTGCACCCATATCCCCGCACTCGAGGAAAGCGGCTTTATGGTGACGCTCGACAAGCACATTTGGCAGATTGCGCCCGTCGACGGCGATCAAGGCCGCAGCACGCAGATCATTTCATCGATGCTCGAGATGGCGCAGTCGCTCCATCTGCCCGTCGTGGTCGAAGGCGTCGAGACAAATGAGCAGGCGAACGTGCTACGGCAAATGGGCGCCCGCGACGCTCAAGGCTTCCTCTACTACCGCCCCATGCCAGCGAAGGATTTTGAGGCATTGCTCGATGGTGGCAATAACAACTGATACGCTCGCGCGCAAAACACCACCGCCGAAGGGGGAATTTGCCTCCATTAGTTAACTTATATCCCCAATTCAAACCGAATTGGGGATATGATACAAACCGCTGTTCCGCCCAAGGAGGTTATCCATCATGAACGAATCATATCGCCTGGGCGAGCAATCGATTATTGCCTATCTTCAGCGACTTGCGAATGGCATCTCGACCGCCGAACTCGATGTTGCCGCGCTGCCTGCTGAGCTACGCGCCGTTGGCGAACAACTGCAAAAGACGCACGCCATCCTGCAGCAAGAGCGCCGGCTGCTTGAGAGCAACGCCTATATCGACCCGCTCACCAACTTGGGCAACCGCAACGGATTCGACCGTCACGTCGAGCAACTCTGGCACAAAGGCGACCCCTTCACCTGCGCCTATATTGACATCGACCATCTCAAACATTGCAATGATAGGTTTGGCCACGCCGAAGGCAATCGCTATATTCTGGGCATCTGCCGCACGCTCTCCGAAACCATGGAGCACGATGAAATGCTGTTCCGTATCGGTGGAGACGAGTTTGTGCTCATCTCGCTCTCCGCAAACGAGACTGAACTCGAGCAGCGCTTGGAGCAGGTACGTACCGGACTGATCGAGGCGAGCTCAGGTGGCAAGGCGCCCATGATCGGCAGCTTTAGTTTTGGCTGCTCGCGCGTCGATCCACTTGCCGGCGACACGCGTCGCCAGATGACGATGGATGCCGATCGCAAGATGTATCGCTATAAGCTTATGCATCGTGTGCAGCAACCGAAAGACAGTGACGCGCCGCAACGCCCAATCGTCGATCAGCTTCCCTGCAACGACCGGGTGTTCCAAGCGATCTCCATGAGCTCCGAGACGCGCTATCCCTTTATCCTCAATCTCGATACGGGCAAATCGCAATGGTCGGTTAACGCCGTGCGCGATTTTGACCTGCCCTCCCAGCACCCTTTTAACTCGCTCGACATGTGGCTCGCCCGCGTTCATCCCGAGGACCGCGACAACGTACGCGCCGAGCTCGACATGGTGATAAACGGCACGTGGCACTTCCACTACATGCAGTATCGCGTAATGGATGCCACCGGAACGTACGTGCTTTGCGACTGCACGGGCTACCGCTTGGACGGCACCGATACCGAGCCCAGCATGTATGTGGGCATTATCGTCAACCGAAGCCTAGCGGATACGACCGACTCGGTAACGGGCCTGGGCGATGTCCACGCACTGGTCAACGCTATTGGAGAGATGCGCCACGTGCCGCACGAGGCAGGCTTTATTGCCATTAAGGTCGACGATATCGCCGAGGTCAATGCCCGCTTTGGATTCGATGCAGGCGACCGCGTGCTCGCCGAAAGCGCCGCCTGCCTCATGGATTGTTCGCGCGGCAAGGGCCGCCTGTTCCGCTCGACGGGACCGATGTTCGTGGCACTCTTCGATGAGCTCGGGCCCGAGGCGATCGACGAGATCGCAAGCGACATCGAGCGGTTCCTGGGTTCGCCCGTGCTCTTTGGCCCATTTGAATATCAGCCGCCCATTCGCGTGGCCACGCTCCATCTGGACGGCGTCGACCGTCAGCCCGTTTCGATTTTGAACGAGCTCAAAGCGTTGCTCGGGAAAGCCGTGCAGGTGCCAGGTACCAAACTGGATTAGCACCGCGCCCACACCGCCTCCCCCATCGTGCGATAATCCTCTGCAGAAGTCACCGACAGCAGAGGGAGTTTGTGATGAAGGTTCTTTTGGTCAATGGCAGCCCCAAGGCAAACGGCAACACCGCCCGCGCACTCGCCGAGGTCGCCGAGCAGCTCAATGCCGAAGGCATTGATACCGAGGTGTTTCAGCTGGGCGCCAAGCCCATTCGCGATTGCATCGGTTGCGGCCAGTGCGGCAAACTTGGCGGTCGCTGCACCTTTGACGATGACGTGGTGAACGAGCTCATCGCT
Organism: uncultured Collinsella sp.; assembly: GCA_902491765.1. Classification (GTDB taxonomy): domain Bacteria; phylum Actinomycetota; class Coriobacteriia; order Coriobacteriales; family Coriobacteriaceae; genus Collinsella. Next base: position 100,601 of record CABUIY010000005.1, on the reverse strand, counting down.
GCCGCCGAGCAAGCAGATGGTTTTGTCTTTGGCTCACCCGTCTACTATGCGCACCCCAGCGGACGCATCCTTTCGGCCCTCGATCGCGCCTTCTATGCAGGCGGGCATGCCTTTGAGCACAAACCCGGCGCCGCGGTCGCCGTCGCCCGTCGCGGCGGCACGTCAACCACCTTCGATGTGCTCAATAAGTACTTCACCATCAACCAGATGCCCGTGGTTGCCTCCACGTACTGGAACAACGTGTTTGGTCGCGTGCCCGGCGACGCCAATGGGGACGCCGAGGGCCTTGCCACCATGCGCAACATCGGCAAAAACATGGCCTGGCTCCTTCGCTGTATCGAGGCAGGACAGGCCGCCGGCATCAACGCACCCGAGGCAGATCGAGCAACGACCAACTTCATCAGGTAGAACGGCGGAACAAATACATGAACGTGCAGATTTTTGGCACCAAAAAGTCCTTCGATACCAAGAAGGCGCAGCGCTTTTTTAAGGAGCGCCGCATTAAGGTGCAGTTTATTGACCTTAAGGAAAAGGAGATGAGCAAGGGCGAGCTCACGAGCGTGATGCAGGCGGTCGGCGGCATCGACAAGCTGCTCAATCCCAAAACCAAGGACGAGGAGACGCTCGCGCTCATCCAGCACCTTACCCCCAGTCAGCGCTTCGACAAGCTGCTCGAGAACCAGCAGGTTCTAGCCGAGCCCATCGTGCGCAACGGCAAAAAGGCCACCGTCGGTTATTGCCCCGATGTATGGGGAGCCTGGGAGTAGCTTGTGTTATTTGCCGGCGCGTGGGTATAAGAGCAGGCGTTTGGCATAAGATTCAACTGTAAGCCATGTCTAACAAAGGAGGGCACATGCCCAACAAACCCGTGAAGATCATCATGCTTACCGGATACCTCGGTGCCGGCAAGACCACGCTGCTCAACCACATCCTCGCTAACGACGGCGGCATCCGCGCCGCCGTGATCGTCAACGACATCGGCGAGATCAACGTCGACGCCAGCCTTATCGCCGACGGTGGCCTTTCCGAGACCGACGACCTCATCCCGCTCACCAACGGCTGCATCTGCTGCACGCTTTCGGACGACCTTGCCAACCAGCTGCAGGGCATCGCCGATTCGGGCAACTTCGACTACATCATCATCGAGGCCTCGGGCATTTGCGAGCCCATCCCCATCGCCTACACCATCTCGAGCTTCTGCGACGAGGCCAAGGTGGGCGGCGAGCCTAAGCTCGCGCTCGACAACATCGTGGCCGTGGTCGACTGCGCCCGCATGTACGACGAGTTCAACGGCGGTCGCGACCTACTGGCCGAGGATATCGACGAGGACGACATCGAGAGCCTGCTCATCCAGCAGATCGAGTTCTGCTCCACGCTCATCCTCAACAAGACCGATACCGTGACGCCCGAGCAGATCGCCGAGCTTAAGGCCATCGTGCGCAGCCTGCAGAAGGACGCTGTGATTGTCGAGGCTCAAAACGGCGAGGTCCCCATGGAGGAGCTGCTCGACACCGACCGCTTCGACTTTATGCGCGCCTACAACTCCGCCGCCTGGATCGAGGCCATGGAGCATCCCGAGGAGCACGACGACCCCGAGGTGCTCGAGTACGACATCGAGACCTTTGTATACTCGCGCCGCAAGCCGTTTGACCTGCAGAAGTTCACCGATTTTGTTGAGCAGGAGTGGCCCGACGAGGTCATTCGCGTCAAGGGTCCGTTGTGGCAGACCGGCGATCCGAACATGTGCTACATGTTTGAGCAGGCTGGCCACCAGATGCGCCTGATGGAGAACGGCCTGTTTGTCGACTCGGCGCCCGAGGGCGAGAAGCAGAAGATCATCGACGAGAACCCCGAGATCATGCAGATTTGGGACGACGAGACGGGCGACCGCATGACGAGCCTGTGCATCATCGGCCGTCACATGGACAAGGACGCGCTCATCGCTTCCCTCGATGCCTGCCTGACCGACTGGCACCGCGCCTAGGTTTATCCAAGCGGGCATTTTTCTGTCTACGTAACCGCCAAACCACCACGAAGGTTAACTTCGTGGTGGTTTTTCGTTCTGAGCCAAGGAGATTCATGTTCAACATTGTGCTGTATGCGCCCGAGATTCCGGCCAATACGGGCAATATCGGCCGCACCTGCGTGGTCACCGGCGCCCGCCTGCATCTGGTGGAGCCGCTGGGGTTTTCGCTCGACGACAAGACGGTACGTCGCGCCGGTCTGGGCTACTGGCAAAACTTGGACGTGACGACCTATGCCGGCTGGGAGGATTTCCTTGCGCGCAACGATCTCTCCCCCGCCGATGGTCGCCTGCATCTGCTGACCAAAAAGGCACGCCGCACCTATGCGCAAAGCACCTACCGCGATGGTGACTACTTGGTCTTTGGCAGCGAGAGCTCGGGCATTCCCGAGCCACTGCTTGCCGCGGCGCCCGAGCGTTGCGAGCGTATCCCCATGCTGCGCGATTGTGACTCACTCGATAACGCCGAGGCTTGGGAAGCCCACGAGGAATCGCTCGGACATACCGAGGACAGCCACGAGGCCATCCTTCAACAGGACATCTGCGGCAACTTCGTCAACCCGGACGACTACCGCATCAGCGCACTCAACCTCTCCAACAGCGCCGCCATCGTCCTCTACGAGGCCCTGCGCCAGGCAGGCTTTCCGGGAATGTGACAAAGGAACTATCCCTTTGTCACATTCAAGCGCCACGCCGATGGCACACATGCCTAATTGATGCTCTAGATAAAGAGCCCTCACTTTTAATCAGAATTAACTAAAGTAAAATGAAGTTAAACGGCGGTGTGAAAGGAGAGCCTTGTGGAATATCTCGAGAACCCGTTTACCCCCAGTTTTGGCGAGGTTCCTGCCCATCTCGCTGGCAGACAACAGATTATTCGGGATCTGGACCGTGCCTTCTTGAGCCAGCGCAGGCGCCCAGAATTGACCTCGATCTTCTCAGGCGCGCGTGGAACCGGTAAAACCGCTCTCATGTCGTCGCTCGCGACAAGGGCGGAATCCCACGGCTGGATTGCCGTAAAGACGACCGCGCTCCCGGGAATGCTTGAGGAAATCGAGTTCGGAGCGAAACGTGCTGCCGGCCATCTTATCGACCCGTCTAAGAACTTCGAAGTCACCGGCCTCGGAATTGCACCGCTCGGCAGCATCGAGGTCAATCGCGTTCACGATGCCTCAACCTGGCGTTATCGCATGAGCGACATCATCGACCAGCTCAACGAGGCAGGCACCGGTCTGCTCGTCACGGTTGACGAGGTGGACCCGACACTCGACGAAATGATTCAGCTCGCAGCGACGTATCAGCACTTTGTGACCGATGGGAAACGCGTCGCCCTGCTCATGGCGGGACTTCCCAACAACGTCTCGACGTTGCTGAACCACAAGACGGTCTCGTTCCTTCGCCGCGCCCAACAATATCATCTGGGTCGCATTGCCGACTATGACGTACGCGAGGCCTTGATTCGCACAATCCAGGAAAACGATCGCCTGGCAGATGCTGAGGGAATCGATAGAGCCGTTCGCTCGATCTCTGGTTTTCCCTTCCTATTGCAACTCGTAGGCTACCGTGCCTGGGATCTCACAAGCGATTCGAAGGAAATCTCGTCACGCGACTTTGACCTGGGAATCAAAATCGCGCGCGACGAGATGGACGACCGAATCCTCGCGGCAACCTATCGGGAACTCACTGCAGAGGACAAGCGATTCCTCATCGCCATGCTCGATGACGAGGAAGAGTCCACCACCGCCGACCTTGTCGAGCGCCTTAAGCGTTCGCCACAGCAGGTCTCCCGCTACCGACGCCGAATGATAGATGCCGGCATCATCGGGGAACGAGGACGAGGGCTCGTCGCTTTTGAATTGCCATTCTTCCGCGACTACCTCGCCGCTCAATGCGTGAAATAGACGGCGATTGCGACAAAGGGGTGCCCCTTTGTCGCATCGCCTATAGGTAGCGACCGGTAATGCTCTTGGAGCAAGCTGCGATGTCGCCCGGCGTGCCGGTGCAGACGATTTGCCCGCCGGCGTCGCCACCGCCCGGTCCCATGTCGATCACGTAATCGGCGTTACGGATAAGATCGAGATCGTGCTCGATCACGACAACCGTGGCACCCTTGGCAACAAGGCCGTCGAACACACTCAGCAACACCTGGACATCGAGCGGATGCAGGCCGATCGTGGGTTCGTCAAACACAAACACGGCATCGTCCTGCACGCGCCCCATCTCGCTCGCAAGCTTAAGGCGCTGCGCCTCGCCGCCCGAGAGCGCCGGCGTGGGCTCACCGAGCGTGAGATAGCCCAAGCCCAAGTCGTGCAAGGTCTGCAAGCGCGCCTGAACCTTCTTGAGTCCCACCGTGGCGTCGAGGGCCTTGTCCACACTCATGTCCATGAGCTGCGGCAACGTAAGCAGACTCCCGTCCTTGCCCTCGCGATGGATATGCGAAGCCGCGTCTGCATAACGTGAGCCGCGACATGCCGGGCAGACGATCTCGACGTCGGGCAAAAACTGCACGTCGAGCGAAATCGAGCCCGTTCCATCGCACGTAGGGCAGCGCAAGGCGCCAGTGTTGTAGCTAAAGGCACCCGCCTTGTAGCCGGCTGCCTTGGCCTCGGGCGTACGGGCGAAGGCGCGACGCAGTTCGTCATGGATGTCGGCATAAGTCGCCACCGTCGAGCGCACGTTGGCGCCGATGGGCGTGGCGTCAATCAGGTTGGCACGGGCGATACCCTCGGCGTCGACCCAACGCACATGTTTTGGCAGGCGCCCACTGGCTGCCTGCGCCTTGAGTGCCGGAATGAGCGTCTCGAGCACCAACGTCGTCTTGCCCGAACCCGAAACACCCGTAACCGCAACCAAGCGACCGCGCGGGATATCGACTTCGAGCGGCTTGACGGTATGGATGGCATCGGTCGCCATGCGGATATGGCCCTGGTCGAACATTTCGTCGTCAGTCACCTGCGGACGCAAGCGCTTGGGCTCGGCGCGCAAAAACGGCGCGATGCGACTGCTCTGCGATTGCTCGACCTCGTCTACCGTACCAGCGGCGATCACATTGCCGCCGCCTGCTCCGGCAACGGGGCCCATCTCGACCAGATAGTCGGCTTCCGCCAACACACGTGTATCGTGGTCGACAACAACCACGGTGTTGCCGTCATCCACCAGATCGCGCATCACGCCCACCAAGCCGTCGACATTGGCAGGATGCAAGCCGATCGAAGGCTCGTCCAGCACATAGAGCACGCCCGTCGATCGGTTGCGCACCACGCGGGCGAGTTGCACGCGCTGGCGCTCACCCGTGGAGAGCGTGGCGCCGGCGCGGTCGAGTGAAAGGTAATCGAGACCCAGGTCGACCAGACGACGGGCCGCGCTCAAAAACGAATCGCAGATATCCGTCGCCATGGGCCGCATCTCGGGCGGCAAGGATGCAGGCACCCCGCGCATCCACTCAATCGCCTCGCCCAGCGTCATGGCCGCCGCCTGCGCCAGATTGATACCGCGCACCTGGGGCTGGCGCGCAGCCTCGGAGAGACGCGTGCCACCACAGTCACGGCATGGCCTCTCGCACAAAAAGCGAGCTACACGCTTAAGCCCCTTATCGTCCTTAACCTTGGCGAGCGCATTCTCGACGGTATAGACGGCGTTGTAGTAGGTAAAGTCGAGTGGCGTGGCGCCCTCACCGTTTTTGGGGACGTAGAGAATGTGCTTCTTAACCGCCGGACCATGAAACACGATGTCGCGCTCTTGAGGCGTGAGCTGGTTAAACGGCACGTCGGTGCGCACGCCCATCTCGCCGGCTACCTGCTTCATCAGATCCCACATGAGCGTACCCCAGGGAAGCACCGCGCCTTCGTTGATGGTCTTTGACTCGTCGGGCACCAGGCTCGCCTCGTCCACCTCGCGCATGACACCAGTGCCGCCGCAGGTAGAGCACGCACCGCCGCTGTTAAAGGCAAGGTCCTCGGCACCCAGCGCGTAGAACTCGCGGCCGCATGCGGGGCACGTGAGCGACAGGCCCGCAGCCACGTTAAGGCTCGGCTCCACACGCGCCCCGCAATGCGGGCACACGTGATGGGCGCAGCGGCTAAAGAGTAGACGCAGGCTATTGTTGAGCTCGGTCATGGTGCCAAATGTGGAACGCACACCCGGCACGCTCGGACGCTGGTGTAGCGCGAGCGCCGCCGGTACGTGCAATACCTCATCCACCTGAGCGTGCTCGGCCTGCGTCAGGCGACGTCGAGTATAGGTGCTGAGCGCCTCCAAGTAGCGACGCGAGCCCTCGGCATAAAGAACCCCCAGCGCCAGCGAGCTCTTGCCCGAACCCGATACGCCGGCAATACCCACGAGCTTTCCCAGCGGAATGTCGATATCGATGTCCTTGAGGTTATGGACGCGCGCGCCACGTACCTCGATAGCCTGCGGGTTCATCTTCTGTTCCGTCACCTTTATCACCCTACTCATGCCATAAAACTCGATCGCGAATGTACGCGCCCAGCATGGGCACGGTAAACCGGACGAGGCCGTATCCGGCGGCCTCGATGACGCGCTCGCGAATCAGGCTTGCGCGATATTTACTCGCCCAGCTCTGGGTGCGATCGCAGCGCTCAATGATATCCGCCATGCGCGTCGGCTCGCCCTCGTCAGCAGCCATGGCCTCGATAAAGAGGCGCTGTGGACTGCGCAGCCCGTAATACAGAGGAGCGTCGACTGCTTCGTAGAACTCGGAGACGGCGTCCGCATGGCCATCCTCGACATCGCGCCTTTCGATGACCTGCGAGCCACGCCGGACAGCAGACCGCCACATGTAATATCCCACCAGCTGAACCATGTAGGGATGCCCCATGCTCTTGCGCGCCGCAAGGTCCGCCGTCTCCGCGTCAACGTAAAGACCAGCGTCTTTGACCGTCTGGATATACGAATCGCGCACCTTGGGCAAAGATATCGCCCCCAACGTACGCTGCTGGGCACGCCGCAAAAACGTCACGCTCGGCTCTTCGAGCAGATCGTCAACCATACTGGGCAAGCCGGCGAACGCCAGCGCAAGACCGCGCTGGTCGCTATCGGGCAAGCCCGTGGCATCCTGGTCTCCGAGCACCTGCTGATAGAGAACGGCAAGAGCCGCTAGTTCCTCGATAGACGCCGATTGCGCCTCATCAATCGCAAACAGTATGCCCTTGCCTGGACCGAGCCTCTTGAGGCGCTCGTTGACCAGCCCTCGCAACGTCTCGCCCTTTGACCGCGCCGCCTCGACCGACATCCGGCCAAACGACGGACCGAACTCCATTGACGTCACAACGGGTTTATTCGAGCGAAGCGCGTCGGCCAAGCGGTCGCATAAGCCAAGCGAAGCGGAATCGGAGACAACCGCCCATCCGCGCTCATTGGCTAGACGTTGCAGCTCCTGTAGGAGAACCGTCTTGCCGCAGCCGCGGTTTCCCGTAATGAGCATGAGCCTACCCGGCGCTCCGGCGCCGTTATCGAGCCCTTCCTCGAAATCTTCGATGACCGACTCGCGGCCGATGAGTATCGGAGGCCGCTTGCCAGCCGTAGGCTTAAAGGGATTTGGATTCATGTCGGCCTCCTCGGATTGGCAAACCCTGGCAATAGTTATACCAACTTATACCGAGTTATACCAATTAAATGCGGCAAAGAGTCTGACCCTCTATCACCTATGGCCGAAAAACTCGGCGTCTGCTGCTCGCCAGGAGCGGAAGGTGGCGGGATCGACCTTTACGTGCGCTGCGGCGGGGACGTCGTACCATTTGACCGTATAACCGGCGCCGTGAGAGCAAAAGACCGAATCGGGCGTGTTGGGCAGATCGGCCTCGGGCTCATAGGCAGCCGCCTCGATGACGCGCTCGGCATCATGGCAAGCCGCATAGCCGGCGAACTCTAGATACAGATGCCCACGACCACTCGTGTAGGCAGCCACCTCCAGCGCGTAATCCTGCACCTCAGATGCCGGCACGCGACCCACAAGCTTCGCCCGATCACCCGCCATCGCCGGCGGCTCGTACTCAGCGCCCATGCGCGTGGCATCCGAGAGCGCCCGGCCCACGCACTCCCCCGGCACCTCGAGCTCAAAGCGATACCACGGCTCCAGCAGCACCGCCGCGCCGGCCTCGCGCGCCTGCATGAGCCCCTGGCGAATCGCGCGGTACGTGGCCTGGCGAAAATCGCCGCCCTCGGTGTGTTTGGCATGCGCACGGCCGCCCGTGAGCGTAATGCGCACATCGGTGATGGGCGAGCCGGTCAGCACGCCCAGGTGATCGCGCTCCATAGCGTTGGTGAGCGCCAGACGCTGCCAGTTAAGATCGAGCTCGTCGGTCGAGGTCACGGTCCCAAACCGCACGCCCGAACCCGCTGGCAACGGCTCCAGGCGCAGATGCACCTCGGCATAGTGGCGCAATGGCTCAAAGTGCCCCACGCCCTCGACCGGCTGCGAAATGGTCTCCTTATAGAGAATGCCGCCAGACTCAAACGCAACCGAAAGGCCAAAGCGATCTGCCAACACCCGCTGCACGACCTCGAGTTGCACGGCGCCCATCAACTGCAGGTGAATCTGCTCCAGATGCGTATTCCAGCTTACGCCAAGCATGGGATCTTCGTCCGCTAACTCAGTCAGTGCTTTGAACACCGTATGGACGTCATGTTCGCCCGGCAGCACCGTATAGGTGAGGACCGGCGCAATGACGGGCGCATCGCCCGCGGGCTCCGCGCCCAGGGCGTCCCCCGGGCGAACGTGCGCAAGACCCGTCACGGCACAAATACCGCCAGCAGCAACTTCTTGGGCAAGCTCATACTTATCGCCGTTATAGATGCGTACCTGGTCGATCTTTTGCTCCCATGCCTCGGCACCGGAACGTCCGCCAATCACCTGCTTGGCATGCAGCGTGCCGCCGGTCACTTTAACCCAAGCCAAGCGCTCGCCGCGATCCCCGCGGCTGACACGATAGACGCGCGCGGCAAACTCCGGGAGCCACGCCTGTTCACGCATCAGCGCGCATATGCCATCCAGCAGCTCGTCCACGCCTTGGTCCTTAAGCGCCGAGCCGGCAAAGCAGGGAAAGAGCTTGCGCTCGGCAACCATGCGTGACAGCGTCGCGACGGAAAGCTCACCCGCCTCAAGAAACTCCTCGAGCGCTTCTTCGTCTAACGCGGCAGCGTCCTCCTGAACGGCCCCGCCCGCCAACAGTTCGTTGGCATCCAAGCAGCCCTCGGAGAGACGTTGCCCAAGTTGTGTCAGCAAAACATCGCGGCCGGGATTCTCCAAATCGATCTTGTTGATGAAGATGAATGTCGGGATGTCATAACGTGCAAGCAGGCGCCACAGGGTTTCGGTGTGCCCCTGCACGCCGTCGTTGGCGCCCACAACCAAAATCGCATAGTCGAGTGCGCGCAGCGTGCGCTCCGCCTCGGCCGAAAAATCGACGTGGCCGGGCGCATCCACAAGCATGACGTGGGTATCGCCGTGGTCGAGCACGGCTTGCGACGAGAAGATCGTAATGCCGCGCTCGCGCTCGATCGCGTTAGTGTCCAGATGCGAATCGCCATCGTCCACGCGGCCGCGCTTGCGAATGCGACCCGCGTTGAACAACATGGCCTCGGCCAACGTGGTCTTGCCGGCATCGACATGCGCCAAGATTCCAACGACTGCCTGCTTCGACATGGCTCTCCTCTTATTACAAGCCCATCGCACGCGGCAACAGGCGTCCTCGTTCCACACTGGATGATACAATTTACGAGCCGGCGGGCGAAGCGGGCCCTATCCCCCGACCGAGCTCATCGCTCCGCGTTGCCGCGCGGCGATTTTCGTAGGTTCGCGCCTTGCGAAAGCCGGCTTTCAAAACAGTGCAGCGAACGAAAATATTCCCACCCGAGGCCATTTTCGTTCGCGCGAATTGTTGATACGCGTCTCCGCTCTTATGCCTCGCGCAGCCAGTCAAACGCAACACGCGGCGTACCGTCCGACACATACACGACGCCGGCGCGCTCAAAGCCGGCCTTTATGATGGCACCCTGCATGGGCAGGTTGTCCTGATGCGTGTCGATACGCAGGTGATCGGCACGCTCTTTGGCAAAGGCAAACATCGCAGCCGCGATACCGTGCGCGGTGCCGTCGGACGCCACACGGTGCAGCACAGCATACGGAGTGTCACTGCGCCATTGCCCGTCCTCAATTACGTCATAGCACTCGTCCGGGCCCGGTAAAAAGGCAAACGTCGCTACCACGCGACCGTCGACTTCGCACACATAGCTGCCACCGGCGGCGATATCGGCAGCCAGCTGCTCGGCAGAAGGCGTGCCCTCGGGCCATTGCGTGGCGTTGCCATGCGCGCGCATAAAGGCGCGGGCAGCGTCGTAGATAGCCATGACGACGGGAATGTCGGTATCGAGGGTTTTTCTGATCATCACGCGGCGGCCTCACGTTTATTGGTATCACTTTGATTGAGCAATGATACCAGCGTTTGAAGAGGGGCACGAAGCAGATGGGAAGCAAAAAGCGAGCCGCCTGGTCAAAGGCCAAAAGCGAGTTTTTGGGCGCTGCCACCGGCGGCGATATGAGCGACCTGTTTGCGCGCGAAGACGAGCGCCGCGACGCCCTGAACGCCGAGCGCAATGAAGCCTGGCGCTACAAGTCGTGCGAACGCAAAAACCGTTACGACACGCGCGCCGAGGCCGAGGCCGTTATGGCCGACTGCGAAAACCGCGGGCGGCGCGGCTTAGCCTGCTACAAATGCGAATACTGCGGCGGCTGGCACCTGACGTCGCACCCTTGGAAATAGACCCCACATCGGCACGGCACTGACGGAGCGCCAACCATCGCACGCAAGCTACGGGCGCGGCGGCACCAAAACATCGTAGCGAACGGCCTTGCCCGCAAGTTGATAGCTCGGCTTAACGCCGGCAAGCAGTGGCCCCTTCACCGGTCGCTTGATAACCACCTTGCGCGGATGCACCGCAAGCGCAGCTTCGACCAGCGTCTCCTCATCGGCGCACGGCTGTTCCAGATGATGTAGGAGCTGGAACTTCTTTTTAACCGCCGCGCTCTTGGTGCGCCCGGGAAACATGGGGTCCAGATACACCACGTCGGGAGCGGTGAGCTCGCTCTGCCCGATCAGCTCAGCTGTATGGCGAAGGCCGGCAATGCTGTCCTCGCCCGCATGTAAGCGCATGCGCGCCACGGCCGTCGCAAGCGCCGGATCATCTGCCGCGCGATCCAAGGCATCCTTGAGGAGCGCCGCGATCACGCAATCCTGCTCATACAGATCGACGGTAAAGCCCGCGGCCGCCAACAGCAGCGAATCCTCGCCAAAGCCTGCCGTAGCGTCAATCGCCCATGGTCGCTCGATGCCCTTTGTGCGCGCAGCCTTCACCAACAGCTCTTGTTGCAGACGGCCCTGCTTGAGTCGCGGCAGCATGCGGCCAAAATCGGCACGCAGCTCCATCGTGCCGTCGGTGAGCGTGAGGCCCTCGGGCTTCCCGGTCAGCTCAAGCCCCGCGGCCCGAGCAACAGAAAAGGGATCGACGACGCCCATGGGTACTCCTTAGCAAGCAAAACGAATACGCGGGGCGCCGTTTATGCCAGCACCCAACCGTCCGCTATTGTCCCACATGCGACATGGCCCACAGCATCGCAATGCAAAGCACCGCCATCAATCCCGTGCACACGGCAGCGATCACAGAATCACCCATGCGCCTTCCCAACGACCGCGGCTCACGCACTTGCCCTGTTCCGTACATCATGGCTCCTCCTTCGGTCCAACTCTTACCATGGCCCCATCATCGCAGCGCCGCGCATACGCTGCCATCGATTTGACTTACGCCCAGCTTTCCTTTTTGAAAGGTTGGGTTGGGCCGCGCGGGCTCAAAGCGCTTTCAGGCGCATGCATCGCCGCGTTGAACTACAATGTGCTTCACGATATGTGCCACAACCTGGGTGCGGCAGATTCTCCGCGCCCGCATCGAAAGGACCAGCTATGAGCGCCGCTCGCAAGACACTCAAAATCCTTGCCCTGATTTATTTTGTTCTGGGCATCGCCAGTCTCGTCATTGGAATCGCCGGCATCGCGACCGGCAAGCTCGAGTCCACCTACGGATCGAACGCCATGCTCGCCGCGACCGTGGTTATCGCCAAGGGTCTCATCGATCTCGCCGCGGGCGTTGCGGGCATCAAGGGTGCCAACAAGCCTTCGCAGGTAGACGGCGCATTTAAGCTCGGTATTGTTGCCGCGGTCGCCACGCTTGTCCAGGCGGTGCTCACGCTTCCCGCGCTCGGCGGCAGCGCCGTCAACAGCGGCGCCTTTGTCATCGTGGTGTACGACCTGTTCTTTGTTCAGCAGGCACGCGCCGTTAAGGCCGAAAACAAGGACCGCCTGTAGCGCTCGCTACTCATAACCTCTGTAGCCAAGCAACTAAAAAGGGCCGATCGCGCATCTCCGCGGTCGGTCCTTTACGTTTGACCAGATAAAACCTACCAAAATAAACCTGTCCCTTTTTGGCAGGTTGTTAGCTGTGGCGGTACTCGGCGATAATGAAGTCGATATCGGTTTGGAGCGTGTCCAAGTTTGCCAGGCGCTCTTTGTCGGCAGGGCGCGTGCGGTAGTAGTACGGCGTCATCTGGAACACCGCCTCGATATCGGCCTGGGTCTGAAGCGTAATATTCGCAGATACCCGCTGCGTTCCGACCAACTCGAGCTCGGTGGTCTGCGGCAGCTTCTCATCGTTAAGGTACGGCGTGTCGTAAAGCACCTCCTTGAGCCCAAAGAGATGGCGGGCACCTGGCACCACGGTGTAGAGCGAGCCCTCGGGCGCCAGCACGCGGGCAAACTCGCGCTCGTTAAAGGGAGCAAAGAGCTCAGTCACCATATCGAAGGCGCCATCGGCCACGGGAATGTCCTTCATATTGGCCACGAAATAGGTCGCATCGCCGCGCTTGGCGGCCAGGCGCACCATCTCTTTGCCTAGGTCGAAACCGTAAGCATCCACGCCCGGCACCGCGCCCATGGCGCTGGTGTAGTAGCCCTCGCCACAGCAAATATCGAGCAACGTCATGGGGCCGTTCGTAGACGCGGTGCGCCCAGACACCTGCTTGCGCACCAGCTCAACCATCGCATCGCGCAACGGCGCATAGTAGCCACGGTTCAGAAAGTCACGACGGCTGCGTGCCTGCGACTTGGAATCGCCCATGGAGTCGCCGCTCTTGGACGAGCGCAGTAGATATAGATAGCCCTCGCGCGCACGGTCAAACCGATGTCCGCCCGCGCATGCAGCGCCGCGTTCGTCATCCACCAACGGCTCATGGCAAACGGGACACAACAACATGACAACTCCTTAGCGCGAACAACACGACGCACACCATTGTCGCACGCCTTCCCCACCTAGTCATTGGGGACATTCTTGAATGACTAGTCGTTTTAGAACGTCCCCAATGACTAGCCGATTAGGAGTATCATCGTCTGCGCAAATAAGCACAAAAAAGCATGTTAGAGATTGAGAGCGTATGGCTGATACCGTATCTAAGCACATTGACATGACCACCGGCTCGCTGTGGCGCAATATTCCCCTGTTCGCCTTCCCCGTGGCCGCCACGAGCATCTTGGAGCAGCTGTCGAACCTCATCGCCACGGTCATTATCGGTAACTTCTCGGGCGACCAGGGAACCCTCGCCATGGCGGCGGTCGGCTCCAATGTTCCGCTTACCAGTCTTATGCTCAACCTGTTTATTGGCATGTCGCTTGGCTCCAACGTGGTCATCGCCAACGCTATCGGCCGCAACGATCAGAACATGGTCAAACGCGCCGTCCATACCTCGATTTTAATGGCACTCGTGGGCTTTGTCGTCATCGCACTGGGCGAGATCTTTGCCGAGCCCATGCTCGCCGCGCTCAACGTTCCCGCCGAGACCATGCCGCTCGCCTCACTCTATCTGCGCGTCTTTTTGCTGAGCATGCCCTCGATCTTGCTCTACAACTTTGAGGCCGCGATCTTCCGCTCCGTCGGCATCACCCGCATGCCGCTGCAGGCGCTTGCCGTGTCCACCGTCCTCAACATTGGCCTGGACCTCATCTTTGTCCCTGTACTCCACTGGGGCGTCGCGGGCGTCGCCATCGCCACCGCCATCGCTTACACCGTCAGCGCCGCTACGCTCTTTATCCGCCTACTCAAGACCGACTCCGTCGTCCGCGTCACCCCACGCGACCTGGCTATCGACCCCGTCGCCCTCAAGCGCATCGTCAAGATTGGCCTGCCCGCCGGCATCCAAAGCGCTGTCTTTGCCGTCGCCAACATCATCATCCAGTCTGCCATCAACAGCCTTGGCACCGAAGTCATGGCCGCATCGAGCGCCGCCATGAGTCTGGAGTACGTGTGCTACAACCTGCTCAACAGCTTTAGCCAGGCGTGCACCACCTTTGTGGGACAAAACCACGGTGCCCGCCAGATCGATCGCTGCACCAAAACGCTTAAGGTCTGCCTGGTCGAAGGCGGTATCGTTGCACTCACCACGATCATCGTTATTGTCGGCCTGGGACGCGAGATCTTGTCGCTGTTCAACAGCGACCCCAACATCGTCTCGATCGGCTATATCCGCGTGTGTTCGATCTTCCCGGCGTACGCCTTTAGCATGTTCTACGAAAACATGTCAGGCTACCTGCGCGGCTTTGGTATCTCGCTCACGCCCGCCCTCATCACCATGATCTGCGTCTGCGGCATCCGCTTCTATTGGGTGTTCTGCGTGTTCCCGCACTTCCGCACCTTTGCGAACATCATGATGGTCTACCCCATCAGCCTGGGCACCACGGCGTTCTTTATGGTCGTGGCGGTGCTACTCTGCCACCCGGCACGCACCTATCGCGCCACCCAAGCCAAAGCGACAGCCCGCTAAACACCGCACCCAACGCTACGCCAGTCATTAATTGACAATATGCGAGCTCATATAGTCGATAAAGCGCCTCGTGGCGATAGGCATGGTGTCCCAGCTGCGCCAGGCCGCCACCACGTCGCGCGAGGGGGCATGCACGATGGGCCGCACACGAATATCGGCTCGCATGCCCTCCACAGTACGACGGTAGAGCATGCTCACGCCTAGGCCCTCCTCCACCATCGCCATAATGGTGTAGTCGTCGGTCACCTCGCTCGTCACGTGCGGCGACAGCCCATGCGCCGCAAATGCATCGAGCACCAGGCTCTGTTCGCCCTCATCCAGCAGTACAAACGGCTCGGACGCCAGGTCGGCGAGTGTCACCTTTTCCTTTGCCGTCAGCGGATGCGCGGCCGGCAACAATGCCACCAACTCGTCGTGATAGACCACGCGCTTCTCGAGCCCAGCGGTAAATCCGCGTGCCGTAAAGCAAAAATCAACCACGCCATCGTGCACCCACTGGGCGTTGCGCGTGTAATCGCCCTGCTTGAGGGTAAAGCGTACGCCCGGGTGCAGGGCTCCAAAATCGCGGATCACGCGCGGCAATACGGTTCGACTCACGTTGGTAAACGTCGCGATGCGAATATCAGTCGACGAAAGTCCCAGCAGCTCCTGGCGCTTGCCCTCGAGCTCGGCCTCGGCAGTCACGATCTGGCGCAGGTACGGCAGATATTGTTTACCGTCGCGCGTAAGCGAAACACCCTGCTTACCGCGCTCGATAAGCGTGGTGCCCAGCTCGCGCTCGAGCGCCTTGACGGCCTGGCTCACCGCGCTTTGCGTATAGCCCAGCTCGTCCGCTGCGCCCTTAAGACTGCCGCGATCGACCACCATACAAACAATCTGATACCGCGATGCCATCGTGCCTCCACATCACTGCAGCCGTAAAACGTTTTGCCAGGGCTTTTTCTGCCTACATTAGTATTTCTTAATCATACTGAAGATACATTCGCTTTACTACATCCACATCTGGGAGCAGAATCCTTTTTGCGAAACCGTTCTGTAACAAAAGGAGTCCCATGGATCGCAAAAAAGCAATCGCGCTCTCATTTTCCGTTCCCGTCGCATGGGGCTTTTCGTATCCCCTCATGAAGATCGGCATGGACAGCATGAACGCCACGAGCATCGTCGCGCTACGTTGCATCATCGCCTTTGTGGTCTGCCTGCTGCTCTTCCACAAGCGCGCTTTCCGCATCAACCGCGACCTTATGGTCCGTGCCGCCATCATCGGCGCCATTATGGCAACCGAGCTCACCTGCATGTGCCTGGGCTCCAGCCTCACCTCTGCCTCCACTGCCGGCTTTTTGCAGAGCCTGACGGTCGTGATCGTACCGTTTGCCAACGCCGCCCTGCTGCGTCGCGCCCCCGAGCGCAAAGTGCTCGTCGGCACCGCCATCGTCACCTGCGGCATGCTGCTGCTCTCGGGCACCGACTTTACCAGCCTGAACCCGGGCGCGATCATCATGCTGCTCTCCGCCTTTGTCTACGCCGGACACATCATTGTGGCGAAGCGCTTTGTCGAAGATGTCGACCCGCTGGCTCTGGGCGTTTGGCAGCTGGGCTTTGGCGGCTTGTTCTCGGGCATCGCCGCATTCACCTTTGGCGGCTTCACGCTTCCCGGCACGCCGGGCGAGGTCGTAGTCGTCGTCGCGCTCGCACTCATCTGCTCTGCCTACGGCTTTATCACCCAGACGCTCGTGCAGCCCCACGTGCCTGCCGAGACCACCGGCTTTGCCTTCTCGCTCGAGCCGGTCTGCTCCGCCGTCTTTTCGTTCTTCCTAGTCGGTGAGGTCCTGAGCCCCATCGCCTTCCTGGGTGCAGCTCTCATCCTCACCGGCGTCATGGCGGCAACCGTCGAGCTTCCGCGCCTCCGCGCACATGGACAGGCTCGCATGGCAGGAGCGCCCGAGCACGTCTCGTAGACCCCACTCTTCATACAGCCGCGGCAGAAAGGCAACCGGTGCGCCTTTACAATAGATGCCAACAGAGCATCTGACGTAAAGGAGCCCCATGGACACCGCAACTCGCGACCGCAACATAGCAACTTGGTTGGGCGATGCGCCGCAGCCGGTACGTGACACTACGAACCAGCTGCTCGAGCGCATCGCCCTTTTGCGTGCCGAGCAGACTATCTACCCGGCACAAGACGACATCCTCAATGCCCTCGCCTACACGCCGGCCGACCAGGTCAAGGTTGTCATCTTGGGTCAAGACCCCTATCACGGACCCAACCAGGCAATGGGGCTGTCGTTCTCGGTCCCCGCGACGCAAACCAAGTTGCCGCCGAGCCTGCGCAACATCTATAAGGAACTCAAAGCCGATTTGGGTTGCCCCATTCCCGCCACGGGAGACCTAACACCATGGGCACAGCAGGGCGTCCTGCTCCTCAACACTACGCTCACCGTGCGCGAGCATACCGCCAACTCGCACGCCAAACTAGGCTGGAGTACGCTCACCGACTACGTTATCGAACGCTGCTGCCAGCTGCCCCAACCGGTTGTCTTTTTGGCATGGGGCCGCTTTGCCCAACAGATGGTCGAAGGTAAGCTCGTCGCGACTGGCGCGGGCAAGGCAACCGGCAAGTTCTGCCTGGCCTCCACTCACCCCTCGCCGCTTTCGGCTAACCGTGCCACGGCAGAACTCCCCGCCTTTATGGGGTCGCGTCCCTTCTCCGCTGCCAATCGGCTACTCGAACAGCACGGCTCGACCCCCGTCAACTGGACTTGCCTCGACTAAAAATCGATACATAAAAATGCGCCCGACGGCTTTCCATCGGGCGCGTTTCCTATTCGGGCCAAATAAATTGCGTGCGGCCGGCCTCGCCGCCATCGATCAACAGGCTCTGTCCGGTCATAAACCGGTTGGTCACGCCCACAAAGTAGATCCACTCGGCAATCTCTTGGGCAGTGGCCCAGCGCCTAAGCGGCGTGAGCTCCATAATCTGGCTCCACAGGTGTTCGTCTTCCATCACGCAACGGTTGAGCGGCGTGATAACGCCGCCCGGGTCCACACTGTTGGCGATGGCCTGCGGCGCCAGACGGTTTGCAAGGTTCTTGGTGTAGGCGATAACGCCGCCCTTGCTGGCGGCATAGGCGGGAAACTCCGATCCCGTATGCCCACTCGCGGATCCCACATTGACCACGGATTTGATAGTCGGCGCCGGCTTGGCGGCAAGCCCCTCCCCCACAAAGGCGTAGCGCTCGGTCACGTTGATGGTGCCACACAGGTTGGCGGCGATGTCGTCGGCCGAATCCTGCGTACCGGCAACGTTCACGATTACCTGGGGTTCAAGATCGTCTGGAAACGCGTCCGGCTTGCGGACATCAACGATCAGATGGCGGTAGCGCTCGTGTTCGATCGTCGATGGCAAAAGATCAAAGCCCACGACCTCGTGGCCCTCGTCCAAAAAGCGCTGCACGCACGCGGCTCCGATACCGCCCGAAGCGCCCGTGATCAAAACCCGCATACTTGCTCCTTAGGCGGTTGCGTGGCGCTCGAGGTACTCGGAGCCCACGTTCTCGCGCTCCCAGCCGCGCACGACCTTGTAGCCCACGGGGCTCAGGAAGACCTCGCACAGCAGCTCGGCGACAGCGCCGGTCAGCGAGCACATAAGGACCTGCACCCAGGTCCAACCAAAGAACGTGTGGCTCACCACAATGGCAAAGACCAAGTTGTCGATAAACTGGCCAACACCCGTAGACACATAGGAGCGGAAGGCAAAGCTCGCAAAGTTATTCTTTTTGAGCATACGGCCGAGCGACTGGTTAAGCGTGGAGTTAACCACGGCAGAAACGAGCATGGCAAGCGAAGAGCCCAGCACCACGTACCAGGTGCCGCCGATGGTGGCGTTAAGGGCAGTGTTGACCTCGATCATGCCCGTGTCGTAGTAAGCGCCCCACATGCCGGGCGTAAGCGAGCATGCCCAAAAGCACAGGCTCACGGCAAGGTTGACCAGCAGCGCGAGGATAGAGATTTTGATGGATGCCTTGGCGCCAAAGCGCTTGCAGATCATGTCCTGGCACAAAAACGAAACCCAGCTCACCACAAAGCCGCAATCGAGCGCCAGATACGGCAGGCTGATAAGCTCCTTGTTGGCCAGCAGGTTCATCATGATGACACTCACGAAAAACAGCGAAACCGTTGCCGCGGGAATGCTCCGCAACAGGACCTTGTAGTCCTCCATGACCTTCTTGATCATTATGTACTCCTTTGGTTTTAGGTTTAACGAGCAGGATATCGGACCCGAACTGCTCGGACGCCCCGGTCTTGAGACGACGGTGGGTATGATAGCCGCTCGCGCGGCATAAGGCAAACAAACGGCGCGGCAGCCCCACAGGACCACCGCGCCAATGCGTTAAAAGGCTACGTTGCCAAACTCCGACAGGATAAGGTCGGGGTTGTGGTCGATTGCCCAATCCACGTTCCACGGGCTCGTGAACAGCAGCAGCTTACCGCCGCGCATGTCCTCGACACGCAGCGTGTCGCGCGTGAGCGAAAGGCCCGGGATATCGATAGTGTCGGGGTCGTTCTGGATCCAGCGGATGTCCGTATAGGGCAGCGGCTGGCGACGAACCTCAACACGGTACTCAGCCTTGAGGCGGCGCTCGAGCACCTCAAACTGCAGCACGCCGACCACGCCCACGATGACGCTCTCCATGCCGGCACCCAGTTCGCGGAAAATCTGGATGGCGCCCTCCTGGGCAAGCTCCTCCATACCCTTGACGAACTGCTTGCGCTTGAGCGTGTCGACCTGCGTAATGCGAGCGAACATCTCGGGGGCAAACGTCGGGATCTGCGGATACTGCACGTGGCGCTTGCCGGAGCACACGGTGTCGCCGATGCTAAAGATACCCGGGTCGAAGAGGCCCACGATATCGCCCGCGTACGCCTCGTCCACGATGGCGCGATCGTCGGCCATCATCGACGTGCCCGTGGCGAGCTTAAGCTTGCGGTTGCCCTGCACGTGAAAGGCATCCATGCCGCGCTCGAACTTACCCGAGCAAATGCGCACAAAGGCGATGCGGTCACGGTGGTTCTTGTCCATGTTGGCCTGAATCTTAAACACAAAGCCGCTAAAGTCGTCGCGGCAAGGATCGACCGGCTCACTGGTGAGCGTATCGGTATAGGCGCGCGGCGTCGGGGCCAGACGCAGGAACTCCTTGAGGAAGGGCTCCACACCAAAGTTGGTGAGCGCCGAGCCAAAGAACGCCGGGCTCAGCTTGCCGCAGGCCACGGCATCCAAGTCGAGCTCGTCGCCGGCGCCATCGAGCAGCTCGATATCGTCCATTAGGTTCTTATGGTTCTCCTCGCCAATGAGCTCATCCATGGCGGGGTCGCCCAGCTCGGCCTCGACCTCGGCGACCTTCTTGGTGGCGTTGGCGTGGCCGTCGCCCTCAAAGGCAATGACGCGACGAGTCTGACGGTCGAACACGCCGCGGAAGTTGCGGCCGCTGCCGATCGGCCAGTTCATGGGATACGTATTGATGCCCAGGACGTTCTCGATCTCTTCCATGAGCTCAAACGGATCGCGAGCCTCGTGGTCGAGCTTGTTCACAAAGGTGAAGATGGGAATGTGGCGCAGCGTACAGACCTTAAAGAGCTTTTTGGTCTGGGCCTCGACGCCCTTGGCGCCGTCGATGACCATAACAGCAGCGTCGGCGGCCATAAGGGTACGGTAGGTATCCTCCGAGAAGTCCTGGTGGCCGGGGGTATCGAGGATGTTGACGCAGGCGCCGTTGTAGGTGAACTGAAGCACCGAGGAGGTAACGGAAATACCGCGCTCCTTCTCGATGTCCATCCAGTCCGAGACGGCATGCTTGGCCGAGCTTTTGCCCTTGACCGAGCCGGCGGTCTGGATGCTGCCGGTATAGAGCAGCAGCTTCTCGGTAAGCGTGGTCTTACCGGCGTCCGGGTGGCTGATGATCGCGAATGTGCGGCGCGACGAGATTTCATCCGACAGGCTTGCCATGCGGATCCTTTCTTGCATTGAGTGCATTACGTCGTTGTAACCGCACTATTGTAGCCGCGAAATTCCGCCATAGGGCACCTATCAGGACAAATTCATCAGTTGGGGCCTAGGGTAGCAGTCGATGGCGGCACTCCGCAGCAGTTCGTCTCGATCTGTAACATCTAGACGGTTTTTGAACCTCTACCTGTTACAGATTGAGACAACCAGGTGGGCGTCCCAGAAAGATCTCGTTCTGTAACATCTAGCAGCCAAAATCTTCTCCAGTTGTTACAGATTTAGACAAACAGGTGGGGCCCGCCAGCAAAATCTCAATCTGTAACAGGTAGCCGTCCAAATCGGTTCCAGATGTTACAGATTGAGATGAATGAACGAGCGGACAATCCGTATTTGCCTCTTGCGTAACTGTGCATAGTGTATATATACTGTGCTTACCGGTTATATACACGTGTAGCCCAACAGCTAAGGAGCCGCTGTGGACATCATCCTATCCAATTCGAGCGACAAACCCATCTACGAGCAAATAGCCTCGCAAGTCAAAGCTCAGATCCTTTCGGGCACACTCACTGCGGGAGCCAAACTCCCCAGCATCCGTGCACTCGCGAGCGATCTTGGCGTGAGCGTCATCACCACCAAGCGCGCCTACGCCGACCTGGAGCAGCTCGGGTTTATCTGCACCGTGCAGGGCAAGGGCTGTTTTGTCGCCGAGGGCAACCAGGAGCTCTTGCGCGAAAACCAGCTCTGCCATATCGAAGAGCTGCTTGCGAAAGCGGCAAGCCAAGCCGAAGCCTTGGGCGTCACGCGCGACAAGCTGCACGAGATGCTCGACCTGGTAGCCCCCGAAACCATGCAGTAGCCATCTGCAAGAAAGGCTATACCATGCAAAACCTTTTAGAACTCAAAGGCATCTCACGCCGTGTGAGCGACCGCTTTTCGCTGCGTGATGTCACGCTCGCTGTGGAACCCGGCCAGATCGTCGGCTTTGCTGGTGCCAACGGTGCTGGCAAAACAACGACGATTCGAGCTGCTCTCGGGCTTATAAAGCTCGATGCAGGCGAAGTGCACCTGTTTGGGCAGCGCTGTGGCGCCGACGCGCCCGATGAGTCGCAACG
The DNA here is from genome assembly GCA_902491765.1 of uncultured Collinsella sp. Taxonomy (GTDB): domain Bacteria; phylum Actinomycetota; class Coriobacteriia; order Coriobacteriales; family Coriobacteriaceae; genus Collinsella. The sequence continues at coordinate 78,588 of CABUIY010000005.1, read as the reverse complement.
CCATCTACGCTCCCGCGTCGGTCTTGTCCTGGACACGTGCCCCTTCCCCTCCACGCTCAAGGTGGGCCAGATCGAGTCGCTCGTAGGCCCGGCGTACCCCACGTGGGACCGCGAAACGTTCGCCGGATTCATCAACCGATTTGGCCTCGATCCTAAGACAAAAGTCAAGGACCTCTCCCGTGGCATGGGCATGAAGCTGCAGCTTGCCTGTGCGCTCAGCCACCAGGCCAAACTGCTCGTTTTGGACGAAGCCACCGCGGGCCTCGATCCCATGGCACGCGAGGAACTACTTGATGAGCTGCTTGCCTTTGTCGCCGACGGTCAGCACAGCGTGCTGCTCTCGAGCCACATTACGTCCGACCTCGATCGCGCCGCCGACCGCGTCATCTGCATCGATAACGGCTCGATTATTTTTGACCTGCCGCGCGAGGACATTACCGACCGTGCCGGCATCGCCCACTGCACCCAATCGCAGGCTGCCGAGCTTATGGCTTGCGTCGAAGGCGCCCGTGCCGCCCGCCACGCCTACAGCGTGGACGTACTCGTGCCCAACCGTCGCGAAACGCTCGAGGCCTTTCCCGAGATTCCCTGCGATCGGGCAACCATTGACGGCTATCTTCGCTTCATGCTGAAAGGGGCTTTGAAATGAAACGGCTCATTATGTCCGAGCTTGCCATCGTTCGCACGCTCGTCCCGAGCATCGCAGGTGTCGGCCTGTTCATCTTCGTCGTGCTGACCGCCGTCAGGGCATCGAATGGTGATTCCGATATGAGCGCCGCCGGTGCCTTCGCGATCAGTGCCATGTCGCCTATCATGGCCATGACGTCGCTGGCCGGGCTCGACAACCAAAACGGATGGGAGCGCTATCGGGCAACGCTGCCCATCTCACGCAAAGACATCGTCAGCGCACGCTACCTGTGCATCACTATTTTCTCGGTCATCATGACGTGCGCGGCCGTGCTGTTGAGTATCGTCGCCATCCCGATCTTAAACAGCGTGGGTATCCCCTCCACGGGAGAGACCGTCTTTGAGACCGCAATCGCCTCGGCAATATCGATGCTTTTCTCCCTCATGGCGGTGTTTTTGGTACTGCCTCTGTTCTTTCGATTTGAACACATGAAGGCGCAACGCCTATCCGTTGGTCTGTACGCCCTATACATGTGCCTTATCATGGTCACGCTAAACTCATTCAACCCCATCAGCAACCAGCTCATGTCGATGATTGCCGGGGCGAATCCCGATCCTTCCGTTCTTGGCTTCCTGTGCGCAGGAATTGCCGCGCTGGCAACGGTCGTCCTTGGCGCTGTCAGCTGCGCCATCAGCACCAAGGTTTATCGAGTACGCGATCTGTAGCCACGCGAGTCTCAATCCACGAAGGGCGCGATCGCCCCCCCCCGCAAATCCGTGGCAAACGGCATGTCCCCGGCGTACGCCACCGTACTACTTGCGCAGCGGCTTGGGCAGTGGAATGCCGGCGGCGATAACGGCGGCGATGATCATGCAGACGATACCCTTGAGTGGGAAGCACATGAGCAGCAGGCCCACGACCATGACCGGCTGACGCATGACCGCACCCATCGTCGATGCCGTGCAGACGGCGACGCAAAAGACCGGATCGGCGCCGGTGAGGATGGCCAGTCCGTAGCCCAGGCTTACGCCCGAGAAGATAACCGGGAAGAAGTGACCGCCGCGCCAACCAAGGTTGATGAGGGCGGGGGTCAGCATGGCCTTGACCAGACCGGTCGCGATAAGCACGCCGGCGGGAATGGTCAAGTAGGTTTCCATGAGCACGTCGGCCTGGGTCTCGCCGGCAAACATGGTGTAGGGCAGGACCGTGCCGCAGATGGCGAGCGCCAGACCGGCTAGCATGGCCTTGACGACAGGACGCTCCCCTATTGCATGGGCAAGCGCTTCGCTCGCGTGCTCGGAGACAAAGTACAGCCAGCCGCAAGCGGTGCCAACCAACGCCAGCGGAATGAGCCAGGTAAGTTCCAGGTTGCCCACCTCGGCGGACTCGAACCTGGGCATGCCCATGCCGCCGCCCATGAGCTGGCCGAGCAGCAGATAGGTGCCCAGGCCGCCGGCAATCGCAATGCCGTAGACCACCGTCTTTTGCGCCTTGGGCAGCTTGATGGTGATCTCGCCGGACGTGGACTCATCGTCGGCGTCTTCGCCCTGGCCGTCGGCGCTACCGGCAAGCGGCGCCACAAAGCCAAACACGGGCGCGGTAAAGAGCGCCGTCAGGGCAGCCTGGGTGCCTAGCAGTGTAAGCTCCCTAAACTCGGCGCCAAAGCGACGCATGCGGTCGCCGACCCAGCTGCACAGACCAGCGATAACGCCGGTCAGGCCGGCCTCCGGTCCAATGCTTCCGCCAAACAGCAGCGGCAGCAATGCCGCGAGCGAAAGCTTGCCCAGGTTGTCGTACGGGTAGCGCCCGTCTTGCTTAACCTTAGCCATCACCTGGTTGAGGTCATCGGTCTTGGTGCCTGTCATCTTTTCGTACAGACCGATTAACAGGCCGCCCAGCAGGCAGACAAAAAACGGGTACGGCAAAAAGCCAAACGGGCCGCTGGCAAGCTCGGGCGAAGAGACGCCCAGCGCGTGCGGAATCTCGGTCCATAGATAGTCGATACCGTGCTCCATCGCAAAAAAGAACAGCCAGACCGCGGCACCTGCGAACGCACCGGTCACGGCAACGCTAGCTAAAAACAGCGCGCGGTTTGTGGGTTTGGCAAGGTTGTCCATCGGGACCTCCCGCGGTCAAAGTCGACATAGTTACGTTTTATTGTAGAGCGAGCGTTGCCCGAACGAGCCAACCATCCACGCCGCGAACGGCACCATTGGGAGCCATAGTGGGGCAGGCTCAAGACTTATCCGTTGATAATCGAGGCAATCTCGCGCAAATCGTCGGCAAAGTAGATGCCTTGCTGGCGCCTCAGGCTCGAAAGCCCCTTATCAATCATGTGCCCGAGCAGCGCCTTAAGGTCGTTGTAGTAACCGTCCAGGTTATACAGGATGCACGGCGCACTCAGGTGCCCCAACGACACCGCGGACATGACCTCGGCAATCTCCTCGAGCGTGCCCGTCCCGCCGGGAAAGGCAATGAACGCATCGCCGAGCTCAATCATCTTGGCCTTGCGCTCCGCCATATCGCTCGTCACGATAAGGTCATCGATACCGTCATGTTGAAACTCGGCCTCGATAAAAAAGCTCGGCTCAACACCCGTCACGCGTCCACCCGCCTCGAGTACGCTATCGGCAAGCGCACCCATCAGGCCCGACTTGGAGCCGCCGTATACCAGCGCGTGGCCGTTGGAGCCAATCCACGTGCCGAGCTCTCGCACTGCAGGCAGAAACGCCGGGTCATTGCCAGCGTTGGCACCCAGGTACACGGTGATGTTCATATTTGCCCCCTGTTGTGGCGCACGACGTTCGTCTTAGCGCTGGCGTCGACGATACTCGCGCACGCGACGCGAAAGATCGGCAAGCTCGTCGCGATCGAGCTCTTCCAAATGCTCCAGATCATTCATAAAGCGCGCCATGGTGTCCTTTTGACGCATCTTGATAAGCGTATTGCAGTAGTTCACCGCCACGCCCGTGAGCATGGCGATGTAGAAGATGCTGATGACGCTCAGAATGACGGTAATGGCGCGGGCAACCGGTGTCTCGGCCGGGATGTCGCCAAAGCCGATGGTCGAGACTGTCTCAAAGCTAAACCACAGGCCATCGCCAAACGTGAGGGTCGTGGGCTCGGACAGCCAGACGGCCGTCGAGCACAGCAGGTAAAAGATTAGAAACAGGCCCGTGATGCGCGCAAAGCCAGCCTGTCGCAGCACATCGGCAAGCGTCCTCAACTTGTTCATCGCGACCCCTTTTCCCAGACGCCCAATCTCGTTCGCTCGGTATTGTCCCACAACCGGCAGTTAGGGACGTTCCTTTTGTGCCGGTAGAAAGGGACTGTCCCCAACTGCCGGGCGGGAGCGTTTAGCGGTACAGCTGCCGACTGGGCAGGCTGAGCTGGTATCCTTATGCGGTAATGTCTCGATTCGTTAGGATTGCATGTGAGAGCTGCCACTGTCCTTCGTTCAGTTATATATCGCACCCTGGCCGTCGCGCTTGCTGCGCTCGCCGTACTGAGCACCATCATGCCCGCCCCCGCCTATGCCGCCAATACCGATCAGCAAGTCAAGACGGTCCGCGTCGGCTGGCTCGTCAGCAACGAGGGCTTCCAGGACGGCACCCCCGGCGAGCGTCTCTCGGGATGGGGTTACGAGTACCTCCAGACCCTGTCGTACTACACGTCCGGCTGGCGGTACGAATACGTCTCCGGCACCTTCACCGAGCTTATGGACATGCTCGAGGCAGGCGAGATCGACCTCATGCCCAACATCTCCTACTCCGAGGAACGTGCCCAAAAGCTGCTCTTTTCCTCGAACCCCGAGGGCACCGAGCGCTACTACATCTACGCCAGGCCCGACCGTGACGACCTTGCAAAGGGTGACCCTCAAGCACTCCAGGGTCTCACTATCGGTTGCAACCCCGACGTCATGCAAACCTTCGTTGGCCAGCAATGGCTCGCCAGCGAAGGAATCGCCTGCACATACAAGGAGTATGACGGAGGATCCGATCTCTTTGACGCGCTCGCAAACGACGAAGTCGATGCCGTCATCATGAACGACACAATCTCGTCGCCCAATGCCTCCCCCATGTTCTACATTGGTTCGAACGACTACTACTTTGCCGTTCCCAAAAGCCGCCCCGACCTGATGGACGACATCAATGCTGCCATGACGGCAATCGCCCGCGTCAACCCACGCTATAACGACGAAGTAAAATCTCACTACTCGACCCAAAACAGCGGCTCATCATCGCTCAACGGACCCGAACGTTCCTGGCTCAAAGCAAATGACAACACCATCACGCTCGGCTACATTACGGGCAAACTCCCCTACTGCAACGAGAACGAAGACGGCGAAATGGAAGGCTCGCTCGCATCGCTTGCGACGACGCTACACGATAAATTTGGCATTACGGTCAAAACCGTCGCCTTTGATAGCTACAAGATGATGTCAAAGGCCCTGTCAAAGGAAAGCATAGACGTTGCGCTGCCGGTATACCGAGATTACTGGTTTGCCGAGCAAACAGGCGTTGTGCAGTCGGTATCGTTGGGAACCATATCCCTCACCGCTATCCACACCGGTAGCAACCTGAACAAAAACCTTCAGAACATCGCCTGTACCAAATCATCGTTTGTCAACAAAAATGCACTTGAAAGTCTGTTCCCCACAGCGACCGTAACCGAATACCAATCCGACGATGAAGCGTTCGACGCCCTCAGGAAGGGAACGGCGCACTGCATCGTCGCTCCCAGTTCACGCGTAAAAACCATCGGTGACCGTTACGATCTCGAGGACTGCGAGACGACCGAGCTCCCTGACACCTGTGAGCTCTCGTGCTGGATTTCGCGCGGAAAACCCGAGCTGTTGGGAATCATCAACAAGGGCATCATCAATGCCGGAGAATCGCTCTCCGCAAGCAATTACTCCTCAACGTCGTACACGGCGCAAGAATCGGACACGTTCCAGTTTCTCCACCGCAACCGCACCGCCGTTGCAGCTGCCCTCATCGGTATGTTGTCGGTCGGCATCGTCCTGCTCATCTGGGCACTCGTGCGCGCTCGAACCGAGCGCAAAAAAGCCGATGCCGCCAACGCCGCTAAGACGGCATTCCTCACGCGCATGAGCCACGACATCCGTACACCGCTCAACGGTATCCTGGGCCTTATCGAGATCGAGGAATTGAAGGAAGGCGATATCCAGGTCGCCCGCGAAAGCCGTGCCAAGGCGCGCGTTGCCGCCAATCACCTGCTCTCGCTGATCAACGACATCCTCGAGATGGGCAAAATCGAAGACCGCAAGCTAACACTGGAGCATACGCCTTTTAACCTCAAAGAGCTCTGTGACGATACACTGGTGCTGTGCAAGCTCCGCGCGTCCAGTAACGGCATCACAATGCAGGACAATAGTCTGCCGTACGCCGCGGGGCCATACATGATCGGCAGTCCCACCCATATCCGACAGATCATGATCAACCTGTTAGACAACAGCATTAAGTACAACAAGCACGGCGGCTCCGTCACCTTTAGCTCAAAGACCAAGCCACTCGATAACGGGCGCGCGCTCTTTTGCTTTAGCGTTTCGGATACCGGCATTGGTATGACTCCCAAGTTTTTAAAGCATATCTATGAGCCGTTTGCCCAAGAAGGTGACGATGCGCGCAGTAAGTTTCAAGGAACCGGCATGGGCATGCCAATCGTCAAGTCGCTTATTGAACTGATGGGCGGCACGATTGAGATTTCGAGTGAGGTTGGCGTAGGGAGTACGTTCAACGTCCAGATTCCGCTCGATATCGACAAAGACCCTCAGGCAAGAGAACGCGCGGACGAGCAAGCAGACAGCTGCTCGCTTGCCGGCATGAACGTTCTTTTGGCAGAAGATAACGAGCTCAATGCCGAGATTGCCCAGGCGCTGCTCGAAAGCGAAGGCATTGTCGTAACTCGCGCCGCCGATGGCAACGAAGCGGTCGACCTATACGTTGGCCGTCCCGCCGGCAGCTTCGATGCGATCCTGATGGACATCATGATGCCGGACATGGACGGCTACGAGGCAACCCGCGTGATTCGTCTGAGCGAGAAGGTCGATGCAGCCGATATCCCCATCATCGCGCTCACCGCCAACGCCTTTGCCGAAGACGCCAAGGCGGCACACGACGCCGGCATGAACGCCCATCTGTCCAAACCGCTCGACTTTAACAAGCTCAAAAACATACTCGCCCGCATCAAGAAAAACGGATCCGTTTCGCTATAGTTTGTGCTCAACCACCACGCACGACCAGAAAGGAAGCCAACGATGTTTAGGCCCTTACGTCGAAAGAAACGCGCCATCACCGACGAGGAAGCGCGCAAACTGCTCGCCACCTGCAAGCGCGGCGTCTTTGCCGTCAACGGCGACGATGGCTACCCGTACGCCATTCCCGTCAACTACTTCTTTGACGCCGAGCACGACAAGATTTATTTCCATGGCGCCAAGGCCGGCCACAAGGTCGATTCACTCAAGCGCGATGACAAGGTCTGCTTTACCGTTTACGGCAACGAGTGGTACCAGGACGGCGACTGGGCTCCCTACGTTATGAGCACCGTGGTCTTTGGCCGCTGTCGCCTGGCGAATGACACCCCCGCGTTTATCGAGGACAAAGTCCGTCAGCTCGCCCTTAAGTACTACCCTTCTGCCGAGGAAGTCGAAGAGGAAATCGCCAAAGACATCAAGGGCGTCCAGCTTTACGAGATTTCGATTGAGCATCTTTGCGGTAAGCAGATTCAAGAAAAGTAAGCCTCAAGAACAGGCGTCACAAATGGCAATATGGCCCGGTTCCAACCCACCTTGGAACCGGGCCATATGCTTATGAAGCGTCGGCGGCTATGTGCGCAAGCGCCTCAACGAGCTCCTGCGAGCTCACGGGTTTACTCAGGTGCGCGTCCATGCCCGCCTCGCGCGAAAGTCTGCGGTCGTCGGCAAAGGCATTGGCACTCACGGCGATAATCGGCGTGGTCGCGGCATCCTCGCGATCGAGCGCTCGAATCTGACGCGTGGCCTCAAGGCCATCGATGCCAGGCATCATGATGTCCATCAACACCACGTCGTACTCGTGCGGTGCGCTCGCGGCAAACGCCTCAACGGCAGACTCGCCATCCTTAGCATGCGTCACGACGGCACCGGCACGGCTGAGCGTAAACTGCGCGATCTCGGCATTCAGATCGTTATCCTCTACGAGCAAAACGCGCAAGCCCTGGAGCGCATCGCCATCGCCCGCATCCGCGCGAACTGCCTGAGGAATCTCGGAGCGCTTGCATTTCTCGAACGGCAGGCGGATGGTAAACGTCGTCCCCTGCCCCAAGACGCTCGTAAAGCTCATGGTTCCGTCCATAAGCTCCACCAGCTGTTTTGCGATAGGCGCGCCCAGGCCAGTTCCCGATGAAGCGCCTTCCACCTGCTGCTCCTCGCGGCAAAACGGCTCGTAGAGGTGCTGTTGGAACTCCTCGCTCATGCCAATACCGTTGTCGGCGATCGTGTATTCATAGACGGGGACGCCATCCGCTGGCTCCACCTCGCGGCACACCAGGCGAACATATCCGCCCTGGCGGTTGTACTTGACGGCATTACCGGCAATATTGAGCAACAAGCGCTTGAGGTGCGTCACGCTCACCCGCGCATAGGGATGATTAAGCGTCTGCTGGTCGCAGATAATTGTCACCAGACGCTCCTCGGCCTGGCGCTCCAGAATATCGCGTACCTCGTGGTTGAGGGTCACCAAGTTTGTGGGAACAAGCTCCAGGTCGACCTGCCCGCTCTCCAGGCGACTCATATCGAGTGCCTCGTTGGCAAGGTCGAGCAGCAGTCCCGATGCCGTCCAGATTTTTGAGCGGCACTCAGTCTGCTTTTGCAGATCGTCCGCATTGGCATCGCCAACCTCGACCATGCCGCGAATGCCGTTGATGGGCGTGCGCAGATCGTGGCTCATGCGACGCAGAAACTCTGTCTTTGCCGAGTTGGCAGACGAGGCCTCACGCGCCGCCTTTGCCAGCTTGTCGCCATAGTCGCGCTCCTGCTGCAGCAAGTCCGTCAAACGTCGACGATCAGCGCGGCGACGCACCATCACAACAACGGCTATAACACCGCTGTAGAGCGCCAGCACGCCGGCAGCAACAGCCGCGACAACCTCAAAGTAGCGCTGCGCCGAGGCATAGGTGTACACATAGAATTTGTGCGCTTTTCCAAATGTGCCCAAATACCACTCGCCGTCGGCGTTAACCAATCTGACCTTACCAGCCAGGCATCGATCCTTAATACCATCGACAATGAAGACGTCCGTCGCAGGCAGATCGAACACGCCCAATACGGTGGGTTCAACGGCATTGGTCGCAACGACCTTGCCGTCGCTTTCGATCACGATATTGCCGCTATCGATGGTTTCATAGCCTTCGAGCAAACTCTGCAGTTTGAGCGTATTGCTTGCAACCGCCTTCGCGCTCTGATGCCTTACCGCGATAACGATACCCTCGCCATCCTGCCGAGTCACGCAGCCAATGTCTGCGACCGAATCATCCGCAAGCGTGATGCGGGCGGTATAGGACTTAAGCGGATGAGTTGCCACCTCCAGCACGGGCGCTTCCTTGAGATACGTAGCGAGCGACTCGTAGCCCACATCGCCCGTCGAGGACTCGGACACCAAATTGCCCGATGCATCCGTCACAATCAGCGCGCTCACGTTGAACTGGTCGGCGTATTGCTCCAGCATGGCGTTATCCACCGAACCGTCGCGCTCCATATCGCGAGCAGCCCCTCCGGCAATCTCCATAACGCGAATCAGGTTTTTGGTCGCATAGGCGCTGTTGAACGCGTCGTAGGAAAGGCTCTGCGTCGCCACGTAATCGACAACGTCGGCAAAGCGCTGCTCGGCTTGGACCGTCGTGTAACCGTAGCTCATCATGCCGGCAACAACCGAGAGCGCTATCCCCAGCAGAGCGACAAGGAGCCATGCCCCTGTCGAACGATTGCCCCGCTCCTGAGCGGCGTGGTCGGGCGCATCGATCATGACAGGCCCTCCATATTCAAAAATGGCGAAGGGTCATCAAAGTACTTTGACACCAGGCGTTCCATGGTGCCATCGGCAAGCATTTCTTGGTAGGCATGAGTGAGCTTGACGTCGATGCCGCGCGTATCGTTGATATCGAAAGCGGTGCCCAAACCAACCTTTAGCAGCGGCTCATCCAAAATTCGATACGTTACGCCATAGTCTTTTTCGTAGGTGAGCAGCAAAGACTCATGCGCGGCGACAGCGTCGACCAGGCCCTCGACGAGCGCCGGGTTCAGATATGAACCGTCCGAAAAGCTGTAGAGCTCCTTGATCTGCGGAACGTTTTCATTTGTGCGATTGAGCAAAATGCCCTCGGGCTTGGTGGTGGACTGAACCGCCACGATCTTATCCTCAAGATCGGCAAGCGTGTAGATATCGCTCTGGGGATCGACCGCGACCACCTGGCGGCTCGCAAGGTACGGGCCGGCCCAACGATATTCGTTTTCGCGACCCGTCATGCTAAAGCTGCCCATGACGCAATCGAGTTCGCCGCTCGCCAGCAGCTCTTTCTTCTTTTCCCAGTCGATCAGCTGGTATTTTGGCTTATAACCAATGCGGGCCAAAGCCTCGGTTAATATCTCGACATCCAGGCCAACGATATCGCCGTACTCGTCGGTATACACAAACGGTGGATAGAGGTCACTGCCGACGTTGAGCGTCTTAAGGTTGTCGTCTTTGGCCTGCGAGGCGTCCGGGGCTTTTGATGCTGGCGTCGAGGCTTCGTCATTGTGCCCGGAACAGCCGGCCATCGCTATGACAAAGGCGCTCGCCACCGCAAGCGCGACAAACAACGAAATGGCAGCCGAGCGACGGGGTCTTTTCATCGAACTCCAGACGATCCTGTTTACAGACTGAAATGGTTAAAGATAATAGCAAACAAAACCACACGAGTACCCAATGGTTACAGACGTTTTACCATGCGGGGCCTTCCGGCCGACTTGGCAGAAGACCCCGCATGCAGCGCACGCTTACCGTGCATTAAAAACGTAGCGGTCCAGGCGGTCGCGCGCTTCCTTTACGCGCGAAAGCGGCAGCGCCAGATTCACGCGAATGTGGCAGGGCCCGTGGAACGGGCGGCCGTCCTGATATCCCACGCCCACGCGCGCCCCCTCGTCGAGCAGCCACTGAATATCGCGGCCATGCTCGCGACACCACTCGGTGCAGTCCAGAAACACCATGTACGTGCCCTGCGGACGCGAATAGGACACGCCCTCAAAATGCCCGTCCACGTAATCGCAGAAGTACTCGATATTGCCGGCAAGCACCTGGTTGAGCTCGTCCACCCACTCGTAGCCCTGCGGCTGGTAGGCACCGATAAGCGCATGCATGGAGAGGACATTCATCTCGTTGTAGTGGGTCTTGTTGGACACGGCGCAGATGCGGTCACGCAGCGTCTCGTTGTAGACAATGTGGTAGCTGCCGACAAGGCCCGCCAGGTTAAACGTCTTGCTCGGCGCATAGAGGGCAACCGTGCGCATGCGGGCATCCTCGCTCACCGACTGCGTCGGGATGTGCTTGTGCCCCGGCAGGATGATATCGGACCAAATCTCGTCCGAAATCACCACGCAATCGTGCTGGCGATAGATGTCCATGGCGCGCTCGATTTCGTCGCGCTCCCATACGCGGCCGCAGGGATTGTGCGGCGAGCAGAACACCGCGGCATGGATGTGGTTTTGGGCGAGTTTGCACTCCATGTCCTCAAAGTCCATGCGCCACACGCCCTGATCGTCGAGCTTAAGCGGGCTATGGACAATACGATAGCCCGCGGCCTCAATGGACTTGGTAAAGCCGATGTAGGTGGGGCTGTGGACCAGCACCGCATCGCCCGGCTGGACATACGCGCGCAGCGTCGACACGACACCGCCCAGCACGCCGTTTTCGTAACCGATATGTTCAGGGCGCAGGCCCTCGACGCCATTGCGGCGGCTCTGCCATTCGATGATGCGGTCGAAATACTCGGAGCGCGGATTGAAATAGCCAAACATGGGGTGCTGGGCGCGCTGAATGATGTGTTCCTGGACCGTGGGCACCGTGGCAAAGTTCATGTCGGCCACCCACATGGGAATGCGGTCGAAGCCCTCGTCGGGTGCGTTCGGGGCCATACCGGGGATCTCACCCCAAGAGTCAACGGCGATGGCGTCCATGCCGTGGCGGTCGATGATTGAAGTGAAGTCGTATTTCATGCTGGACTCCCGTGCAAAGGTGATTGTTTTGGTAGGCGTTATTGTCCACCAGCGTGGGCGGTTTTGGCGCGGGGTTTGGCGCTTAATTTGACGGGTGCGGACGAATGGCTGGTTAGTCTTGCGCGTCGTTGACGGCAACTACGGTTAGCTGGGTTTCATCGACCGTAAACGATATGTCGAGCCCGGCGTAAGCCAGATGATAGACGCGGTGTGGCTCGTGCTTGCTGCCCGCGCGGCGCGGGTCTTGGCGAAGGACCTCGACCAAGCCGAGGAGCTTTGCGGGCGGGACCATATCCTGCAGTGCTTGCGGAAACTCAACATCGAGCTCTTGCCACGGAGCATCCTCGATCCAGCCTCCGGTCGCATCCGGGTGGCAGTCCGCAAACGGAATGTAGGGCTTGATGTCGTAGATGGGCGTACCGTCGCGCAGGTCGGCCCCCAACACATGGATGATGGGGCCATCGTCGGTGAGCTCGACACGATCAAGCTTGACGCAGGTGAGCCCGATGGGATTAGGGCGAAACGGACTGCGCGTGGCAAACACTCCCACACGTTCGGCTCCGCCCAGACGCGGCGGGCGCACGGTTTTCGACCATTTTGCGTTGGTGCCGGACCTGTCCTGCGTTTTAGCGTCGACGGCAATATCCTTAGCCGTGCCGCCGGGCGTTCCGTTTTCGAAGCGCCACAGCAGCCACAGGTGAGAGAAGGAGTCCAGGCCCTCAACCGCTGCATTGGAGGCAAATTCCGGCTCAAAAAAGATTCGTCCCTGCAGATGGGGCGCCAAAAAGCTGTTGCGCGGAATGCCGAACTTCTGCGGCAGGTCGGTATGTATGCGTGCGATAGGTTCCATGCCGGTCATTGTACGGCATGGAGGCGTGGGGCGCTGCGCGCAATTCTTCGCCGCGGTCCCCCGTCGTGCAACCAACGGTTGCTTGGAAGGGCGCCTGCCGCCGCGTATGCTTAAGCCATCAACCAGCAGAAAGGAGCCGCTATGGCCTTTGCAGAAAAGCTCATTGCTGTCCGTCGCGCCCATCACCTTACCCAAGAGCAGCTTGCCGCTAAGCTCTTCGTCACACGCCAGGCCATCAGCCGGTGGGAGCGCGGCGAGGTCACACCGGGCATCGACATGATGAAGCTCATCGCCGCCGTAACCGGAGAACCGCTGTCCCACCTGCTCGAAATGCCTGAGCACTATTGCCAGAGCTGCGGCATGATACTCACGCCCGACGACTGCGGCACCGATGCCACGGGCACCGCGACCGATCATTACTGCAAGTGGTGCTACGACCACGGCCAGTACACCTACGACACCACCATGGAGGCAATGATCGAGGACTGTGCCCCGCGGCTGGCGCAAAACACCGGCATGTCGCTCGACGAAGCCGTCTCGCTCATGGGCGCCGTCCTGCCGCAACTGGAACGCTGGCGCGCCGTGCAGGAAAACGAGGAGCGCTACGGCGCCGAAGCGCGGGCGCGCTACGGCGATGAGGCTATCGATGCGGCAAACGAAACGTTACTGGACATGGATTCTCAGACATGGAACGACATGAAAGAACTTGAACGCGCTATTCTGGGTCAGCTCTCGATTGCCATGAGCGACGGCGACCCAAAGAGCATCGAGGCCCAAAAACTTGTCGCGATGCATCGTCGTTGGATTAGCCTCAACTGGGGACGCGAGCCTCAAGACGAGGCGTACCTGGGGCTCGCCCACGGCTACCTTGCCGACCAGCGCTTTGTTGACTACTACGACAAGCCCTGCGGCACCGGGGCCACGGCGTTTTTGGTTCAGGCCATCGAGTCGTCGCCAACTCGCGCATAGACCGCGACGGCTTTGGGTATCTCAATCGAAACCTCAAACCGATTGGAGACCCTATGGCTACTAATCACGAGCTCGTGCTCTACGTTATGACCGGCTGCCCGTATTGCATAAAGGTCAAGCGTTTCCTTGCCGATAACGGCGTGACCATTCCCGAGCGCAATATCTCGACCGATTCCGATGCCGAACAGACACTTATCGCCGTCGGCGGAAAACGCCAGGTTCCCTGCCTGTTCATCGACGGCAAACCACTCTACGAATCGAGCGACATCATCGCATGGGCACAGGAGAACCTGCTCTAGTGCAACACAGCCATTGGGGACGTTCTTAAATGACTAGTCGTTAAAGAACGTCCCCAACGACCAACTAGCCGTGGAAGCGGGCTATGGGTGCGAGTGGCTGCTCGCGAAAGACGCGCTCGACGGCGGCGCGGTATTCGTCAACCTTTTTGGTCTTACGTACGAGCTTGTGAACGGTAGCGGGGTCAGCGAAGGCGCATTTGGCGTAGAACCACCACTCCTTCATGCGAAAGACCGCGTTGCCGCCAATCTCTTCTGCATATGCCGCAAACAGCGTGTCGTGGAAGCGCTGCAGCTCAGCAGCCGTTGCAGCAGGGCCGCCCTTGACCATGCGAGCCAGCGCGGGGTTCGCAAGCAAGCCACGCCCCAGCATCACATGGCGTGTACCGGGATAGGCCTCCACCAGCGCGTCCACGTCCTCAAGATCAAAGATGTCGCCGTTGTATGCCACCGGGAACGGCGCGCGCTCCAGCGTCTCGCCGTAAAACGCTTTGCGCGGCGAGCCCGTGTAACGATCCTTTTGCACGCGCGGATGCACGATTAGCTCTGCCAGCGGCATGCGACAGTACAGGTCAAGCACGCGCTCGTATTCGTCGTCACTCTCCAGCCCCAGCCTGGTTTTTACCGACACCGGCAACGGCGAACGTTCGCACACATCGCTCAAGAACACTTCGAGCTCGTCCAAGTGGCGCAAAAAGCCCGAGCCCTTGCCCTTGGCGACAACCGTCCCCGAGGGACAACCCAAGTTGAGATTGACCTCGCGATAGCCCATGTCGGCGAGCACCTGTGCCGCCCACACAAACTCGTCCGCGTTCTTGGACATCAACTGAGGCACCACGTTGAGCCCCTGGTTATTGGCAGGATCGATCTCCTTAAACGCCTTGCCGCCAAAGCGGTTTCCCACCCGCGGCGGCGGCAAAAACGGCGTGTAATAGCAATCGAGCGCACCGAAGCACTCCGCATGCACGCGACGGAACACATGCCCGGTAATCCCCTCCATAGGGGCAAGCGAAAGAATCATCTACTCTTCTCTCATATCAACGGATGTGACAAAGGAACCGCCCCCTTGTTACATGCATTATGCCTTGTGCTTCAGATGATTCACAAGGCAGAGGTAGCTGCTTGACGATAATCACCCTTCCATCCGTCGCCTTACGCAACGAAGGTGAATGCTTTTCCGCGAAGTGAACGGGTGAAATCGGACCCTCGACGCATCGACACTTTGGGAAGGCCAATTCCTGCGGTTTTATCACTCAAATCCTGCGGTTTTAGCGTCGAAAAACGTGGGTGCTTCAGGGGTCCAAATTAGGTCGTTCACTTCTCGGGAAACCATTCACCTTCGATTTACTGGTGCTTATAAACAGCGAGGGGGTCGCCCGGCAGGCGGCCCCCTCGCTTGTTATTCATCCCTCGGCAGCGGTTTCATGCTCCAAAAGACAACGTTCATAATCACGACAACCACCAACACCACGCCGTTGGCCACCCAAAAGCCCATGTTAAGGCCGAGCCACTCCGTGGTGCCAAACAAGTCCATCCAAATCTGCGTCCAGTTCATGCAAACGCTCCTTTCTGCATCAATCCCCCACTACAGCAGCTCGCCGTAGCGCTTGACGTAGGCCTTCTTAAGGCTTGTCGCCAGCGCCATGTACAGCAAGATGCACGGAATCAGGAACAAGAAGTACTCGACAGGCAGGGCGCCCAGACCCAGCGTGGGGCCAAGCGGGCTAAACGGGATCAGCGTGAGCAGCGCGATGCCCGTCATCGTGAGCAGCATCACCGGAGCCGAGGCACGGCTCTGGATAAACGGCAACTTAGGCGTACGGATCATGTGGATGACCAGCGTCTGGCTCCACATAGACTCGACGAACCATCCAGCCTGGAACAGCGCGATGTAGGCCAGCTGCATCTGCTCCAGCGCGGCGCCCGAGTAGACGCTCGCCAGGTCGTTGAACAGCACGCCATGGCTCACGAACAGGGGGCAGAAAACGAAGTACATAAAGATATAGGTCATAAAGTCGAAGATGGAGCTGGTGGGCCCGATCCAGATCATGAACCTGCCAACACTCGAAGCGTCCCAGGTACGCGGCACGCGCAGGAACTCCTCGTCCACGTTGTCCCAGGGAATCGCCAGGCAGCTGCAGTCATAGATCAGGTTGAGCAGGATCAGCTGGATGCTCATCATCGGCAAAAACGGCAGCAGGGCGGATGCGGCAAGCACGCTGAACATATTGCCGAAGTTGGAGCTTGCGGTCATCTTGATGTACTTGATCATGTTGGCGTAGGTCTTGCGCCCCTCGATGATGCCCTCCTCGAGCACCATCAAATCCTTCTCGAGCAAGATGATATCGGCCGACTCCTTGGCCACGTCGACCGCAGTATCGACCGAGATGCCGATGTCGGACGACTTCATGGCCGAGGCGTCGTTGATGCCGTCGCCCATGTAGCCCACCACATGACCGTTTGCACGCAGCACGGACACGACGCGCGCTTTTTGATCGGGCGTAAGCTTGGCAAAGACCTGCACGTCCTCGGCGCGACGAGCGAGCTCGGCGTCGTCCATTGCGGCGATATCGCTGCCGAGCAGCATGTTGTTGACCTCGAGTCCCACCTGCTTGCAGATGGTGCGCGTGACCTTCTCATTGTCGCCGGTCAAGATCTTGGTGGCTACACCGTGGTTGCGCAGCGCCTCGATAGCATCGGCCGTGGACTCTTTGGGCGGATCCAAAAACGCCAGGTAGCCGATCAGCACCATGTCGCGCTCATCATCGGCGCTAAAGGCACCGACAGGCGACGGGTTGGACTTTTGAGCGATTGCCAACACGCGGAAGCCGTCGTCGTTAAGGTCGGCGACCGTTGCCAAAATGCGCTCGCGCACCTCGTCGTCCAGCACGTGAACGCCGCCGTCAATCTCGGCATGCGAGCACACCGACAGCATCTCCTCGACTGCACCCTTGGTGACCATCTGGGTTTTGCCGCTTCGATCGCGCACCACGGTGGTAAGGCGACGGCGCGTAAAGTCAAACGGCACCTCGTCGACCTTCACATAGGCCTCGGAAAGGTCGGTGAGACTCGGGTCGTTTTGCTCCTCCTCGGTGCATTTGATGATCGCCAGATCCATCAGATTCTTGTAGCCCGTCTGGAAATAGCTGTTGAGGTAGGCATGGCGCAGAACGCGCGAATCCTCCTGGCCATCGATGTTCCAGTGATACTCCAGCACCACCTGGTCCTGCGTCAGCGTGCCAGTCTTGTCCGTGCACAGCACGTCCATCGCGCCAAAGTTTTGAATCGAGTTGAGGTTCTTAACGATGGTCTGCTTTTTGCTCATAGCCACGGCGCCCTTGGCAAGGCACGTGGTAACGATCATGGGCAGCATCTCGGGTGTCAGGCCCACGGCGATGCTGATGGCAAACAGGCCAGCATTAAGCCAATCGCCCTTGGTGACGCCGTTAATCATAAAGACAAACGGAACCATCACCATCATAAAGCGGATGAGCACCCACGAGACGCTATTGACGCCTTTGGAAAAGCTCGTCTCTACGGCATCCTCGGACAGGCTCGATGCCATAGAGCCAAACAAGGTCTGCTCGCCCACGCTAAAGGCGAGCGCCGTCGCGCTGCCCGAGATCACACTGCTGCCCATGAGGGCGATGTTCTCGAACGACGTTGCCGAATCGGACTCGGTGCACGTCGCGGGAACCTTCTCGACCGGCTCGCTCTCGCCCGTCAGGCTTGCCTGGCTCACAAAGAGGTCCTTAGCCTCAATGATTCTCACATCGGCGGGAATCATGTCACCGGCGGACAGGTGCACGATGTCACCAACCACCACGTCGTCGATGGGAATCTCGGTCCTAGGGGCATCCTCGCGGGTGACTGTCACGGTGGTCGTAATCATATCGAGCAGCTTTTCGGCCGCGTTGCCGCTGCGCGCTTCCTGGATATAGCGCAGCGTGCCCGAGAGCACGACCATCGTGGTGATGATGATCACCGTCAGCGGGTCAAAGTCTTCGGGCGTGCTGCCCATCATCGACAACGCTGGAAACACCATGTCGGTCGCTGCCGAAATGATGGCCAGGAAAAACAGAATCGCCGTGAAGGGATTGACGAACGCGTCCGCAAGCTTGCGGGCAATCGACTTCTTCTTGCCACGCGTGACCACGTTACGCCCGTTGTCGGCTTCGCTGTGCGCGACCTCGTCGCGATTAAGGCCGCCGAGATTCGAGCCGACCCAGGATAGGGCCTCCGTCAGCGGAATGGTCGCCGCATACTGGATGCGACCCTCCGCGCGATGCCTCATCAGTTCGTTTTGCGCCTGAACCGCAGACGACGTATGGCGCATAGTCATCTTCTTCAATTGCCTCGCTCCGTTCTATCGATCGGACGCAGGGCGAATCAGCCGCGCGCCCCCATCAAAGTGGACCCGCGCCGGCAACTTCGTCCTGCGTTACTGGTACTGTCACTGCCGCTCACGGTCCTCACCTCTCTTTCGCGTCCGCGACTGTCTACAGAATAGAAAAGCCGCAAGACCGAGCACATGGCTGGTTTCTTGCGGCTTTCTTGCGATTTGGCAAGGATTGTCAAAGTGACTATTTGGATCGATGGGAGCGAATACCCGAAGCGTTACTCGGCCATTTTGTAGCCCACGCCCCATACAGTCAGCAGGTAGTGGGGGTTGTCTGGTTCGGGCTCAATCTTCTTTCGAATTTTGCGGACGAAGGCCATGATGTTGCTGTCATCGAGCAGATACTCGTTTTGCCACACCGCCCGGTAGATTTCCTCTTTGCTAAAGACCGTACCCCGGTTGCTCGCCAAAAAGGCAAGGATGTCGAACTCCTTGGGCGTGAGCGAGACCGGCGCGTCCGACACCTTGACGGTGCGCGAGGCCAGGTCGATCGAAAGCTCGCCGATAACGATGGGTCCAGTGGCGGCACTTGCCTGCGAGCCGGCAACCGCCAGCTCGATAGCAGTCAGCTTGCCCGATGCGATATCGGCAAACACGGGCGCGAGCTCCAGGGCGGCAGCGCTGCCAGACGAGAACAGCGCGCTGCTGAGCTCGGCGGCCTCGGCCGGCGTAATCGCGATGTTGGTTCTGTTGGTACGCATAGAACCGCCCTAGAACAAGCTGCTCGAGCGGGCCAGATAGACCCGCTTGATCGTCGAAGCAACAACAAGATACAACACGCTCAGCAGCGCAACGATGCCCAGATACCATACAGGCAGCGTGGCGAGCCCAAACAGCTGCGCCACCGGACTGAGCGCAAGGAGCGCCGTGACAACGAGCATGACGGCAACCATCACCACGAGCGGTGTGCAAGGACGATCCCCGTCGCGGACACTGCGCGTTCGCAACACCAGGAGCACGAGCGATTCGGTCCATGCGCATTCCAGCAGCCAGCCGGCTTGGAAGGTCGCGATAAAGGCCGCTCGACCCGCCGCGTCGAGCGCGGCAAAGGGCGCGCCGCAGACGGCGGGGCATACGCCCAAGAACAGAATGGCAAACGTAATGATGTCGAAGGCCGAGCTCGCAAAGCCAAAATGAAGCATAAAGCTGCCGAGCCCCTTACCCGACCAGGCCCTGGGGCGGGCAATCTCTGCATCGTCAACGTTATCCCACGAAAGCGCCAGGCAGGTGGCGTCGTAGCACAGATTGAGCAAGAGCAGCTGGGTAGCGGTTGCCGGCACAAAGGGCAGGAAAATGCTCGAGGCGGCAACCGAACAGATATTGCCAAAGTTGGAGCTCGATGCGATACGGATGTACTTGGAGGCATTGGCGAACGAAGTCCTGCCCTCGCTGACGCCCTCGGCGACAACACCCAAGTCGCGCTCGAGCAGCACCAGGTCGGCCACCTTTTTGGATTCGGCCGCAGCCGAGTCCACGACAATGCCGACGTCTGCCGATGTGAGCGCCGGCACGTCGTTCACGCCGTCTCCGATATAGCCGACGATGTGGCCGGAGAGGCGAATCAGGCTAACGATCTGCGCCTTCTGTGCGGGCGTAAGCTCGGCAAACACGCGAGCCTTCCCCACCCGGATCAGCGCTTCGGATTCCTCCATGGCCTGAAGCATGCTGCCGGTGATAACGCTATCGGCGGGAATGCCCAGGCGCGAGCATGTTGAGCGAGCGACCGAAGCCGAATCACCCGTGAGCACGCGCACCTCGACGGAAAGGTTAGACAGCGCCTGCACGGTGGCACGAGCGCTCGCCTTGGGCCGATCGAAAAAGCCCAAAAAGCCGCACAGCACCAGGTCATCCCAGTCCGCCGACGTCGTGCTATAGGCGACGGCGAGCACTTTGATGCCATCGGCGCGCATGTCCTCGGCAACCTCGTAGGCGCTCTGACGGCCATCGGCATCCATGGGCACCAGCTCGCCCTTAAAGTTTGCCCAGGCGCAGCGTGTGCACACGCTTTCAACCTCGCCCTTTACGATGGTCAGATGATTGCCGGGGCGAACCTGTAGTCCCAAACAACCAAGCGCCCCGGGCGTGGCGTCGAGCTTGACACCCGAAGCCTTGGTGACGTGGTCGAAGGGGTCAGAGGCATGCAGTGCAAAGGCGTGGCCAAGGTCTTTCGCGGCAAGGTGCAGCTCGGGTGCCGCGCACGCATCGGCAATGGCCCGATTGAGCTGATTGGCAGCGGCCCCCTGGCTCGTGCTCTCCAGATACGCCAGGTTGAGCGTCTGCTCGCTTTCGTTGCCCAGGATATCGGTGTAGTACTCGAGCACCGCGGCATCTTCGGTGAGCGTGCCTGTCTTGTCAACGCACACCACGTCCATGGAGCCCAGTGACTCCATGGCGTCAACGTTCTTAACGATGACCTGCTTGTTTTTTAGTCGATGGGCACTGCCCGAAAGGCAAACGCTCGTGACAACCGGCAGCATTTCGGGAACCAGGCCCACGGCCGTGCCCAGGGCAAACAGCAGTGCCTGCGCCCAGTCGCCCAGCACAAAGCCTCGAATCATAATGACAAACGGCAGTACGATGAGCATGCATCTTACCAGGGCGGCGCAGATGCTCTTGGCGCCGGCACCAAACTGTGTGCCCATTCGAGCGCGACGGCGCAAAACGGGCTGCTCATCGGCAATGCGGGCGAGGACGGTTGCCGACGCCTTGCCGTCGACAATGGTCGTTCCCGCGCGAACGGTCTCCCCTTCCCGCTTGGCGGTCTGACCGCTCTCGCCTGTAAGCGACGATTCCGAGACAAGGACCTGGTCGCCCTTGGCAAGGGTCACGTCGACCGGGCAGAGCATGCCGGCATATAGGCGGACGACGTCGCCGGGCACAAGCCGGTCGGCATCAACTTGAATCCAACACGCATCGACGCGTTTCCAAACGGCCGCGTGGTTCGCTTTAAACATATGGCGATCAAAGCTGCGCTTGGCCTCATTTTCGTAAAACAGGCGCACCAGGCCGCCCACCAGCCACATCAAAAAGAGCACAGCTGGCGCGAACACGCCCGTCTGGCCTTCCACCTGCGGCAGGACATCGACCAAAAAAGCCAGCCCGGCAAGCGCAAGCAGCAGCGACGAGAACGGATTAAAGAACGATTTTCTAATCATCGAAGCCTCTTTCTAGCACGGCTTCGATTGTATCCGAGGGCACTCGCCGACAACCCCGCCCCAACCCTTGCGACTTCCTTGCTTTTAGCCGTGACAAAAGGGTTGTCCCTTTGTCACATTATTCGGAACGAAGGGCCTCCACGGGGTCCTTTTTGGATGCGCTACGGGCCGGCAGCAGACCGGCAACGACCGTCAGCAGCACCGAAATCGCGATGAGCACCAGCGCATCCTGCACGGGTAGGCTCATCAGGTTGGGTACTTGTTTGGCAGCAAGCGCCCAGGCATTGACCGGAAAGCTCACGAGTACCACGACGACAATAGCAAAGACGCCGGCAATGAGACCTTCGATAAACGTCTCGGCATTGAATACGTTGGCCACGTTGCGCTTCGACGCGCCAATCGCACGCAGGATGCCAATCTCCTTTTTGCGTTCCAGCACGCTGATGTAGGTGATGATGCCGATCATGATGGAGCTCACCACCAGGCTGATACTCACGAATGCGATGAGCACCAAGCTGATGGTGTTCACGATGTCGGTCACCGAACCCATGATGATGCCCATGTAGTCGGTGTACGAAATTGCCCGATCATCATGGCCAGCGGCTTTGACCTGCTTGTTGTACGCATCGATATGATCCAGCACGCGCTCCTTGGCCTCAAAGTCGCGCGGGAAAATCTTAACCGAGATGGGGTCTGTCTCGTCCGCATAGCCCAGTGTGGTCAGATTGTTGTCGTAGGTGAGCTTCGAGGCCTTGGCATAGCTCATCATGAGCGAACTCAGGTCCTCGGCGTCCATGTTGAAATGGATGGCACGAGCAAAGGCACTCGCATCCACGTGCATGGCGCTCGCCAGGTTGGCAAAACTCGAAGACACCTGCGTCGCCATCTGGCCCATGAGCCCTGCCGCGCCCGCCTTAAGCTGAGCCGACACCGTCGCCGCAATCTGATCGCTGATCGACTTCATCACCTGATCCATAGCCTGCTGCAAATACGGAGCCAGCTGCTTTTGCACATAGTCGGTCATCGCCTGCTGCAGGCGCTCGGCCAGGGCATCGCCGCCGAGGGCTTTGAGCTGGGCCTGGATTTGCTGGGCTGCCGCATCATTCTCAAGATACGCCGAGAATGCGGCAGCGAGCTTCGACGCGTCCTTAAGGTCCTCGGGCGTCAGGGCCTTAAAGTGATCAGACTGCAAAAAGCCCTCAAACAGTTGGTTGGCAAGCGTTCCCACCTGCTGCATTTGCTCGGGTGTGAGCTCCAGACCGTCAAAGATGCCCGAGAAATCTGGGGTCGGCGCCTTGGCCATGATGTCGCTGAAGTCGATGTCCTTCCCAACGCCCGAAAGGTCAATGTCCAGCCCGGACAGGTCAAGACCCGACAGGTCCATGCTGTCGGCAACACCCGAGAGCGCAGATGCATCGAACGAGAACGCGCTCTTCAGTGCCGCCTCGTCCACGCTGAACATACTGCCCAGATCCACGCCTTGCTTGGCCTCGCCTTGCAGTTCGTCAAAAGTTTTGCCCGTAAAGACATCCGTCTCGGGATGAGCAAGTTGCTCTTGCACAATCTGCGAATCGGCGGCACGCTCCATAAGCTGGCGAGTCAGCGCATGCGTATAGGCAATGCCCGGGGATAACGCACTCGCATTGGCTGTCTCGTTAGGTCGCACCACGCCCACAATACGCACGTCAATACCGTCGGCAACTTTGGCGGCCATAAAGTCGGCGTCGCCAGACATATCGGTCCACATGCCGGTCTCTTCGTTTTTGCGATAGGCATCGGCCGGCGACAACACCTTAAACGTCGTGGACAGCGCATCGTCGTAGGTAAAGTCGGCGCCGGTCTCGGGCGTCTCGACCCCACCGTCAGCCGTCATGGCGCTGTTAACCAGATCGTTGAGTTCATTGATATCCAACGCACCGATGCTGTAGAGCGTGTAGTCGCCCACCGTGCCGCGACTCGAAAGCACCATCACGGCTTCGTTAGCAGACGTAGGCCAATGCCCCGCCACGACGTCGTATTGGCTGTCGAGCAGGCTCTGGTCGTCAATCATTTCGTTGAAGACCGAGGTTCCCATGGACTCCATGCTCACCGTTGCTGCCGAGCTCGCGCCGCCGCTCACGGCCTCGGTCATGGCATTGGGCACCAGACGCACGGGCTTCTCGTCTCCCTTGCCCGCGCGATAGACAACCGGCGTTACGCCATAGCCGTACTGAATAGCGTTGACCTCTTTGTCGATGCCGTCGCCACCGGCATCGAGCCATGCCTTAAAGCTCGTCATGTCGTTGGACTTAACACTTGCAAACATATCCTTTACGGCCGTGACCACGGGAATCTTATCGGTTCCCGGAGCCTTGCCGTCGGTGCCGTCGTCGGATAAATCCTCGCCGTTGGACGCCTCATCATCCACAGCCCCCTGTCCGCCCATCATGGACGACAGGTCGTAGTCCTGCTTGGAGATCGTAAGCGGGTAACTCGAGAGCGTATCCTCCTCGACCTTTTTGATGTAGTTGTTCACGCCATTGGAGAGCGCCAAGATCGCCGCGATACCGATAATGCCAATCGACCCCGCAAAGGCCGTCATGGCCGTACGGCCTTTTTTGGTCATAAGGTTTCGGGCAGAAAGCCCCAGCGCCGTCACAAAGCTCATCGAGGTTTTGCGCGTAGGCTTGGCCTCGCGGCGCGTGGCGTCAGCGACATCGAAAGGATCGGAATCGTCGGTGATCTTGCCGTCCGCCAGGTTGACGATGCGCGTGGCGTACTGGTACGCCAGCTCGGGATTGTGCGTGACCATAATAACCAGACGGTCGCGTGCAACTTCCTTGAGCAAGTCCATGACCTGCACGGACGTTATGGAATCCAAGGCGCCGGTCGGCTCGTCGGCCAGCACAATCTCGGGATCGTTGATCAGGGCACGGGCGATGGCCACGCGCTGCATCTGTCCGCCCGATAGCTGGCTCGGGCGCTTGTTCATGTGCTCGCCCAGGCCGACTTTCTCCAACGCCTCGCGCGCACGCTGGCGGCGCTCGGCATGCCCCACGCCCGTGAGCGTAAGCGCCAGCTCCACGTTTTCCAAAATGGTCTGATGCGGAATGAGGTTATAGCTCTGGAACACAAAGCCGATGCGGTTATTGCGATAGGCATCCCAATCGCGATCGTGAAAGTCCTTGGTCGATATGCCGTCGATCAGCAGATCACCGGAATCAAAGTGATCGAGCCCACCGATAACGTTGAGCATCGTAGTTTTACCTGAGCCTGAGGGACCCAGAATGGCCACGAACTCGTTATCGCGAAAAGCCAGACTTACGTTGTCGAGCGCCACCTGCGTAAACGACTGGGTAACGTACCTTTTGCAAATACCTTTGAGCTCCAGCATGGACGGCAACCTCTCCTGCGCAGGCACCCTGCCCGCTCTCCTCCGCCGTTCGTATTCGACGCGTTTGTCCTACTCTATCCCCATTTTTTGCCGGCGCCAGTGAGGAATGTAACAAACCGCCCAAAAAACGAGCGGGACGGTGCTCAAAAGAAGAGGTCCCGAGCGGGACCTCTATATGGTGGAGCTTATCTTGAAAGGTAGCGGACTACTTCGCACAGCGACACACGATCCTCGCTATGCTTTACGCGTTTTTTACTGCTCGCTATTCGCAATCGCCTGGTCGATAAGTTTGTTGAGTGCTGCGCGCTGCTCGGCGGAGCTGATGGCTCCCACGATTGGATCCCCTACGATGTTGCCATTCTGATCGATGACATACGTTGTCGGGAACGAGAACAAATTTGACGTAAACTTACCGGCCTCGCTATCCGACTTGAACCAGATGTTCTTATATGTCACGCCCTTCTTGCTCAGCACGTCCTTGGCATCTGCGATCTCGCCCTTGTTGCCATCGAGCGTAAAGGAATTGACGCCCACGACCTGGCCGCCCTTCTCGGCAAGCTCCTGATTCAGCTTCTCAAGATCGCCCAGCTCGCCCACGCACGGCTTGCAAGTAGTGAACCAGAAGTTCATGACGGTGACCTTGTTCTTAGAGAACAGCTCGTCGCTGTTCACGTCGTTGCCATCCAGGTCCTTGCCCGTAAAGCTGGGGAACTTCGTCGCCTCGCTCGAAGCATTGGCACCAGCCGTCATGCCAGCGGTCGAAGCGTCGACGCTCTCGCCTGCACTCGGCGTGCTTCCACAGCCGGGGAACTCCTTCTCCAAGCTCTCGAGCTTGTCCTCGATCTCCTTGATCTGCTGCGCACCAGCCTTGAGCGTCTTAAGCTCATCCGCCGTAAACTCATCCTTAGCGCCGTCGATGGTCTTGAGCAGGAAATCGCCGTAATTGCTGCCATCCTCAATCATTGCCGAGTCTTTATTTGCTGCATTGAATACCTTTTCCCACAGCGCGCTATCACTCGAAAAGATCTCGTTCTCCTTCTGCATGAGCTTCGCATACAGCTCGGCGGCCTCGTCGGCATTGGTCGGCTTCTGC
Organism: uncultured Collinsella sp.; assembly: GCA_902491765.1. GTDB lineage: Bacteria > Actinomycetota > Coriobacteriia > Coriobacteriales > Coriobacteriaceae > Collinsella. The sequence continues at coordinate 52,577 of CABUIY010000005.1, read as the reverse complement.
GCAGTGAGTTCTGCGATCTTAGGATCGGAGCTCGCAGATTCGCTCACATTGCCACCGGGCGCCGAACATGCCACAAGGCACAAGGCCAATACCGGCACCATAAACAGGGCCGCAATCTTAGAAAGCTTCATGGTCATTCCTCCGTTTTGTCGAAGCTTGTTTACTTTTTATCGGCGGTCAAGGGGAGCTTTTCCGCCGACACATCCAGGCCATAGCGATAGCTAATGGCATCGACGGGACAGGCCCCGATGCACTTTCCGCACCGGATACATTCGGCATGATTGGGTGCGCGGACCACATCAACGTCCATCTGACAAACCCTTGAGCACTTGCCGCACGAGACACATTTGCATGCGTCAACCCGAATCCCCAGTAGGGACACCCTATTCATGAGCGCATAGAATGCGCCGAGCGGGCAAATCCATTTGCAGAAGGGGCGATAGAGCAAAACGCTCAGCACTACCACGGCAATGAGAACGACAAGTTTCCAAGTAAAGAGCTGTCCCAACGCAGATCGAATGCCGGCATTGGCAATGGCCAGCGGAATGGCGCCCTCGAGCACACCCTGCGGACAGATGTACTTACAAAAGAACGGGTCGCCCATGCCCACGTCGTTAACCACCAAGACGGGTAGCAGCACCACGGCAAACAGCAACACGACGTACTTGATGTACGTGAGCGGCTTGAGCTTTTTTGTCGAAAGCTTTTTGCCGGGAATCTTATGAAGCAGCTCCTGCAGCCAGCCAAACGGGCACAGAAAGCCGCATACAAAGCGTCCCAGCAGCACGCCGAGCAAAATGAGCGTACCGGTAACATAGTAAGAAAAGTTGAACTTGGATGAACCTACCACCGACTGGAACGACCCGATGGGGCACGCACCCGATGCCGCGGGGCACGAATAGCAATTAAGTCCAGGTACGCAGACTGTTTTTCCCGCGCCCTGATAGATGCCGCCTTTGGCAAAGTTTGGCAGGTGAATGTTGGTGACGAGCGTCGCCGCCGCCTGAATGAATCCGCGAAATCGAGCCAAAACATGCGACGCAGTGTTTTCTCTTTTATCCAATTCCGATACACTCCAAGCACAGCCTAATCGCTTTGGCCAGCACGGCATCTGCCTCGCCACGCATAACGCCAAAGCACACCATGGCAATTCCGACGATCAACAAAGCGACCTGTACCACGGGTTTTACCGCTTTGAACAACCTGACCACTCCTTTCGTTACGCGACCATTGGACCATATCGGCTATAAAATCCGTGTTAAGCGCGATTTGAAATGTGCAAGGAGACTGTTATGCGTATTTTGATCGTCGAGGACGAGCGGGCGCTGTGCGACGCAATCGCGCGCAGCTTGCGAAACTTGGCGTACAGCGTCGACTGCTGCCACGACGGGCAGGAGGCGCTCGACCTGCTGGGCGTCGAAGTCTTTGACCTCGTGGTACTCGACCTCAACCTTCCCCGTATCGACGGCATGACCGTGCTTAGGGAACTTAGGAAAACCGACTGCGAGACCAAAGTGCTGATTCTGTCCGCGCGTGGCGAAGTATCCGATAAAGTCGCCGGACTCGATGCCGGCGCCAACGATTACCTCACCAAGCCGTTTCATCTGGACGAACTTGCGGCAAGGATCCGCAGCCTCACCCTCAGACGCTTCGCACAAAGCGACATAGTATTAACCTGTGGAAAGCTCCGCTTTGACACCAAGGCGCGCATCGCTTCCGTGGACAGCGAGGCCTTATCTCTTACGCGCAAGGAAACGGGAATCTTGGAATACCTGATGCTTAATCAGGGGCGTCCGGTAAGTCAAGAGGAGCTTATCGAACACGTTTGGGATAGCAGCGTGAACAGCTTTAGCAACGCAACCCGCGTTCACATCTCGTCACTCCGCAAAAAGCTACGCAGCGCTTTGGGATACGACCCGATTCGCAATCGGATTGGAGAGGGCTACGTTATGGAGGATAGCGAATGAAAAGGCTTTCCCTTCAATGGCGCATAACGATTATGACGGCACTGCTCACGTGTGCGGCATGCGTGCTGACGAACTGCCTGGTCGGCTATACGGGCATGCGCTATATGGATGCCATCGGCAGTAATATCTCGGCCTTTAACGCAACCGGCGAAGATTCGTCCCAGGCGTTCGACCCAACGAAAGCGTCCCTCGATGACGAGGTCACGATCGTCGTAAACGACGCACAGGAGTCTTTTGGCACGACAACCTGGTGTATCACGGCTGGAATCACACTCCTTGGCGGCGTGTTGGCATACTTTGTGAGCGGCCATGCACTCAAACCGCTACGGGCTTTTGCAGCCCAGGTTGAGCGCGTGCAGCCTGACAACCTAAGCGAAATCAGACTCAGCAAAGATGTACCCACCGAACTGCAGCGATGCAGCGCCTCATTCAACGATATGATTGGCCGACTCGACGAAGGGTTCTCTGCACAGCGTCAGTTTACCGGCAACGCCGCGCACGAGTTGCGCACCCCGCTCGCCCTTATGCAGGCACAGATTGAACTATTCATCTCCGAGCACTCCGGTTTGCAACCCGAAACAGCCGAGCTGCTCGGCCTGCTACAAGAACAAACTGAGCGAATGTCGCGAATGACCAAGGTATTGCTCGAGATGAGTGAGCTCCGCAGCGTTCCTTGCGAGGACGATGTTGAACTTGGTCCCTTGTCCGAAGAGGTCCTCACCGACCTTGCGCCACTTGCCGAAAATAAGGGCATAGCCCTCAATTGTGCTGGAGACGCTTTAGTAATCGGGAACGATGCGCTCCTCTATCGGCTGGTGTTCAACCTGGTCGAAAACGCCATCCGCTATAGCCGCACCGACTCGAGCGTTACCGTCTCCATCTGCGATAACGACAGCCACGTGTTCCTGCGAGTCGAGGACCAGGGCCCGGGAATACCCAAGCAGTACCGTGAGAGCATCTTCCAACCGTTCTTTCGCCTGGATAAATCCCGCAGCAGGGCATACGGTGGCGCAGGACTCGGGCTAGCGCTTGTTTGGGAGATTGCAGCCCTACACGGCGGCACGGTAGAGGTCGAAGCAAGTTCCGAGAACGGGACCACCATGCTCGTGACCCTCTCAAAGGGGGCCACCACGTGATCCGACTGTCCAGGGGTCCCACTCGGCATTGCGAAACGCGTCCCAAAACTTGGACATGAGAAATGGGAGGCAGTTCGCATCTGTGCCGAGGACGAAGTCCTGGCGGGAATTCAGGATGCGCAGAGGAAGCTTACGGCAGAAAACCCCGACAGAGTCGTGACCGTCGGCGGCAACTGTATGGCGTCGCTTGCCCTCTTCGATTACCTGCACGGGAAATACGAGAACGTTGGAATCGTCTGGATCTATGCGCATCCGGATGTATCCACGCTGAATGATGGCTACCCCAACGCTCACGCCATGGTACTTGGCAACCTTTTGGAACAGGGTGCACCGCAACTCGTTTCGCGGATGCGGCATCCGGTGTTTAAGCCGAGCGATGTCCTGCATGTCGGGCTACAGCAGCTCCACGACTATCAGGAAGTTTGCTTAAACAAGCATAGGTGTTGCGGTTTTAGCCGATGTCCTCATGGAGGAAAACGACATGCTGGGTCTGTCTGATTAAAGTCCAACAGTTTCCATGAGGCATCTAGCACGGTAAAAGCTAAAGACCCGGGAGACCCCAAACTGTCAACCATCTTTACGGGTGCAAGGGAAACGGGCAAGACAGCCCCCTCTCGCTCCTATCCGAAACGGCGCTTGAACACGGCTGGATTGCAGCGAATGTCTCCGCCATGCCCGGCATGCTCGAAGATATCATCGAGCACACAAAGGAGGCCGCAGGCCGTTACCTCTCGCAGCCCCATACACGCGTGAGCGGAGTTCAAGTTGGGCAGCGGGGCGGTTTAGCGCGCCAATATAATCAAATCGTGCACTTCCATAGCCTCTCGTCTACGTGGTGTACCGTCGTCTCCCCTTTTATCAGAGTTGGGCGATTTCAGGCACCCGAGCTGAACTCAAATTGAACTCAACGATGCCTTATCGGTCGAGGGCGTCCTAGCGAGAATATACAGAGGCGCACATTTCGCAGGGAACCTCCCATTCGTTATCATATCGGGATGCTGTCAAGGCAGCGTCAATGCGTTCGACCTACACCTTCTCGCTTTTCGAGGCCTCGTCTGCAGGACCATCGGAATCGATACGAAATCGATCGGCATACCATTCATCCGAAGCAATCACCTTATGGAGCATCTGGAGATGCAGGTCGACATAGTGGCAGAACGCCTTGCCGCATTCCACGAGAGGCGCATTGTTTCTCTCGTTGGGCTCGGCTCCAAAATTAAACTCGACCTCATAGCCCTCCCCAGGCACACCCATGCTCGGCAGAATATCAATGGAGAAGTGGACGAATCCAGACGTCACCTTGTATACATCTTTTACCTTTGGATCGAACTTCTCGTGTAAGTCTTGAAGTCTTCCATCGGACATCTTCTCACCCGAGAAATCTTTCAGCTTGTTCACAGGCACACCTTGAAACACCTGCTTGAGAAAGTCATCCTGGTCTTCGGCGGCGAATAATGCGAATGTCCGCAGGCAGACTCCAACCTGTGCGCGGAGAAGCTGGGCGACGCAAACAAGATTCCTCGACTCGAACATGGAGATGAATCCGTCTATCAGTCTCATCGCATACTCAGAGGAGGATGCCAGATATAGATCCCATTGGGTAAAGTCGCCGTTCATGAAGGGAATCACTGCATTGCGCTCGGCGACTCTCAAGGCACTCAGGCTTTGTTCTATTTTCTCAGCTTCTTGTTTGAACTGTTCGCTATCCAAAATGCCCCCAAATGCCGGCTTCTCAACAAATCAAAAAAGCAAGAGAGACAGAGATTAGGTTCCTGCTCCACTGAACCCGCGCTTCCAGTCGAGACACTCCTCCTCGAAGATCTCCCCAGAGTCCCGCCTCTCGCGCCCCTCACGGAACTGTCCATATCAGTGTAGCCAATCCAAGCACAGCCCCACCGCACGGCCCAGTCGCTTCCGGTCCTGCGTGGCCCCGTGAAGGCGGAAGGGCGTGGTTGTCGTCATCGCGTTCCTTTCTCCTCGTACCTTTTTGGGCATGCGTCACGGGCCCCCGCGCGGCGCTGAGAGCGAATCGGCGCAGGCTTGGGGCCAGTTGCGTAGAGGTTGAGGTTCGGGTTTCGCCGGCTTACGCAGCTTGGCGGGCAGAGCGCCCGGGCTCGCTGCGCCTAGGGCGCGGCGGGATCCGCGACGCCGGAGGTGTCGATCTCGCCCAGATTGGCGAGCTGCTCGATGAGGGGGAGGCCCATCGGGTCGTCCACCTCGACGCCGCCGAGCACGATGGTGCTGTCGCGTGTGTCTATTTGGGTTGTGAACACGGCCGGGTCGAAACCCGAAGCGATAAAGCCAATACCCGCGAGGACAACACCCGCGGCAACGAGCCCGCCCGCCACGGCGAGGTAGATCTTCTTCGCACTGGTCATGGTACTCACTCCTTTCTACGCCGCGAGATGCGCGGCAGCGCCGCCCTTCTCGCCCTTACCCTTCCAGAAGGGCGAGGCGGCCTTCCTCGCCCAGAGCGCCGAGAGGCGCGCAATTTGTTTTGAGGCTGCCCAAGCGCCAGCACCAACGAAGAGCGCCACGCCGACGAGGCCGAGCCCCACGCCCGCCGAGGCGAGGGCGTACGGGAAGTGGCCGATGATGACGCCGCTTACGGCAAGCAGGAGCCCAACTACGCCCACGCCCCCGAGTGCCACCGCGACGATGCACACGCAGAGCGCCAGCACCCAGATGCAGATATAGACCGTGACGGCCACGGCGGCGAAGGCGGCGAGCAGCGGCACCCACACCGGGGAGCCCACGATGGTCAGCACCCACAGCAGCGTGGTGCTGCGCCGGCGCGTCCTCGCGATCGCGCGCGGCACGGCGGGCAGGTCGTCGAGCGTGGCCTCCGCCACCTCGCCGGGTGTGCCCATGGCGGCCACGGCCTCCTCCTCGCTCATACCGTCCTCCATGCGGTCAGCGATGGCCTCCGCATAGAACGCCTTGGTCTCCTCCACCTGCTCGGCCGGCAGGCAGGCGAGCAGCTCGCCCAACCGGCCCAGAAACTCATCGCGCGTCATGGTGCGCCCCCTCAACGTATGCGTAAATCTCCCGTACGGACGGCCACTCGGCCAGGAACTCCTCGATGCGTGCTCGCCCGTCGTCCGTGATGCGGTAGTACCGGCGCAGCCGCCCGTTGTGCTCGGCGGAGCGCGCCGTGATGCACCCGGCTTTCTCCAGGCGCTTGAGCAGCGGGTAGAGCGTCGACTCCGTGAGCCCCATGCTCGCCGGTACGTCCTTCACGATCTGGTAGCCGTAGGACTCCTCGCCGGAGACGGCCGCGAGCACGCAGGCCTCCAGGAAGCCGCGCTTCATCTGTGCCTCCATCCGCACACCTCCTCTCGTCATATACTATGCTATACACACTATATGATGCAAGGTATTAGACGTCAACTCTCATCGCGAAGATTCTCCGGCCCCTGCGCGCTGCGAACGTGATGTCGCGGGGCGGTTGGCATTATGCATGAAACGTCAAGTAACGCTCTTTTGATCCACTTCCACTCGGCCCCATTCGCCTTGTACAACGCCCCCTTTCAACCTTGGGTTCAAGAGAGCCGCTAGGCTGGACGTGCCGGACGGTAAAGTCCTGGACGCCATGGTGAACTTCTCCGATGCCATGGGGGTCACGGGTCTACGCCGATGGAGTCCCACGTACGCGGCAGGGCTCGCCCGTCACCGCTGGTCGCCGGACGGTCCCCACGCCCCGCTCGCCAACGCGCAGGCGACAGCAGCAGTCCAGCGCTGGCTGGAGACGCCGGAATGCCCAGAAGATGCGTTTCCCATCGCTGCGGCAGAGCTTTTTGCAGGGGTGGCAGTTTTTCTATATCCCAAGGTCAGACAGGCTTCGGTAGCCACCTTGGAAGCATCGCCAATAGACTCTTCCTTTATACGTTCGGCATAATCGTAGGCGATACCCACAAATTCCAGCACCGAGCAACAGGAGTACAATTGCTGCATTGTTGCCACCTGATGGGAGATGGAAGATGGACTGCGATGGCTACCCGCGCATTCCCATGCCGTTGATGTGCACCGCCTTTGTGCCGGGGCAGATTGACGCTGCGGTTGCAGGCATTTCCGACCCCGATTCGCGCGCCATTGCCACGGCAGAAGCGCTGTACTTTCGCGGACAGGCCACCCTCGCTGCCAAGACGGCGCGCCCTTATCTTGACGCCACCGACCCCGCACTGCGCTATTCCGCATGCCTTATCTGCGGATATGCCAGTCTGTCGCTCAACCGTATCGCCGATGCCCGCCGGTGCCTTGCGGGCATCCTCGATACGCCAACTGACGAGGAATCGCCCGCCGTCCACGCCACGCATATCCTGTTCGCCTCCGCCGCGAGCGTCCTGCTGCACTTGCCTTCCCCGTATTCCGCCGAAGAGTTTTATCCGCTTGCGGCGCATCTGCCCGAAGGCCTGCGCCTGTTCGCCAGCTACGTGATGGCGCATGCCCTGTACCTGCGCGGCGAATATGGCCGCAGTCTGGGCATGGCGGAAAACGCCCTGATCATGAAACAGGGAAGCTATCCCATCTCGGAGCTGTTCCTGCACCTGGCAGCTTCCATGGCATGCATGAGCCTCAAGGATATCGACGCCGCAAAAACGCACTTCGGAGCCACTTGGAACATTGCGCGCCCCGACGGCCTTATCGAGCTCATTGGCGAGCACCACGGCCTTTTGCAGGGACTCATCGAGGCATGCCTAAAATCGCAATACCCTGACGATTTCGCACGCATCATCGAGATTACGTATCGATTCAGCTACGGCTGGCGACGCATCCACAACCCTGATTCGGGCGAGGACGTGGCCGACGATTTAACGACCACGGAATTCACCATGGCCATGCTCGCCTGTCGCGGGTGGACCAACGCCGAAATCGCACGCCATATGGGAGTATCGCCGGGCACCGTCAAAAACCGCCTATCCGGCGTATACGCAAAGCTTGGCATCGGCACACGCGCCGAGCTGGTCGCGCATATGTTGCGTTAGCAACCGGGCTGCCAAGCGCATCGAACGCGTTCCGGAACCCGGCGCTTCGCTCAATCAATTTGGACATTTTGACCCTTGAACGGCACTACCGCCACGGGGAACCTTCTCGCAAAATTGGATTATTTCCACCGATACCTGCGGGATGGGAGCCAAAGATGCTTGATCGCCGTTCGTTACTTGTTGCCGGAGCATCCTCGTTGGCAGGCATCATGCTGCCTCGCGTGCCGGGAAGCAAAAATGCATTCCTGCTGCCGTTCGCCCCCACCGAGGCATACGCCGACGAAGATGATCCCTTCAAGGTCTTGGTGCTCTCGCGCACCATGTTCGGTGTGGTCGTGGTCGACGTCGCCAACAAGAATACGCCCATCACGGGTGCCCAGGTCACGCTCACATCGCGCTACGCCGCAGGCAAGCAGCTCACCGCCACGACCGATGACGAAGGCACGGCCATCTTTGAGGTCGCGCCTCTTTCGGAAGGCTACGTGGACGAGGCAACGCTTCTCGACGCGTACGACTTTAACGGCGGCATCTCCATTAGCATGGCGGGCTACCGTGATGTCGAGATTCCCCTTGCGCGTATCCAGGGCGGCACCGCCATAACCGCGCCCACGCGTCCGCTTTCCGACGGCGAGCCGTACTTCCGCCAGCTCACATTCGACGAATGGGACATCCAGTACGCTGAAGCCACGTTCATGACATTGCCGAAGGACGACACGGCAAACGAGCAGCCCGATACGCACGCCTTTACCGTGCAGGCACATCTGCCACAGGGTGGACAGGCAACGCTGCGCATCAGCAAAGTGGCGCCTGCCGCGGGCAGCTCACCCGAAACCTTCACGCAGATTGGCCAAGTCAAGGCCAGCGCATCGGGTGCGGATAATCTGGCAACGTTCACGCTTGAAGACACGTTCCTCGATGCAGCTTCGGGCCATCTGGAAGAAGGGTGCAAGCTGCGCTTTGTCCTCGACTACCAGGGCAAAACCTACACGCTCTCATCCCCTATGGCCGTTGTTACCGCGCCGGCGGCAAAGGCGGAATCCGGATCGACCACTATCGTCCCCACTACCATGGACCAAGAGATCACTCCGTTTGATTTCCCGGCGGCGTTTCCCGGCATCGGCGGCAATAAGTTCACGTGCTGGATGCCCTCGTTCCCCATTTTGTTCGACTTCTCGTTTGCCGGGTACGTGCTGTTTGGCGGAGGATACAAACCAGCCAGCTACATGAACGATTCGGGCAACCCTGATCCGGAATACTGGAAGAAGTCACCGCGCGAGTCGGGCGCCAAGCAAGCAAACCGCTACCTCGACGAGATGGAGGGGAAGTGGAATCAGTACAAAAGCATGAGTGCCGGTTCGGGCACCGATCCAAGAAACACCAAGCTCCTTCGCCACCATTGCACACTGCTGTTCACGATGGATATCGCCACACAGCTGTACGGCTCGCTCGCCTACGATTGGGTGGGCAAAACCTGGGGTAACAACAACGACCCCGCATACGGCAATATTAAGGCCCTCTTCCAGGTAAGAACCGACCTCAATTGGACCGAGCAGTTTACCCTAGGACCGGTGCCGTTTTTCCTAAACGTCAACCCCTGGGTGCTGGCGAAGCTGGCGCTCGCCGTGGGTGCCCACACGCACGGCAGCGGCGCGGCATTTTTTAAAAACATTTCGCTCGACTATTCAAACACCTCGGGCTCGTTCACCATCCAGATCGGGCTTGCCGTCACCTTTGGCGCCGGCGTTGCAGGCGTCGCTTCGTCTGCCGTGCGCGGCGCCGCATCCCTCACGCTGTTCATTGGGTACGAGAAGGCAGATGGACACCAGCTTCCGCGACTGCGCGTAGGTGCAGACGTCGATGTCGATGTGATACTCCAGTTCGTAATGTTCAAGTGGACCACCAAGGCTTGGTCGGGGTCGTGGCCCACACTCCTCGATTCGTGGAATATGTCGGTGAACAATGGCAACCAGTATGTGCTCCAGCGCTCTGAGCTCGCATTGGGTGGAGATACGCCTTACACGTTGGATGCCCGCTTCGGCATGCCCGGCAACATCGAGGCGGGCGGCGTGCCGCAATTTATCGCATCGGCCACCATCGTCACCAACGCCGAGCTGCTCGCACGCGCCGAGGTTAAGGCCGCTGTCGTAAACGCCGCGCCTGTCGCACGCGATTGGGAGCAAGCGGTCACGCGCATTGAACTCGAGGCAGATGCAGAAAGCGACGACACGGGGCAGATCGAGCATTTCGTCCACGCACTGATAGAGAACGGCGAAAACGCCGCGTCGATGTATAAGTACACCTATATCGGGCAGGCGAAGGACGCCGCTGCGGACCCCAACGCCAATTCTGCTGGTGTATCGGAGGACGAGCGTGGCGGCATCAAGCCCTCGAGCGACAACGTGCTGTTTGCTGGCGTGCTCAGCGAAGCCCACATGAAGCTAACGGTGATTGCCGGCGTGGAGTGCTTGTTCCGTATCGCCTCGGTGCGCTACGGCGACAATGGTCGCTCGCGCCTGGTGGTGCACACAAAGGCAAACGGCACGTGGTCCGCTCCCACGCCCGTGGACTTCCCCCTTGGGTTTGGCGAGGGCGACGTGGAGCGCGACGGCATATACGATTACGACTTCGACGTGGTGGAATATACGGACGGAAGAGGAAACCAGGACGCCTACGTGCTGCTGGTCTCGGGCGAGCGCCCCGACGGCGACAACACCCTTTTCGATACGGCAAGCACAGCCGGCATACTGTCCGTTGTGCGCCTGCGCATAAGCAACGGCGGAGTTCGCGTGATATCGCACACGTCGTGGCGCAGTATCTCGCGCGGCCGCCTGCAAGAGGATGGCTACCATTGCCTGCAGTGCCCACGCATTACGGTGGGCAAGACGCTCGTCGACGGGCGCCTGTCGGGTGCCTACCTCCACCGCCGCGGAACCACCGCAGAAAAGGCGCTCGGCAGCGAGGCAGAGGTCTCGCTCGAGTGCTTTACCCTGTGGTCAGATGATTTGGGCGACAGCCTGACGTTCCGCCAAGTTCTCCGCTTTCCGCAAGCACCGTCGAGTATCGAGCTGGGTGAGCCCGAGAATATCAACGGCAAAATGGTGGTGCCCGTTGCATACGAGACCGCAGACGGTTGCGGCTGCGCATCGTACGCCGTGATCGGCCAGTCCATCGCGGGCTGGGGCGTTATGTCGCCAGATGCCACAGTACCCCGTGCGGTGCCGTGGCCACAACATTCGGGCTTTTTGGCAACCGTCAACGAGCAACTGCAGCATATTACTTGGGCACGAGGCGCATCGGCATTTGCAACGCAGCCCGTGGGCGCCGCAGGCTGTGGCCCGGCATCGTTTAGCGTAAGCAACAACGGCAGGTGCGTGCTCTATGTAGAGAACACCGATGGCAAGGTGGGACAAACCTACGACGAAGAAGGTAACCCGGTAGCAGTGACGGGCAAGCACTTCCGCATCTTCGCCAGCGCCTTGGCAGGCGATCTGTTCACGGAGCCGTTTGTGATGTGCGAGCTGGACCATCCCGTCGATCAGATAACGACATTTTTGACGTCGGGAGGCATGCTCTCCGCGCTCGCCACGCACATTGTGAGCGCGGAGAAGAGCGAGGCAGAGTTGCACGGCATCGAAGTGCCCTTGGTGGCGTGTGCCACTCCGACGGGCGCGGTCGCTACCTCGGGCGCGGTGGTGCCCGGAGTAGCAGGCGAATCCTTCATGGTCACGGTGCGAAACGACGGCAACACCTTGCTGACCGCCGGCACGATCGATCTGTACCGAGAGGGCTCCAGCCAGCCGTTCTCCAGCGCATCCATCGGATTCGGAGTAAACGCACGCATGGCTTCGATCTACGATCCAGAGCTTGCCGAGGACGCTTCGGCCAACGATATGGCACACGTGAAGTACGCGCCCGAGACGCTGGGCGCACGTTTTGCGACGCACCCGCTGGTAGCCGACAACGGCAACGCCGTGCTGGCACCGGGTTGCACGGCACAGTTCCGCATGAGCTTCGCCATCCCCGAGAGTTGGAGCGACGAAGTGGGCAAACGCGTAACGCTGTATGCGAAGGCGCGTAATCTGGTGGCGCTCGATCCCGTGACGCTCGAGGAAATTCGACCGGGCGCAAACTCGGCGCTGGGTGCCGTACTGCACGAGCTTCATGTGCCCGACGCGGCATGCGAACGCTCAGAAGTTCAGGTCGGCGTATGCGACAGCGCGGATACGACAGGACTTCACGACGCCCCGATGACGGCGGACAGCGATAGTGGCTCGAGTGGCGGCGGTACCGACGAGGGCGGCGGCTCCGGCGGAAGCAGCTCCGGCAGCGGCAAGGACCACGGCAATAACAAGCGCTCCGGAAAAGCGGGCGCGCTCGCCGGCACGGGCGATGTCAACGTCCCCCTTACGGTAGCCGCTGCAGCACTCGCCGCGGCAGGCGCCAGCCTCGTCGCCTACAGCGCCCGCCGCACGGCGCTCGAAACCGACACCGCCGATGAGGTCAATTCGGATAGGCCTCGCTAGCTCCTAGTTACTTTTGTGAGAGACGCCGAGTCGGCTCATCGAACATCAAATGGGCTGGTTCTGGATACCCAGAGCCGGCCCATTTCGCATTAGATATCGTCAGTGGAGTCGAGTTCTGCCTCGAGCTTGGCACGGCGTCTTTTCGCCGTGAAAAACGTTGCGCACAGGCCAGCAAACGTGGCCGCGAAAATCGTCGCACCGCAGAACACGCCCGTGGCCAGATTCGCCAACCAAAAGACGCTTTCGAGCGGTACGATCTGCGCCTCAGCGATACAACGCATTGCGGCAATAACAAGCGCGAACGCGGCGCCGCTAAGACCGCTGAGAAGCAGAAAATATCCAACAGGAAGATGCTCGGTTTGCCCAAAACGATTGGTATCGACATAGCCCTTCCGCGTTTGCAGTCCTGCGCAAATCAACATCACGAGAACGAGCCACAAATACATGGCTACCTCGAACGGCGTTGCAAAGCCATGCGGCATTTCACTGGCGTCGCTGTGAACCCACGCGACCTGTCGAGCTATAAACTGGTAGAAAAAGATCATCAACATGCCAAACGAAAGCAGCACGAAACCAATCTTGTAGATCTTTGCGCTTTCCGCCTCCAGGCGCTCGTCCTTTGGGCCGGCATATTCACGCCACTTTTGCACGAGTTTTAAATCTTCAAATTTCATAGTGAACTCCTAAAGAGCGTTAGGGTCGGCGTCGATTTCGTCTTCCCAAAACAAATCGTTCAACGTAACGCGCAGCGCTTTACAGATTGCCACGCACAAGTTGAGCGTGGGATTGTAACCGCCCGCCTCAATCAGGCCGATGGTCTGGCGCGTAACGCCCACGGCTTGGGCCAAGTCGGCTTGCGAAAGGCCAGCCGCCGCGCGCGCCGCCTTCATGCGAAGGTTTTTCTTACCTGGCATAAAGATCCTTTCGTGGTAATGGACAAATATCCGTTGCAACATGACAGAAATATATTGCATCCATCAGAAGATGTCAACTATATCTGTCATTATGGAAACCATGTTCGTCATCGCCATGCGGACATAGCAATTTCGATCCGCTATTCAAACTTACTCGGACAGAACCGACTCGGTTTTGTCCGAGTAAACTCGGGCATAATCTGATCCATGCGATACAATTAACTCGGACAAAACCGAGTCGGAAGGAACCGAGTAAGTGGAATTCATTGGCAGGGAGCGTGAACTCGCCCGTATTAAGAAAACGCTCAAAGCACCCGAGCAGCGCAATGTTCTCATTTACGGCAGGCGTCGCGTCGGAAAAAGTGAGCTCATCAAGCAGGCGCTAACCGATTTGCCGGACATCGCAACGGTCTATTACGAGTGCCGCCAAACCTCCGAGGCAGACAACCTAGAGAGTCTGTCCGCCCTTGTTGCTGAAGCGCTGAGCTTTCCTCCGCTCGCCTTCACAGGCATCCGCGAGCTCATCGAATTTCTGTTTGCCCAAGCCAAAGACAAGAACATTACCCTCGTTCTCGACGAATACCCCTACTTGAGAGATGCGGTTAAGGGCTTAGACAGCATTCTTCAGACCTCAATCGACGCTCACAGGGAAGACTCACGTTTAAACATTGTCCTGTGCGGCTCCTACGTTGAGATTATGAAATCCCTCATCGAGCATGAAAGCCCCCTCTACGGGCGAATTGATCTCGCGCTTGAGCTTAAGCCCATGGATTACTTTGACGCTGCGAAGTTCTATCCCGCGTTCTCGCCCGAGGACAAGGTGCGGCTCTATAGCGTTTTTGGCGGCATCCCCTTTTACAATCGCCTCATCGATCAATCCCAAAGCGTACGCGACAACATCATCGAGCTCGTCACGGAACCTGGCGCCCGCTTAGAAAGCGAGGTGCCGTCCTATCTCAACGCCGAGATCTCGAAGATGACCAACGCCAACGAAGTTTTCGGGGCTCTCGCACAAGGTTACTCCCGTTGGGGGGACGTGCTGGCACAGTCGCACGTCTCGAGCGGTCCGGCCATGGCAGACGTGCTCGACAAGCTCATGTCACTCGAAATCGTCCAAAAGCGTGCACCCATCAACGACCCTACGAACAAGCGCAAGTCTGGCTACTTTGTAGTGGATCCGCTTTCGCTCTTTTACTATCGCTATGTTTTCCGCAATGCCTCGGCGCGTCAGCTGCTCGACCCGGAAGTCTTCTATGATCGTCACGTCTCCCAAGACTTCGAGGAAAACTACGTTCCTCATATGTTCGAGGAGATCTGCCGTCAATACCTCGTGCGGCAGAACAGGACCGGCAAGATCGAACCGGCTTTCGACGCCATAGGCAAGTACTGGTACGACGATCCCGCAAACAAGACGAGCGGCGAGTTCGATGTGGTAACGCAAGACCCCGAGGGTTACGCATTCTACGAAGCAAAGTTCCGCAAATCCCCCGTCACGCAAAAAATGGTCGACGAGGAAATCATCCAAGTCGAGGCAACGGGGCTCAAGTGCCATCGCTATGGATTCTTCTCCCGTTCGGGCTTCGAAGCTGGCGAAAGCGATCGAACCGTCTTCATCGACCTACCGCAGATGTTTGGATAGGACAGGCCCCTCCCGCATTCCAAGCATTCATTATCTAATCGAACGATTGTTCGATGGATTTCGTGTTGGTTGGAATCGCCCACGGGCTGGGCTATGCTACCTTGACTATCTATACGACTTAAATACACAAGAGGAAGTACCAAGAGAGCGAGCATGGCAAAAAACACCGCAAACTATGGTAACGACAGTATTCGTCAGCTCAAGGACGAGGAGCGCGTACGCCTGCGCCCCGCCGTCATCTTTGGCTCGGACGGACTCGATGGCTGCGCGCATGCCGCCTTCGAGATCCTGTCCAACGCCGTTGACGAGGCACGCCAGGGCTACGGCAAGCTCATCACCCTTACCGCCTTTCGCGATGGCTCTATCCAGGTAGAGGACAATGGCCGTGGCTGCCCGCTCGACTGGAACCCTTCCGAGAAGCGCTTTAACTGGGAGCTCGTCTTCTGCGAGCTCTACGCCGGTGGCAAGTATAACAACAACCAGGGCGGCGACTACGACTTCTCGCTCGGCACCAACGGCCTGGGCTCCTGCGCGACCCAGTACGCTTCCGAGTACATGGACGTCACCGTCTGGCGTGACGGTAACAAGTACTCCCTGCACTTTAAAAAAGGCAAGGTCGTCGGTGCCAAAAAGAAGGCACTCGAGATTGAGCCCAGCGACGAGAACCGCACCGGCACCACCATCAAGTGGCGCCCCGATCTTGAGGTCTTTACCTCGATTAGCATTCCCCACGATTGGTATCGCGAAACCATGCGCCGTCAGGCCGTGGTCAACGCTAACGTGACCTTCCGCCTGCGTATCGAGGGCGACGATGGCGAGTTTTCCGAAGAGGATTTTTGCTATCCCAAGGGCATCGAGGACTACGTGCTCGAGAAGGTCGGTACCGACTACCTTACCGAGCCCTTCTTTATCGAGGCCGACCGTCGCGGTCGCGATCGCGAGGACCTGCCCGATTACAACGTAAAAATCACCGCGTGCATGTGCTTCTCGCGCACCTTCATGATGCAGGAGTACTACCACAACTCATCGTGGCTCGAGAACGGCGGCTCACCCGAGAAGGCGGCCCGTAGCGCTCTGACCAGCGCCATCGATGCCTACATCAAGCAACAAGGCAAGTACAACAAAAACGAGAGCGGCATTAAGTGGCAGGACGTCCAGGACTGTCTGGTGCTGGTGACCAACTGCTTCTCCACCCAGACGTCCTACGAAAACCAGACCAAGAAGGCCATCAATAACCGCTTTATCCAGCAGGCCATGACGGCCTTCTTTAAGGAGCGCCTCTCGACCTACCTGATCGAGAACAAAGACGCCGCCAACAAGATCATGGAACAGGTGCTCATCAACAAGCGCTCGCGCGAGAACGCCGAGAAGACGCGTCAGAGCATCAAGACCAACCTGCAGCAGAAGACCGACATGGCCAACCGTGTGCAGAAGTTCATCGACTGCCGCTCCAAGGACAAGAGCCGCCGCGAGATCTACATCGTAGAGGGCGACTCGGCAGCAGGCGCCATTCGCACCTCGCGCGATGCCGAGTTCCAGGGTGTCATGCCCGTCCGAGGCAAGATCCTCAACTGCCTGAAGGAGGATTATCCGCGCATCTTTAAGTCCGACATCATCATGGACCTCATGCGCGTGCTGGGCTGCGGTGTGGAGATCAAAGACAAGCGCATCAAGAACCTCGGCGCCTTCGACCTGGACAACCTCAACTGGAACAAAGTCATCATCTGTACGGACGCCGACGTCGACGGTTATCACATCCGTACGCTCGTGCTCACCATGCTCTACCGCCTGGTGCCCACACTTATCGACGAGGGTTACGTGTATATCGCCGAGTCGCCGCTCTACGAGATCAACTGCAAAGAGAAGACCTACTTTGCCTACACCGAGCTCGAGAAGAACGGCATCCTTAAGGAGATCGGCGACCAAAAGTGCTCCATCAACCGCTCCAAGGGTCTTGGTGAGAACGATCCGGACATGATGTGGCTCACCACCATGAACCCCGAGACGCGTCGCCTGATCAAGGTGGAGCCCGAGGACGTCGCCAAGATGGAAACTATGTTCAACCTTTTGCTGGGCAACGACGAGGCAGGCCGCAAGCGCCATATCTCCGAGCACGGCAAGGAATACCTGGACCAGCTGGACCTGCAGTAGCAGTAAATCGATAACGACGGCCCATAAGAAGTTCAAGAGGATATCGTGGCAAAGAAGAAGACGAAGAACCAGCCAAAGAAAAAGCAGGTTAACGCCGAGAACGTCATCGGCCTGCACTCCGAGGTCACCGACCAGCCGATCACGCAGACGCTCGAGGTCAACTACATGCCCTACGCCATGAGCGTCAACGTCTCGCGTGCGTTCCCCGAGATCGACGGCTTTAAGCCCTCGCACCGCAAGCTGCTCTACACCATGTACAAGATGGGTCTGCTCAAGGGCGAGCGCCAGAAGAGCGCCAACATCGTGGGCCAGACCATGAAGCTCAACCCGCACGGCGATGCCGCGATCTACGAGACGATGGTGCGTCTGGCAACCGGCAACGAGGCGCTGCTCGCCCCCTTCGTGGAGTCGAAGGGCAACTTTGGCAAGTACTATTCGGGCGATCTGAGCTACGCCGCCTCGCGTTATACCGAGGCCAAGCTCTCCCCCATCAGCGCCGAGATCTTCAAGGACATCGACAAGGACCCGGTCGACTTCGTCGACAGCTACGACGGCGCCATGAAGGAGCCGCGTCTGCTGCCCACCACGTTCCCCAACATCCTCGTCTCGGCCAACAAGGGCATCGGCGTCGCCATGGCGTCCGACATCTGCGGTTTCAACCTCAACGAGGTCTGCACCGCCACCATGCACTACCTGCAGGATCCCGACTGCGACCTGCTCGAGTACATGCCCATGCCCGACTTCTCGACCGGCGGCGAGATTATCTACCGCCGCGAGGAGATGGAGAAGATCGTCGAGACCGGCCTTGGCAGCTTCCAGATTCGCTCCCGCTGGCGTTGGATTCCCGAAGAGCGCATCATCGAGGTCTACGAGATTCCCTACACCACTAAGACCGATGTCATCATCGAGCGCATCGTCAAGCTCTCCAAGGAGGGCAAGGTCAAGGAGATCGCCGACATCCGCGACGAGACCGACCTCTCGGGCCTGCGCATCGCCATCGACCTTAAGCGTGGCGTCGACCCCGACAAGCTCATGGCCAAGCTCTATCGCTCGACCACGCTGCAGGATTCGTTCTCGTGCAACTTCAACGTGCTCGTCGACGGCTATCCTCGCGTTATGGGTGTGCGCCAGATCCTGCACGAGTGGGTCAAGTGGCGTATTGAGTCCACGCGTCGCCGCATTAACTTTGACCTGGGTAAAAAGTCCGAGCGCCTGCACCTGCTGCACGGCCTCGAGGCGATTTTGCTCGATATCGACAAGGCCATCGCCATCATCCGCGGCACCAAACTCGAAGCCGAGGTCGTGCCTAACCTTATGAAGGGTTTCGACATCGACGAGACCCAGGCCGAGTTTGTTGCCGAGCTTAAGCTCCGCAACATCAACGAGGAGTACATCCTCAACCGCACCAAGGACATTGCCAAGCTCGAGGGCGAGATTGCCGAGCTTGAGGAGATCCTCTCCAGCGAGGAGAACATCAAGAAGGTCATCAGTGACGAGTTGGCAGCGGTCAACAAGAAGTACGTGATGCCGCGCCGCACGGGCAGGATCGAGCCCCATGAGGTTATCGAGGTAAGCTTGGAGCCCGAGGTCGAGGAGTACCCGGTCACCATCATGCTCTCGCGCGATGGCTACCTTAAGAAGATGACGGACCGCGTGCTCAAGAAGGCGACCACGCTCAAGTACAAAGACGGCGACAAACCCTTTATCGAGTTCCCGTCCTCCAACACCCACGAGCTGCTGGTCTTTACCAACAAGAGCCAGGTGTACAAGTGCAAGGTTGCGGCGTTTGAGGACACCAAGTCGGCCCAGCTGGGCTCGTACCTGCCGACCGATCTTGAAATGGAACCCGACGAGAGTGTCATCTGGGTCATCGACCCCGAGGACTACAAGGCCGACGTGCTGTTCGTCTTTGAGAACGGCCGCGTAGTGCGCGTCGCGCTTTCTGGATACGTCACCAAGACCAACCGCAAGCGCCTCAAGAACGCCATCTACGGCGGCAGCAAGCTGTTGCATGCCCAGGTGCTCAAGGAAGATCGCGACATCGCGCTGGTCTCGAGCGACTATCGCCTGATGAACTTCAACACGTCGCTGCTCAAGACCAAGACGACCACCAACACGCAGGGCGTCCAGGCCTTTACGGCCAAGAAGGGCCGCTCGGTCACCACCGTCGGCACAACCGAAGAGATCCTTGGCGCCGGCGTCTCGGCCGAGAAGTTCACCGCGCAGAGTCTGCCCTCCGCCGGTGCCCTCATGAAAGAAAACGACATGCCGAGTTTGTTTGACTAGGACGACGGCAGCCAAACCGTCATGGTTTTACAATGCAGCGGGGCCCGGAGCGCAGCAACATCGCGCTCCGGGCCCCGCTCGTTGCAACGTAGTCGGAATAATAGGAATCCCCGTTTTTCACTCCTGCAATCCCGCGGCACAAGACATGTTAAACCGTTAGCAAAACTTGCAAAAATTAGCAAAAGTTGCAAAAACTAGCAAAACCTGCAAAGGGGCCACCATGGATCGCAGCAAATGTCTCCGCCATGCCAGGCATGCTCGAAGATATTATCGAGCGAACCAAAGAAGCGGCAGATAGCCGCCTCTCATAGTCTCGCGCGTGCATAAGCGGCGTTCAGATTGAGTCAGTCGGCATCGATTGGACATATGCTCAGGAGACTCAGGGTAACTGGCGCACGGGCATGAATGGCGTCTTCAGGCAACTCGAGAAGCATGACGTCGGGCTTCTCTCGAAACGACCTATCGAGAGCTTTCCGATAAAGACATTGAGTTTTTACTCGCGATGCTGCCCGATTCTGGCCCCAGCAGGGTCTCGGAGATAGCCAAACGCATGGGCGTCGCCAGCAACTACGCAAGCCAATACAAACGCCGCCTCCTCGAGGACGGCGTTATCGGGGAACGTGGGCGTGGCCTCGTCGGCTTCGACATCCCCGCGTTCAGAGAATTCTTGAACGAGAAGGCGTTTTAGCACACCGGAATTGTCCGCGGGAGCATCGTTGCATGGCAATCAGCATTCCTCCTGGTAAGGGCAGCAAGCATTTCCGCTAGTGCTGATTGCCATGCGCCCCTCTTGTCCTTAGGCGAGCTTGCGGGCGAGCTCTCGCACCCCTTCCAACTTGGGCGACGATGCCATGCTGTCGCGCTCGGTCATGCCGCTGATGGTGACAATGCCCTGGTCCTCCCACTTGCAGTACGCGCATGTGGCCCTGTACATAGCAATCGCCGCATCATAGACGCCCTCGCTGTGGCTATCGAGCAAAAGGGCCGTCTTGGTGAACGGGAAGCCTGTAGCACCGAAGGCGTACAGGCGGTCGATGGCGGCCTTCTCCTGCGCAGTGATATCAAACCAGTAGATAGGCGAAGCGAAGACAACCATATCGGCGCCTTTCAGCGACTCGATCACGTCGACCATGTCATCCTTCTGCACGCAAGTGCCCTCGTGGGCGAAGCAATACTGACACCCCAGGCAACCACCGATTTTCTTGCTGGCAACACGGACGACCTCGACCGTATTGCCGCCCTCACGCGCGGTCTCGGCAAACGCCTCGACCATGGTGTCGGTATTGGCGCCCCTGCGCGGGCTACCACTCAATACAACGATATTCATAGAAATCTCCCTCCCTCATGCCGCAGGCGCGCGGCACACATTTTGTTGTAACCAAAACGGATGGAGCTATTCAGTCGTCTGCAGGCCACATCTCTTGTTCGTGTTCTCTAGACAAGGCGCAAACGGTGCTGCACCCCCCCCTGTCGCGCTATATCCCTACGCAGTGTTCAGAACCCCTGCTCACCGAGCAGCACCGCGCGAGGTCCAGCACGAGTACGCCTTCCCGGGTACAGGTCTCATGCCCTATGCGGGAGATGAGGACCTTCGGGAACACGTCCCCGATGGGCAGAAGCGACGCGAGCTCCCCCTCAAGCATCAAGTTGATGCTCATATCGCCTCTCACATACGCTCTCCTTCCCGGTTTCGAAACTCGAATTGATTTAAAGTTTCGAAACCGGGAAGGCAATATACAAAAGGATGTGTCGAGGAACGAATCCCAGCCACGTCATGTCGGCAGCGATGAAGGGCGCATCCGCGCGTGCTACAATGCGGGCATCAGAGATGAAAACACAGTCCCCGTCGGGTAGTCGTGGGCGTGCGGGAGTCCGCATCAGTAACCTGCCTCCTTGGTTGTCCCTTCTCTGCATGGTCATCTACATAAAGGAGGAACCAGCCATGCAGATCAGCGTGTCGTCCACCCTGACCGTATATCACGACGGCCAATTTTGGGTCGGGCTGGCGGAGCATGTCGAGGACGGCAGATACGGCGTCGCCCGCATCGTCTTCGGCGCAGAACCGTCCACTGAGGAGATCCTGCGATTCGTCGTCAACAAATGGGCGAAGCTCTCGTTCTTCGATCACGATTCGACCGAGGCGAGCAAGCCCGCGAAGAACCCCAAGCGGCGCGCTCGCGAGGCAGCGAAAGCCCTTAAACGGCCCGCGGTGAGCACCAAGGCACAACAGGCGCTCGCGGCACAGCGGGAAGCGATGAAGCGGGAGTCGGCTCAAGCAAGAAGTCAGCGTCGCGCGGATGAGGCGGAGACGCGCTTCGAGCAGCGAAAGTTGAAGCGCAAGCAGAAACATCGCGGGCATTGATCGCTATTTGCAGCAAGGCAAACCATATACAGCAGCGGCGCCAGTTCCACTTGAAGCCGACGCCGCGTAGACGCTGATGGTGACGGCTATGCACGGGCACGGGCGCGCCACCGCACTTCACAGCTTGTTTCTCAAGTATTTGGGACGCACACGCGGCGTTCAAAAATGCGGAGCGACTCCGCATGGCTCGAGACTGAGCCGAGATGCCCTACTTCTCGCCCTCCAGCAGCCCCACGATGCGGTCGATGTCGACGGCAAAGCGAGGCCTTCCCTCGCGCTCGTAGCGGTCGAGGTATGCCTGGCACTCGGAGACAATGCGTTTGGTGTTGCCATCGATGATGCGCTGGAGCGTCTCGTAGTAGGCCGAGCCCTCGGTCCTGAAGCGGCGCTGGTAGGCCTTGGTTATGGGGAACATCTTGATGTAGTGGATGCCGTGGCGGCAGCCGGGGCGCGTCGTGGGGCGGGGTGGCAACGCAAAGTACTGGTCTTTGGGCACGTTAGGGGCGATGTTGGAACGCAGCGGCACGGCGAAGTCCCTGCGCTTTCCGCGGAAACGCAGCCTCACCACCACGATGCAGGGGCGATTGTGCTTAAGCATGAGCTCGCGGTCGCCATCGACGAGGTCGAAGAAGTCCTGGGAGATGGATACGATCTTCATCGGTTGCGCCCCCCTTCATACGAAGCGGGGCCCGCATCGCTGCAGGCCCCTACAGGTGGGCGATATTCTACGCCTTGCGGCACCCCGTCGCCCACGGAGGCTAAACGTACACGTAAGCCGTACTCTGAAAGCCGCGGCTTCCGGCAAGTAGTTTATACCACGAAAGGTCGCTTTCGATGCGCATAGCTCGCAAAACAACACTCGCTGGGCCGTCACCCCTGGCCGTTACCCTCCAATCTTCATTGGAGTCAGCAGGTCAATTCATATAGTCATGGGGGTTTATCCTAAAGGGAATCAAATTTATACCCCCATAACTAAGGATTTTTCTATTCCCACTCAATGACTAGAGCCCTGGTGTAATTGGCTGGATCACCGTTCCGGGAACCGGTATCGACCTACCTGTCCGCCAAGCTCCTTCTTCAGCTCCAGCCTAGTATCTGACTCGCGCCGTTATAAGCGAAAACCGAAGAGATGCGTTTTAGCCAAGAAAATAAGGTTAGCCTTATCTTACTGCATGATTCGTGTGTTATAGTTAGATGTCTCTAACTATTTGGGGGCGATAGCAATGCACGAACGCAAGGGCTTCTGGGACAAGAATGCCGGTCGATACGACCGTTTCATGCGAAAGGACCGGGCGGCGTATGAGAAGATGTATGAGCTGATCAGGCCGGTGGTGAAAGCAAAAACCGTACTGGAGGTTGCCACCGGCACGGGGCTTATCGCAAAGAACATCGTGAATGCGGCGGCGCACATCGAGGCTACAGACGCTTCTGCAGAGATGATCCTTGAAGCAAAGCGGGACAATCAATCCGCAAAGCTGCACTTTTCCGTACAAGATATGTTCCGCCTGCCCTATGCACAGAAGTCCTTCGAAGTGGTGATCGCGTCCAACGCGCTTCACATAGTGCCGCATCCGGAAAAGGCCCTGCAAGAAATCAGGCGGGTGCTGAAGGACGACGGCGTGCTCATCGCGCCAACCTTCACCCACGCGGGGAGCTCGGTTTCCGGCAAGGCAAAAGCCTTTTTCATGAGTATTGCGGGATTCCCCCTCCACAGCAAGTGGACAAGCGAGGAATACCTACGTTTCCTGCATCAAAACGGCTGGGCGGTGCAGAAAAGCGCGGTGCTGAAGGCCTCGTTCCCGTTGACCTATGCGGAATGCACGAAATCGGAGGGGCCAGATGTCGTTCTTTGAAAACACCCGCAAGCCCGTGGGCCTCGGCGGAAAACTAATGGTTGCCATGATGAATCTGGGCCACAGCCCTGTGGCGCGGTGGGGACTTCGATTTCTACGACTTGCACCAAATGCCAAGGTGCTGGATTGTGGCTGCGGCGGCGGGGCGAACATAAAACGGCTGCTGAAAAAATGCCCGTATGGCGTCGTCAAGGGCATCGACTATTCGCCCGTCAGCGTGGAGAAGACTAGAAAACTCAATCGAACTGCAATTCAGGAGGGGCGTTGCGCCGTTCTGCAAGGCAGTGTGGCGGATATGGCGTTTGAGGATAGCTACTTCGATGCAGTCACGGCCTTTGAGACCGTCTATTTTTGGCCCGATTTGCCCCGATGCTTCCGTGAGGTCTGGCGGACGCTGAAGCCAGGCGGGACAATTCTTATCTGCAACGAGAGCAATGGCGATACGGACAAGGACGAGAGGTGGACGCAGATCATCGGCGGCATGACCATCTACAAGGACATTGAATTAAAAGCTTGTCTGGAGCAGGCGGGTTTTCACGAGGTGCAGATACGCAAAAAGAAAAAGTGGCTCTGCGTCACGGCGCGGAAGTAAGGGCATCAAGCACGGGTGTTTTTGCATCCATCCTGCACATGGCGATAGGCATGACGGTCATAGCGGCTGTGCTGGCGGCAATTATGACAGTTTTTATTCACTGAGGAAGAAACCTATGAAATGTAAAATTGAGAAAAACACCGTGCAGGAGACGCTGATCCTCCCGCTGTATTCCCGAAAGCTGTGTACGGAGCTGTACCCGAACCTTTACAGGGATGAAACAGCGGTTCGTCTGCTCGACCAGATCGACTACGACTTTTCAGAGGCAGAGAAAAACTCCCGCAGCCTGATGCAGCGCTTTGGTGCGCTGGAGGTGGCCATGCGGCAGAGTGACCTTGCTTTCGAGGTACAGGATTACCTGAAAGGCCACCCCAATGCGGCGGTGGTCAATCTGGCCTGCGGACTGGACAACACCGGCAGAACCTGCGACAACGGAAGATGCAAGATTTACAATCTGGACTTCCCGGATGTGATTGCCTTGCGACAGCAGCTACTGCCCGCCGGGGATCGAGAACAAAATATCCCCTGCGACCTGAAAGACACCACATGGTTTAGCAAAATCGATGCCTCCGGCGGGGCGGTGTTCTTTGCCTCCGGGGTGTTCTATTACTTTCTGACCCAGCAGGTCCGGGAACTGGTGCGGGAGATGGCGGACGCTTTCCCCGGCGGTGTGCTGGTCTTTGATGCTGCCAATCGGACAGCAGTAAAGATGATCGCAAAAACATGGCTTAAGACTGCAAAAATCAAGGATGTGGGGGCATATTTTGCGGTTTCGGATGCCGCCAAGGAAATCGGCACGTGGGACAGCCGTCTGCAGGTCACAAGTCGCGGCTATATGCTGGGTTATAACGATTTGAGAGACCCTTCTGTCAGCGGCTTTTTCCGGTTTCTCGCAAGGGTCGGTGACAACGGGATGAAAATGCAAATCGTGAAAATAAGATTTTGAGAGACAAAAATGCAAAAGACGAGCGCTTCTTGCCGCCCAATTGGCAAGAAGCGCTCGTCTTTTCTTAACGCGTTGTATGGCGGAGAGAGCGCAAGTTACGCGAGCGCCCTGCTTGCCAGCTCGGCCGCGCCGAGGATTCCTTGGTCGCCGCCGCAGCCCGGGGCGCAGATGTAGCGCTCCATGTCCTTAAGCTCGGCGGTCTGGATGTAGCCACCCAGATATTCGAGGGTTTTCTTGCGGACGATGCCGTAGAGCTGCTCCTGGTGCATCACGCCGCCGCCGAGGACGATGCGGCGAGGCGAGTACATGAGCACGAGGTTCGCGCACATCTGCCCCAGATAATCCCCCTCGAGCGCCCACACCTCATCGTTGTCCGCGAGCTCGGCCGCGGGCTTTCCCCAGCGCGCGGCAATGGCGGGGCCGGAGGCGAGGCCCTCGAGACAGCTCGCGTGGCTCGGGCAGACGCAGCGTCCCTCCTCGGTGGGACGGGTCCTTACCAGCATGTGGCCGGCCTCGGGGTGCAGCATGCCGTGAAGGAGCCTGCCCGCGCACATGACGCCCGCGCCCACGCCGGTGCCGATGGTCACGTAGACGGCGTCCTCGAGCCCCTTGCAGCAGCCGAAGACCACTTCGCCGAGGCAGGCAACGTTCACGTCCGTGTCGTAGGCCACCGGAATCCCGAGGGCGTCGGCGAACGCGGCGCGAAGACCATGGCCTCGCCACGCGAGCTTGGGCGTCTGGAGGATGGAGCCGTAGCGCTCGTCGTTGGGGTCGACGCAGGTCGGGCCGAAGGCGCCGATACCCAACGCGTCCACATCACGGACGGTGAACCACTCGATCATCTGCGGGACGGTCTCGGCGGGCGTAAGCGTCGGGGTCTCCATACGGTCGAGGACCTCGCCGTCGCCGGACACCACGGCACAGACCATCTTGGTCCCGCCGGCCTCGAGGGCGCCGAGCCTCATTTGCTTTTCGCTCATGTGATCCTCCTTACAAAGGGACGCCCGCAGTCATGGTCAACCGCGGGCGCCCATAACGTTGGCTTGTTTCGAGGCGACCCTACCTGGGCACGCGGTCCTGCCTTGCGGCAAACGGGGCGAGCACGGCGTGCGGCTCGCTTTGGTACCAGTAGGCGACGGTAGAGATGTCGTCCTCGCGCTCGTAGAGCTTGATGTCGTCGTTGCCGAGGTCCTGGAACGTCACGCGCAGGTCCTCCTTGAACGAGATCGGGTCGGGAAGGTGCCACCTGTAGAGGCCGTGCCTGGGCAGCGCGTCGTCGTTGGTCGCGAGCATCGGGTTCGGGTTCGGCTTGCCCGCGCTGAAGCGGTCGCGCGTGGCGTCGCGCGTCGAGCGGTACGGGTAGCCGGCGAACAGCGTGTTGAAGCACTGCGCCTCGGGCAGCGCGTGGGGCGGCCTGTCGAGGAAGGCCCAGGCACCGCCGAAGTAGTCCTCGGCTCCCGTCGAGGTGACCGTGGGGAACTCCTCGTCGCCGTCGAGGAAGAACTTCATCTCGCCCTCGCCCCACCAATAGCGCTCCAGGGCGCACAGGGCCATGTAGGTGCCGACGTAGTAGCCCTTGCCGCGCACGCCGTCGAGCACGGTGTAGTCGACGCCCCTGCGAGTGCTGCGCTCGCGGTTAAAGCGGGCGTGGAAGTACATGGCGTCGTCCGGCACGTCGGTGAGCGCGTAGTTGAACGTGTAGAAGATGTACTTAATGAACCCGGGGTGCTCGCTCGTAAGCGTGACCTTGGCGTGCTTCCTGAAAGGCATCTCGAAGTAGCAGTTCATGCCGCCCGTCGGGTTCACGCAGATGGGCATCGAGTTGACGATGGCGCGCTCACCGAAGCCGTTGCAGAAGAAGTCGCCGACAGGGCACTCGACCGAGGGGGTCTCCTCGTCGTCCCAGTAGAAGCGCAGCACGAGGTCGCGCATGACGAAGCTGCCGGCGGCGGTCTTGTCGGGGACGGTCATCCAGATGTGGCGGATGATGCCGGGGCCCTCGATGTCCGCGAGCGTGATGGTCTCGCCGGACTCAAGGGGCACGCAGCACGAGCCCTTGCGGCCGACGCCGAGGTGGCTGGCCGACATGGCGGCACGGCCCTTCTCGCCCGTGATGTTCTCGGGGGTGATGGCGCGGCTTTCCTCACCGCCGTGCATCCACACATCCTTAAGGAACTCTCTCATCGTCGACCTCCTCTATTCGTCGTCTTCGCACTCGGCGGAACTGGCACCGTTCACGTAGACGATCTGCTGGCGCGCCTCGTCGACGAGGGCGTCGAAGTCGAGTTTCTCGTCGGGGCGCGCGAGCGCGACCGTCATGGCGAGCGGGAGGTTGACACCCGCGATCACGTGGATCCGGTCGGAGGCGAAGCGGGAGAAGCGCTGGTTCACGCTGCCGCCGAGCGCGTCGGTAAGGACGACGACCTCGTCAGTGCCCGAAAGCGCAGCCTCGACCGCCGCGTCGAGCCCCTCGCCGTTGTCGTTCACGTAGGCGCACACGGCGTTGACGGCGTCGCTCTTACCCGTAAGGAACTCGAGGGTGTCCTTGAAGCCCTGGGCGAGAAGGGAATGGCTCGCCACAACTATCTTTCTCATTGATTCACCAATCTCTTGGGTCGAAGCTAGGCGAGGATGCCGGCGGCGGAGGCGACCATCGCGAGGACGATCACCACGAGGATGAGGGCCGTCATGCTCGCGTTCTTCTTGGTAAGAAGGTAATACGCGCTTCCCGTGATGGCGGCGGGGATCATGGCAGGCAGGATCTTGTCGAGCAGCGGCTGAATCTCCATCGAAACGTCGCCGAAGCTGAAGCTAATCGGGCAGGTGACGCCGATGACCGAGGCGATGAGGCAGCCGACCACGGTGAGGCCGAGCACGGAGGCGGCGGCAGTGAGGTTGGGAAGCTTCTCGCTGAAGTCGGTGACGAGCTTCACGCCCTGCTTGTAGCCGAACTCGAGGGCGTGCATGCGGACCCAGAAGATGGCCAGGATGAGCGCGAACCAGATGCCGGCTCCCACGGGGTTGCCCTCGATGGCCATGTAGGCAGCGATGGAGCCCATGATGGTCGGGATCATGGTCATGAGCAGGGAGTCGCCGACGCCGGCGAGCGGTCCCATGGTGCCGATCTTCAGGTCTTGGACGGCGTCCGCCGCCGCTAGGCCGTCGCGTTCCTCCATGGCCACGCAGGCGCCAAGGATGATGGCGGCGAGCCAAGGCTGGGTATTGTAGTAGCGGAAGTGGTTGTTGAGCGCTTGCTTATAGTCCTCGTCGTTCGTGTAGATCTTCCTCAGGACCGGCGAGAGGGCGTAGGCGACTGAGGCGCCCTGCTGGGTCTGGTAGTTGAAGGTGCACACGCTCATGAGCCAGCGCCAGTTCGCGTTGCGCAGATCCTTCTTGGTGACCTTGTAGCCGGAGGGCTTGCCCTCGGCGACGGCGGTGATGTTCTCGTTTTCCATGGTTACTCATCCTCTCCGATGAAGGCGTCTGCGGAAGCGTGAGCGGCGAGCTCGGTGTCCCTCTCGGCACGCTGGTAGAACGCGATCGCGAGGGCAACGCCGACGATGGCGGCGCCGATGATGGGCACGTTCAGGAAGGCCGAGAGGAAGAAGCCGACGAGCAGGTACTGGAAGTACTTGCCGGTGGGCATGTAGCGGAGCAGCATGGCGATACCGATGGCCGGGAGCATCTTGCCGGCGAGGGTGAGGCCGGAGAGGAACCACTGAGGCATGACCTCGAGGAGCCAGTTGACGGCGGGCTGGCCGAGCGTCACGGAGACAAAGACGGGCAGGGCGGCGCACAGGCCGAAGAGCGCGGGGCAGACCCACAGGATGGCGTTCATCTGATTGAACTTACCCTCGTTGCAGAACTTCTGGGACTTCTCGACGACGAAGCCGTTGAGGATCTTGACGATGACGTCGAGCTGGATGCCGAGCATGCCGACCGGCAGGCCGATGGCGAGGCCCGTGTCCGCGCCCAGGGTCACGCCGTAGGCGGTGGCGATGATGGCCATCGTGCCGTAGTCGGGAATCGACGAGCCGCCGAAGCCCGCGACGCCGAGCTGCATGAGCTGGATGGTGCCGCCGATGACGAGGCCGGTCTGCCAGTCGCCCATGACGACGCCGGTGATAAGGCCCCAGAAGACGGCATAGTTGACGAAGATCATCGGGATGCCGTAGTAGTCCACGTGCTTGATGAAGGCCAGCAGGGTCAAAAGGACGACCTGCAGGATAGTGAAGTTGACCATGATCCCTCCTTAGATGAGGTCGGCGACGGAGACGGGCTTGTCGGCGGGCACGAACTGTGCCGTCACCTTGACGCCGCGGGCGATGAGCGCCTTGTAGCTCTGGACGTTCTCGGCGGAGGCATAGGCGCGCTGGGTGAGCTGGACGCCGCCCTCCTTGACGAGCGAGCCGCCGACGATCAGCGACGGGAGCTCGATGCCCGACTCGACCAGGTGAAGGATCGTCTCGGGCTCCTTGGCGATGACAAAGACCTTCTCGCGGTCGTACTTGCCCGCCGCGAAGTTCTTGAGCGCGGTCTGCTCGGAGATGATCGAGACGGCCATGCCCGCGGGGCGCGCCATCCTCATGGTGGACTTCAGGACCTCGTCGCCGGCGACCTTGTCGTCGATGACCATGACTCGGGTCGCGCCCGACACCGGGGCCCACTGCGTCACGATGATGCCGTGAAGCAGGCGATTGTCGATTCGTGCCATAACAACACTCATGTTTGCTCCTATCAAATGAAGTTTTACGTTCGGTACTGCCTCGGCGCTATCCGGATTCGCGCCGGGCAAGGGGTTATCGGATTATTGAGGACGCGCGGTCGGCTTGCGGCGGCGCGGGGAAGGTCACTCGTCGAGCAGGAGGTCCGAGGAGCCGAGGCGCTCTTCTCGCGCCGGGGCGGCGCTCACGCTTATGTAGTCGAAGACATATGCGATCTCGCTTACGGGAACCTCTACGCGATAGCGCGTCGAGATGCTCGAGAAGCTCTGCCTGAAGGACTCGATGAAATCGGCGCGTTCCTCCTCGAAGCGGTCCTGGCCAACGTAGGTCTCAATGGGGTTTCTGGTAACAAGGCGCTCGACGAGACAGCAGAGGTGGACGTAGAGCCCAATGATGGCGTTGCTGCCGATCTTCTCGCCTGTCCTGCGCTGAAGCTCGTGCACGGCGCTCTCGATCTCGTGGAATAGCCGCTCCGGGTCGAGGATGGTGATGGAGCGGATGACGTTCTGCAGCGTCATGTTCGAGAGCAGCTTCTCGTGGAAAGAAGAGAGCTCGGAAGCGTCAAGCCACCTGCCGAACACGGCATCAACCTTAGAGGCGGACGCCGTCGACATGATGTCCTCGAGGGCGACGAAGGGGACGGAGGCGACCCCGGGGTCTCCCGTGCCGATGACGGCGCAGACGCGGTGCTCGGAGAAAACGGCGTCGTTCGACCCGTTCGCGACGAGCTGCTTGAAGGGCCTCGTGAGCAGGCGCGCGCCTATGGTGCGCGGGAGGCTCTGCGAGACGAGCTGGCGTATCCTCTCCGCGGCGTCGACCCCGGACTCGGAGCAGAAGACGATGGCGTCCTCACGGTTGACGCGCTCGATCACCTTGCAGTGCGTCACGCACGCGGCGGTCGCATCGCCAAGAACCTCGGCGATGGACTTGCCGCCGAGCAGCCCGACCCCGATCTCGAGCGCAAGACCGGTAGAGACGTTGTTCACCACGCCGATAGTGGAGTCGGTAACGTTCTCGAGGGCCTTATAGGCCTCCTCCAAGGAGCCCATGTCGACGAGGAACACGACCCCGGTGCAGTAGGAATGGCGGTCGACGAGGCGCTGGAGCGGACCGACGATGTCCTTCAGCTGCTGGTCGTAGGGCATGTCGACAGCCTCGTACACATGCATGCCGAGCATACGGTTCGCCGCGTCGGCGATGCTCGTCGCCGTTGAGTAGCCGTGGGACAAGATGACGCAGAGCGTCCGAAGGGCCTTCGCATCGCGAGACTCCGATGCGACGCACAGCGTCAGAAGCGTCTTCGTGAAGTGATCGAGCGAGATTCCCAGCGCCCCTTCCACGTCTGCGGCGACCTGATCGGAGACACTCGAGGCAAACGGCAATTCGGAGGTCACGGCACCAAGGAGATGGGAGATTTGCTCCGCACAGGCAGACTTTCGCCTAGCCAGGCCGATACCCGGCCACAACTGCAGGCAAATCTCCTGGGCCAGTAGAAAAGCGACCTTCCTCGAAAGCTCGATGCCATAAGAAGAGCCTGCGTCGGCAAGGACCGCGCCCACGACGCGCTCGAAGGCGCGCGACCTCGAGGAGGCGACGCCGTGGTCGAAGATCAAGTGATCCTCAACGCCGCGCACAGCGGAGACAGCTTGCGAGACAAGCTCGGAGACAGAGAGCTCCCCGGCGCAGAATCGCTCATCAAGAGAGCACAGGGCATCGAGCGCCTGCTCGACCGGCCCTGTGCTCTCGGCGGCATCCAGAGACGCGTCAATCAGAACGCCATCGTCGGGCTGTTGATCGATCTGCGCGGAGGAGAGGAGCCCGCTGGGAAGAAGATACGGGCGAACGACGACGTAGTCGCCCTCGCGATTGAGGAACGCTTTGGCGCAGCAGTTCGTCACGCAGGCGCGCAAGCCGGCGATGTTATCGGAAAAGTCCGCGTTCACGAGACAACGGTATGCGCCGCGGCTGATCTTCACATCAGAACCGATTCGGCACCCCTCGCTGCGCAGGAAGCTCAAGATGAGATCCTCGCGCTCCTCGGGGGTCCGCTCCTTGAGTGAGGGGACGCGGGCACAGATGGGCATTTTGCTGTAGGCCGAGGAAACCTTCAGATCATCGGCGGAAAGCGTCGTCGAAAGAACGAGGCGAGCGCGCGGCGCATCCTGGGAGGCATCGAGCCCGAGGGCCGTCGCAAGGCAGTGTTCCATCGCAGAGGGAGAAAGTGCCTCGATGCCGTTGACAAAGACCACGCCCCCGCGCGATTTCGCGATCGACTCGTCAAGAAGTCCATTGAACGAGGCGGCGTCCGGGACCCCGGTGCAGTCGATGCGCAAATAGGAGGAGTCGCGGGACAGCAAGCCCTGGTTCTTGCCGTACTCGTACACAAGACGAGAAAGGAAAGACTTGCCGACACCCACGCCGCCGCTCAAGAGGATGGGCAGGCCGAACGGAGGGTACTGAACCGCAGCCTTGCACTGCTCGACAACGGAGCTGAGGCTCAGGTCAAAGCCCACGGCACGCGCGAAGTCACGGTGATCGGCGATTCCCGTCGCCTGGATGAGGTCGGCGAGCGAGGCGTACTCGCTTGCAGAGAGCTTTACCTGAAAACGCTTCTGGAACGCGCGGCGATGAAAATAACGGACAGGCCTGCCCGCCACCTTAACCACAAGGCCGGCGCGAACAAGGTCGTTGAGGTACTGGCTCGCCAGACTCCTGGAGATGATGAGCGTCTCGGCGATGTCGGAGGTGGACAGACGGGCAAGGTCGTCGAGCGAGACGGCAGAGGTGAGGGCCTCGAGATGCTCGAGAATCCTGTCCCTCATGTCGGCGGGCTTCTTTGCCAAGCTGTCCTGTGCGGTCTTGTCCATGACTTCTTACCTCCTTGTACAAGGAGTATAAGGGGAACACAGAGAACGGAAGGGGGCGCGTGGGGGAATCAACAGCCCCGAGGAGAAGTTCACCACTTGAGGGGCAGAAAACAACGGCCATTGAACATTCAGGGCCGACGCTCAACACTTCGACTCGACACTTCGCTTTGGAAAGGGCCCTGCGCGCCGGGGTCCCAACATAAAGAAGAGCCCCGGCGCGCAGGGCCTAAAGCTTAACCATGCGCGCGGCGATGCGGGCGCAGTCGCAGGCGGCCTTCTTCTCGAAGGTGTTGTAGTCGACGACCTGGCCCTCGGCGCAGGGCTTGTCGCTGATGGCGCGCACGACGACGAGGGGCACGCCGTTGAGATAGGCGGCCTGCGCGATGGTGCAGCCCTCCATCTCGCAGCACAGGTCGCCGAAGGTCGCGAGGATGCGCTCCTTCTGTTCCGCGGGCGAGACGACTCGGTGGGCAAGGTCCTCTCAAAAGGGGTCGTCCGATGCCGCAAGACCTCGATGACCGACTACCGCCTCGAACAAGTGGCGGATTACCTCTGCACTATCGAACTTGCCTTGGTCAAGTACGAGGCCAAGGAGAACGGTGAGACGTACAACAAGTTCTTCGGAGGTATAGGCTCTTTCAAGAGGAACTGGCTCAAGCAAGCCCGCAACAAGCGGATATAGGAGGTTCCGCGGCTCTGCAGGGAGCCGTCACCCCCTCCTTCGGCGGGAAGGCGGGGCGCCGACGCGGAACTCCCGACGACGTGTTTCGAGCAGCGGAAGCTGAAGCGCAAGCAGAAGCAGCGCGGGCAATGATCGGTGCCGACATGGGCCCAGACGTGAACAGCGCTACGTCCCCTGTTCACGGGGCACGAAACCATAATGGTTGTCCAGCGGTTGCCAAACGAAAAGCCCCCGACCTGTTTGTGCAGGTCAGGGGCTCGGAAACGCTAGATATCAACTACTCCCACTCAATAAGAACTTTTCTATCATCGGCGGGCTGACGTGGTTCTTTGTATCAGGAATTGCGGCTTCGTCTCATCTGCGCACGTTTTTCTGGTACCCAAAATGTACCCAGCATGGATGGTGGAGCCTCGAGCGAGTCGACTACAGCAGCTTCTTGCGGATTTTCTTGAGCCAGTTTTTCTTGAAACTGCTATGCGCACCGAAGAACCGGTCATCGGTTTTGGTGGCTTCTTTTGCTTCGAATTTCAAGGCAGTGAGCTCGATCGTGCAGATGAGGTCGGCCGCTTGGGCAAGCCGGTAATCTTTGGGGCTGCCGTCTTTGTACATGACAGCGTTTGTTGACAAGGCGTACTCCACTGCGTCGTGTAGGGCCTTGGTCACGACATACTGACCGTCGTCGTAGTAGACCTTTACCTTGTCGAATCCTTGTAGGTAGCTAAGGTTGTCGAAGATAAGGTTCACGATGTCACGCCTGATCCTCGCTCCAAGAGCGGCGCTGTTGGGGAACTCGTCTTTCCTGTACGAAAACGTATGGTACTTGATGGGCAGGTGCTGGAGCATGGTGAAGAACGCTTGCAGTAGACGCTTCCTGTCCTGGATGTCCATGCCCTCGTAATCGTCGTGCCCGTTCATGAGCGGGCAGGCGTGCAGCGGGATGTTAGGAAGGCCCTTCGCCCGCAAGTCGTTTTCGTAGATGCTGATCGGCTGCGAGATACTGGCGTTCTGTTCATGGAACACGAGCGTCAGCAGGTAGTATTTCGATTCTGTTCCGCTCTCGCCCGACTCGTCGGCGAACAGGCTGATTTCGAGCATGGGCTCTCCTTGCGAGATAAAAAATGCCGGGGGACAACCCCCGGCTCCTGGAAGCCCTTTCTTTCGAAAAGACCAGCTTCAATATCTCATGTTTTAGCTTAGATAGCAAGGGCTTTTCGCGCGGGGCTGCTGAATCATGCACGAAGGAAACCGTTTTTATACTGATAGTCGTAAGGGTCGTATTGGCTGCACCTGTCGGTTCCGATAATCATGTTGCCGTCCTTGCCTTCGCCTTTGTCAATGGTCACGTATTCGTAACGGGATCGACCTGCGTACAAGTTCCTGAAATCGCCATGTTCATAATCGGCCTCAGGGTTGTAGACGTCTTTCCAGCTCTGGTAATCGAGCTCGGCGGTTCCGGTGCTGATGGCTGCGAGTTCGTCGGCCCACTGATCGATTATCTGTTCGAGACCCGGCCGCACCGTGCGAAGCACCGCCTCTCCGCTTTCGAGCACGTCGGGTATAAGCGCATAGGTGTTTGCAATCTGAAACAGTGCATGTGCAGCTTGGACAGGGGAGCCGAAGTCGAAGAATGTCAAAGCGCCTTCGGTCACATCGAGCGCAAGGGATAGCACTGCTAGCTGCGAGGTTTTCGGCAGGCGCTTCTTCTGCTCGTAGCTTCTGATCGCAGATTTGGTTATTCCCGTAACATTTGCGAGGTCCTCCTGCGTATAGCCCTTTTTCTCACGAAGACGTCGAAGAGCTGAGGCGAACTGTACGTTGCTCCATGGTTCAATAGAAAGCCAATCGTATTCAACTTGTTCGTATCTTAACGGGAAGTCTGCAGGGTCGTAGTCTTGAGCGAACTGGTCTTTCCATTGCTCGTAGTGAAAAGCCTCGATATCGCCGTTTTTATAGCTTATGTATTGCGTTGACCATTTCCTCAGAAAGCAACTCATGAACTCGTTGCTGGCTGTTAGGTAGGCAAATCTCTTGTCGGAAGAATGGGGTTTGAGGCCGTAAACATCACCCAGCTGAATCAGTGCGTTCGCGGGCATGAAATCGATGTCGTAGATTCGAAGAGCCTCAGGTCGTATGTCGAGCGCTTTCGCCAATGCTTCAAGATGTGCATCTTTGGGCGTCGAGCGCATAAGCTCATAGTTCTGCACCGCCGATTCGCTGATTCCCGCACGTTTGGCGACTTCCGCCTGAGTTAAGTGCATCCTGGACCTTAAATCGCGAAGCTTCGCCGAGATGAGGCGCGATTGCCATCGCTTTTTAGCAAGCGAATGAGAAAAATCACCAATCATGTCTTGGGCGAAATCCCACAAACTCATTCTGTTTCCTCTCTGCGCTCGCGTGTCGGCAGGTGACATAGATTGCTGCAAATTGTATCGAGCTGAAATAATAGCTTTTTTCGTCTTTCCGTTCAATTCTGTACCACCCTATTGAAACACGCCAAAAGTGTGTTACTCTGTTAGCAGACGTTGAAAGTGTCTGACTTATCTGTAGGTATTAGCGGAAGGAGAGAGCATGGAGGCTACCAGCAGGCTTGTCGGTGCAGATTACGTTGCCGCAAAACTAGACGTATCTAAGCCGACTGCCTATCGAATAATTCGTTCGCTAAACAGCGAGCTTGTCGCCGCTGGTGCACGAGTCATCCCCGGTCGCGTCAATCTGGAGTATCTGGAGACCGCTTACTTCACTCAGCCCGAGAAGGGCGGTGCGAAGCGCGATGGCGGTGTTGAAGTCGGTTAACGGCACTTGGGAGGTTCAGTGCTGGTACCGTGACTGCTTCGGAGAGCGTCGCAAAAAGCATAAGCGTGGCTTTGCAACTAAAGCTGAGGCAAAGAAGTGGGAGCGCGAATGCCTCCTGAAGGCCGAAGGTTCACCTCAGATGACGTTTGCGGATTTCGTTGAGGTCTACGAGGCCGATAAAAAGCCGCAGGTCAAGCTGAACACATGGCTAACAAAGCGGGCCATCATCGAGAACAAGATTCTGCCGTTTTTCGGTCAGAAGAAGCTCGATGAGATAACAGCGCAAGACGTCATTGCCTGGCAGAATCATCTGGCCAAGGCGGTGATTCCAAGCACGAGAAAACCTTACAGCAAGACCTACATTCGTACCGTTGCGAATCAGCTTAGCGCTATTCTGAACCACGCCGTAAAGTACTACGGTCTGGTGAAGAGCCCATACGCCAAGGTCGATAAGGTCAAGAAGGCGAAACCTCTGAACGTTGACTTTTGGACTAAAGATGAGTACCTGAGGTTCGCCGACGCCGTTATGGACAAGCCCTTGTCTTTTACGGCGTTCGAATTGCTGTACTTCACCGGCATCCGTGAAGGCGAGCTTCTGGCGCTGATGCCGAGCGACTTCGACTTCAGCAAGAACATGCTGCGCATAACCCGCTCTTATCAGCGGATTCACGGCGAAGATGTCATCACCGATCCTAAAACCGCGAAGTCTATACGTACGATAGCCGTGCCTGATTTCGTTATCGACGAGGTTAAGGAATTCATCGCCCTTGAAGACATACAGCTGGATGAGCGCATGTTCAAAGTCACGAAAAGCTACCTCTACCGCGAGATGCGCCGCGGTTGTGCGGCTTCGGGCGTGAAGGTCATCCGTATCCACGACATCCGACGTAGCCACGTTTCGCTGCTCATCGACCTCGGATTCAGCGCGTTGGCCATTGCAGACCGCATGGGACACGAGGCCGTGGACATCACTTATCGTTACGCCGACCTGTTCCCGAACGTTCAGGCTGATATGGCGAGGGCCCTCGAGAACCTGGAAGGGAGGTGAACGACATGAGCGAGGTGAACCTTGACCAGCACGGTCGCCGTCGCAGCGTCACCGTCGCGTTCCGGGTCTCGCCCGAGGAGGCGCAGCTCATCGACGCACAGGTAGCCATGAGCGGCATGACCAAGCAGGACTACATCACCGCGCGCCTGCTCAACCGCAAGGTGACGGTCGTGCCCAGCAGCCGCCTGCAGAAGGCGCTGCGCGAGCACATGGACGCGGCCTATCGCGAGCTGCGCCGCATCCGCGACGGGACGGGTGTGAGCCCTGAACTCGAAGCGACGCTCGAGATTCTGGCGAATACCTTCGCCGCCTTGGGCGTCGAGCCCGAAATCGCGGATGTAGAAAAGGAAGACGCCGCCGTCAAGACGATGGTTCGGCGCTAGCAGAAAGGAAATGATGCCTATGGAACAGGCAACCCAGCAGCAGGAACCGGCGCTCGTCCCTGGAAAAGACGCGCCGGCCCCCGCGCCGAAGCGCATGATAGCGCATCGCCGCCCCGCAATCGAGGGGGCGGACCATGGAGACTAGCTACTTTCACAGCTTGGAGGAGCAGAAGCGCCTGCTTGCCCGTCACGGTTTCGATCACTGGCCAGACGAAGGCGAGCTCCTTAGCTACCTGTTCGGCCTGGAGGACAAGCTCGACGCCTTCTGCGGGGCGATGGGCTTCACCATGGCCCGTGACTATCGCGGCCGCTGGTGCGTTTGCCGCGTCTCACAGAACGTGGAAGGTGGTGATCGCTATGCTTCCTAAGCTGGAATCCATTGGGGCACAAGAGCTCATGGAAGAGGTGCTGAAGCCGCCCGTGTGGCTGGTGGAAGGGCTTCTGCCCACGAGCTCCACCAATCTGCTCTGCTCGCCCCCGAAGTTCGGGAAGTCTATCCTCTGCCTGCAGCTCTGCCAAAGCGTGGCGATGGGCCAGCCGTTCCTTGAGAAGGCCACGGTGCAGGCGGGTGCGATCTATCTTTGCCTGGAGGACACCAAGTACCGCTTGCAGCATCGCTTGTGGTCTCTCGCCGACGAGAGCGTGGATGATTTCCGCCTGGTGCCGCAGGCGGCCACGCTCGCAGAGGGCCTCATCGGACAGCTGGAGGGGCTTTTGCTCGATTATCCCGGCACAAAGCTGTTTGTCGTGGATACGCTCCAAGTGGCGCGCGGCAACTCCGGCGACTATAGCTACGCCAACGACTACGCTGACCTGCGGCAGTTCAAGTCGTTCGCCGACCGCCACGACGTCTGCGTGATGATCGTGCACCACCTGCGGAAAGCGGAAAGCGCCAGCGACCAGTTCATGGACATAAGCGGCACCACTGCGATCAGCGGCGCGGTCGACGGCATGATGGTGATGCAGAAGGAGAAGCGCAGCTCCTCGGACTGCAGGCTCTCGGTCACGGGGCGTGACGTCGAGTACGCCGAACTCGTGCTCCGCCGCGATGGCATGCGTTGGGAGTTCGTCGAGCAGCTCACCGAGGCCGAGGCCTATGAGGCGGGTGTCCCCGATGCAGTGAAGGCCATCGTCGGCTGGCTGGCCAATGGGATTTGCCGTTGGTCCGGAACCGCCAGCGAGCTAATCGAGGCCGTCGGCATCGACGGCGTCAGCCCTGCAGTGCTGGGCAAGCAGTTGGCGCAGCACAACGAATGGCTTTGCCAGCAGGGTGTGTCGTTCGGCCGGAGCCGCACCGGCAGCAGCCGAAGCATCGAGCTTTCGCTGCTGCCGTGACGGCAAATGACGGCGATGACGGGAATCCGGCACAGAGGTGCGCCGTCATCGCCGTATCCAAACCAGCTAAAGGCAAACGGCAAGTGACGGTTGTGCCTGGTGCGTGTGTGCCGTCATTCCCGTCACTTGCCGTCATCGAATCAATCAACCATGGAAGAAAGGCAAAACCATGAGCAACGTCAAGCATGTAGATTATCACGTGATCGCCGACGGTCGTACGGTTCAGCTCAAGGAAGGCGAATGGATCGTCGTCAACCCCGACAAGGCGACGCAAGCCCAGTCGGTTTGTGCGGTGAGCGTGCGCAACGCGCCTGAGGGAACGCCGCGATTCGCGTACTTCCTCGTCGGCAAAGATGTCAACGAGCTTCGCCGCGACCCCGATTTGGACCGGATCGATGAGGAGATCGCGAAGGCGTGGCCAGAATATCGCGAGATCCTGAAGCAAAAAGTAGAACCCGTTCCCGACGGCAAGGGCGGGTACGCCAACGTCGACGAGTGGCGCAAGGCCCCCGAGCCTGGGTATTTCGATCTGGCCGGTTACGCAGAGTATTGGGTCACGGACGGTCAGGAAGGCTAGGCATACGGGCGCGGACTATGGCCCGCGCCCGTTTTTCGTATCAAGGAGCAATCAATGGCAACGAAGAAGAAGGTTCGCAGCCTGCGCATCGACCCGGTGCTCGACAAGCGCATAACCTCGTACGCCGCATCGGCCGGGATGAAAGAGAGCGACGCCGTGCGCGACCTGTTGGAGAAGGGCCTGGCCTGCGAGTCTCTCAGCGTGTTCGCAACTCCGGTGGGCAAGCTGGTGCGCGATGTAATAGAAGCGGAATTCAACATTTTGCGCGAGGACATGGACAGCCGCAACGATGTGCTGGAGGAGCGCGTGGCACGCGTCTGCAGCCGCGGGACGAAGGCTAGCCTGCAGGTGGCGGCCATGCTCAACGACGTCTCCCGCGCCATCATCCCCGCTTGGAAGGACGTTCCCGCGGAGGAGCTCTGGGCCTTCTATGCAAAGCGGGGCGGCGAGTTGCAGGCCGGCCGCGCGTACGCCGACGTCAAGCGAGAAGGCTAGCCGTGCCGGGCTCGAAGATCGTGGTGAATCACCGAGTCATGCTCTCGGGCTCCGCAGGCCACGGCGCGATTGGCGGAAGTCGGCTTCTTTACATCGCGAACAGGCCCGGCGCGGTCGCCATGAAAAGCGACGACGACTTGCGCATCGAGCGTGAGAACGCGCGAATGGCGAAGCTCGGATACATCAGCTACAGACCCGGTTCCGTTCCCGAGCCCAATCAGGGCCACGCGCTGTTCGACGCCCGGGGCGTGCCGGAGCGTGCGGGGATCCAGCGCGAGCTCAAAAACACGGAATCGGCGATAGTGACCAGCGTGGTGACCGTGCGCCGCGAGGACGCCGAGGGGCTCGGTCTCACGACAAAACAGGATTGGGAGCGACTGCTGCGAAGCCAGTGGCCGAGGTATGTGGAGTCCCTTGGGGTCATGGAGCCACAGAACATCCGTTGGGTTGCGGCCTACCACGTCAACCAAGAGAACAACCTGCACTGCCACGTCTTCACATGGGACGAAACGGGAGATTTCAACAGCCTGCTTCCCAAGCAGAAGATGCGCCGGGCGAAC
This sequence comes from uncultured Collinsella sp., assembly GCA_902491765.1. GTDB lineage: Bacteria > Actinomycetota > Coriobacteriia > Coriobacteriales > Coriobacteriaceae > Collinsella. Next base: position 11,759 of record CABUIY010000005.1, on the reverse strand, counting down.
GACGCCCTGCGCGCCGCCGTTTTGAAGCCCCAGCGAGACGAGCTCAGCTTGCAACGTACCCAGGCAAGAGACGAACTCGTGGCGCGAATGAGGGGCATAGGGCTTGACGATGCCCAGCGGAAAGCCGTGGTCGAGGCGCTGCCGAACGAAGGCTCGCTGAAATACGCGAAGCTGGCAAAGTTCCATCGGGAAGCAGTCTCCGAAGTGGATGCCGCAGTGCGGCAATCCGTCGAAGCCGATCAGCGTATGCAGGAGCTGCGCGCCAGCTACGAGAAGGCCGTGCTGGGCTACGCCGAGCTGAAAGGGCTCGAAGGGGCGGAGCTCGAGGCCTACGTCTCGGCGGCGGAGGCCGATTTGAAAACGAGGCTTGGAAACGCGCTCATCTCCAATGTCGGGAACGCCGAAAGCGCCGCCGTCGCCGCCAAGCCTGAGGTCGGGCTGGAGGCTTGGATGGAATTGGGGCCGCCCGCACGCAAGCGCGCCTGGCAGCTTGCCGAAGAGGTTTTCAGCTGCCTCGATGACGATGAGATGAAAAGCCTCTCAAGCGCCCTGCGTGCTGATGCATGCGCCGGCACGCCTCTTGGCAAGAACGTGCTGCGCAGGCTGCCGAGCGTCGGCAGGGAGGCCGATGCCGTGCAATCGTCGCTTTCGGCGAACGCAAAGGGCGCTGCGGTGCTGGCAAGGCAGGCTCTTTCCGATGGCGGCAAAGGCGACTACGGCGACGAGGTCGGCCAGAAAACCCTTGCCTTGGCTGCCCGCGCGCTGGGCGCGGCGATCGCGCACGCCGAGCGCCTTATCGGCACCCGCGCGCCCGGATCTCTGATTGAGAAGCAAATACCAATCCGCGTCCCCGTCCCAAAACTGTAAGGAGAAACGGTCGTGCCAAGACAGAAAAGCTTCAACAAGCTTCCGCGCCCTTTCGCGGAGTTCCTTCTCTACGCAACCATCTTCGAAGCCTTCGCGTATTTCGCAACCAGGCTTCTCTACCCGTCGCTCGCAGGCGATGTCCTTTCACCGACAATCGCGCAGCTTCTGAAGACGTTTACACATGCGGCGGGGCAGAAGGCTGAGTTGCCGGACGAGGCGAGCGTCCTTGCCGTGGCGACCGTCGTTGCGGTAACGGCAGCGGTTGCGCTCGCCGCGCATAGCTACCGCGCCTTCCACAGCGGCGCATGGCTTGGCGAGAAGCCGTCGCCGAACAGGTCGTACGGGTCGAGCCGCCTGGAGTCGCGCCCCATCGCCCTGAAGCGCGAGTTCGGCATGTGCGATGCCGATAAGGCCTCGCCGGGGCTCGTCGTTGGCGGCGTGGGCCCTGATGGGAAGCGCTTGCTCGTCGACGATATCAGGCACGCGCTCGTAATCGGCGGCACCGGCGCGGGCAAGACGTCCAGCTGCCTCGCGCCCTCCTTGATCAACCTTGTGAATTCCGATTTCTCGTTCATCGCCCTCGACCCCAAGGGCGAACTGCACGACCTCACCGGGGCTTACGCCGAGGGGCATGGCTACATGCGCGTGTGCATCGACTTCTCCGACGCCGCGCGAAGCGACGGGTGGCTGCCGCTGCAGCCCGCAATCGACTGTGCGAAAGGTCTCAACGGCAGGCACCCCTCCGAGCTGCCCGGCGAAGTGCGCATTCTGGCCGATACGCTCGTGCTCGAACGGCGAGAGACCACGGCAATATGGACCCAGGCGGCGCGCATATTGTTCTCAGGCGTTGCCGCCTACGTGGCGCAGAGCCCCGACGTGCCGGACGACGCGCGCAACCTGTCAACCGTTGCGGCCATTGCCGCGATGGATCAGGAGCGGCTGCAGCGGATAGCCGAGAATCTCCCCGCGGGTTCGTCGGCCAGGCTCTCGCTCGAGCACGTCGCCTACGCACCGGCCGAGACGTACGGCGGATTCCGCGTGAACCTCGCCGCCGTGCTCAACGTCTACGCCGACCCCGCCGTGAGCCCCATGCTCGCGAGGAGCGACTTCTCGGCCGAAGACTTCCTCGGCGGCAAGGTGGCCCTCTATATCAGGTTCAACAGCTCGTCGACCGCGTACGACGCCCTGGTGGCGGCGTTCGTCTCGCAGACCATGGACGGCTTGCGCCGCCTCGCCGAGCGGCGCTGCGGCGGGACGCTGGACCGTCCCGTGTACTGGATTCTCGAGGAATTCCCGCAGCTTCCCAAGATCCCTGGGCTTCAGAAGGCTGTGAGCATCGTGCGCTCGCTCGGGATGCACCTTGTGTTCGTGTGCCAGGACCGCTCGCAGGTTGAGGCGACGTACCGCGAGGACGCGCCCGGCATCTTCAACAACCTCGACACCACGTTGTTCCTGGCCGCCAACGACGCAAGGACCTGCAAGCATTACTCGGACCAGCTCGGCTGTTACACGGTGGAGACGAAGACGCGCTCGATCAGCAAGTCGGCCAACGGGGGAGGCAGCAGCACTTCCGTAAGCTATCACGAGGCGAAGCTCTTCCGCCCTGAGGACCTTGCCAAATGGGATTGGCGGACCGGGCACCTCGTCATCAAAGGCGGGCAGGCCTACGCGTGCAGTTCCCTGCCGGTCTCGAAGACGTACGCGGGCGACGCCATCGGCCTTGGCGGCAGGGAACCGGACGCCGCAACGCGCGCAAGCCTTGCTCCGAACCGCGAGGCCAAGAACTCCGAACCTGCCAAGACATGGCGCATTGGCGACGCCGCGGAAGCCGAAGTCGACATCGCCCAGGCAATCGCCGAGGCGTCTGACCCGCGCTTCTTGTGAGCTACGTTGCCGGGACTGCCGCCGCCACCTGATTCGGGTCGCGCCTTGCGTTCCCTGACGCCCTGCAGGGTCGCACGTCGTCGCGGCCGCGCAAGGCGCGAAAACTTTTCACGAACCCGCTTCGCAGAACCGTGAAAACTCAAGCCTTGCGGTTTCGCTTGGTTCCTTGCGCATCCGCTTTCCGACGAGCGCCGCGCAGGGCACAGGGCTCGAAAGGCGGGCCCCGAAGCCTAAGGAGGCAGGCATCATGAACAACGCAGATGAGCTCAAGCAGAGGGCGATCGAGATGGCGGCGCTGCTTTTGGAGCGCAAGAGCTATCGAATCATCGGCAGGCTGTCGGGCGAATGCATCAGCTTGGTGGCCGTAGATGACGGCGACATCGTTTTCGCGAGAGTCGTCGCCAGGGAGGCGAACGAGAAGGGGTTTCCCGCTGAGGTCATGGACCGGAAGGAGGCGGAAGCCGATGCCATCGCCTGGTTCGAGCGGCAAGGTGAGCCGATTCCCGACAGTCGAATTCGCTTCGACGAGGTCGCCCTCGTGATCTTCGATGGCGGGAAGGCCATGATTCGACATCATATCAACGCCCTGGGAGAGGCTTAGCCTCCTTTGCAGCCCTTTCTGGGCAGGCCCGCTTCGGCGGGCCTTTTTCGTGCTCTGCATCTTCTTGGCCTCATCGTTAAAGGCTGGCAAGGCGGTCAGGGGAAGCTCGCGCCGCTTCCCCTGACCCCATCGCGCTCAAGGGCGTGCCCTTGGGAGTCCCCGTTTTCAACCTCCGCGCCGGTCGGGCGTATGGGATATATCAGCCCCTGGAGGTGCTGATGCAGGATAAGGGTTCCGCCTACGGCGGGTGCGCTGGCAGGCAAGCCTGCCACGGTTTTGAGCTGGTCATGTGCGAAAATATCTTTTAATCACCGCGTTTACGCTGTTGCCGTAAACATCGAAATGCGACTACGTTTTCGCAACTCCGCAGGTCAAAGTCGTTGCTATGCTAAACTTATATAACAGTGATGCAACAAAACGGTCGCATCGGAACCCGAGCATCCAAAGGACAGGCAATGGACGAAACCGAGCTCAGGCAAGAACTTCTGAATGGCAAGAAGACCGATCGAATCATCTTCGCCGTCACTCCCGACCTTAAGCGCGCCGTGACCGAAATGGCCAAGCGAGATTGCGTGTCCGCAAGCGCATTCATCTCGGCATTGTTAGCTGAAGAGGTAGTAAGGAGGGCTGCGAAGTGAACGAATCAGATGTGCGCCTGAAACTGATTGACCCAGCGCTCAAAAGAAAATGGGATGCTGACAGGCAGATATTCACTGAATACTATTTCACCGATGGCGAGATAGTTGTTCGTAAAGGGCTCCACACTCGAAAGAAGCCTAAGAAGGCCGACTACCTGCTCATGTACAAGCGGGACATGCCAATTGCTATCGTCGAGGCTAAAGATTCGGAGCACACGGTCGAAGCTGGTCTGCAGCAGGCAATGGATTACGCAATCGCCTTGGATGTGCCGTTCGCTTACAGCTCGAACGGCAAAGGATTCGCCGAGCATGATTTCACCACTGGCAAAGTCCGCCGTCTGGCCGTGGATGAGTTCCCGACCCCCGAAGAGCTGTGGGGTCGCTACCGCGCCTCGAAGGGCATTGCAACGCAAAAGGCGGAAGAGATTGTCACTTCGCCTTACTACTACGAGCACGGTGGTAACTCGCCCCGCTATTATCAGCGAAACGCCGTCAACAGAACCGTTGAGGCCGTGGCGAACGGCAAAGACAGGGTTCTCCTTGTCATGGCCACGGGCACAGGTAAAACGTATACGGCCTTCCAGATTGTGCATCGTCTGCGCGAAGCGGGCATGGCAAGAAAAGTCCTCTATCTTGCCGATAGGAACATCCTGGTCGACCAGACCATAGACGGCGACTTCAAGCCGCTCCGCAAGGTGATCACAAAGGTGGAGCATCGCAAGCTCGATCCGGCGTACGAAATCTACTTCGCGCTCTACCAACAGCTCGTTGGCACCGACGGGGAGGAGATATTCAGGGAATTCAGTCCCGAGTTCTTCGACCTCATCATCGTCGACGAATGTCATCGCGGCAGCGCTGCCGATGATTCCGCTTGGCGCAAGATTCTCGAGTACTTTAGCTCCGCCGTGCAAATCGGCATGACGGCCACGCCGAAGGAAACGAAGGATGTGTCGAACATCGATTACTTTGGTGAACCTGTGTACACGTATTCGTTAAAGCAGGGAATCGAGGACGGCTTCCTTGCCCCGTATCAGGTTGTTCGCGTGAAGCCGAACGTCGACGTCTATGGCTGGCGTCCCCAAGCCGGTACTATTGACGACAACGGCGAACTAATAAACGACCGCGTTTACGAGAAACAGGATTTCGACCGAGAGCTCGTCATCAAGGAGCGGACGGAGGTTGTGGCGAGCAAGATCACCCAGTTCCTCAAGGAGACGGACAGATATTCGAAGACCATCGTCTTTTGCGTCGATATCGACCATGCGGAACGAATGCGCGAGGCTTTAGTCAACGAGAATAGCGACATCGTCAAAGAGCACCCCACGTATATCATGCGCATCACCGGCGACTCGAAAGAAGGCAAGGCGAAGCTCGACGAGTTCATCGACCCCGATGAGAAATACCCGACGATCGTCACGACGTCGAAGCTGCTCACCACGGGCGTGAACTGCAAGACGTGCAAGCTCGTCGTGCTGGACAACGTTTACGGCGAGCAGGGAATGACGGAGTTCAAGCAGATCGTCGGGCGCGGCACCCGCATCTGCGAGCCGTACGGCAAGCTCTACTTCACCATCCTCGACTTCCGCGATGCGTCGCGCATGTTCGCCGACCCGGCGTTCGATGGCGAGCCGGTGCAGGTGTTCGAGCCCGCACCCGACGGTCCCATGGCGCCCGATGCCGACGAACCCGACAGCCCTCCCGACGTTTCGCCTCTACCCGACCCCGATAACGTGCTGGACGGCGGCGAGATGGACATCGACGGCAAGCACGTCAAATACTATGTCCATGGCGTTCCCGTCGAAATCGCCTCCGAACGTGTCGAGTACTATTCGGTTTCCGGCGAACTCGTCACGGAAAGCCTCAAGGATTATACGCGGAAGAACATTCGCGGCGAATACGACACGCTAGACCATTTCCTTGTCGTTTGGAATGCCGAGGACCGCAAGCAGGCGATCATCGATGAACTGAGGGATCGCGGGGTGTTCCTCGACGAGCTTCGTAAGGAGTCCGGTCAAGACCAGATGAGCGACTTCGACCTTATCTGCCATATCGCCTACGACCAGAAACCGCTTACGAGGAGCGAGAGGGCCAGCAATGTGAAGAAGAAGGGGTATCTGTACGAATACACCGGCCTTGCACGCGATGTGCTCGAGGCGCTTCTCGACAAATACGCCACCTCGAACCTTGTAGACTTGGACGACACCAGGATTCTCGACCTTGAGGAGTTCAGGCGCTTCGGAAGCCCCATGAAGATATGCAAAGCGTTCGGGGGCAAGAAAGAGTTTATGTACGCTGCGCAAACGTTGGAAAATGCGCTCTATTCGGCTTAGGAAGGCTTATAAAGCATGGCTTTGGGATCCCTTGTCAAAACACTCCAGAACATCATGCGCAACGATGCGGGCATCAACGGCGACGCTCAGCGAATCGAACAGATGACATGGCTGTTCTTCCTGAAAATCTACGATGCGAAGGAAGAGGAATGGGAATTCCACGACGATTCGTACAAATCGATCATTCCCGATCGCCTGCGCTGGCACAGCTGGGCGCCTGATGCGAAAGATGGCAACGCCCTAACCGGCGACGAGCTTCTTGACTTCATCAACAACAATCTCTTCAAAACGCTGGCGGGCCTTGAACTTGCTCGGGATGCGCCGCTGCGCCAAGTGGTCGTGAAGGCGGCATTCACCGACGCCAACAACTACATGAAGGACGGCATCCTGCTTCGCCAGGTGGTCAACGCGATTGACGACGCCGTAGATTTCACCGAATACAAGGAGCGTCATGCGTTCGGCGAGATTTACGAGACCATCCTGAAAGACCTGCAATCCGCAGGTAACGCGGGCGAGTTTTACACGCCTCGCGCCGTCACTGACTTCATGGCGGAGATGCTCGATCCCAAGCTCGGAGAGTCCGTCGCCGACTTTGCGTGCGGAACGGGCGGGTTCCTCACCAGCGCATTGAAGCTGCTCGCGAAGCAGGTGAAAACGCCTGCAGATCAAGAGCTCTACTCGAAGTCGATCTACGGCATCGAGAAGAAGCAGCTGCCGTATCTGCTGTGCATCACCAACATGCTGCTGCACGATATCGATAACCCGCAGGTCTTTCACGACAACTCGCTCGAACATGACGTTCGTGATTATCGCCACAAAGAAGGTGGTCAGTTCGACGTGGTGCTCATGAACCCACCGTACGGCGGATCCGAGAAAACGTCGATTCAGAACAACTTTCCAACGGCCCTTCGCAGCTCGGAAACGGCCGATTTGTTCCTTGCGCTCATCCTGTATCGACTCAAGAAAAACGGTCGCGCGGCGGTCATCATCCCCGACGGTTTCTTGTTTGGTCAGGATGCGGCGAAAATAGAAATCAAGCGCCGTCTCATCGAGGAATTCAACCTGCATACCGTCGTGCGCATGCCGCAGAGCGTCTTTGCGCCCTATACCCCCATCACCACCAACATCCTCTTCTTCGATCACGCTAAGAAATCGGAGGGCGTGTGGTTCTATCGCATGGACATGCCCGACGGCTATAAGCATTTTTCGAAAACCAAGCCGATCAAGCCCGAGCACTTCAACAACGTTCGCAGCTGGTGGGCGAGTCGCGAGGAGATAGAAGAAGATGGCAATCCCAAGGCGAAGCTTTATACGGTCGAGGAGTTGCAGGCGGGAAGCTTCAACTTCGATTTGTGCGGTTACCCGCACGAGGAGGAGGAGATTTTGCCTCCTGACGAATTGATTCGCGATTACCGCGCTCGACGCGCCGCTCTCGATGCCGAGATCGACAGCAAGCTTGCTCAGATCTGCGAGATCCTCGGAATCGAGGCGTAGATGAAGGCAAAAGACCTGAAGAACTCGATTCTGCAGATGGCGGTCGAAGGCAAGCTCGTGCCGCAAGACCCCTCGGACGAGCCTGCAACCGTGCTGCTTGAGCGGATTCGTGAAGAGAAGCATAGGCTTATAGCAGAAGGGAAAGCAAAGTTCCCCAAGGGTGGCGAGAGCATCATCTACACCGTTTCCGATGGCTCCCCCTATGAGAAGCGCGTTGATGCCAAGGGGCACGTGCTGAGCGATACGTGCATTGCGGATGAAGCGCCGCTTGAGGAGCTGCCCAAGGGGTGGGCGTGGGTGAGGCTATCGACGCTATTTACTAAGATGGGCTCAGGCAGCACTCCCGCTGGTGGTCGCAAGGTTTACCAAGATGAAGGACCGCTTCTAATAAGGTCCCAAAACGTTCACAACGAAGGGCTTAAACTCGAGGACGTCGCACATTTTGCATATTCATTGTTTAAAAAACGCGGCAGCCACGTTTTGCCAAACGACATACTGCTTAACATCACAGGTGCCTCAATAGGCCGCTGCGCGATTGTCCCCAATCCGTTTGAGGAAGCCGATGTAAACCAGCACGTACTAATCATGCGGCCTGTCGACAGCACTCTTAATCACTATCTTCATATTGCAATCGTTTCCCCTCTCATCCAGGCGGCAATAATGGTCGGGCAGGTCGGAGCAACAAAAGAAGGGTTGAGCGCCACTAAAGCATCCAACCTAATTGTTCCCGTCCCACCTCTCGCCGAGCAGTACCGCGTCGTCGAGCGCGTGAATCAGCTCATGCCCTTGGTCGAGGAGTACGGAAAGCTAGAGGATGACCGCGAGGCGTTGGACGCAGCTCTGCCCGAACGCCTGCGCAAGTCGGTGCTCCAGGTGGCGGTGCAAGGCAAGCTGGTACCGCAGGACCCGTCGAACGAGCCAGCGAGCACCCTGCTGGAGCGCATCCGCGGGCAGCGCCGTCAGATCATCGCCGAGAAGAAGATGAAGGCCCCCAAGGGCGGCGAGTCCGTCATCTTCCGCGGTTCCGATGGCCGCCGCTATGAGAAGAGAGTAGACGCCAAGGGCCGCGAGTCCGAGCCCGCCTGCATCGAAGACGAGGTCCCGTTCGAGATCCCAGAGGGCTGGGAGTGGGCGCGGCTGGAAAGCGTTACCACGTACATTCAGCGAGGCAAGTCGCCGAGATACTCTACAGTCAAGAAACACCCAGTGGTTGCCCAGAAATGCAATCAGTGGAGCGGTTTCTCGCTTGAGAAGGCAAAGTTCATCGATCCCGAAACGGTATGCAAGTATGGAAATGAACGCATTCTCAGAGATGGAGATCTCCTTTGGAACTCGACTGGTCTTGGCACTCTGGGCAGGATGGCGATCTACGATTCGTCGAAGAACGAGTACGGCTGGGCCGTTGCGGATAGTCATGTAACCGTGATTAGAACGCGTGAAGATTGGCTCAATTATCGGTTCGCCTTCGCATATTTCGCTGGGCCGTCGGTTCAGTCGGTCATCGAGGATCAGGCCAGTGGCAGCACGAAACAGAAGGAACTTGCACAGGAGACGGTCAAGAACTATTTAATACCCATCCCGCCCCTTGCTGAACAGTGCCGCATCGTTACTCAACTTGAAGCGGTGCTGTCGCAAATCACCAATCAATAGCTTTGTCGACTGCGGCACGCTGCTCGTCGGCAGTGCGCCGCAGATAGATTCTGGTTGTCTCTATGCTTTCGTGCCCCATGAGGTCGGCAAGGAGGGCGATGTCTGGATTGTTTGCAATGAAATTCTTTGCAAACAGATGTCGAAATGAATGCGGATATACGACATCTTGGTCGATACCATAGCGTAGTGCAATGCGTTTTAAACCGAGAGATATGCCCCGCGAAGTAATGGCCTTGTTGCTCTTGCCTGAAAACAGCAAATCACTTGAAACCGCTCCGTCTTTCCATGCGGCACATTCGCGTTGCAGGGTCTGCGGAATCCATATTCTTCTGAGCTTCTGGCCTTTGGAAATAATATCCATGTAACCAGCGTTAACATGACAAACCCTGAATTGCCTTAGCTCGCCTACACGAGCGCCCGTGCATACGAGAAACCGAACGATGAAATACCAGAACCAATCGCCGTCATGCTTCAAGCCGTCTCTCATCTGGAAATACTGCTCATTGCTTATAACGTTGTCGAGAAACGGCTTCTGCTGAATGCGAACCCCTTTGAGCCTGATCCCGTCAAATGCGATGAAATCCAAGTAGGCATTTATCGCTCCGATGCGATTGTTGGCGGTCTTCGGCGCAAACGAAGAAACCAGCCACTCCTTGTGAGCAAGAAGCGACTGGTTCGTAAGAGGTTGAGCTCTATTGGTTAGCTGGTCAATCGCAAATGTATACGAGCTAATCGTGTTCTCTGCATAACCTTTTTCCTGCAAGTACTGAGCAAACGCTTTCATGGCATCATCCTTTCGACGATGCTATGAAAACAGCTAGGCGATAATGCTTAGCAACGTCTCAAATTGTTCTACAATGCACGCTTGCTCGGCAAGGGGTGGAAGAGGGACGAGGAAACGGCTAACCTTCGCAGCTGACAGGTGAACAATGATATTGCCTGTCGAAGCTTTGGTCCTTTGCGAGCCAACGGCGCTTGAGTTAATGGCCATTGCGAGATAATCCCCTCGAACTTTTCTTCCTTTTAGTGCAAGAAGGTCGCCGCCGAATGCCAAGACGCTTCCAGATGCATTGTAAACGGCACGCCCTATGTCAATATCGTTTTCGCCCGTAAGGGTAACGAGAACCTCATCTGGCTCAAGCTTCTTTGAAACATCGAATATCTCTTTACTCGTGAGAGAGGCCACATCGACTATTGAAGTTTCGTAGGTTGTGTATAGCTCGCCGTATCTGACGCACGGCAAACCGTCAGCCATAACGTCGGCGCGCTTTATACCAGATCCCCTGATTAAACTGCAGACGCTTTCCAGCCTTGCCCACTCCCAGCTCGCCGGTATCTCGAACGGGATCTCGTCCTCTATGCAGACGGGTTCGGACTCGCGGCCCTTGGCGTCTACTCTCTTCTCATAGCGGCGGCCATCGGAACCGGTGAAGATGACCGACTCGCCACCTTTGGTCGCTTTCATCTTCTTCTCGGCGGCGAGCTGACGGCGCTGCTCGCGGATGCGCTCCAGCAGGACGCTCGCGGGCTCGTCGCCAGGGTCCTGGGACACGAGCTTGCCCTGCACCGCCATCTGCAGCACGGACTTGCGCAAGCGGCCGGGCAATGTGGCGTCGAGCTCCTCGCGGGCGTCCTCGAGCTTCCCGTACTCCCCGACCAGGGGCATGAGCTCGTTTACACGCTCGACGATGCGGCGCTGCTCGGCCAAAGGCGGAATGGGGATCAAATAGCTCTTGACCGTCTCCTGTGCAAGCTCCTTTTGCTTCGTACTGCCACTGGCTTGGTCTTCGATAACCAACTGAACCGTTGGGCCTGCAAAATAAGCGAAGGCAAACCGATAATCGAGCCAATCTTTGCATGTCCTAATCACGGTTACATGACTGTCAGCAACGGCCCAGCCGTACTCGTTCTTCGACGAATCGTAGATTGCCATTCTGCCCAACGTGCCGAGGCCCGTCGAATTCCAGAGGAGGTCACCATCTTTGAGAATGCGCTCATCTCCATACTTGCATACCGTTTCGGGGTCTACGAACTTCGCCTTTTCGAGCGAAAAGCCGCTCCATTGGTTGCATTTCTGGGCGACTACAGGATATTTCTCGATAACCGAATATTTTGGGGATTTGCCTCGCTGAATATACGTGGCAACGCTTTCCAGTCTTACCCATTCCCAGCTATCAGGAATCTCAAACGGCACCTCGTCCGCTATGCATTCATCGCTCAGCACACGCCCCTTGGCGTTCACGCGCTTCTCATAGGGGGAGCCATCGGAAGTGGTAGAAGAATAACCAAAAGACC